>NZ_JAHLQM010000012.1 GCF_018919165.1 Amphibacillus sp. MSJ-3 | reverse complement strand
GCCGCTCGCTTCCTTCAGATTCCGCGTCACCACGGACACCCTTGCGTTAGGCTAACCACTACTTCTGCCTTCATGGCTCGGGACTCTCACCCTAGAGATTACATCCATGCCAGGCACACCAAAAAGGACATTTCTTATTTTTATCGACAGAATGTAAGTGTACCTCGCCATCCACAATAAATGAAAGTCTTTTAATATCAGCTGTATATTGGCTTTTCAGTGATTGAAAGCGAGAATAAGTAACTTGGTTTTTAGCTTCTATCTCCTTTAAGTCTAGTAAAGTACCTAGTAAATCTTTACTTTCTTCTATAGCTGCGGCAATAGCAGCTTCTGTTTCAGAGAGGTTATCAATTAACTTTTGCATCTCATCTTCCATATCTAAATCACTGTAGGCAGATAATGCTTTTTGTAGCTCTTCTCTCTTTTTTGACATCTGAGAAATTCTACCGTTTACAAATTGGCGAACAGCTTCTTTTTTTGCTTTACTGATTTCATCCTTATCATGTTCCTCCATATCAGAATATTCATTTCCTGTGAGAAGATAAAGAAGGCAAGCGAAGAAATAAGGGTTTTGAGTAGGTGTCGAAGGCAAAAGTACCAATTTTGGATTTTCGATATCCTGTTCTTTTAACCAAAACAGTCCTAGAAGAGTTTTCCAGTAAAGACGATACCTAGAAAAATCTTGATTCTTTATAATCAAATGATGAATTTAGCCTCATAAAATTACTTTAGCCACAAAAGAACAGCTTAGATTAATGAAATATCATTACATTAATAACTATTTTAATGGTCCAAGAAAACATCCGCACCCCCTTGTGTACATTCTTAGGTTATCATTTATATGGGGGTTTTAATTTCTAAATGGGTGGTCTAATTCCACTATATTTAGATTGAAGATAATATATCCTAACAGATATCTTCATTTTGGTTATGTGGTATACCCTTATGACCAAACAACTCACAGAATTTGTGTAAGACATCGAAACCTTTATCTTTAACAATGGAAATAATCTCTTTTGTATCCACACCCAAGAATAAAGTCGCATATTTATGACCTTTCCACGTGGGGTTTCATCTATCGCTATTCTTTTTACGTTTGACATATCAATATTTTTGATGGCTTTATTAATATAGTGCTTAAAATCACGCCAAAGACGGGAATCATTTTCAACTACTTTTCTTGTAACCACGGCAACAGACATCGCAACTTTCAATGATAATAAATGATACCCAAACAACATGGAGGAGTCTGCATCTGGTCATACTCAATCAATAATGACTGTCCCCATTTTTCAACAGGACTTATATTTCACTCCCCGCATTCTTGTATAAAAGAAGGTCTGATATCGTCAAAAGTTAAGGTTTCCTATGTCCAAATTTGATCTTGTTTGTCCAAGAATTTATAGCCGGATATCGCAATTAGGACAAGAAAACTCAGTACATTTTCTATATTCGATAAAAATGTGCAATGTATTTTCTTCTTTGCAAAATCATAGTGAGGAACATACCATGGTTCAGATATTTCTAAAGCAGATTCATAGACATTATATTTTTCATAGAAATCCCTCATAAAACACTCAACTCCGGGATATTCTAATAGATCAATATCTAATAGTAATGGTCCTATAAAAATTAAGACTAAACACTAAATATCAGCGATTCCACTTTATGTTATTTCCGTCAATGAGAGTACTCCTTTTTCAGATTTGGATTCAACTATAAATCTAATTTTAAGAGTTTATCCATATCTTAATGTACCTTTGGTAAATTACTGAAGGTTATTAAGAACTGTTTATACAAAGCTAATGATATGATATCTATAATTCACTATACTTCGCCTTATTACCCTTGGCTTTCCCTACAGGATAATTCTCCTTATTTTTCTTAAGTTTTGCTTGGGTAATTTTTAATGGATCAACATCTAAATCAGAACATAACATCAGAGAATAAACTAGCACATCTGCAATCTCATCTTTAATATCTTCCAAATTAGTCTGGACTGCTTCCTTACTGGTCTTCCACTGGAAATTCTCTAATAATTCAGCAGCTTCTAATGATAACGATAGCGCAAGGTCTTTAGGGTTATGAAATTGTCGCCAATCTCTTTCATCTCTAAATGAGTTTATTTCTTTTATAAGTGTTTCGATGTCAGACATTTCGCCCCTCCTCTTGAAGTTCTAATAACCTCTTTCTTAGTTTTGGATCAGTTGCATAAAGATACAAACCATAAATACCACGTTTCATTAAAACATTTAGTGAGTTTAAAATTATATCTACTTTGGATTTTTCATTCTCCTCAACAGATAAATCTTGTCTTCTTCTATAAGCTTCAGTATCTTTATATTTTTTTGTGTCAATTAACAATTTGTCCGTTTCGGGATCATAACTAATTGATGGGCCTATAATAACGCCGACGTAATTTAAATCGAACCCCTGAACGGTATAAATGGATCCTACCTCTCTAATAGTTGAAGCTTGCTCTGCCCAGGTAAAACTATCACTAGTATGATTCCACGGAAGATTAATGCCTCCTTTATCAACGATATAAGTATTACCATCTTTTTTGTGTAGGTAATCGAATGTTGAAACAAGTCGTGATAATCCAACTTCATCATTCTTCTTAAAGATTGCCTGTTTAATGTCATCGCTATTTTCAAATACTTTAAACTCAAAATTTGATCTTTCATTTGGAATAGGAAGTAGATTATTGCTTACAAATTGATCAATCCAGTATGGTACACGATCACTAGCTTGTATTCTAAATTGATCGGTTAAATGATAGACAGTCGTATTATAAGCTTTTGTTATTTCTTTAATTGTATCTTCATTCCAATAACTTTTGAGTTTAAGTACTTGTTTTGGATCGAAGATAATAACCGTTACCTTACTCCGCTTAATTATTTCTTCTAAGTGATTTTTATAGTTAAAGCTATTGTAAGTATCTTCTTTACTTAATAATAGATGAGCTTCATCAACCAATACGATATCAACATCTTTAATAACTTTCTTATCAACCTGATTAATAAAAGTTGTTGGTTTTAAAAAGCTTCTCTTCTTAAGATTTGGTAAGCTACTTGCAATGCTTTTATATGTCTTAATCATTTCTCCATGATTGACTAAGAGGTAGTTATTAGTTTTGAAAAGTGGTGAACTTTTATCTTTAGTTAAATCTTGTATGGTGTTAAATAATGAACTTAATACAACACTTTTTCCAGTCCCTGCTTCACCTTTAATAAGAAAAACCTGTTGACCATTTTTCTTAATATTTTTATTACAGTAATCGAGTACATCATGTTTAACCTTTAGTTGAGCAGCAGACAAGGCTTTATAAGGAGAAAGTTTGAATATATCTTTGTTTTCTAAAACTTCTATGTCATCTTTGACAATTTGTCGTTCTTTAAGACCTGTCCATATTTGTTTAAAAACATCTCGATGGTAGAAAGATTTATCAAAATAATTATGTACTTGGTTTTCTGTAGTTTGACTAACATTTTGTAATTGATATTGGTTATCCGCGATGAAATAATTAATTAGATTTGTTTCAATGTTATATGTGGCAGATTGATTAAACTTTTCATAGCCAATAATTAATGTAGCTTTTAAATTTTTTCGTTTGCTATCTTTTAAATGCTGATAAATACGTTGTTTTATATGAACTGTTTGACCGATATAGGCCATTGGTTTTTTATCGTCATTATAGATAATATAAACAACGGGGTAATCATTAATAAATGAACCTTCAATTTTCTGAATAGCTTCGTGTGTAAAAGGGTGTTGTTTGAAAATGATTTCTTCCATAAGCCAAAACTCCTAATCAAGTGATATTAATTCTATCTTACCATAATTATTTGCTAGTCTTTAGGAAAGTTTCGAGTAGTATATCAATTAATAGAGAAAAGAATAGTAACATCCCGGGAGTTTGACAATTAAAAACTTAAAAACTCGTTGTAAGTCTTGATAGGACTTTGTTTTTTATCAAATCCTCATTTTTATAATACGGCTAATGAGCAGATGTCATTAAATGAATCACAAATTGAAAAAGAGGCAATTTATGATGGGTTTTATATGGTGTGCACGAGCTTAGAGTCACCAATCGAGGAAATCATTAAAATTAATAAAAGGAGATGGGAAATCAAAGAAACCTTCCGTATTTTAAAAAACAAATTCCTTTCTCACCCCATTTACCTACAGAGGGAAACACGAATTAAGGCTCATTTTTCAACCTGCTTCTTATCCCTATTAACCTTTTGTATTCTAGAGAAAAAATTAAACGATACCTTTACATGTCCAGAACTAATTAGCAAGTTGAAAGAAATGAAGATGCTTGAAATAGATGGTGAAGATTACGTACCACCTTATACACGCACGAATATAACCGATGCATTACATGAGGCTTTTGGCTTCAGGACAGGCTTTGAAATCCTTCCACAAAAAAGATGAATAAAAAATTTAAAACAAACCAAAAAAGGAAGATAGTACACAATTTTTAGCATTCATAAAACCGCCATAAACGTTGTAACAACATTCATGACGGTTTGTGATGTTAAAGATGAGATCATTACATTAATAACTATTTTAATGGTCCAAGAAAACATCCGCACCCCCAAGATTACGGAGTTCCACAATCTAGATCGAGAGCTATTATTAAAATGTGAAAAATAGGATTAAAATGAGGTTGACCTGCGGAAGAACCAGAAATAACGCTAAAAGAGGCTATTGGGCATTTACCATCTCTTGCACCTGGAGAGAAATCTAATATAAAATGGCATGAAGCAAAAAAAGTAAATGATAGAATCATACTAGCTTTGACACATACTAAAACGGGTGCAAGTGCGATGAAAAATGAAGTATATTATCCTAAAAAAGACAATGGAGATAGAATAAAGGGATTTCATAACACGTATAAAAGAATGAATTGGGACAAACCCGCTACAGCTAGAACAACCTATAATGGCAGTGTCAGCCCACATAATAATGTACATCCAGGACGAGGACTAAAGGATGGAACTTATTCAAACCCTAGAGTATTAAGTTTTTTGGAAACTTTTATTGTACCTATGATCCCAGAAAATATAAATCTTCCAGATGATGCTTCAGACACATTTATAAGAACGATTATAGGTGAGGCCATCCCCCTCTCATGCTAAAAAAAGTACTAGATGAAATTGGGAGGATAGATTATATGACAAGAACAATAGAAACACCAAAGTGGATACTTTATCGACATACTTCAGATTATGAACTAATAAAGGTTGTTGCAATAGATACAAAAGAGAAATGTATGTCTAATTTATCTGTGGAGAATCATTATCAAATACAAGAGCAGTTGCGGGCTTTAGATTTATATAAAGAGAGAATGGATAGGTTACACTGAGTTGGACAGATCGTATAAGGTCAGTTAAGATGAAATCACTAATTGCTCTAAGGAGACAAAATTATGACAAGAAGACAACGACGAACATTTTCTAAAACATTTAAAGAGCAAATCGTTCAACTTTATTTATCAGGAAAGCCAAGAGCCGAGATCATTAAAGAATACGACCTTACAGCATCTGCCTTTGACAAATGGGTACGCCAACATAGAGAAAATGGTTCATTTGAAGAAAGGGATAACCGCACGTCGGAATAAGAAGAGCTCATTCGTCTTAGAAAACAGAATCAACAACTGGCAATGGAAAATGATATTTACACCTAAAGGTATAAAAGAATCTACGCATTAAAATGCTAGATTCTCTAAAAAGCAAGCGGCGCTGATCATGGGACGAAAATAAATGTGATAAGAAACAACCATCACAAATATTCGGTATCAGCAGTGTGTAAATTGCTACAGGTCCCACGAGGCACTTTTTATTATGAAGCAAAAAACGTGATCATCAAGATGAGGAAATTACAAAATTAATCATTAAAATATATAAGGATAGTCGCCGTATTTATGGACAAAGAAAAATAAAAGAAGAATTAAAGCATTTAGGATTTATTATTTCAAGACGGCGCATTGGTCAAATTATGAAAGAACAGGGTCTTGTATCAAAGTATACAATTGCCCAGTATAAACCGATGAAATCAACTGTTAATGAAGAAAAGATAAGCAACACATTGAATCGTGAATTTAACCAAAAGGATGGATTAGAAGTCGTAGTGAGTGATCTGACTTATGTAAGAGTCGGGCAACGCTGGCATTACATTTATGTACTCATTGATTTATTTAACCGTGAGATTATCGGTTATAGTGCTGGTCCCCACAAGACAGCAGAATTGGTTACACAAGCATTTGCATCCGTAAAGTATAATCTAAATCGTCTCAAATTATTTCATACAGATCGCGGAAGTGAGTTTAAGAATAAAAGTATTGACCAGGCCCTTGAGGCTTTCGATATTGAGCACTCATTAAGAACAAAAGGTACGCCGTATGACAACGCTGTAGCTGAATCAACGTTTAAGACACTCAAGACTGAATTCATATTGGGTGAACATTTTGAAACACAGTCAGAAGTGGATTTAGTCTTATTCGATTATGTAAATTGGTACAACAACATTCGGATTCACAGCTCATTAGGTTACCTAACACCCAAGGAATACAAGTAATTAAAAGCGTCATTTTAAGCATCTTAAAACGATGCGTACTTTAACTTGGAGACGCCCGTATGCGAGCCTAATTGGTAGAGCCAGATATCATTAATAGCTGGCTTCTTGGCTTAAGCGCATACGAGCAAAGGATACAAGTCAAGTGACAAAAAGTTAATACTGTTTAAATTAGAATTTAAAAATAAATAAGCGATATTGACAACTCAACACCTTATAAAAATTGTACAGTTTAGTGTTGACATACCATTAATACCGATATAATTCAAAAGTAAAAATAGACCCTTTATAGATATTATAACTTTCAACTATAAATTTCATACAAATGATGTCTTTATTTATTACTAAATAAATTTAAGGACTCCCATGAAAGACAGTTTAACAGTTATATCCTCTATTTTCGGTGGTTATCCTTTATTTAAATGTATTATTCTATTATGATTAATTAATTATAATATTAGTTTCTAAAAAAGATTTGTTATCGCAAAATTCATTTATTGTCTGTCTGAGCGGATCTAAGCATAACACAGTAATTTATAACAACTCCTCTACATCATCTATAAACGAACCTCCAATTAAAGCCAATTCTAAACTTTCTCTCTCTGCAGTGGATAAGGTTATCTTAGCTCGGTTTAGCTCTCCTGGAAATCCAAGAATAATATCATACAATGATTTATCTTCTTCATTTTGAAATATATACAATGCATTGTGATCTATTAAGTATGGAAACCTATCTTTAATACCTTCAGGTAGGTATCTCCATCTATAAGTAACATTTGTAAAACCACGTTTTGGCTTTTTAGTAATTGAAGGTATCAGCCAATCTCTTCCTACCTTTTTTGCAGTTCTAACTTTTCCACGTCTGATCCATTGTCTGACCGTCGTATCTGTCACATTATGAACTTTAGCAAATTCTTTAACATCTAAATAATCACACTTAACATCTAATAGCGTTAAGTCTTCAATAGAATTCATACTCCAAGTTCTATCAATTTCACTTTCTATCTTAAACTCATCACAAAAATTCAAAGTCAATTTTACTCCATCATTATCTATATGAAAATCATAAAACCACCAATCATCTGTAATTTTAGGTAATTGAGTATTATCAAGTGTTTTTTTAAATTTATCAAATAGTTTCAGCATATTATGTTTGTAAGTTTCTTCGATTTCACTATGAGTTTCATAAAAATTCCACTTAACAAAGTCATCAAATTGCTGTTGAATTTCTTCCTTTGTAAAGCTATGATTTTCTTTAAACACTTTTAATTTATTCTGCATTAGAAGCTCCTCTTTGTATTATTGTAATACATTTTCCTATATTGTATTACAATAATACAATATAGGCAACAGAGACCTTACTTTTTTTATGTTAGACATGGGTAATATACTTCTAGCAAATGTAATGCGAGAACCGTCTCCATGTTTTCTTTTCGATAAAAAGTCTCCTCTACTTATAATGCGGTTCATCATGGTGATTTAAGAGGTAAAAAATAGGCATTGGAATACTTTATGTAGAGATTATTGGATAATGGATTGATGTATGCTTGAATGTTAATGGTTTTACTTCTTATTCCTGATTATACGCTGATTAATCACTTTATCCCATAGTGCTACCCGAGTTTACTTATCTGTTTCATATCGCGGAAATTGGAATTAAAATAGGTATACGCATTCAGATAAAAGCTAAAACAGTGCTAACACAAAGCACGTTAGCACTGTTCATTACAAAATACTTTTACTAAAGTTATCTTTTAACGACTTACTCTTCTACACACTTTGCTAGAGTTTCTTTAATCGATGCGACAACATCATATTCTTTAATACCTAAAACATCCATTGTTTCTTTTGGATCAATATAAAGATCTTCCTCTTGAAGTTTGGAGCTAACTACCATATGAATTCCGTGCTCCTTACCTTGTGCTTCTGCTGCTTGATCAATTTGCTCGTATGTTGACTTCATTTGCTCATAAGGTGTTTCAACGATTTGCGTTGTCTCTTCTTGACCTAATGCTTCAACCATTAATTCATAGAAAAACTTGTATTTCATGTTATAACTAGAAATAGCATACGTATGACGGTGTTTACCATTCTCTAATGCACCAACCGCCGCTTCAGCTACTTGTTCCGCTGTTACAACAGCTGTTCCACCTTTTAATGCAGGGAAAACAGGGCGTCCTTTGATTTGATCAGTGAACATTTTCCAAAGTGGCATTCTCCCCGGCATTGTACCGAATATATACGGTAAACGCAATGAGATAACATCCATACTTCCTTCACCTTCAGCAAAGGCAACTTGTTCCTGTAAAAGGCGGGTATTCGGATAAGCTTGTTTTTTTAACTCGTACTGAGGTAAGCGCTCAGCAAATTCAGCAAAGTAAGAACCAAATAAGACGAATTTCTTCAAGCCAGCCTCTTTAGCTAATCGAGCCAAGCGTTGTGTTGGCAGTACATTTGCTTCGTAAAAAAATTTCAAAGCTGGTTTTTGAGGGACAATTCGTTCATCAGCACCCGCAGCATACACAAAACCGTAACAATCACTTAATAGCTCTTTAATTTCATTATCAGATAGTTCATTAATATCACCTAGAGTACATTCGACTTCACTTGGTAGTAAATCGTCGGTCGGCATTGGTGGAAGTGACATTGTTTTGACACCATAACCTCTTGCCAGTAATTCTTTTGTAGTATAATAACCTAAGAAACCAGTACCACCTAAAATAAATATCTTTTTCATTGATTACAACTCCTTTGTGATACAATTCACATTAATCATATCATGAATATTTATGAGAAATATGATGAAAAAGGACAAAACACCAACTAATTTCGAAAGGTGAATTTTTAATGATCGAAACATTCCCTTATGTTGGCGCAGACTACTATTCCGATCATTTTCGCGCCAACCAACTTAAAATAGTCAAAGAACAGTTAAATACAAAAGAACAACTTGTACATAGAGATGAAATTGAATTCATCTATATTGACAATGGTAAAGGTCGAATTAATATTAACGGCACGCTATTTCCCGTGCAGGCGGGTGACTTACTCTTATTAATGCCTTATCATGTCCGTGGATTGATCGCTAAAAAGGATAGCACTATTGACCTGTACCGGATCACCTTTTCAATTGGCTTATTGCTATTGACAAATACGAATCGGGAGCTATATCTAGCCAAGGTAAAAGAAATGGATCAAGTCTCACCGATTAAATCTTTATCAACGAGAGAGCGGAGTCAGGTGACGTTTATTTGTGAAGAAGTCTTTCAAGAAAAGAAATTAAATCAACATTTAACAGAATCATTGAATTTAGCACTTGTCTCGTTATTATCTTACACTTACCATAAAAATATCCCACAAAAAAATGCGGCTATCATTAAGGGCAACGACCAATGGCGTATTTTGCAATACATCCAAGTTCATCATCAAAGTAAGCTGACATTATCAACCGTTTCAAATGCCTTGAACATACCAGAAGAAGAGATAAAACAAGTTTTAAAACAACTAACTGGTGTTGGCTTTAATGAAAATTTAAACCGCGTCAGAATTCGTAATGCTACAGCCTTGCTCCAGTTTGAAGAGTTATCAATTAATCAGATCAGTAGAATTTGCGGCTACCAAACAGAGGCAAATTTTTATAAACAATTTAAAAAGATCCGTGGTGTCATATCATTAAATTTCCGCAACCAAGAACCAACGGTGTATAAGAAAAAAAACCGCGCAGACGCATGGTCAATCTATATTTATATTCAAGAGAATTACAAAAAACCAATCACTTTGAGCATCGCCGCCGAAAGCTTGTCCCTCACTGAAAAAAAGATCACTCGACTCTTGCACAAGACGTTCGAAAAAAGCTTCAACGAGCTACTGAATGAGACTCGGTTGTTGATTGCTAGAAACTTATTACTAACATTAAATAAGTCTGTTGCAGAAATTGTACGTTTAGTAGGGTTTAACAATAGTGCCACATTTACACGCCAATTCAAAGCAATGTATGATTACACACCTAAGCAATTTGTGAAGGTTTATAGGCAAAGACAGTCGTAATCATATAGATTACGACTTTGCTATTTTGCAGAAGAATATTATTAATAAATTCATTCTATTTATTAAATATAGATAAAAACTCAGGATCCTCATGAACATCTTCTAATTCGGGTTGTTCTAAAACATATGAATATATCTTGGACATAATCCACCATTACCCATAATTTCGTTTTCTACTATCTTCAAGTGATGGATCGTTTTACTCTATTCTTTTGTATAGCCCAAACACAAGTAACATAGAAAAAGTGATTTACTCCTACTCCTTGATATTCAAGCACAAATTCAAATAAAGCCACTGCCTGATCATATTTTCCCTCATTGTCTGTACCATCATGCACTTCCAACAAATAAGGAAATATCTAGAATTGCAACATGATTTTAATAACACACGTCCAAGCGAGCGGGAGAAAAGAAGTTAAATGCTAGGTAAATATTTACTAAGGTGGCGGGAAATTTTCCACATACAGTAACCCCTCTATGCAAATTGGGGAGGAAAAAATGTACACCTTGGCAATGATGTATACACTAATTTTAATTTAACGATCGTTGATGATTATGATAACTTTATCGGTAACAAAGTTATGTTCCGACCACATGTTACTCTTTCTTCTGGAACCTATCCAATACATCCAGAGTTAAGGGAGCAAAAATGCTTAAAACAACCTTCCAATTTGGATCGGAAACAATATCTGGATCGGGGTAGACTCAGTCGTTCTTCTAGGTATAACTATTGGGGATAATACAGTTATCGGTGCTGGGGATGTGGTCACGAAGGATATACTCGCCAATGTTGTCACAGTTGGTAACCTACGTAGAGTTATGAGAGAAATTAATGATAAGGATATCGAATATTACTATAAAGACTTGGAATTAGATATAGAATAAAAATGAATTGGCAAGATGGGCTTGAACAGATTCATGCTGTATTTTTTGGCTATTGTTATATTAGAAAGAAATCACACAGTTTAAATACATGCTTATCTGCCCTATTTATGCTAGACTTGAGATAAGAAATTATTGGGAGATGATATTATGAATCAAGTACTCGTTGAGATTTGCCTGCGTGTCAGAGATATTGATGCTACTTTAGATTTCTATACTAATCTATTTGATTTCGAGGTAGCCAGCCGTAGAGAATTTCCTGAAAAAAAGTTTGATTTAATTTATCTGAATTCTCCTGGTTCTTCTGTACAGATTGAACTCACCTACAATTACGATAACGAGCCTTATAATGTCGGGAATGGCTTCAGTCATTTAGGTGTGAGCGTCAATGACCTTGAGAAAATGCATGAAGTATGTAAAGCTTCTGTCTACGAGACAGGTGAGTTAAAAGGACTTACAGGTGATACACCAAGCTATTTCTTTGTGACCGACCCTGACGGTTATCGCATTGAAGTCAAGCGTGCAAAATAATACTTTGAATCATTAAAATGTAAGCATGTCGGATGTTTCCAATATGCTTACATTTTTTTATTTTTCGCTTATCATTATACAAAATACCTTGTAAATTCATTTCTTTCTAAAACCTCATCATTTATGATACGGTTCCCCCCTATTTATCCTAAAAGCTCGGTACACCTGTTCCAACAGTACGAGTCGCATCAGTTGGTGTGGTAGGGTCATTTTTGAAAAGGATAGGGCGAGGTTGCTCCGCTTCATCACCGCTTCACTGAGTCCTAGTGATCCACCGATTACAAAGGCGATTTTACTTTTCCCATGTGTTGCGAGTTGGTCAAGTTGCTTGGCTAGTTGTTCTGATGAAAGTTGCTTTCCTTTGATCTCGAGTGTGATAACAAATGTATCGGCTGGGATTTTTGCTAAAATTCGTTCGCCTTCTTTTCTTTTGATTAAATCCATTTCTGCCTGGGATAGGTTTTCTGGTGCTTTTTCATCTTGGACTTCGATTAGATTTAAGTTGGTGTATGTGCTTAGTCTTTTTTTGTATTCATCGATGCCCATTTTTAAATATTTTTCTTTTAGTTTTCCGACGCTGATGATTGTGATATTCATTCTTAACCTCATTATTTTATTTATTTGTTGACTTTTTTCCTAATGATATGTCTCTTTTCATTCGGATAATCGTGTCATCATATCGCTAGCCTAGCTGCTAGATCTAGTGTCAAATTATTTCAAGTGGTTTTAGTCTAAAGTATTCTTCTCCATTGCATCCTTTTTTATAGCTAGTGACGATATACTTTTTTTAACTTCTTAAAATCAAGTATCTACTTCAGATGGAAACACTATATTTTGTATTATTGTAACATTTCTAGTCAATTTGGTGTGATATCCTTTTATTAATTAGGCATGTTATAATAACTTGAGCACTTCCTATCAAAACGATCCGGGGGATTGAGATGAACATTGAGAAGATTAAATATTTTATCGATTTAGTTGAGTGTAGAAATTTCACAGAAACGGCTAAGAAGAATTTTGTCTCACAAACGACAATTAGTCAACAAATTGCTTCACTAGAAAAGGAGTTCAATACAGTATTGTTTGATCGCAAGCAGATTCCGATTGAGCTAACACAAGCGGGCTGGCTCTTTTATGGTGAGGCAACGATTCTTTGGAAACAATACAATCATATGAAAGCAAAGTTAGCGAACTATCAACAAAAAAGTAAACAAACATTGTCAATTGAATATTCGGCTATTACTGATTTACAGCGTTTAATCACACTCACCCCTAACTTTAAAGAACAGTATCCGAACATTGAATTGGAGATCGGTAAAGTTTTGTTGAAAAATATCCCTGAGTATTTGGAGAAGGGGATTTATGATCTTGCGATTGCCTTCGATTCAGCATTTGTTGGTAAAGAAAATATTCGAACAATTCCTATCTATCAAGGTCAGTACTGTGCCGTAGTCAGTCATCTTCACCCGCTTTTTGATCATCAATCGATTGCTAAACAGGATTTATATCAATATCCGCTTGTGATGTTAAATCCAAATGTGATTGGCAATTCTTATGATTTAATGATTGAGCATGCGATAAAGGATGGCTTTCAACCAAATATTTTACGAACGGTTGATGATGTTGAAACAGAGTTGTTTCATATCTTGACAGAAAATTTAATTGGTTTTTTCCCAGATAATTATCAACTCCTTTATCCTGAAGATAAGGTCCGACTCATTCCATTAGAAGATTCGCATCATTTATTTAAAATCGAAATAGGGTATTTAAAAGATAATCCGAACCCTGCCTTGCAATCTTTTCTCCACCACATCCATCATTGGATTTCCCAATAGGGAATTCGTTTTTTATATTGGATAATGTTCATCAATTCACATATAATAAAGTTGTAAGATAGATTGACTAAAGGAGTGTTGAAGATGGGAAAATTATTATTAACTGGTGTTGATGGACATTTAGGTAAACAGGCTGCTGAGCATTTGTTAACTTTAGTTGATAAAAGTCAAGTGATCTTTTGCGGTTATGATCCATCATCCTTAAAAGAATATCAAGAACAAGGGATAGAAACACATATCACGAATTTTAATCAGATCGATGGCCTCAGTGAAGCATTTGCTGGAGCGGATAAATTAGCATTGATCTCAATGCCTTTTGTTGGCGAAAAGCGTCAAAAGGCACATAAAAATGTAGTTGACGCAGCTAAAGAGGCTGGTGTTAAGCAAATTATTTATACATCATTAGTTAATGCGGCTGACGAAAGCAATCCTAGTATCGAGAAAATTGATCATGCCTATACAGAAGATTATATTAAAAGCGTTGGCCTAGATTATATCTTCTTGCGTAATTCCCAATATGCAGAAGCGATGATTACCAATTACTTCACTTTTGTTAAAGCTGATGGTATCTTAAAAAATAGTCAAGGCGATGGAAAAATGGCCTATATCTCACGGAAGGACTGTGCTAAGGCTGTTGCCCATGCCCTTGTCAGCAACGATTATCATGAAGCGATCTTAAATATTAATGGCCCTGAGCTTTTAACAATATCTGATTTTATTAAAATTGGTAACGAAGCCACTGGTAACCATGTGATTTATCAAGAAATTACTGACGAAGAAAATTACGCGATATTTGATGCGATGGGCGTACCAAGAACAACAGACGGTCAGTTTAAAAAAGGATCTGAAGCACCCTATTCTTCTGAAGGCATGGTAACCTTTGCCCAAGCGATTCGGTTAGGGAAAATGGACAGCTTTACAGATGATTTTAAAAAACTAACTGGACAAGCTCCCCTAACTGTCAAATATATGTTTGAGCATGCAGATGATTTCCAAGTTGGCGATCGTCATTCCAAAGATGACTAAAAAATAGATAATACAATCAATGATTATAAAAGATAAACCTCTACACTGTAGGGGTTTTTTCATCTCTTTTGAATGAGTCAGGCCTTTACCGACTCTTGAACACCCGCTGATTATCCGATCCTTTCCCTTCTGTGATTGAGTTGGGGGCCTACATTTAGTTAATCTTCGGTGAAAAAATAGCCTTGATGAGTTTTTTTCTCACCAAGGCTATTTATGGTCATATTTAAAAATGCCTGCGAACAATCTATCGTCTTGTCATCCTATGTTTACGCTTTTTGTTCAATTCTTTTGTTTAATTGAACGTAGATATAAGTCAAGGCAATACCGATAGCGGCTATGATAATCGCTACATAAAAGGCTCCAGAGAAGTCACCATTTCATGTTGCAGCCATACTCGCTGCTACCCGTGGAGCGAAAAAGGCAGCAATTGAATAACTAACAAAGACAATCCCATAGTTGATGCCTTGGTTGATTGGGCCGAAGTTCTCCATGACAATCGGTGGAAAGACACCCATTACTCCACCAAAGCAGATTCCTAAGGCAATAATACCTAATGCAAATCCAGCTTGTGAAGACATAACTAACATGACAACAAATGCTAAAATAACAACAGTCAAAATAATATATAAGGTCTGAATCCGGCCAATCTTATCTGATACTGCTCCCCATATCACTCGTCCAATACAGTTGCTGAGTGAATACAAACTAACGTAAAAAGCAGCTGTGGTTGCGGATAGGGCAAACATTTGTTGACCAATCACTGATGCATTTGATGCGATCATTAATCCTGAAAACGCACCGGTAAACATCATAAAGAAAATTAAATAAAAATGTGGTGTTTGTAACATCTCCAACCAATTTTTATTTGCTGGGGCTTCCTTACGATTTGTAAGTGAAGGTGTCCAGCCAGCTGGTTGATAATTTTTCGGTGCTGCCTTAATAAAGAAGCTGGCAAGTAAAACAACGATGGTATAGATAATCCCTAAAATCCGGAAGGCATAAAAAACATCTTGGTTTTGAATCAAGGCATTGGCAATAGGGGCCGCAATGATTGCAGCTCCCCCCATGCCGGCGGTAATAATCCCAGATGCTAAGCCTTTTTTGTCAGGGAAGAGCTTGATCGTGTTGCTTAAACATCCCGAATAAGCCAATCCTTGTCCCAAGCCACTTAGAAGTCCATAAGTGACGTAAAGCATTGCCGTACTTGTTACATAACCGGTTAAAAGAAACCCTAGTCCAAACATAATCCCACCAATGGTTATTGTCCATTTCGCTAATCCGCGATCAGCTAAAAAACCACCTAAAATCAGTGGAATCGGGGCAACTGCTGAATTAATAGTAAATGCTAACATTACAGCTGGCATTCCCCAATTCTTAGCTAAAGACAAGGGTTCTGCGAAAACACTAAAAGCATATATTGCTCCTGTACACAGTAAGATCAGTGTGGAAGCGATCAGAACTTGCCAACGATTAATTTTTGTATCCATTTTTACACTCCCCTTAAAGTAGGCTATTCGATGAATTATTTCAAATCTTTCAATGCGGTTTGACCAGCAATTCGACCAAAGGTAAATATATCAGTCAAGGAATTACCACCCAATCGATTTCCGGCATGAATCCCACCGGCAACTTCACCTGCGGCATAGAGGCCTGATATAATCTTGCCGTCTTGATCTAACACATGTGTTTCTGTGTCAATTTTCAGACCACCCATTGTGTGATGCACTGCTGGTTTTCTTGGTGTTGCATAAAATGGTGCGACTTCCACTTTCAAATCAAAAACATCTTTACCAAACTCAGGATCCTCACCTAAGTCAACATAGGAATTATATTTATTAATCGAATCAACTAGGACGGCTGGATCCATCTTTAATTGCTCTGCTAATTCCTCTAGTGTGTCTGCTCTATATAGAGTGCCTGCAGCTACTTGTTGATCAATTTTCTCCTGGCTTGTGTTATAGGCTGTCTTTTTAATTTCATCATCTGCAATCAGATAAAATAGACCGCCGTTATCAATGGCAGCTTGTGTTAAGGTATCCCGACTGCCGTATTCATTGACAAAGCGTTTTCCTTCTTGATTGACCATCACAAAGTTTTGCGGTGGTACTTGTAGTCCACTAAATAAAGCACCTGTTTCCGGATCAGAAACTGGCATCATTTGTGAGAAGCCCATGCCAACTAAATCAGCCCCAACACTTTGCCCAAGCACAATTCCATCTCCTGTAATGGCTGGTGAGTTGGACGTTTTAATATCGTCCTCAATTTCTGTCCAATAGGTGTTATATTCTTTTAACATTTTTGTATTGGCACCAAAACCACCAGATGCTAGAACCACTGCACCTGCATGAACAGTAATCTTTTGTCCATTCAATCCCTTTCCGATCACACCAACTACTTTGCCATCTTCAAAAATCAGTTCTTCAACTGCAGTATCAGTAATAATTTGTCCGCCATTTTCTACTACAAATGATTGAAGAGCAGAAACATATGCATATCCTTCGTTCTTCAAAGGTTTATGCCCCCGTCTCCATAGGGCACCGACTGGCATGGTTACATCTTCTTTATCAAATTCAACACCAATATCCTCTAGCCATTCGACCGATTCTAATGCTTTATCTGTTAAGATTTTTACCAAATCATATTGTCCGTAGATCACATTTCCTTGTAAGTCTTTTCGTTTTCCGCCTAGATATGTTTGCATGCGGTGGAAAATAGCTGAATCAAATAGATAGGCTTTTTGATTCTTAGTTGCTTCGATATAGTCTTTCACTTCCTGTTTGAAAGTTCGAAAGTCCTCTAGATATTCCGGATCAATTTCACTTTCATCAATCGCTGCCATTTCTTCTAGTGTGTGACTTTCACCTGCAATGGCTTCAAAGTTCTTTTGCCAATTCGGATCAGCGGCATTCATCGGGCCACCTGTTCGAACCGTATTCCCACCAACTGCCGGGAATTTCTCTAAGACGATAACATCCTTATCTTGCTGTAATACACTGGCAGCAGCTGATAATCCTGCACCACCCGCACCAACAACAACAACGTCTGTTCTATATTCCTCATCTTCCTTCTTGCTTGCACTAGCTGCCTTTGGTCTCTTCTTCAGTACATCTGGGTTCGCCCCTGCTTGTTTAACAGCCTTAGCAACCCCATCAATCACACCATTACTTGTTACAGATGCACCTGAAAGTAGGTCTACATTTAAGGTCTGGCCTTCTACGATTTGTGAAGGAATTCGAGTAAATACCACATCTGCAATCCCTTGTGATTCACCGCTTGTATCTATATCTATCTTTTCAATTCGATCTTCAGTCAAACGAACGGTCATTGGTAGGTCTCCATTGTGGCCAACCGCTGTAACGTGATATTCTCCTGGTTGAAACTTCACTTCTTCAGGAATATTCATAATGTTAGCAACTTCAGTGAATCGTAAAAAGCGTAAGAAGCAACTTTCTAAGAAATCAATCGTTTTTTCTTCTTTTAGATTTCCTTCTTGATCAAATGCCTGATGAGCACGGCCAAGTAAAAATTCATAACCTGGCATGACTGCAGCATTTACTCCAGGTGCATCCAAGATTTGACGTAAATGAAGCTGTGCCCGTGAAGATCCTTGAACATCGTAAGAAGCACCTACGATCATTGTTGGTTTCCCATCAAAAGGATGCAAATTGTAGGAAAGCCATTCAATAATACTTTTTAGTGCAGAAGGAATTGAATGATTATGTTCAGGTGTTGCAATAATCACACCATCTGCCGCTTCAATTTCCTTATTAAAATGCTGGATAACTGCACTATCTGACTGATCATTGCTTTCATTAAACATTGGCACATCTTTTAGTTCCAAAATTTCAATTTCTGCTTTTTCACTAAAATGCTTTTGCATAAACCGTAATAACATTCGATTATATGAATGCTCTGCATTGGTTCCGACGATTCCAACGTATTTCATGACAATGTACCTCCTTCAGATTGCTCCCATGAAAATTTCTTTTGTTCTTCCGTATTGTAGTGACCTTCTTCAACTAATTTTTGATTAATTGTCACAAACAACCTGAATTCTGAAAATAATTCTTCTAATTCTGAGACCTTATCAGGGTAGAGTAAGTTGTTGTCTTCATCAAAGGCTTGCAAAGATTGACCTAATAAGAACTCTACGCCTGGCATCATCAATGCCTTTAGTTCAGGTGCATTCAGTATTTGACGTAAATGTGTTTGAGCCCGTGAAGTCCCTAGCGAACCATGGGATGCACCAACAATTAACACAGGTTTATTAATCAAAGGTCTAGTCGTATATGACAGCCATTCGATTAAACTTTTCAAGACAGCTGGAATAGAGTGGTCATATTCTGGTGTTGCAATAATCACTCCATCTGCCGCTTCAATCTTCTCTGACAATTCTTGAATCCCCGCTGGTGCTTTTTGATCTGATGGTTCATTAAAAGCGGGGAAATCTGCAATCTCAGCAACTTCAATTTCTGCTTGCTCAGCAAAGTGTTTTTTCATAAATAATAGTAATTTGCGATTTGTTGAAGCCGTTGAATTCGTTCCAACAATACCAATAAATTTCATCTTAAACTTCCTCCTCTTTGTTTGTGAAATGTTGAACAATAATCAGCAAATAGATACCCTTGTCTTTTGACAAGAGCCTTTATTGAGGTTCTTTTCAATAAAGTTAACCTTTACTCAGCGGGGATTTACCATAAGCAAGTATGCTAGGGTAAATGAATTGCTTTTCCCCAAGTTGATGTTTTACAATAATGACAAGCCTTTTACACTTTCATTTTAAAGAAAAAACATAACTTTGTGAAATATTTATTTAATTATGGATTGATAACAAATTTGTTATGTGTCAAAAAAAATCAGAAGCGAGGTGGCTTATGGCTCAAATTAATTCCCCCGACATGTTAAACTATCTAAACGCTTTACTAAAGCATGGGAACTTTACAAAAGCAGCTAAAGATCTCTATATATCACAACCCTACTTGACACAGACGATTCAGAAAATAGAACAGGAATTAGATGTCGAAATCATCAATCGCCGCATAACCCCCTTACAATTGACAGAAGCTGGAGAATTATACTACCAATATTTAAATTCTTTAGAAGTAAAACAAGACCAATTTCGTCGACAAATGACTCGCTTCAATACGGTTAATCAAAAAATCATTCGAATCGGGGTTTTACCCAGTTTAGGGACATACCTATTACCATTATTTCTGCCCGATTTTATAGCTAAACACCCTGAAATCACGATTGAAATACACGAAGCGTTACCGAAAGTGAGTCAAGAGAGAGTTATTGCAGGGGAGATTGACTTTTATCTTGGCCAAAACCCCGAAACTGCCCCCCCAATCTGACGATCCACCAGTGGGGGAAACATGGTTATTACGCGATTATTCCAAAATGCTCTAAGTTTTATATCAAAGATAAACCAATCTTGAAAGAAGGTACGATCAAAATTCAACACCTACTAAGTGAACCTTTAGTTTTAACCAGTCGTGGTTCAGCTATTCGTCGCCAAGTAGATTATTTACTGTTAAAGTATAAAATACAACCAACAATTGCTTTAGAAAGTAGTGATATCTTTACTGTAGTTGAACTCGCAAAGAAAATGGCCATAACCTTTGTTCCTAAAAGCGTACGCGTCCTACCTAGTTCTAGTGATTACAATCTCTGTTTATTGCCTGAAGAGTTGATCTCACTGGATTACTTTATTTCACATGCAACAAATCGAACACTTAGTTCAGTTGAAGAAGAGCTAATTGATCTATTTTTAAAATCCTTATCCCAATCTGACCAAAAAATAACCAATTACTTTACTGGCTCTGACCATAAAAGATGAGGCTGAGGCAATACCCAGCTAAAATAAAAAAAAGGAGTTCAGTAAATGCTGGACTCCCTTTTCTTATAGTTAAGCTATAAATCGTTTCATCATTTTTTAATTCATTTAGAAGTATCACCCCATGATCTCCACTTTGGGTGGACACTTTCAAGAGATTGTTCTTTATCTTGACACACTGCTCAACAAGCGATTGATAAAGCAACACAATCTGTAATTTTAAAAATAATCTTCTTACGGATTAATCAAGAGATGTGTTATTTAATTTTTCAGGGTCATATTGATTAAAACCGTAAAGATCAATAAATTGAGCAATAATATCCCTTTCACGATCTGCTATTAATAAATTAAAATTAGAGATATTATCTTCAATCTTTTCTAGTTCGTCTTCTGTCAACTCTATTTCTTCAATAAATATAACCCGATACTTCGTATTGTAGTCTGACGGTTTTTCGGCAATAAGCACATCACTATGTGATTGATCCAATATATCTATTATACTTTCGGGATATTCAAGAATAAAATGCATTTCTTGATTACCATCTGTTAATATATCATATATCTCCGAGTCAAATTCATAGTTCATATTAAATAAAAGTAAACGCTCATCTTTTAAATATTTCATTTCAAAATGTGTAATAGAGAAATTAGGTGGAACTAATTTACCCTCTAAGGATACGCTTTGCTCCTTTGACTCGCTCATCGGTTCTTCTGCTTCCACTGATATATCGTTAGGATTTGAACTTTCGTCTAACGTCTGATTTTCAGTGTCTGGTTGGCATGCAGTTAAAACAAATAGAAATAAAATACTTATCCAAATATACCTAATCATTGCAAGCTCCTTTTTAAGACTATATAGTCTAAGATTAATAAGAGGAACTAACCTCCAGATTGTACCAAAGACAGGTGTTATCTATGAAAAATCTTATTCTATATTAAGTGATGTCTATTTTGGTATGATTGTTTTACCTTATCTGACCATGTAGCCCTAGTCTAACTAGCCATAACACTTGTAGGGTTGTATGATTGCAAGGTGGTACAACTTTATATCTTGTACCTTCAGCCTTCACCCAACTACTTCCTGCCCTTAACTTCCATTTTCCTTTTGGTATTGACCAAGCCATGGAGATACTTTTTGTTTTATCATATCCATATCCTACATTCGCAGAAATCTTAGCGTCTGACCCTAATGCATTAAAGGATGCTTCTCCACCTATATTTACTGTGGCTGAATGTGTAATCGCAACCGTCCTAGTTACGCTGTCAGGAGAATTACTGTTATTAGTAGCGATATGAGTAGGTTCTGTCTTTTTAGAAGTAGTGTGTGATTTGTAAGCAGTGACATACGAACAAACTTCAGGGCAATATTTCAGTGTAACGCTTTCATTCATATTTGAAGCATAAGATACCTGTGGTGATCGTCCAATAAAAATTAAACAAGTTAACATGGCCATAAATACCGATTTAAGTTTCAGCATAAATACACTGCCATTATTCGGTAATTAAATTATATAGGACTGGTAATATAAAGTCAATTGTATTCATGGACTGTGTCAAGTAATTATGAGAGCTTTTTCATAATAGAAGAAAGAAAAAATCCAACAAAAAATGGTTTCAAGCAAATTTTAATCCTTGAAACCATTTTTTTGGTTAGTTATGTCCCAGCCCCATTTTCCATTCTATTTGCTGTCTTCTTCTAAGTATGAGGCCAGCTCATTTGTATAAGCGAGTTGGCTATCTGTCGTAATCACTATCCCCTCTATATTCGGGATGTCATTTAATTCACGAATGGATTCGATTGCACTTTTGCCAAACAAGCGGGTTGTCCAAATTTCCCCCTCAAGCGATGTGTTGGAAATAATCGTCAGACTTGCTAAATCCGTCTGACTGGGATAACCTGTACGACTATCAATAATATGATGGTAGATTTGATCACCTAGCACTAATTTTCGCTCGTAAATCCCTGAAGTGACAATGGATCGATTTTTAATTTTAAGTACAGATACAAATTGCCCTCTTGGTAAAAAAGGATTTTGAATTCCTACGCGCCAAAAACCATCTTTATGATGTGGGGCATCGCCAAATGTGAAGACATTACCACCTAAATCTATGTAGGCAGATTCTGCACCCTCGGCTTTTAAAAAGGCTAAGATTTTATCTGCAAAGTATCCCTTAGCTATCGCACCTAAATCAAGCGCCATTCCCTTCTCCGCCAAAAAAACTGTCTGTTGATCTTCATCTAGATGAATTTTCCTTGGATCAACTTTTGTTAACAGGGCTTGGATTTCCCTTGCTGACGGCTGTCTCGCATCTTCAAATCCAATCCGCCACGCCTTGATTAATGGGCCAATTGCAATGTTTAGAAAACTACCAGCTACTAGACTTTGCTCTTTTCCAATTCTGATTAATTCAAATAAGTCTGCCTCTACCGGAATAGCCTTTTGACCAGAAGCATGATTGATTTTTGCGAGTTGAGAACCTTCACTGTTTGCACTAAATCTTTTTTCATAATCAAGTAGCTGTGCTTCTACGGTTTCTAGTAATTCCTTAGGATATCGCGCTTTGATCCATATTTTAATTGTAGTTCCCATTAAATACAGTGTAGATTTAGCTTCTGGCATCCCATTTTCCTCCTTGGTTAACTAAATTCAAATCAAGTATTATGATTAGCTTTTATCTATTTAGACGTTCAAAGCCGATAAAGTAAAACTTCAATCAGTGGGGGCTGGGCCAATCGAGCCCTTACTATCAGTTGATCTCCCACTTACCATGCTTACTTTCCTTCGAATACTTCAGGTAGGAGTTTTACTGACACTTGTACTGCGATAAAGCACTTCTTATAATCATGATACGGTATAAAAGTTTATTTAGTCTAGCCATTCAATCTTTCGACTGCTCAAAAATCTAAAGAATCAAGGCATAACCATATGTTCAGTTTTTTCATCATATTCTTCTGAGGGCATGGTGACCTTTGCTTAAGTAGCTCAGTTCGGAAAAACAAATCACTTTACAGATGATTTTTTTAACTTCTCTGGATCAGATCTCCCAAAATTCACTTCTCCCAGCTTAGATTTGGCGATCTCCATTGACAATATCTATAAAAAAAACATTACTAAAGTTACATTCATGCCACTTTTACCAAATCATTCATGATTTTAAAATATAATGAATGGCCTATTTTATTTATGTCATATATGGTCTACAATTCATATTAGTGCTTTAAATTTAACTTTAATGGTGTTATATGGCTAATTTATTCAAATTTAATCTACTTAACAAGCAATTATTAGACCTATATTTTATTTTCTTAAAAGGACATATAAATCTTTTCTTTATATAGTCAAAACAAGCATTAATATTTGAATCAAAACTAGCTTATTCACCATTAATCAATAAATATTATAAATGGGGGCTATAAGTTGATTAGAAAAATAGGATTTTTTATTCTAGGAGTAATATTAGTACTTGGACTTGCAGCTTGTAATAATGGATCAGAAGTTAATAACTCTTCAGAACTAGAAGGAAGTATCGAGACAGAAGACATCGAAAAAGCACTAGAAAAGACCATTGTAAATTTGTCAAATTACAATGAAATTGAAAAAGTCGAAATTAGTGAAGGAGACCTATTCGTCGGCGATACTGTTGACTTTGATGGTTTAGAAATCACCTTAAATGAAGTAAGAATTGAGCAAGGTGGCGAATATGATACAAAAATTAATGATCAGTTCGTCGTTGCAAATCTAACAATCACAAATACAACAGATGAAGATAAAGAAATCTCCTCAAAATTAAGTATTGAACTAAAGGATGAGGACGGTTACCTATATTCCCCAACTTATTTATCAGAAGGGATTAGAGGTAATCTTCAGGGATCTTTAATTCCTGGGGAAACATTACGTGGTGAAGTCCCATTTGATGTGCCTAATTCAGAAAAGTATGAGCTACAGTTTTCTCATTTTTCAAAATTAGGGAAAGCAATCTGGACAATCCCTTCAAGTGAACTAAACTTAAAAACACTTGACTAAGTTTAATGATTTTACACTTGCTCACTGCGAGTAGATAATAGCAAAAAGATATGATCCTGAGGATATTTTTCAGAGTCATATCTTTTTTTAATTACCACTAAAGAGGAATTTACCTCCAACTTAGGGATGATCACCCTATCCATCAAATGGATGAAAGAAAATCCATCACCAGCCTGTTTTTTCTTTCCAGTGATTTCGTTATGATTTATTTATCAACGAAACAAAGGGTGAGAAGAGTGGAATTAATGCTAAGGAAGCTTAAACAATTCAACCAAATTATGAGGTTTCGCGCGAGTCGACGAGTGAATAATACTTTTATCATCGAACAAAGATTAGCCCATTACTATCATAACCGTCAGACGCAAAGAATTAGGCAACTCTTTTAAAAACCACATGTGCTAATGATCACGATCAGGTAACACCTAGGGAAAGGTAAGATTGTTAAAATCAAAGCGTTGCTGAAAATAGTGCGGAGAAATTTAGCACTATAAATTTCTCCCTATCTGTATTCATAATCATTTCTTAACCAATCTGTGCGTCCTAAAATCCGTTTGTATCTCAATAGCCATGAGTTGATTCAGGACTTGTTTTTCAATTGCTACTAGTCATGAGGTAATGATACAAGCCATGTTCAACTGGTTGATCTAATAACATATTCATATGAACAACGGGGATCTTCTTCCCATTTTTATCGATCATCTGGTCTTCACTAATTGTTTTTTCATCCGGCAGCATTTCCCCTAAATAATAGAAGTCGTTCCCTTCATCATCATCTTTTTTTATAAAAAAGTGAATAGCCATACCGTTCTCTTCAGCCCGGATTATTTTTTTGACCTCTTCAGAAGCTAGTGTCCGTTTACTTCTTGTATACCATTTAAAGACTTCCTGATTAATAAATTCATCTCCATAGTCTACACTTGATTCTACTTCGTCACCTTTATGGTAAGTCACAAATATGGGACAGGTTTGATGTTTTGCTTTGTAACCATACATTGTTGAACTCTCGTCATTATCCCAATTTAATAGTTTACAAGCATCTTTTCGTGTATATTTTTCATACCTTGTAAATGGCGTGTTCGGTTGATACTTTTTATTCCTAGCAAGGCCCGTGATCATCACATCTCTGAACAGCTTTTCGAAATAGGGATTAATCATTAATCTCTCCTGAACCTGAGTTGAAAAACGATAGCTCCCGTTCTGTGATTGTTCAACAATTGCATTGCCGCCATATTTCTCTTGATCTTTTTTTGTGAAGAAAGATAGATCTAGAATACGTTGAACGGATTGAAGGATCCGTTTATCTACCTGACAGCGCTCTGATTTCAACAGATATATATACTCCTCTTGTGAGACCTGATCTCTATCTAATAATTGTTTTAACAAAAGTAACTCATGTTTTCTTTTACCGTTCAATAATTCAATCGACAACATAGTTAGCACTGATTCTTCAAAAGCGTTTAGAACAGGAATCTCTTCTTTCATTTTTAATAACCATTTATAATAGTTACCGTGTTTTCCAGCAATTACGATAGGATCAATAGAGTGGTTTTTTATAAAATCAATCAAGTAGGGAATACGGCCAAGTCGATTCTTCAATTGGAGATAGGCATCTCTTAATATTTTTTGGGACGTAAGATTATTCGTATTAATGGATTGATAGATTTGTTTTCTAGCAATTTCCTCAAAGTTTATACTAGAGACACCTTTTATATAACTCGTTTCCTTAGTATATCTACGGATCTTATCTTTATTCTGCGATTTATCACCAGATAAGGCCATCGGGATCATATAATTATTCTTATAATTACCTATAAAATCAATAATTGTAACAAATTCTTTCGATTCATGCTTACGTAATCCTCGCCCTAATTGTTGAATGAATATAATACTGGATTGTGTTTGTCTAAGCATAACGACCTGATTCACACTAGGAATGTGTATGCGTAAAATAGTTCTCGGGGGTAATTATACAAAATCCTAGCCAAAAAAGAAGAGGCGCTCTATCATAAATGTATGCTTCACGGGCAAATACACATAGAAAGAGGCCTCTTCATGAATACTATTATATCAAAATTATACACATTAATACACCAAACTGACAATTTAATTGACTTTGAGGAAAGTGTGCGCATCTTTATGTATGAGGTGTTTGCGTCGATGTTAGGGGATGTCTTCACTAATATGAACACTGTCATTGTGAAGGAAAAACAAGCGGAGGGTTGGACCGTGGAAAGAAATGATGAAAGAGAAGTCCAATTTACTTTTGGTGTGGTTAGATATACACACACGTTGATGTATGATTTAGAAGGAAATGCCCACTATCCATTTGATGAATGGGCAGGTTTTAAGAAATATCAACGTAGAAGCCCATTTGTAGAAGTAAAAGTTGCGGAAATGGCTGCGGAAAGTACGTATCGAGAAACAGCTCATATACTGAAAGAATGGACAGCTGTAGACATTAGTCATACAACGGTTGGGTCGATTGTGAAGAAAGTCGGAGAAGCACAAGCCAAGGCGGATGAAGGGATGGTCATTGAGCTAGAGGAGTCCGCTGAATTGCCAGAGGGGAAGGAAGTAGGTTTTCTCTATGCCGAAGCTGATGGCGTATTTGTACGGGGAACAGAAAAAAAGAAGAGTCATGAGGTAAGTCATGCGATCCTATATGAAGGCTGGGATAAGAATGGAAAACGTGTTTCTTTGCGTAACCCGACAGCGATTATGACAATCCAACCGACTGCGAATTTTTGGAAAGAAGTTCAAGCACTAACAGCCCATCATTATTCTTTGGAAAAGACTCAAGTGGTTACCAACAGTGACGCTGGTGCCGGATACACAGCTGAAAAGTTCCAGGAAGCCTTCTCACAATCGGAACATCCAGTAATCAATCAACTCGACTCTTATCATGTGTTTCAGGAACTAAATCGAGCACTCGGAGCTGCGAAAAGTGAATATAAGGACGAAATACGAAAAGCATTAAAAGAACATGATCTAGACCACTTTAACTTATGGCTCGATACCTATGAAAGCACGCTTGAAGATGCCAAGAAGCTGAAGAAAGTCAGAGAGTTCCGTTCGTATATCCTAAACAATTGGGATCGTATCATAGACTGGAGAGAGTACGTCGATAACCCGCCAAAGGATGCGAGAAGCTTGGGAGCAATGGAATCGAATCAGCGTCATATTACTTACCGAATGAAGAAACGAGGAATGCATTGGAGTGCAGATGGTGCCGAAGCAATGGTCAAAGTGAAGCAAGGCAAGCTAAACGGGACCTTGAGAAAGGCTTACCTAAAAGATCTGCATAGAAGCACAAGAAAGCAACGAGAGCTCAAAAAAGTAGTTCGAATGTCCACTTACCTTCGTCAACCGTCACGCCCGTCTATTGGGACAAAACAAGGCGACATTGCGGTGTATGCACCTCATTCATCCGCCATAGGAAATCTAGCTAAGAACTTTAAATAATCACCCTGTCATTTTAGGTTAGGTTCTTGGTTTTCAGAACGTAACCTAAAATGACAGGCCACCAAGCGATGGTCATCGCGCGGTAGCCAGAAAAGTGTACAAAAGTAGAGTGCCAGAAATAGTGGTGTGAGTAGGGTACCGAGAAAAGCTTGACACAAACATTTAAAAGACTGCAAATTTCATATCGTTGCGGTGCCAACACCGATTAACCAGGATAAAACACCGGATCTCGCCCCTGTTACGTCCGCGAGCAGAACGGTCGGTGAGCAATTAACAAAAGGAGCAATCGTCATTTATGAATCTACTGTTTATCCTGGCACGACCGAGGAAATCTGCATTCCGATTTTAGAAGAAGCGTCCGGCTTTAAACTCAACGACGATTTCAAAGTCGGCTACTCCCCAGAGCGTATCAACCCAGGCGATAAAGTAAACACTTTGACGAAAATTACGAAAGTCGTCTCTGGTTCTGATGAGGAGGCATTACAGGAGATCGCCGCTGTATATGGTTCCATTATTGAAGCAGGTATTCATGAAGCAGAATCGATTAAGGTTGCGGAAGCGGCGAAAGTAATCGAAAACTCACAACGCGATATTAATATTGCTTTCATGAACGAATTATCGATGGTGTTTAACCGAATGGATATTGATACAAAAGCAGTACTCGAAGCTGCTGGTACGAAATGGAACTTTTTAAACTTCACTCCAGGGCTCGTCGGTGGCCACTGTATCGGTGTCGATCCATATTATTTCACGTACAAAGCGGAACAGCTCGGCTATCATTCGCAAATCATTCTTGCGGGCAGAAAGATCAACGATGATATGGGGGGTTATGTCGCCGGAGAAATCGTCAAAAAGATGATCAAAGCAAGACAAAATGTTGACGGCGCAAAAGTGGCTATTTTAGGCCTTACATTTAAAGAAAATGTCGGTGATGTCCGCAATACGAAAATTATCGATATTATTGATGAACTAAAAGAATATGGTGTCGACGTGCTCGTCCACGACCCAATTGCTGAAGCGGAAAATGTGTACCGTGAATTTGGAATCGAACTTGTCAGAGAAGAAGATTTACGCGATCTCGACTGCATCGTCATCGCTGTTCCGCATAACGTATTCCTGGAAAAATACGACCTTGATACATTTAATGAATGGTATAAAGATGAAAACAAAAAAGTACTCATCGACATTAAAAGCAAATACGACCGCAAAGCAAGCGAAGAAAAAGGATACCATTATTGGAGTTTATAATTAAAACAATCTCTGCCTCGCTGGCAGAGATTGTTTTTACCTAACTTGGTACACCCTCGAACTGCTTCAAATGTCTTTTGCTCAATATGGAAAATACGGCGGTAAGGGCGACACAAAAAAATATATAGACGATTAAATGAGCATTACTTGATGATGCATAGGTCATCCCAATAACCGGCAGTGCCCATGGGTAAAAATAAGGTAACATCGAATTTGTTGCGTTAGAGAATATGAAAAACACTGGAATACTACATAGTAGGTTGATAGTAAAAACCGTTCGATTGGATGGAATCCGTAAGAACAAATAAAATAAAAAGCTCCCTAAACTAATTGCCCCTAAGCTACCTAATATAAACACCCCGATAAAGAGAAGGATAGGTAGGTCATGCTGAAATTGGAACACATTACCGGAAGCGATGATGGCTCCAATCATGAACACTTGCGTAGCTACAACTAATAAACACATCCACACCCATTTTCCAACATAAAGATCTCCTCTTTTAATCGGAGCTAAGAAAAGATGCCCCCAGTCATTCGCCTGTTTTTCGAAATTCACTAATGTTCCAGTAATCAATGACACGATATTTGGTAAAAAAATCGTCCCATAAAAAAGCAAAACCATCATTAATAACATTAACCACGTATTTTCTTCCTCATATTGATAGATCCCCATCACAACCTGTGTTTGTATATATACTCCGTATCCAACGGGTAGTCCGACAAGGGATATTAAAAACAGCCATAATTTTGATTTCCTAATTTTCAACCATTCTGAAAATACAATCTTTTTATATTGCATTAATTCAAGCCCCCCAAAGAAAAAGTTTGGCGATGATATACAAAGACACTTCCAATCCCATATCCAATCGTTAGGATGACGACGTGCACCAGGAGAAAGAAATCGTTTTCCGTTAATACGAACAAAGTCGGATTCATACTGCTCCATGGTAAAAAGTAAAATGGCAACGCCTGATGAATTAAAAGCACGCCTAAACCAATACAGATGGATACATAAGCATTGTCAAAAATCATTGCAAAGAGTGTTTGTACGATGATGTACGGTAAAGAAAACAAAAATGGCAAGTATAAAGATGGTAAAAAGAAGTCCCATAAATAGCCATCCCCATATAGGAGTCCTAAGCTACTAACAGCTAACCAAGTAAGCAACCCGAAAAGTTGAACGAGAATAAAAACATAGATGACTTTTGCTAGAAAAAACTTCCACTTTTGAAATGGTGTGATCAACAATCTGCCCCACATAAGCGATTGATGTTCGATATCGACTATGAAAGAGGAAAACATGACGATCACGATTAAGACTAGATAACTATTGGTCAGCAGTAAAAATTCCTGAAGAATATGCAAGGATTGCGTAAAGGGGCGCCCATTTTGGAGATTATACTCGTTCATAACAAACATAAATAGAAAGATAAGAATAGGCCCTAGGAGAAGAGGAAACAGAATCAGCCATTTTTTCTGTTTGACCCACTCTACTTTTAAAATCGTGATCATACCGGTACCTTCTTAGATTGTATGATATTTAAATAAGCTGCTTCCAACGTCTCCTGCTCCCCTAAAAGCAAGTTTTCTTTTCGTCCTTGGAAAAGTAATTCTCCATTCCAAATGATTCCTATGTGGCTCGCAATTTGCTCAATTTCATGAATGAGATGGCTAGAGAGAAAAATCGTGACCCCCTCTTTTTGGCACATGTCTTTGAGCAAATACAGTATTTCCAGTTTGCCTTCCGGATCCAAACCGTTCGTCGGTTCATCTAATAACAACAGCTTTGGTCGATGCAAGATGGCGCTTGCAATGCCTAAGCGTTGTTTCATTCCGAGGGAGTAGAATTTCACTTTCTTCCGCTCTTCTCTTTCCAACCCAACATGTTCGAGCGCCCATTTTATTTGATCGGGATCCGTTATCCCATGCAATGCTCCGATCACTTTCAAATTTTCATATCCGGTCAGATGCTCATAATAAGCCGGTTTTCCTATCATTGCTCCAACTTGCTCTAAGATAGATACTCTTTCCTTTGGCATGCTTTGCTTAAAAATTTGTATTTCGCCACTGCTTGGCTTGATTAACCCTAATATTAAACGCATGAATGTCGTTTTTCCTGCCCCATTCGGACCTAACAAACCATAAATAACTCCTTCGGGAACATGTAAATCGACATCGTTGATGACTTTGGATAGTTTAAAGTGTTTCGTTAATCCTTTTGTACGGATCGCCATGAAATCACCCTTTCTTCCTATTCCTCTTTTTTATATTGAAATACTTCCGTTATTTCGCAATTTAAAGCTTGTGCTATTTCAAATGCCAGGGTTAAAGAAGGCGTATATCGCACTTTTTCAATCGATATAATCGTTTGCCTGGAAACTCCGACACGCTTCGCCAAATCTTGTTGTGTCAACTTTTCCCTCGCTCTTAACTCTGGCATTCTATTTATCAACGTGCCATTACTCTTTTTTTTCATTTCTACGATTTCTCCACTTCATCATTTTTAATTCCATTGTTTTCGCTGAAAATATACCATACCGATGACTGTAAAGATGATAAAGCTACAAATTAACGTAACATAAAATAGGGAACTGCTTTCCAAGAACCCAGCTTCACCGCCTAACGATGCGGAAAATGCTTGTGTCATTGCTAACACAGGATGGGCCCACGGATATAATGGACCGAAAACTTGGGAATTGGCTATAATCATCGCTGGAAAAGTCAGTAATACATTGACGACACTAGGACCCGCGAAACTAGTGAACATCGTTGCCAGCCAATATTGCAATGCCGCTAAAGGAAGGCAGGCTAACCAGCCCATAAAAGCACTGTACAATAGACTTTCCAATGGGAAGGGGGAATAAAACCCTTTCAGTGTCCCAACGACTAATACCGACAAAATAAACAAACATTGCGTAAAGGCTAAAAGGATCATGATGATGATAAACTTTACGCCGTACAATTGCAGCTTTTTCACAGGTAATGCAAGCAATTGCTTCCAACCACCGTGTCCATGTTCAAAACTGCATAAAAGTGCTGCAAACAAACCGGTTAATAACGGCAAAAATAGCGCACTGTGAGCGATGATCATCTGTGTACTTAATATGAGCCATTCATCGGCTTCTGTTAAAGGAAAAATAGGTAAAAACCCGATAATCGCCGATAAGATGGGACTTGCGAAAATAAGCAACCAAACTTTCGAGCCATTCAATTTCATCCATTCCGCTTGAAACAGCCGAAGAAACACGTTAATCCATCTCCCTTCTAGTCAGTAAGGCAGTGGAAATGATCCATCCAAGCACACCGAAGGCTAATCCATACAAAGCATAATCGATTCCATTCACAAATCCTTCTACTAATAACGGCCATTTCCACGGCAACCAATTTGGTAGATCATGTGCATACATCATAAAGACCGCACTAGCTATTCCAACTGTAAGCGCTACTCCCTGGTTGACATATTTTACAGAAAACCAAAATTGGATAAAAATAAAGGGGAGCGCTGCTAATAATGTGTAAAAAACCATCGACCATATGTCACCATGCGGAATATCGGAACCAAATCCGAGATACCACCCAAGACCATACGTACCCCCAACTAAAATCATACTGGATAGAAGAGTGAGTAAACAAATAACGATAAGTTTAGAATAATATAAATAGTTGGTTCTTACTGGCAAGGAAATTAATTTACGCCACATCATCGTCTGATGTTCTAAACTTGCGATCAGCGAAACGAGCAGGGTTATTTCCAAAATGAGCAATGGAGGCCAGAAAGAGTGCACATTCACCACTAAAAAATGCCATTGATCCGGTTCTCGAGAAATTAAATAGTCATATCGAACGGTGTAATTAACTACTTGAAGCATAACCGCTACCACAGGTACCAGAATAACAAGGAACCATATTCTTTTCTTCATCTTTTGAAATTCGGTTTTTAATAAGGTTAGCATCATAACGTCTGACCGCTCCTGGTTAAATCTAAAAATATTTTTTCCAACGATACTTTTTCTTCCACGATGCGGTACACCCGGATATTTTGTTCAATCAACTTCTCTACTAGACTCCAAATTTTATCATCGTTACAGTAATCAATAAAAATCCCTTTTGTATTCCGGGATACATTCTCTTTTTCCTCTCGTAATACTTGCTCTGTTTTATCTAGGTCGCTCGTATATAGAAAAATTTTATGATTTGCTTTCTTCTTCAATTGATCCAGCGAATCTTGGAAAATCATCTTCCCTCTCGTAATAATACCAACATGCGTCGCCAGCTCCTCTATCTCAGAAAGCAAATGAGAAGAGATCATCACCGTAATACCATGACTTTCTGGCAGTTGCTTTATCAATTTTCTGATTTCAATAATTCCAGCTGGATCGAGTCCATTCGTTGGTTCATCCAAAATAAGCAGACGCGGATTCCCAAGTAAGGCGGCTGCAATTCCTAAACGTTGTTTCATCCCAAGAGAATACTCTTTCACCTTTTTATCTGCTACTTTTGTTAAGCGAACCATGCTCAACACTTGCTCAATCCTCGATTTCGGAACGTTTAATATTTTCCTCAATATTTCCAGATTTTGCTCCCCGGTCAAATGCGGATAATAGGATGGAGATTCGACTAATGATCCCACCTCTCGCAAAATAGATAGTCGATCTTCTTTTAACGATTTACCAAGGATTTGGATTTCTCCCTTTGTTGATTCAATCAGTCCGAGCAACATTCGAATCGTTGTTGTCTTTCCAGCTCCATTCGGACCTAAAAATCCATATATTTCTCCTTCTTTTATTTTTAAATCCAAACTTTCTACAACATTATTTCTTCTGTATGCTTTCGTCAAATCTTTCGTCTCTACTATGAACTTCTCCTTAGACATATCGCAGCCTGCCTTTCATTAATATTTTTTCGATAAAATAAGGAGATAAATATTACCGATTAAGAAACTAATCGCAAACATGATGACGATCAAGTTTTGATATGTTTTTCCTGATACACTACTTCCTATTCCGAAGAAGATGCTTCCAAGAATAAGAATCGCTAGGATGGTAAACATCAGCTTATATGTTCTGGAAAAAATGGCATCCGCCCGTTCATCTGTTCCGAGTATTTTAGATGAAATTAAGAAAGCAACTAAACAGATCACGACAACCAATCCACCAATTGCATTCCCATACTCAGCAAATACTTCCATTTCACTCCACCTACTTTCTAATTTGTTATCTTTATTGTACAGTTAACTTTACTAAAAGTAAAGTTTTTTTTACTTTTTTGGGTGAAGTTTCTTTATATTCAAAAAAAGGAACTGCTAATAAAAGCAGTTATGAAATCATTTCACTATAATAATTGTTATAGAACTTGGACTTTTTCATTAATTCGTGATGCGTACCCGTCTCCACAATTTTTCCATTCTCAATGACAACGATCAGATCACTATTCATAATAGTCGTTAGTCGATGCGCAATTACGATCCGCGTACAATTAATACTGGATAAATACTCATCAATTTTCCCTTCATTTAAATGATCTAACGAGCTTGTTGCTTCATCAAGAAGCAAAACAGCAGGATTTCCTAACAATGCTTTCGCAAGGGCAATTCTTTGCCTTTGCCCGCCGGATAAGTTCATTCCCATTTCGGAAACCATTGTGTTGTACTGCATCGGCATATCCATAATTTCGTCGTGAATTTGTGCAACTTTCGCTACTTGGACAACTTGTTCCGGGGAAGCATTTTGGTTGTGCAAAGTAATATTTTCATAGATACTTCGATTAAATAACGTTACGTCTTGCGGAACGGTACCAATTTGCTGTCGTAAATGTTGCAAATCCAAGTCGTGAACCGATTTCCCATCGTAATACACATTCCCGGTTTTAGGCTTAAAGAGACCAATGATAATGTTTCCTAAAGTAGATTTACCTGATCCGGATTTTCCAACGATGGCCACTTTCTGTCCTTTTTTCACATCGAGAGAAACACCATCAATTACGTTTGGACTATATTTTGTATAGGAAAATGCTACATTCTCCAAGCGTATATTGCCTTCGAGCTTCATCTTTGGCTTTGTCTCGTTCTCTTCTTCCGGTGCATCCAGCACATCTTCAATGCGCTTCAAATAACCAGAAGTTAAAATAAAGGAGTTAATCGTATCCACAACACTTCTGCTTAATATAAAGAACTGATTGGATATAGCGTGAAAACCAACTAAAACCCCGAGCGTAATATTACCTGCAGATACTTGATAGGCCCCGACCCATAAAATGATTAGCGGTGCACTAATTTGCAACGTGCTACTAGCCGTATTAATATAATTTAAAATCGTTTCTTTGTTTCGATAGGCAGAAAGTAAGGATTTGAATTGATCTAACCATTGGTGGTAGGTTGTTTTTTCCACACCAGACGTTTTGACGCCAAAGATCCCATATAACATTTCTGTTTGCGCTCCTTGCACTTCTGCATGCGCTAAAATTTCTTTTTGATTTATTTCGGATAAATACTTTCTACTCATACCTATGATGAAGATATTCGTTAAGGAAATGACAGAAACAATGAGTCCCATAAGCGGCGACTGGATCACCATATATAATAAAATGACTGCTAAAATGGCTATATCCAATATTCCTCGAACCAATTGATTCGCCAATTGATCCCTGACTACTTTCATGCTCCCGGCTCGAAACAATAAATCACCAAATGAGCGTAAAAGGAAGAACTGGTACGGTAATTTTAAAATATGTTTAAAGAAATTCGTTTGCATATCATAATCCAGTTCATTATAAAGGGTAATCAATATTCGCCCGCGTAAATAGGTAAAAAGCGTATGAAATACAACGAGTCCGACAATTCCTAATAGGAAAATATCCAACATACTGCTGTTTTCCGGTACAATAACCACATCGATGACATATTGAATTAAGATAGGCATTAAAACCGTAAACAATTGCAGTAGAAACGTGAGAAACAAAATGGTAAAAAAAATCTTAGACCTGGAAGTGACTAAATGTGAAAAAGATCTCCAAACACTTTTTCCTTTACGTATTTTAAAGTTTTCATTCGGAGTAAGCGTAAGTAAATACCCGGAGAAACTTTTACTAAATTCCTCTTTCGTCATTTTTTGGCGGCCTGAACCCGGGTCAACAATTATAAAATGTTTCGGAGTCACTTTCTCTAAAATGACAAAATGGTTTTCATTCCAATATAAAATGGCAGGTAACTTCATCTGGTGTAAAGATTCCGCATTCGCTCTGTATGATTTCGTGTCGAACCCTAATTGTTCGGCCATTTGTTTAAGATGGAGCAAAGTCGTTCCATCTCTACCATTTCCCATCCGCTCGCGCAGTTCATATAGAGATATGTGACTCTTGTAATAGGCAACGATCATCGCCATGCAGCAAAGCCCGCACTCGGTTTGCTGCATTTGTTCGATAAAGGGCACCCGTCTTCTCGTCGCGAAATGCTTATCTATGTTTTTCATATCCTTTCCTCTCCTGGCAATTCCAAGGCTAATACGGATGGAATATTGGTATTCCACAACCTCAATAAAGCATAACCAATTCCTGCTCTGCCTAACATAAATCCGTCCATTTCAATTCCAGGACCTAGTCCAAACTCCCATCCAGCTTGCTTTTGTTGTTGAAGCACTTCCTCTCCCATTTCCAGTGCCGTTTCATATAGTTGGTCATTTTGCAGTACCTTGGCCGCATGCAATAAAATATCTATATTTCCTAAAGATCCATGGCATAAGCTATGACTGTCCGTCATGCCATGCTCGGTTGTCGTTTGTAATGCTACCCGTAAATTTTTCTCAATCGTACCCTCCTCTAGTCCCACTGCATGTAATCTTGAAAGCACGATTCCAGGCGCACCGTGACACCAGAAGTAATTTCCATTTTCCGCTTTGTTTGTGCGCAAATCCTTCCAATTATTCGTGTTCGGTTGGAAATGACTGTTCTCGTAATGGATCAATTTTTCCGCCTGCTCGAGATACGGATCTTTATTTAAGGCCGTTCCTAAACGAGCAAACGCCCAAGCGATTCCAGCAGCACCATGAGAAAGCCCAGTTAATAATGTGGCTCCATGTAAAGGTATATGTTGCATGTTACGGTAGAGTGCCTCACCAGCATATTCGGCAATCTGTAAAAATTCCCCCCGTTTCGTGCTTTCAAATATGTGCAGACAAGCAACAATAAACCCAGCTAATCCACCTACAAAATCGAGCGTTTCTTCTTGATCCACCAAGTCATACAAACCATCAACACGCTGACTTGCTCGGTCGATGAGAGAAGAATCCTTCCAAAGCAATCCTAGATGCACGAGACCATATAGGTATGACCCTTCTCCGCTAAACGCTGAAATTGATTGATTAGATGGTTTTTCACCAGCTTTTTGCATCACCGTTGCCATCGTCATCCGGCTTCGTTCTTCATATTTTTCTATATTGGTTTCTTTTGCCAAATGAGCGAAAAACAAAGCATAACCTAATAAACCGTCATACAAGTCAATGCTTTTCACTCCTACGCTTACCCCGTTGTCTTCATTTAAATGTAATCCGATCCAATTGACTTCGTTGCCATCTGTTTCTACAATCGCTCTGTCAGAAAGTATTTCTCCGAGACGAATCGCTTCGTCCATCCATGAGAGGGATAATTTCTCTGATGGCTCCTGCTTCACTCCGTCCGCACGCCATACATCTTTTCTCATAGAAGCAAGTGACCAGCGTAAATATTGGGATTGTTTTTTGTAATCATGGATATTTAAGCTTTGAATACGACGTCTGACTGTTTCTAATCCTGTTTCATCAAAGAAATGCTCGATACAATTGCCATCACTATCATAAATTGAAGTGCTGTCAAATATAAAATAAAAGTACGGAACATCATGGCGAAGCAAGTCCTTCGTTTCCAACCTGACTAGCTGTTCAAATTGATCGGTCATACTAGTAATTTGCCATAAGTAATCAAAAAGCTGGACACGGCTTAACCCATTGAATAAATAATCAGGATGTAAACTATTTTGTAGGAATTCTGCATAGACATGGGTCGGGCGAAAAACTTGCCGAATCGGTGCGTGTTTAAAAGTAGATAATGGTCCATCTTCTTGAAGGAATGCTTGCTTATGGTAAAGAAATAACATGTACATATCGCGGAATCCTGCTTGGATGTCACCTTCATATTTTTCCGTGTCATACACTTTTCCGTTGTACGATGGTCTATTTTGATAAGTACCTAATGTGGCATATTCCTTTGATAGACGCATTTCATCGGTTCCTTCATTTACTACTTTTCTTGACTTCACTTTTTTCGACTGCTGATTCCCTCCGGCTCCAATCGCACTTAAATCAAAATCAATAAAAGAGTTCTCAAAGACTGGTGTAGGAAGCATGAGAGAGGCATAAACCGAATTATTCAATTCTGCCGTTAATTGGTTTTGTTCTTTTACATGATTACTCATTTCTAAATTTTTGCTAAACAATGTTTCTAAGTCTACCGGTATAGGGTACTCTCCACTTGCTATAATATTTTCCGCATGAAAGTCCGAAGACCCTAATACATAAAAAAGGGCCGTATACGCACCTTGCCGATAATAGAAATGGCTTACTTCCTCTTCTTTGTTACATTCTTTATAAGGGATAAATTCTTGCCAGCCATATGTACCTTGATTGATCACTTTTGCTACGGCTAACGGGTGACGAACTTTTCCTGTTTGATTGATCCAGGATATGACTGACTGAAAGCATTCATCTACAGCCAGGGACCGTGGTTTATAGACTACCGAATTCCCATCCTCAAATAATAAAATGGATACCGCTCTTCCATTTTGATGGGTATCTCCGATTCCGATTTTTAATTGTTTCAACGGATGAACACGGCCATTTATCAATGTTTTGATACTCTCTCTATCATCTGTAAACCGTGAGATAATCTCTGTTGTCATTTGGATACTATTTAACGTACCCTCTACCAAAAGCCGGGCAAGAACAGGATAATTAGAGAAAAACTCCATTCGTAGAGATTCTTTTTCCATGAATTGGCGCATAAAATACTGAAAACGTTCCGAACTTGTTTCCCCCTCTAGCATCCCGATCTTTCTAGCAATATTTACTTCCAATATAACGGATTTTAAAATAAATTTATGTAATTTGAGATACAATGCTTCCGCAATGGAGGCAATAACTGACTGCTTTCTGATGATGTCTTCAGGTATAGGATCCATATGTTTTTGGAGTGTCTTTTTCGCATAATAAATAAAAGGATCAATAATCGCCTGAAAAGATGTAACATCTATTTCACCTGGTTCATAGATGCTTAACATATGTTCCAGTTTGACTAACCACGGTAATTCTTTTTTAAGAGAAGGAGCATCCTTCTCACTTACTAAAGATTCTAGTTTTTCTTTCGTCATATGATCTTGTTTAAGACGATCAGCAAAAAATGCAGATGAAACAATGTCTTCCCATTTTTCAATTTCTTCTTTTACTGCTGATTGATCGACTGAAGTCCTGTCAACGGATCTTTCATGTAAGTACGCGGCACGGTTGAACATTTCGCGCAATGCAGAATCCATACTTTATATTTCCTCCATTATCATGTATAATTAGCAAACATATAGGGTATACTATAAATAGGTATCTTGTTGAATGTGAAAAGAGCATGACAGGAACGAGCTTCCACACTTCTCCCTGTCATGACTTTTTCCATTCAGCATTAGCAATCACTTGTGCAAGCAGTTGTCGGGCATAATGCAGCTGTAACAAAACCACATACCCATGATGAAGGTGTGATTGGAATTCTTGCCCCAGCAAGAGCTTTCAATTCTTCTTCATCTACAGTGCCTACCGGATTTTCAAAATCAAGATTTTCTCTTTCATTTGGATTACGGTACTTTGCAGCTAATTCACGGTTACTCATTGATTTCACCCCCTTTCAAGGAATATATGTTAATTTTCTAGATTTAAAATATTTGGTACGCGTTCCCGATCAAACTGTTTTAATAGACCGAAACCAAATCCAGCTAAACCGGTTAATAATCCTTTTGATTCTGTTCCTCTTGAAACCCCATAATTCCACATCTTTTCTTTCATTAATTCTAAAATTTGTTTCTGTACGCTTGTAATAGAAGGATTCAAATCCACATTTTGTAACAGCTTGTCTGCATAAAGCAATATTTCCAGCTGTCCAAAATCCCCATGGCAATAAGACCGATTATTCCCAAAGCCAAGACGTAGCGTTGTATCTAAAGCTACTTCGATTTCTTGGTCAATCTGATCGTCTTGGTAACCATTTTCTTTCAATCTTAATCTGGATAGGAGTATTCCTGGTGCGCCATGACACCAAGCAATCGACGCCTCTTCTCTCTGAGGAGTCATCCAATTCCGCTCCGCTTCCCTATAAAATGTTCTTTCATATTCCAGTGCTTGCGCTATGTACGTTAAGATCGAGTCTTCGCCAGTTATGTTATAAAGTGCTGACAACGCGGCCGATATCCCAGCATTCCCATGTGAATACCCTGTTAAAGGAGTCTGTTGCTGAATCGACTTCCAGCCGATCCCACCAGCGTTCAACTTTACAGTGTTGGCCATCAAATGCTTTCCTGAGAGAAGCGCACCTTCTAATGCTAGTGGATGTGCTGTCTGTTTATAAATATGAAGAAAAATATCTAAAGCACCTGCTGCCCCACCGATATAGTCAAATATGTTATCTTCCTTGATCATCGCTTGGTATCCGGGCAGTGCCTCCATCACTACTTCCAAAAGTTCTTCATCCTGCCACAATGTAGCAAGTTGAAAAGTCGTGAATATATTGCCCCCGACCCCACTATAAGCACCTAAACTCCAATCCGAATGGTCCTTAAAATTCTTCATGTCATGCAAGATCGGGACCAGACCCTGTTGTGCAACCAATTTAAACTTCTCTTCTCCTGACAATTCAGCCAGATAGGCGAGGAATAATACGATCCCGCTATTACCGTTATAAAAATCCAAACCAACAGGTGATATTTGCCATGCAACTTCATTGGTACCTTCTAACACTGTACTAATCCAAGTTGCATCTTTTTTACCTTTATTCTCACCCTCGATTTTTGTTTTAATTAAGTAATTCCCGATATCTATAGCCTGTTGTAAAAATTGCATTTTTTCCACTTTATTGTCTGTAGGTAGAAACGGATCCATTGCTTCTACATCAGCATAATGATTGGCATTGGATGCAAGCATGACCATATGCAGAACTTGTAACTGTTCATATAAATCTTGGTCGCCTAATCGTTCTACTTTCTTTATGACAGTCTCTAACGCCGTATTTTGAAAGAAATCGCTTATTTTTTCCCCACCAGAACTCCACAGATCTTTCTCACCAGGTTTGGATGTAAATAGCGGTACATCACCTAAATGTAAATCATTCTTTTCATACGCGATTAATCTTTCAATCTTCGGTAGAGCCAAACTTCTTATCCATAGTCTATGTAAGAAAACATCGCGATCCAAAGCATCTCTTAATAGATCTGGATGGTACATACTGCGAAGAAATTCTCCGTAAATATTCGTCGGTCTCACAATCGTCCGAACCTTCACATCCTTAAACTTTTGCAACTGCTGGATAAGCTCTTTTTTATGCGACGCTAAAAATTGATACACTTGGATAAACCCGCTCTCAATCTCTTTGAAGTATTCGTGCAGATTGACAAATTCTCCCTTATAGGTCGGTAAATTAAGCCCGCTTTCCAAATAGGCTGCCCCCATTTTTATCGTCACTTGATCGGTTCCAACATGGTCCATTTGCGCAATTTCAAAAGGCAGCTGCTGATTTCCTTGACCACCTAATCCGCTTAAATCTATACCAGCATTTTCTTCGCGCTGATAAAGCTTATTCGGCAACATTCCGGATGCCATGATGGATTCAGACAACAACTTTTCAGCTTGACCGAGCGCTTCCTCCCCATATGTACCATCAAATATATCTTGGTGGAATAATGACTCCAAATCAATGAGAATCGGGTATTCTCCCATAGCAATAATATTCCCATAATGAAAATCAGTAGCATTTAAAACATATAATAATGCTAAGTGCGCACCCATTCGTTGATAGAACCGCCCAATCTCTGCCATCGTTTGGCACGTTTTATAAGGGACATACTCCATCCATCCGTGATCGCCAACTGGGATAACTTTTAGCGGATATAAATATGGGGCAGATTCATTCGTTGTATTGACCCATTGTAAAAGTTCTTGATATTGGTGATCCACTTCTACGGAACGTGGCTTGTAAACAATAGAGGAACCATTTTCGAATTCTACAATTGTCACACTTTTTCCCCGTTGATGGGTATCTCCCATCCCCAAATGAAACTTCTTTACTTTCCCCGCATGTTTCATTTCCGGAAAATGTTCTAATATGAATTCCCAGTCGTTGTTAAAGTGATCGAAAATCTCTTGAACAAACAGACACCATTGGTTTATTCTCTCGATCATCGCACGAATTAAAACCGGATATTCTTCCCCTAATTCAGCTAAAAATGACTGTTTTTTCAATATGACTTCTTCAAAGTAGGCATATCTTTCTTCTGGCGACTCTCCCTTTAATTGACCTGTTTCTCTTAATATATTTAGTTCTAAAACCAATGTTTTCTCACACATTGTAAACAGCTCTAAGGAAAGTTCTTTCACCAACTCGGTAACGATTGCTTCTTTGTCGATGAGATGAGAAGGAACGTCCGTCAGTAAAACGTGCAACTTGTATTTGGCTAATTTAATAAAATGCTGAATAAAATGTTTAAAATGAATTTGTTCGAACGGATCATATGGCATTTCTTCCCATTGACCTTGTAACAGGATATTCCAATCTTCCAACCATTCAAAGCCCTTCGTATGATGTAAAACTTCATCTTCCTGCAAATAAGGTAAGTCTTTCACATCTACCTGCGAAACAGTGCGAATACTCTTTTCTAAATAGGCTTGGTTATTATGAAAAAATTGACTCCAGTATAAAACTCTTTGGGGGTACAGTTTTGTATCTTTGATGAAATATTTATTTTGGTGGGACTGTCTTTCAGAAATGATTAATGCTTGATGGATACTTATTGTTCTTCACCTCCAATATTTTTTTGGGGGTGGGATCGATATGTATCATCATCGACCCCACAGTGAGTATTAGTTACAGCTTCTTTGGCATTCGACTGTTAATGTGCACCAGCCACCTTTATTTCCTAAACGGCAGCTAATGTTGTACCATTTGCAAGCTCCAGCGATCATTTCCATCTCACTGTCCGATAATTCGTCAATTACATTACCTACTGGGCTCTCAACTTGATGCTCCATACGGCTAAGCGGGTTTTTCCAAGTTTCGACCATGTTCATTTTTTATCACCTTTCACTGAAAATTTAGTGGAAGCTCGTGTTAATTCCACCATAAACACTTTTTTAGTGAATTTCAATAATTCTAAGAAATAAAATCATTCTGTGCTTATTTTACTGTTTTTATCAGATTTTCTTGTCGAATGATTTATTCTTGCTCATTTATAGGTACTTTTTCGTGAAAGCTGTAAAATCTATTGATAATAGGTAAAATTTCAGTATTATTTATGTAAACAACTTGACCTGTAATAATTTTCTAACCTAATATGTATGTAAAACCTGAAATATTTCTCATTTTTATAATAAAGAAATATTTCACTCAATAGGATCAAGAGGAGGGTTGTAGCGATTCATGTATATTCTCTTGCAGAGACATTTTTCGATCCAGGTGAATAGCAGAGTTCCTTCCATTCGCACGATCTATGAATCCGAGGATGGTTAAGAAGCTACGTTAATCGCCTGTATAACAAGAATAAGTTAAATTATCGAAGGGAGAATTGGGACGATGAAAGTATATACTACAAATCGTGATCGTCATGTCCGAAGTTCTAACCAATATATACATATTGGTAAAAGAATACGGAAGCTGAGAGAACAAAAAAATATGACTCGCAAACAATTAGCAAAGGGAATTCTGTCTGATTCCTACTTACGAAATATAGAAAATGGTCTGGCCACGGGCAGCTCGCAAATACTTAGCTGTATTGCCGACAAATTAGAAGTCCCTTCCTTTTATTTAACTGAAAATACGAAAAATATTTTTTTAGATGATCAACTAGATCAGATAAAGAAATTATTGATGGACGGCAATCTCCAACAAGCAGAACAATATCTCATGTCCATTGAAAAAAAGTATTTATGTATTCCAAATATGGAACAGGAACTTCACTATTTCATTCTAAAAGCAATCATGCTAAGTCGAAACATGAAGGAGCATCAGGCTGTCGACTTATTTACGACAGAAATTGTACCCATTTGTACAAAGGAATATGTACTTACTCTCGACCAGGACATGTATTATTTATACAACTTGCTAAATATCAAATTTCTAATAAAACAAGGATTTCTAAAATCCGCAATTTTATTGACACAACAAATGATTGAATCGGAATATGAAAAAATTCAAAAGGCTGAGTTATCCTTTTATTTGGCTCAATGTTATAGAAAAAGTCAACAATATGCCAACGCGCTTGATGAGGCAAAAAAGTCCTTGCGCTTATTTCAACAATTAGCTAGCTATAAACAGCAATATCATTGCTTCAATTTAATAGGTGCACTCTACTTGGAAAGTGGGAAATTCGACAGTAGTAAAAATTACCTCTTAACAGCAAGAGATATGGCTGTAACAGATAAAAATGCACTTTTTCTTAGTTATAACGCAGTCAATATGGCATTGGTTTTATCCATCCATAAGGGCTTGGATACATCCGTTCAAATGTTAAAGGAAGCCATTAACACGAGGGAAGCCTTGGAAACAAATGACTGTTCTAATATTTATATTTTGATGATTGATCTGTTAATAAAAGAAGGAAAAGAGCATGATACGATAGATTATTACTTCCATAAGCTGAAATCCTCTCCATGTGATGAAAAAGCTTATTTTTTTACTCAACTTTTACAAGCAAAGTTTGATTTCATCAAGGGGCATGACAAGGAGTTCGAACAGCAAGTAGAATTTTTACTAGCGGATCATTCCATTAAAAAATACTATCCCGATATTCGTTTCTTTTTGTATGAGTTTGGTCAATTTTTGAAGCAGAAAAAGAGATATAAAGATGCATGTTTTTACTTAGAGCAATCATTTAAACTTTTATCAAATCATAAATACAGTTTTGGCCAGCCTGAAGCACCCTTTTCACCGATGGGATAGAGCTGGTGTTATTATTTTATTGCTATCATTCCAATTCTATTATATCCATTAATAATCCATGAATGGGATCCCATTCATGGATTATTTATATGGGGAAATCCCTTTAGTATGCGTAAAATAGTTCTCGGGGGTAATTATACAAAATCCTAGCCAAAAAAGAAGAGGCGCTCTATCATAAATGTATGCTTCACGGGCAAATACACATAGAAAGAGGCCTCTTCATGAATACTATTATATCAAAATTATACACATTAATACACCAAACTGACAATTTAATTGACTTTGAGGAAAGTGTGCGCATCTTTATGTATGAGGTGTTTGCGTCGATGTTAGGGGATGTCTTCACTAATATGAACACTGTCATTGTGAAGGAAAAACAAGCGGAGGATTGGACCGTGGAAAGAAATGATGAAAGAGAAGTCCAATTTACTTTTGGTGTGGTTAGATATACACACACGTTGATGTATGATTTAGAAGGAAATGCCCACTATCCATTTGATGAATGGGCAGGTTTTAAGAAATATCAACGTAGAAGCCCATTTGTAGAAGTAAAGGTTGCGGAAATGGCTGCGGAAAGTACGTATCGAGAAACAGCTCATATACTGAAAGAATGGACAGCTGTAGACATTAGTCATACAACGGTTGGGTCGATTGTGAAGAAAGTCGGAGAAGCACAAGCCAAGGCGGATGAAGGGATGGTCATTGAGCTAGAGGAGTCCGCTGAATTGCCAGAGGGGAAGGAAGTAGGTTTTCTCTATGCCGAAGCTGATGGCGTATTTGTACGGGGAACAGAAAAAAAGAAGAGTCATGAGGTAAGTCATGCGATCCTATATGAAGGCTGGGATAAGAATGGAAAACGTGTTTCTTTGCGTAACCCGACAGCGATTATGACAATCCAACCGACTGCGAATTTTTGGAAAGAAGTTCAAGCACTAACAGCCCATCATTATTCTTTGGAAAAGACTCAAGTGGTTACCAACAGTGACGCTGGTGCCGGATACACAGCTGAAAAGTTCCAGGAAGCCTTCTCACAATCGGAACATCCAGTAATCAATCAACTCGACTCTTATCATGTGTTTCAGGAACTAAATCGAGCACTCGGAGCTGCGAAAAGTGAATATAAGGACGAAATACGAAAAGCATTAAAAGAACATGATCTAGACCACTTTAACTTATGGCTCGATACCTATGAAAGCACGCTTGAAGATGCCAAGAAGCTGAAGAAAGTCAGAGAGTTCCGTTCGTATATCCTAAACAATTGGGATCGTATCATAGACTGGAGAGAGTACGTCGATAACCCGCCCAAGGATGGGAGAAGCTTGGGAGCAATGGAATCGAATCAGCGTCATATTACTTACCGAATGAAGAAACGAGGAATGCATTGGAGTGCAGATGGTGCCGAAGCAATGGTCAAAGTGAAGCAAGGCAAGCTAAACGGGACCTTGAGAAAGGCTTACCTAAAAGATCTGCATAGAAGCACAAGAAAGCAACGAGAGCTCAAAAAAGTAGTTCGAATGTCCACTTACCTTCGTCAACCGTCACGCCCGTCTATTGGGACAAAACAAGGCGACATTGCGGTGTATGCACCTCATTCATCCGCCATAGGAAATCTAGCTAAGAACTTTAAATAATCACCCTGTCATTTTAGGTTAGGTTCTTGGTTTTCAGAACGTAACCTAAAATGACAGGCCACCAAGCGATGGTCATCGCGCGGTAGCCAGAAAAGTGTACAAAAGTAGAGTGCCAGAAATAGTGGTGTGAGTAGGGTACCGAGAAAAGCTTGACACAAACTAGGAATGTCGATCCCTTCATTGAAAATATCTACTGTGATAATATAGTCTAGTTCCCCACGTTCAAGCAATTCGACTTGTGCTAATCGAACATCCTGTGAATCCTTTCCCGTTAATGCTACCGTCCGATATCCTCTTTGATTTAACGCTTTTGACAGCTCAATCGCTTCCTCATTCCTACTACAAAACATTAGCCCTCGTAGCATTTCTCCTGAGAAACCATAATAATTAACCTTTTCTATGATATGGTCGACTCGTTCGTCAGTCACTAAACGGGATAGTAAGGTCATGTCATCGATCAACTCACCATTGTATTCCAAGTCCGTAACACCGAAATAATGAAAGGGACAGAGCATATCTTCCTGCAGAGCTTCTTGCAACCTGATTTCATAAGCAATATGATAATCAAACAGCTGATATATATTAAAATCGTCTGTTCGCTCTGGTGTTGCCGTCATACCTAGTAAAAAATGCGGTTTAAAATAATCGATCACTCTTAGATAAGAGCTTGCTCCTGCTTTATGGACCTCATCAATTAAGATATAATCAAATTCTTCTGGATCAAAGATTTCCATTGTTTCTTTTTTTGAAATGGTTTGTATCGTAGTGAATAAATATCTAGCATCTGTATTCTTAGTAGTTCCTGACAAAATACCAAACTCCGCTTCGAAACCCCCTAATACTTTTTGGAAGTCCGACTTTGCTTTACGTAATATTTGTTCTCGATGCACAATAAATAACATCCGTTTAGGAGCTACATTTCTAACATCAAAGGCTGCTAGATAGGTCTTCCCTGTACCCGTCGCTGAAATAACTAATCCTTTTTGATAGCCATCTTGTCTTAATGATTCAATTTGTTTTAGGGCAACTTCCTGCATCTTATTTGGTTCAATTGCTAAAGCATCTTCTAACGCGTTTAGATGATAGTTACCAGGGAACTCTGCTACTTTAGCCATTTGTTGACTATTATTGGTTTGATATACTTTCTCGTATTCAGCAATCCATTCATCTGTTAAAACCCTGGACCGATCCCACACTTCTTCAAACTGTTGCTTAAAATGACGGATAATATCTCCATTTTCATAAGAAGTTAAGTGAACATTCCACTCATAGTTTTCCTTTAAAGCATAGGCGGTTAAGTTGGAACTACCAACAATTAACGAATGATAATGATGATGATCAAATATATAACCTTTGGAGTGGAACCCTTTTAAATCAGTCAATCTTACTTCTACATTGGTAATTTTTAATAACTCTTTAAATACTTTAGGTTGATTAAATTGAAGAAAAGTAGACGTGATAATCCGACCTGTTATCCCTTTTCTTTTTAAATCTAGTAAGTGCGATTTAAGGGTAGCAAGGCCACTTTCTGTAATAAAGGCTACAGAAAATATAAAAGACTGGCAACTTGTCAACTCCTCCAACAAAGAAGTCAACACAGTTTTATTTTGTCCCGGATGATTGATCAATAGTTTAGGTTTATAAAGATCCGATTCACCTTGATGCCGATTGATAAACCCTTTATGTAATGAACTCTCCAAGTCCGCTAAAAACCCCTCCAAATTAAGACCCCCCAATCAATTTATTACAAGGTTTGCTCTAGTTTTTTTACTGCTGGAATATCCGCGGGCGCCCAATCAAGACTTGAAAGCTCATGACTATACAGCCATTTAATATCGTTATGTTCAGTCAATATAGGGCTACCTTTGACTAATGTACAACAGTAGGTTGTCAGATGAACAATACCAAAATCATATTCATAGATCGTGTGATCAAATTCCTCTCCCACTTCAATATCACACTTCATTTCCTCATCAATCTCACGCATCAACGCTTGAACAGGCGTCTCGTTCATTTCTATCTTCCCACCCGGAAACTCCCATTTATATGACAGTGATTTAGATTCCCCACGTTGAGCACAAAGAATCTTTCCATCTTTTATTATAATTGCACCAACTACCTTAATGATTTTCTTAGTCAAATATATTCCTCCTACATGATTTACTTGATTATATTATATCAAATTTCAAACTTCGACATAGCGATATTGTTTTGCCTTTACTTCCCGTGACACCATAGAAAAAAAGCGAAACCTCAATTATGTAGGAACTAGGCCTACACAAGGTGAATCCCATGCAGACATAGCTGCTTAGTTCGCTACCTTTTTCCAACTGCTTATTATACTAAACCAACTGGAAAAAGACATTATCATCTGCCATTTTGCGACTAGGCCAATTGATTCCACTTCTTTATTTCGAAAGGGGGATTTTAAGAATACTTATCCGTGATAAATGCGCGAATGTCGAGATTAGGGTCTTGGGATAGAGCATAGATTCATCGTTACGAGCATAGAGCATAGAGCCAGCTTCCAAGCATAGAATGGGATTTTCGAGCATAGAGCCAGCTTTCGAGCATAAAACGAGATTTTCGAGCATAGATCACCAACTTCCGAGCATAAAACGAGATTTCCGAGCATAGAGCATCGGCTTACGAGCATAAAACGAGATTTTCGAGCATAGAGCCAGCTTACGAGCATAAAACGAGATTTTCGAGCATAGAGCCAGCTTTCGAGCATAAAGTGAGATTTCCGAGCATAAAACCTACGCGAACGAGCATAGATATCCTGCAATCCGTCATATTCTAAAAAAATACTCAACAAAAATAGCCAAGCTCTATACTTCCGCTTGACTGTGTAAATAAACTTCTATTTAGCAGACTTCGACTCTCGAATTCCAAGCCAAATCTGTATTAAACTAATGATAAAAAACAAGAAGTGGAGAAAGATAATCTCCCATAATACATAGCATTGGATGATAATCCACATACATAGGATAAGGCCCATTAGTATATTAACATAGTTATAAGAAGGCCATTGTTTAATTGTCATTATTCCTGCTAAAAGATTCATGCAACCCAGTATTAGAAACAGAAATAGGCCTGGTATGAGGAAGCTATTGAAAGGACCGTTAACTAATGCATCGTTCGACAAGCCTAGTGGATTGGTGGGATTTAGGATGGCGACAGCTCCTCCAAATATTGCACCAAAGGCAACCGAAAAGTCTAATGTGCTGATAATCCGTCTCACTTTCATTTTGGCCCTTCTTTCCTTATATTGATTAAATATATAAAATGATGGTTGATTGGTAAAGTGAATCTTCATTTAATGAAGGGTGGGTCTACATAATCCACCCCATGCAGACCTTGGACAAAGATTTTCGGTGGAATGAGTATCCGCAAATTTTTTCGGTAAAACGTGTTATCGCAAATCACTTCCGTAAAACGTGTAATCACAAATCACCTCGATAAGACGCGTCATCGCAAATCACTTCGTTGGGACGAGTAATCCCAGTCCCAACCGCAGTCCCAGTCCCTGGGCATCGCGGATTTTTGTCTACTTTCGCCTTTTCACTATGTCTTGGGTGTGCGAAGTGGGTTTTTACTCATTCTTGATCCCTCATTTACAATTCAATGATTGGACTGGGGATCTTACGGTTAGCTAATCTGCTGGATACTGCATTCCCCTTTGATTTGGTGCTGTTCTTAGCGTGATCCGCCTCCACCTCCACCGAAGGAGCCGCCTCCACCACCAATACTTGTCGAGCCGCCAGCTCCGCTGGAAGCACTAGAACCGCTCTTATAGCCGCTTGACATATTTTTTGAATAGATGTGCATTAGATAAATATCAGAGTAGGAGATACCCGCTTCTTCAAAATAATTGGGATAAATCTTCTCTAGTTGCTTAGCGACTTTTTCAGCTATGCCGTAAAGGCTGGCCCAAACGAATAAGTCATCCCATAATGCAACTTCTTTGATTTCCCGTTCATCTAGTAATGAGAAATCAGTTAAATAGTTTCTAAATTGAACAATTTGATTAAATAGGGCTTCACCACGGTCGGTCCCTTTAATGACTTTTGCGGTGAATGTGAATAAAAATCTAGCTTCTCCTTCTTCTAAATAACCTTCTTTAAGTAGTAATTTCTTTGAGTGAACAGGTAAATCTCCTTCAATATTTTGAATATCGTCATAGTTTGTTTTAGCATGTTTTTTTAGTTGGTCCTCATCAAGTACACCCTCGTTATCTGCTGCTGAGGTGATCAAGTCCCAAATCCGGGTCTCGACGTCTGTATCAAAGGATTTAGATTTACTTTTATCAAGTTTTATAAGGGTTGTTTCTTTTTTTATTAAGCGTCCCCGTATTTCTGTTGTAACTGAAATTCGGCCTTCTTTCAGCCATTTAAGCATAAAAGCGTTAAAGTAATCTTCCATATTCCCACTTCCAACCTCTTGCAAGAAATAGGCGACATCAGTGATCGGACCCTCTTGATAGGGAATATCACGATAATATTGATCTTCATTAATTTTTTCACGTTGCTTCCCTGTAACAAGTGGATGTTCGCGTTTAATTGCTCGTGCCCGCATCATTGTAAAGATTGTCGTAAAAATGGATGCGAAGATAAATAGCGCGATGATACCAAGAAAACTAGTAAATTCATCATCTGATGATTTGTCGTTATAACTACTCCCTTCCTTGGCTTTTTCTTCTTGTTCACTTAATGTTTGGTCGAGTGACAGGCTAGGCTTAAAAGGTTGATCTGGAAATTGCATTAAAATAGTAATATAGTTCGAATCAGATAGAGCTGTATTTGACCAACCTGTTAACTCACCATCTTCTAAGTAAACTTCACCATCAAAACCAAATCCCCAAATCAGTGTATTATCCTGATCAAAAGATTGTGGTCCAGCAATTCGAATGGTCACTTCCTCTGGGGGAATATTACCTTTACCATTAAAGAACTGCCAATTCATCCCTTGGCCATCTTCAAGCTGGCGAACCATATTCGTCATGGTATAGGTAACGGTATACTCGTGTTCACCATAGTCACCGATTCCCCAGCATAGTTCAACCCCATCACTTGTCTCAACAATCCCGTATTTCCCAGCTTTTTCTTCACGGCTTGCACTGACATCCCAATCGGACTCTTCCTCCAATGGCTCGCCAAAATCACTGACATGAAAGTCTGTCACCTCTGAACCAGACAAACGATCAAAGGTAATATAGATTTCAGTATCTTCAGTCAAATACATTTTCCGGGTTTCAGTGATGATTCCTGAGCCATCCGCTTGGAGCTCAACATCATATGCAATTGATGACATCTCATTTGCATATACACGGGGAATGAATGTTAGGCTAAATATTAACAATACAGCTAGGGCTGCAAAAAATTTTCTCATACGATTTTTCATTAAATCAACTCCAAGTCGGCATTTCTGTCTTCGTTTCTGTATTTTCAAAATAGCTTTCTTGACTAAATTTAAACATTGATGCGATGATGTTTGAAGGAACCGATTGAATGACTCGATTATATTTAGTAACCGTATCGTTATAGATCATTCTTGACTGACGCACTTGTTGCTCATAGCGATCGACATTTTTTAATGTTTCCTGATAAACTTGGCTTGCTTTTAAATCCGGATAACTTTCGGCAATAGCGAATAGGCGCCCCATCGCTTGATTAAACAATTGATCATCCTTATTTACATCGGTAACTGCTGCATTTTTCCCTAATGAAGCACGTTGTTCCGTGAGTGATTCAAGGGTCTTTGCCTCATGTTCAGCATATTGCTTTGTCCCTTCAATCATATTCTGTAAGGCATCCCAACGTGATTCAATTTGAGCTGAAATTTGCCCCATCGCATTTCTGACAAACTCCCGTAGACTAACTAGCTGATTATATGTAGATATCATCCAAAACAAGATGAACACAATCAACAAGATCAGTAAAATGACACCTATATTATTCATAAAAAAATTCATTTTTTATAACCTCCTATTTTTAAAAAACCTTTTTGAATTTTAAAGATACAAGCCCTATATACCCATATACCCTTTTTCTATGTTCCATTAACTCATTTTATTTAATTTTTCGAATTTTTTCAAAAAAAGACTTGCATTCATTTTTAAAGTCACCTATAATTACAATTAATTAATTTCACAAAATATTCACTTTTAAAAGCTGTGATAAGGGAAAGTAAGTATTGAGCGTTTTTCTAAAGAGAGCTTCGGTAGCTGAAAAGAAGCAAAAATGTAGATACTGAAAATGGCCTTTGAGCTACGTGCTGAAAACACTATCTGTTAGTAGGTGACGTCGAGATTTGGTACTCGTTATCCATACCAAAGTATAAAAGCCTTCGGGCGGAGTACTTATAAGGCTATTTGTGTAAACAAATAGTAAATTAAGGTGGTACCGTGTTGACAATGCATTCAACGCCCTTATTGTTCTTTCGAGCAGTAAGGGTGTTTTTTATTTTTCTAAAATTGAAGGGAGTTTTTTAAATGAGTAATCTATTAGTTTTTCAATCTGATTTTGGTTTAGTTGACGGAGCTGTTAGTGCAATGTATGGTGTTGCCAAGTCAGTAAGTTCTGATTTAGATTTACATGATGTCACACATGATATTCCGGCTTATAATATCTTTGAGGCTTCTTATCGTCTGTATCAAACAACGACTTATTGGCCTGAAGAAACTGTATTTGTATCAGTTGTTGATCCTGGAGTTGGGTCTGAACGTTTAAGTGTCGTAGCGAAAACAAATGATAACCACTATATTGTTACACCCGATAACGGAACGCTCACTCATTTAGCTCAATCTGTTGGACTTGTTGAGGTGCGTGAGATTGATGAAGAGGTGAATCGCCTCGCTAAATCTTATGAATCCTATACCTTCCATGGTCGTGATGTCTATGCCTACACTGGAGCACGGTTAGCTTCAAAAACCATTACCTTTGAAGAGGTGGGGCCAAAGCTCGATCTTGATCAGATAATTCAGCTTGATACACCTAACGTTGAATTAGAGGATCATATTATTAAGGGAAATATTGATATTTTGGATGTCCGCTTTGGTAACCTATGGACAAATATTGATAAGAATTTCTTCTTCAATGAGGGAATAAAATACGGTGATACATTAGAAGTTGCAATTTTTAATGAAAATCGACAAATTTATAAGAATGTGATGTCATTTGGGAAATCATTTGCCGATACTCAGGTTGGTGAGCCATTACTTTATATTAATTCACTTGAAAAAATCGGCGTTGCCTTGAACCAAGGCTCATTTGCAGATGCTTATCATATTAAAACAGGCGTTCAATCAAAGATTACCATTCGTAAAGCAGCAAAAATTGTTTATAGTTAATTTAAATCTATGTTTAAGATGAACAAGTATAAAATCAATGTTGCAGAAGAGCTTTTGTCAGAGTTCACTTATAGGATCTTCCAACAAAAGCTCACTTTTGAAAGAAACATTTAAGTTTCAACCATTCCATTAATAGATTAATGATAAAATAAAAGGAAATCATTTTTTTACTAATTCTTTTAACCAATCAATGATCATAAAAAAGGGAGAGATTAAAGATGAAAAAAAGTTTATCAATTAAAACAATTGTTGCAATTGGAATTGGGTCAGCAGTTTATGTTATTTTAGGACGATTTCTAACCATACCAACAGGGATACCAAATACAAACATCGAAACAGCCATCGCATTTTTAGCTTTTATCGCTGTCCTATTTGGTCCTATTGCAGGAGGATTAATTGGACTAATTGGACACGCATTAAAGGATATCTTAATGTGGGGGTCTATTTGGTGGAGCTGGGTCTTTGTTTCTTTATTTATCGGATTTGCCATCGGTTTTTATGCCTACAAGGTTAAGCTTGAAGATGGGGTGTTTGGAAAGAAGGAAATCATATCATTTAATCTTGTCCAAATCATTGTTCAAATCATAGGATGGGGTGTGCTTGCACCTACACTTGATATATCAATTTATGCGGAGCCAGCAAATAAAGTATTCACTCAAGGACTTGTTGCAGCATTGACAAACATTATTTCCGTTGGGGTTATTAGTACAATATTACTGATTTCTTATGCGAAAACACAAAGTAAGGGAAGTAGTTTAACAAAAGAGGATTAATCGAATAGCCATTTTTCTAATGGTCTCTCGATTTAGAACAAAGTTTATTTATTAAGAGGTGTATGATGGGAAAGCCAATTATTTCTTTTCAGCAATTTTCATTTAAATATCATAGTCAAGTGGAACCAACCCTGAAAAATATCACCTTAACAATCAATCAAGGAGAAAAAGTCCTGATTCTAGGACCATCGGGTTCTGGGAAAAGTACACTCGCCCATTGTCTGAATGGGCTTGTTCCTTTTTCCTTTAAAGGAGAGATGACAGGGAAGCTAACGATCAAAGGGAAGGAAACAAAGGATTTGGATATTTTCTCCTTGTCCAAAATCGTAGGCACTGTTTTGCAAGATACAGATGGGCAATTTATTGGCCTCTCTGTCGGTGAAGATATTGCCTTTACCTTGGAAAATGAACAGGTCGCCCTAGAACCTATGCATAAGATTGTTCAAGAAACAACCCAATTAGTCGGTGTTGATTCACACATCGATTATTCTATTCATGAGCTATCTGGGGGATTAAAACAGCGCGTTTCCCTCGGGGGTGTATTAGTAGAACAAGATCTTGATCTCTTATTGTTTGATGAGCCATTAGCCAATTTAGACCCAGCAACTGGTCAATATGCGATGAAATTAATTGACCAAATCCATCAGAAGCAAGAAAAAACAGTGATCGTCATTGAACATCGCTTAGAAGATGCTTTACAACTTGAATTTGACCGTATCATTGTCATTGATGAGGGTGAGATCGTTAGTGATACAAGTCCCAATCAATTACTCGCATCCAACGTGCTTGATAAGGTACATATTCGAGAACCTCTTTATACAAAGGCATTAAAATATAGTGGTTCGGTAATCCATCCCGATCAAAACCCACAGCACATTGATCAATTTCTTTTAACTGAAACTAATAAGGAACGATTAAATACTTGGCAGGAGCATTATCAAAAAGAAGAGAAGCCAATCGACTCTAAGCCCTTGTTGAATTTAGATCAGGTTAATTTTAGTTATGAAGATAAAAAAGTCCTAACTGATCTTTCATTTACTATTCAGCGAGGGGAAATGATCAGTTTAGTTGGCAAAAATGGGGCGGGTAAGTCTACATTAGCAAAAGTTATCTGTGGTTTTGAAAAACACTCAAGTGGAACAATCGAACTTGATGGTCAAAGAATTGATCAGGAATCCATCTTTAAGCGTGCAAATCGAATTGGATTTGTTTTACAAAATCCAAATCAAATGATTTCCAAGCATCTGATTTTTGATGAGGTAGCTTTAGGATTAAGATTGAGAAATGTATCAGAAAAAGAAGTCGAAAGAAGGGTTCATAAAGTTTTACAGGTTTGTGGACTTTATCCATTTCGGAATTGGCCGATTTCTGCACTGAGTTTTGGCCAAAAGAAACGTTTAACTGTAGCGTCTATTCTAGTCTTAGAGCCAGAAATCATTATTTTAGATGAACCAACTGCAGGCCAGGATTTAAAGCATTTTACTGAAATCATGGACTTTTTAGAGCAATTAAATCACTTGGGTGTGACGATTATTTTCATCACACATGATATGCACTTAATGCTTGAATATACGTCACGTGCATTAGTGCTCGTCGATGGGCAATTGATTGCCGATCAGAGTCCAGTTGACGTTTTGACAAATGATTTATGGATTGAACAAGCGCATTTAAAACGAACCTCACTATTCGACCTAGCGATAAAGGCGGAGGTTGAGGATCCAAAACAATTCATCAATCATTTTATTTCTTATGATAGGAAGGTTCGAAAAACATGGCAGTAAAAATGTTGGGCTACTTTGAGCGGTCTTCAGTTATTCATCAACTATCTGGCTTTACAAAACTTGTTATCTTTTTGCTTTGGTCTTCAGCTGCAATGTTAACTTATGATACACGAATTTTAATCATTCTATTTATTTTAAGTATGATTATTTTTAAATTATCAAAGGTACAATTAAAAGAAATTCGTTATGTTCTTATGTTGATTTTATTTTTCTTACTGTTAAATAATATCGCGATATATCTCTTTTCACCACAAGAAGGGGTCAAAATCTATGGGAGTTCACATGAGTTGTTTTCTATTTATGGGCGTTACAACCTTACACTTGAGCAACTCTTTTATCAATTTAATGTCACGCTAAAATATTTTGTCGTTACCCCAGTTGCTTTATTATTTATTATTACAACACATCCAAGTGAGTTTGCAGCATCGTTAAATAAAATTGGCATTAGCTATAAAATTAGTATTGCTGTCTCACTAGCTCTGCGCTATCTACCAGATATTCAGCGTGATTTTAGAACGATCAGTCAAGTACAACAAGCCAGAGGTGTTGACTTTTCTAAAAACGAAAAAATTACAAAGCGATTGAAAAATGTTGTTTCCATTATGATGCCCTTGATCTTTTCAAGTCTTGACCGGATTGATACAATCAGCCAGGCTATGGAATTAAGAAGTTTCGGTAAGCATAAAAAAAGGACCTGGTACAGTGAGCGTCCCTTATCTAAATTGGACTGGTATTCATTACTGATCAGCATCTTCCTCTTTATTGTCATCATTATAGTCACTTTCCATGATGGCTCTCGCTTTTACAATCCTTTTAACTGATTATAGGACCCGCCTTATTCATACAAGCCTAGTCGTTGGATAAGATGAAGGCTTTAAGGGTGCTATAGGCATTTAACAGTTAGTCTGGAATGAAAATCGGTTGATTGAGTGAAAATTTACTTTTTGATTTTCACTTTTCATTCGTAATAATTGAGTATATGATAAATAGGATTGGAAATAAAAACAGGATTTCATTTCCCGGGAAATATCGACAAGAACTTAGCTCTGAAGTGATTTTTGTTTTTCACCTGGATTTAGAGCAGACCACTTGTTCACCCGTTGCCCTTTGTCTTTCAAGCGAAGCCTATTCGAGCAATTGGGACGAGAGCAATCATTTATTTTAGGAGGAGATAAGTATGGAAAGAATTATTTTTATTCAGACTGGTGTTGGTATTGATACACACGGACAAGATATTACAAAAGCAGCAAAACGTGCAGTACAAAATGCGATTCATTCAAATTCAATGCCTGGTTTAAATGCCTATTTACCTGGTCAGTCCTTAGACAACATGAAGGTAAACATTATTTTGGCCTTACCCGCTGATCATGGATCACTTGATCATGAACAAGTCAAAGCGGAAATTCCTTACGGTGAAGTAACGATTGAAGTGGTCGAGGGTGGGTTAGCAACGACAAGTGGAATTATTCTTCCAGAGCAAGATGACAAGAGTGATTTAATGTATATCGTCAATGCTGCAGTTCAGGTTGGTTATTAATCATTTAAAAGGGCTTTGTTCATCATCGGGATGAACAAGCCCTTTATTTGACTTGAAAAATATAGTGAAACTTCAATCAGGGTGGGTTTAGTCTAACTGCTTTTTTTCTAGAGCCTGAGAATAGCGAATCAAACTTTTAGCCACTGTTGATCTATCTTAAAAAGGATTACAACACTATAAATCCCAGTAATTACCTGAGCTGTACACAAATTTTTTTGTGACTGTGCTTCTTTCTTAAACAGATCATTGACAATTTCTAAAGCTAAATTTCCTCATAAGCAGTGTAAAACTGCCTTTTTTATATAAAAAATGATCTAGGATTTGCTTTGCTAAACCTTGGGTACTAATATGATAGGTAACTAGGATATTTTAAGGAGGAGTTCAATTGGAATATCAACCTGAAAAAGATCGTTACAAGAACATGTTTTACAATCGTCTTGGAAAATCTGGATTGAAGCTACCTGCCATCTCATTAGGACTTTGGAATAACTTTGGTGAGTCTGATTTATTTGCTAATCAGCGAGCCATGATCACTCGGGCATTTGATTTGGGGATTACCCACTTTGATTTAGCGAATAATTACGGACCACCAGCCGGAGCTGCTGAAGAAAACTTTGGCAGAATTTTAAAGAAAGATCTTGCATCATATCGTGACCAATTAATCATTTCTACAAAAGCTGGCTTTTATATGTGGGAGGGACCATATGGGGAGTGGGGTTCTAAGAAACATATAATCTCAAGCTTGGACCAAAGTTTAAAACGAATGGGGCTTGATTATGTTGATATCTTTTATCATCATCGACCAGATCCCGAAACCCCACTTGAGGAAACAATGGCCACTCTCGATTTAATAGTCCGCCAAGGAAAGGCTTTGTACGTTGGGCTTTCTAATTACAGTGCTGACCAAACAAGGGAAGCAGCAAAAATATTAACAAGCCAAAAAACACCCTTTATCATTCATCAGGCTTCCTATTCTATGTTTGATCGGTGGATTGAGGATGAATTAACAGATCTACTTGATGAGATTGGTGTCAGTGCCATTGCCTATGTTCCACTTGCCCAAGGCTTATTAACAAATAAATATTTACAGGGGATTCCGGAAGATTCACGGGCAGCCAAGGCACATATCCCATTTTTAAAAACAACAGATATTTCTGAAGAAAAATTAGCAAAAGTGGTTGAACTAAATAAACTCGCAAAAGAACGTGGCCAATCATTAGCCCAAATGGCACTTGCCTGGGTTCTACGTCAAGATACCGTTGCTTCAGCCTTGATTGGCGCTAGTCGGGTAGCTCAAATTGAAGATAATGTCGCTGCATTATCACAGTTAAGCTTTACTCAAGCTGAACTTGATCATATTGATCGTATTTTAGCAAAATAATGATTAACCTCAGGTGATTTAAATAACTGATCACCTGAGGTTTTTTTATCAACTGAATAAGCTAGGAATTATCCACATATTCATCCACAACATTATTTTTTCATGATTATCCACTGGATCTCAACAAGTTAAGCACAGTTTTTCCACAAAATTCGTTTATTTTATCTTTTTATTTTTGCTATTTAGTGTGAGAATATTCGTTCTATACTATATATTGAAAGTTACACACAAGTTTATGCACAGGCTGTGAATAACTATTTGAATGATACACAAATCACCCACAAATTAAAAAAAGCTTGGGGAGAAGTCTTCTTTCTCTCCAAGCTTTATCGCAGATCAAGTGTCTGGAAGTCACCTAGATCAATCATCTAGGAAACCATCGGCTGTTAGTCAGGTTGAAAAAGCCCCTACTAAGTGAAGGTTGGCTTTATCACATATTATTAGTATTTTCTTATTCTTGTGTGGATAACTCAACAGTTACTTCTTGTTCTTTCCCTTCTCGATAGAAGCTAACTTCCATCTCTTCACCTGGATTCTTTCGTTGATAAAGATGTTTCCTTAAATCAACAATCGTTTGAACAGGCTCACCATCTAACTCAATAATGACATCATATGGTTCTAGGCCAGCATAGTCAGCTGGTGAAAAAGGTTCCACAGATTGAATATAAATACCTCCCTCTACTTCGGTTGGTAATTCTAAACTGCGTCTCCACTCTACTTGTGGTACATCGACTAAAGAATAAGCTTCAACACCTAAAAAAGCTCTTGTCATCTGCCCTGTTGACTCCAATTCTTGAATAACAGGAATGGCTTCATTAATTGGGATTGCAAAGCCAATCCCCTCTACTGCTGATTCAGCAATTTTCATTGAATTGATCCCAATTAATTGGCCGGACATATTGATTAATGCACCGCCACTATTTCCAGGGTTAATCGCAGCATCTGTTTGAATAACATCAGCCTGCCAATCCGCTATACCATCACCACTAAAGTCTTGGGGGATCGAACGTTGTGTTCCACTAATGATTCCTTGAGTAACTGAACCCGATAAATCTAAACCAAGCGGGTTACCAATCGCAATTACGGGTTCACCTACCTTGGTAAGTTCGGAATCACCAAGTTCAATGGTCACATCGATATTTGTTCCATCAATTTCTAAAACAGCTAGATCTGTAAAGAGATCTGTTCCTTTTAATTCTGCCATCTCTCTTGAGCCATCTGCCAAAATGACTTCAATTTGATCAGCACCATCAATCACATGGTGATTAGTAACCACGTAGGCATGATCCTTATCTTTGCGATAAATCACGCCGGAACCAGTGCCACCATCGTAAACCGCTTGTTCCCAAAAATCAAAACCCTGTGTTTGAATATTTTCAACCCCTACAACAGCTGGCATGACATCTTCTACGATCATGGTTACTTGCGTGGCAATATCAACACTAATTGGTGTAATTGAATCTAGGATTAGATTATTCTCCTCTTGATTGGATACTGAATCATTATTCATCAACAATTGATCTTCACTTACAAGATAAAAATTGTAAGGAAGCCAATCCTTTTCAATCAGCTTAGGGAGGGCTACTGCAAATAAAAAGGCACCAAGTACCAAGCCAATGATTAAATATAAAAAACCACTCGATAGACTTCGCCGGTAGCCTCTTCGCTTTCTCTTTTGTTTGCCATCATCAAAGTATACGATTTTAGATCATCCCCTTCTTTACTGTTGTCAACAGTTTACCACATTTTGATCCAATTTAAACAACTTGGAAAAGTGGTGTAGGTGTATCGGGATCGGTATCATGGATCGTTATCTGATGGTTGATTGGAAAACCTGCTGCTTCCAGATGGTTTTCCACTGACATACGTGCAAGTTCCTTCATGTTGTTATCCTTACTTAAATGGGCTAAATAAATGCGCTTCGTTTGATCGCCAATAATATCTTCCAAGGCTAGGGCACAGTCATCATTTGAGACATGGCCATAATCACCGAGAATACGCCGCTTCACATTCCAAGGATAACGCCCCATTTGTAGCATTGAGACATCATGATTTGCCTCAAAAACTAAGGCGTTTGCATCCTGAACGGTTTTCTTGATTCGTTCAGAAACATAACCGAGGTCAGTAACTAATGCTACCTTTTTGCCATCATGATGAAATGTAAAGAACATCGGCTCTGCCGCATCATGTGAAACACCAAATGATTCAACATCGATATCCCCAAAAGTTTTTACTTGTTCCAGTTCAAAGTTGAATTTTTGATCAAGTGATAGCTTGCCAATAGAATTTTCCATTGCCCGCCAGGTTTTTTCATTCGCATAGATTGGTAAATTATATTTTCGAGCAATAATGCCTAGCCCTTTTATATGGTCGCTATGTTCATGAGTAACTAAAATTCTTGACAACTCTCTTGGATTCAAACCCGCTTCATTAAAAAGTCGATCGAGTTGTTTGCCACTTAATCCAGCATCAACTAATATTTTCTCTTTTTCCGATTCAATATAAAATGCATTACCAGTACTGCCCGAAGCTAGCACTGAAAACTGAAAAGTCATTCTAAATCCACCTCAACTATATTGTGATAAACACCGACTAAAGCCTGCCGTATCGTTGAAAGCAATTCCTCCGGCTTGTCCTCTAGATGATAGAATTCCCTCTGATCACTCTCAGATTGTTCTAGTAACTTAACTAACTCTGAAATCGTTTCTTGAAAGAAATAATTTTTTTGTGGATAGTTATGTCCCTCTATTGCATTGATAAAATGGTGTGCATTGTCATTCACTTGAATATCCCAAGTTGGATTTAATAATTGTTCACCATTCGGCAATGAAACAAAGTTATGATAACCTAGAGAAACATTGGTAATCGTATCACCTGTTTCTAAGGCATTTGAGTGATGATAAAGACGATAAACCGCATCGTATTGCTTAATTAACGAACGTTCTTCAGCCGGTTCACCAGCTGTCGTTAGACTTGTCTGAATATATTGTGTCATATTACCATCAGCATTCAATTGAATCAATAAGATGGCATTCTGATTATAAAAGATCGGATACTCAATCTGTTGAAAGAAAACTAACATTCGAGCAGATTCAAGTTCACCCCAATAACTATATCTGTCACCATTCAAAACATACTCCCCTAAATCACTCTCTTGATCTTCAAAATCGAAAGCTACCGGTTCATCAAATCGGGAAAACAAATAATAATCATCAATAACAACAATTTGTTGCTTGGATAATTCGTCTAAACCTGCTTCAGCCTCTTTGTTATAATTTAAGTTTTGAGTGTAAATAAGTGGTGCGGTAAAATTTTCTTCAGATAAGTTACTTAAACCTTTAATATTAAATTCTAGCTCTTCTTCCCGAGACGTTTCTGGTATAAAAATGATTTCCTCTTGTTGGCGATCTAACAGCTGTTTAACGAGGAAAACATTTAAAACTAAGAAACAAACAATAAAGAGCGTCTTAATCTGTCCCCAGTGCACTGTTATCGCCCCCTGTTGTTTCCGATGGAATAATCAATGGATTCCAGCCGTTAATCCCTTTCACATACCATGTTGGAATTAACTCATAAACTTGTCCTTGACCACCGACCTGTTCTCGAACCCGATAACCAAGAATCACATCGTAAATGGCACTTTTATGATAACTTTCACTATTTAATATCTCAATTACAGTTTCTGCATCTGGTAGACTTGCCGCTTCCCTTGCAATTCCCCGTTGCTCTACTAGTGTAATTAAAGGATGATTGTACTGATAGACTTCTTGATTATGCCAAGCAACGGAAATTTGACTAATTGCTTGATCAGAAAAAATAGCCACTCCATTATAAGATAAGGTAAACTCAACCTTGTTTGTCTGAGGTGTTATCTCTAAATGCGACAAAAAGTAACTAAACGGTTGCTCAAAAGTAAAACCATTATGTGTATTAATAAAATTTTGAACTTGATCAAAAAGCTCATAATAAGTCAATTCATAATCGGACACCTTTTGTTCATTCGTTTGATTTGTAAATGATATCCGATCTGATTCAAGCGTTAATTCCCTTGTTCCATCAATAAAAATTGTATTTCCATCTGTTGTACGTGCACTCCGAACAATAGAAGGTGTACTAAACAGAAAGTTTTGAAAAGGGTCAATAGGAATATCAGTATATGAAAATAATAACACATTTGGATTAATCTCATTCGGTAAATAAATGTCCGTACCTCGACTACTTTCGTAAACTTCGTAAGTAATTGTTTTACCTTGCTCAAAGTAACCATCTAATTGTTCGGCCACTCGCCCATAATTTTGCACACTCGCTCCAATTACTTTACTTTCAGGATCATTTTGGAACAGAAGTTGGTATTCACCCTCGTGATCAAGGATAATAACAATTCGATTGTACATGCCACTTGGGATAGATACCCCTTGATCAATCGAAAATAAATCATAAATGGTTTCAGAAGGAAGCTCGGTAGAAAAGACAATTTCTACCCAATCATCAATCCCATTCCACCACTCCTCATCTAAATTAAAAGTGGAAAAATTGTATAATGAATAATCAACAATACTATTGAATAATTCCTGTTCTGATGATTTATCACTTAAACCAATGGGCTTTTCAACACTATTGTCATGTTGAATGATATAGAGAGGCTTTAACACATCTAATCGTGCTAATTTCTGTCCCGCTTCAATTTGTGGGTCTACTAGATCTTCCTCATCTCTCGTCATTTCAAAGTTAGGTTGATGATTCCAAATAGCCATAGTTAATAGTAAACTAGAAAAAACTAATAAAACGAGCAAAATTGTTTTTAAATTTTCTCCCTTCATAAACATCCCCCTACTTTCGGCCCACTAAAGGTAAGGAAAAGTATACCTTTGTTCCTTGCCCCTCTATGCTTTCTGCCCAAATTTGTCCTTGGTGATTAGTAATAATCTCCTTCGCAATTGCCAGTCCTAGACCCGTACCCCCACGTTTTCTCGAACGCGCAGCATCTGCTCGATAAAAACGGTCGAAAATTTTATCAAGTTTTTCACGTGGAATACCCGGTCCGTTATCTGCAATCATCACCTTGATGCGATTGCGTTCCTTCGTTAATTTAAAACGGATGGTATCATTTTTAGGCGAATATTTTAAAGCATTCGACATAATGTTATCAACAACTTGAATAATCTTATCTTTATCCATCCATAAGAATATACTTTCTCTCGGAATACTTCGTTCGATTTTAATTAATTCATCCTTATTCATTTCAAATCGATCAAGAACATGGTGGAAAAAAGGAACGACATTTACTCGTTCTTTTATGATTTCTTGATCCTTATGATCCATTTTAGATAATTGCAGTAAATCATTAACGAGACGAATCATTCGCTCTGTTTCATTTTGGGTAACCTCTAGAAACTGTGGCGCAATTTCTTTATCTTCCCAAGCACCATCAGTGAGAGCTTCTAGATAACTGCGCATCGTTGTTAGTGGTGTTCTTAACTCATGGGAAACGTTGGATACGAATTCTCGTCGCTCTCGTTCGACTTTCTCTAATTCAGTTACATCACTTAGTACCGTAATTAGACCAGAAAAACGATCGCTTTCATCATAGACTGCAGTAAAATTAGCTTTTAATAAAAAGAAGCGTTCATCATCACTAAAATCAATCGTTATTGAGCTAGAGTCTTGCATTTCTACAAGATCGATCGTTTGCTGATCTAAATTTAGTACATCAAAGATTGACTTCTGGCGGACTTGTTCAAATGATTGCCCAATCAAAATGGTCGCAGGGTCGTTCATTAATGTAATTTGACCGACCTCATTCGTTGAAATAACACCATCCGACATATTTGATAACACTGAACTTAATCGACGTCGCTCTTCCTCTGTAGTTTGATTAGCGATTTTTATATTTTCCTTCATTTCATTAAATGTATCTGCCAATTGGCCAATCTCGTCGGTTCCATAAACATTTACCCTCTGAGAGAAATCTCCCTCTGCTAAAATATGCGCTTGCTCCTGCATTTCACTAATTGGCTTTGTAATCGAACGAGCGACTAAAATACCTACAATAGCTGATACAATGATAGCAATCAGCGTACCATTAAGGAAGATCCTATTGATACTAGAAAGTTGCTCATAAATCCCTTCCATTGAAGCTTCCAAGTAAATTGCCCCAATTGGCTCATCATCATAATTCGATAAAGGATAGACTCTGACTAAATGTCGCTCTCCTGTCGTGCCATCCCGTTGAACCGAACGAAGAGGTGTTCCAGAAATTATTGCTGGACGAACACTACTATCACCAGTTACGATCTTTCCCATATCCTCTTGGTTATTTGTTCCAACAATTCGAAACTGACGATCAACAACTTGAAGTTTAGTATAAGTGTCACTTTGGCCATACAAGGCTAGTATATTAGCAATATCCCGTTCTAGAGAGCGATCTGGATCATCCTCTGAATAATCTGTTAAAAAGGCATCTCTAATGTTATAGCTCAATACTTCTAAGCGTTCGTTAATCCCTTTTTCAAAGCTTTCTTTTAATTCTGTTTCCAAACCTTGGGCAAAATAGGCACCAATCACTTGAACGGTTAATAATAGAAGCAAGATCATGATTGCTGTTATTTTCCATTGGATGGATTGAAATAGACGGACCTTTTTCATTTTTTACTCCTGTTCAGGATTACGTAAATAGTAACCGACACCTCGCCGAGTAATAATCCACATTGGATTGCTCGGGTTATCTTCAATTTTTTCTCGAAGTCTTCTTACTGTTACATCGACTGTTCTTACATCGCCATAATAATCATAGCCCCAAACGGTCTCTAATAAATGTTCGCGAGTCATTACCTGTCCCAAATGACGAGATAAATAATGAAGCAGTTCAAATTCACGATGGGTTAAATCCACCTGGTTGCCTGCCTTTGTTACCGCATAAGCATCAGGATGAATAATTAGTGTTCCAATTTGAATATCTTTATTTGTATTATATTGATCAATTGGTTGTTGTTGACGTCTCAAGTTTGCCTTCACACGTGCAATGACTTCTCGATTGCTAAATGGCTTTGTGACATAATCATCCGCGCCTAACTCTAAGCCTAAAACTTTATCTATTTCTGAGTCTTTTGCTGTTAACATGATGATTGGCATATTATGTGTTTTTCTAATTTCACGACATACCTCATTCCCATCACGTTTAGGTAACATAATATCTAATAATAATAAGTCTGGATTTTCCTGAAGTGTTAATTCAATCGCTTCATCGCCATCATAAGCGCAGATCACCTCATATCCTTCTTTCTCCAAATTAAATTTCAATATATCTGCAATTGGCTTTTCATCATCTACAACTAATATTTTTTGATTCATGCTATTGTAGCCTCCCAATAAAATATTGTTCTCTTGCTTTATTTTAACCTACTTTAGGGTAAATGTCTTTTAATGCACAAATTTATTTGCTTTCCACCAGAAGACATACACTTCAAATTTTATCACTCTACAGCCGACAGTAAAGCGATTGGTTCAAGGGCCTTTAGCTTATACCCTTGTGGTAATGTCTACATGACCTAGTTCCTCTAGGCCTAAACTTCACTGTTTGAAGTTTCACTTTATCACAGTGTAACTGTCAGTAAGACTCCCATTTCAAGAATTCGAAAGAAATTAAGAATTACGAGTGGGAGGTCAACTGACAGTAACGGCCCGATTGGTTCAACTAACAAATGTTTCCGGTGGGACGAGTAATCGAAGTCCCAAACAGTGGGAATGAAGAGAGCCCCACTGTTTGAAGTTTCACTTTATCAGGAATCAGGTGGTGGGTAATTTAATCTTTAGGTTTTTTCGTCTTTAATTAGTTTTACCCTTAATCATTTTAAAATGCTGAGACAAAACTGGTCTCTAATAAGGAAAAATAGGCTCTATGTCAAATGGTGTTGGTCAGAGATTCTAATGAGTCGAAATTAATTAAGTGACATTTCTTACGAAATAGAAATGAATACCCGCAGGTGAAATACGCTCCCTTTCCACGGGCAC
>NZ_JAHLQM010000011.1 GCF_018919165.1 Amphibacillus sp. MSJ-3 | reverse complement strand
TTGCACTATCATCTTGTGCTGGTTGTAAAATATCGCAGACAAGTATTTGATAATGAAATATCTGATTTTGCAAAAGATATGTTCGTTGAGATTGGAAGTAAATACAAAATTTCTTTAGTGGAATGGAATCACGATAAAGATCATATCCACATCTTATTCAAAGCACATCCTAACTCTGAATTATCAAAGTTCATTAACGCTTATAAGAGTGCAAGTTCTCGATTGATAAAGAGAGACTTTCCGCATATTAGAAAAAAACTATGGAAAGAAATGTTTTGGTCAAGAAGCTTCTGTCTGCTAACAACAGGCGGTGCTCCCATAGATACCCTTAAGCAATACATCGAAAACCAAGGTAAAAAGTGACTTGTGGTTTTGTGCTAGATCGTGACCACAATTCAGCAATCAATATCAAAAATGAGGGATTACGCTTATTAGCATAGAAACAAAAACTCTTGGAACAAGTGGGTTAGCTCGGTCAGTTTTCGTTGGCTAGTAAAAGTAGCGATAAGTCGAGAAGCCCCAACTTCAATTAGACCGCAAGGCAATAAGTGGTGGGTAGTTCACACATCTAAAACTATTGGAGTTAAAGTGAAACTTTAATCAGTGGGGAGGTTGGGCCTACAGGACGTAGGTCATGCAGACGTTACCACAGGACGTGGTGAGTTTAGTCTGCTTTCCCCTATCCGCAACTGACTGGGACTACGGTTACTCATCCCATTGAAAATATTTGTTACTACCACAAGGGTATGACCTAAAGGCCCTTGAACCAATCGGGACCTTACTGACAGTTGATCCGCCACATTTTACCCCATCCGATCCTATTCCCTTATATGATTGAAGTGAAGAAGTATACTGGTTTATCTATGATCAGACAAGGCTAATAAGATTAGTATCATGGTTAGAAAATATTTATCCAATGAAGGCAGTGAATTGTAGTACAAAAAAATCAATTGCTAAGTTTAGCTGTAAAATGGAGTTAGAGCAGATACGTAATAAATCAATAATTGGAGGAGATCTTGATGGAACGTTGTAAATGGGTAACAAATCATCCACTTTATCTTGATTATCATGATCATGAATGGGGCAAGCCAAATTTTGATGATCACTATTTATTTGAAATGCTTTGCTTAGAAGGTGCACAAGCAGGCTTAAGTTGGTTTACAATTTTACAAAAACGTGAAAACTATCGTAAGGCATTTGATAACTTTAACCCCAGTAAGATCATTAACTATGATCAAGAAAAAATCAAGCAGCTTCTTGATAACCCAGGTATTGTACGGAATAAACTAAAAATAAATAGTGTTATTTCAAATGCAAAAGCCTACCTGAAGATTGTTGAATCTGGACAAGCATTCTCAAATTATATTTGGCAATTCACTGATGGTAAGCCCATTATTAATCATTGGGAAAACGACCGCGAAGTCCCGGTCTCAACAGAAATTAGCGAACAAATCAGTAAACAATTAAAAAAAGACGGCTTTAAATTTGTCGGCCCTAAAATTTGCTATGCCTACATGCAAGCCGTTGGTCTAGTTAACGATCACACAATCAACTGTTTTTGCCATCCAAATAACCCCAAGAACATTTCTAATTTAAATCGGTAAATGCCCCCTCACATCATAAAGTGAAACTTTAATCAGTGGGGGGATTGGGTTTACAGTCAGTTAAGTGTGGTAAATTGAATCCGATCACCATTTTTTATCGAATCAATAATTGTTACATAAGAAGGATCAAGCTCACCAATTATGTTTACCCGTGGATCCTTTGGATAGTCTTGGCGGAGAATCTGAACCTCACCTGAATAACGACGATATTTAATATTATCCATTGTAATCATACCTCGTTTTCTTTCGTAACAATTTTGAGGCTTAATTTCTTCACCAATACTAGCATATCCTCTTGATTCTTGTAAGCGCATGAGGCCTTGTGGTGAATCGACTCGAATGGTAAAGACCTGATCATTCAGTGACATGGATTCTTCTATCCAATGGACGGGGATTTGAATCACACCACTTTTTTGATAAGCTTCGATTAGCTGGGCTTGCTGATCCGAAATTCGAACATCCCCAACAAAGATATGATCAATTTGATAATTTTGCACCAGATCTAAGTAAGCAAGATAAGGTAATAAATCACGATGGTGCTCAAGCGTTGGCAACCCCTCATAAATTGGACCACGTTTTTCCTGATCTCCTGGGATGAAGGCCATGATCTCAACAGAATGATGAATTAACTTATCATTTATTGACCGAAATAGCGACTGATCCAGCCCAGTCTCGGGACGAGGGTAAAAATTATGCATAGCATATATTGGCTGTTTTGTAGAAAGAATTTTATCGAAGTCCATTGTTGATGCATTATAAACAAAACTAAGTTTTTTCGAAAGTATTTCAATTTGTTTATCTGTAAAACCATAATCCAATCTGAGTACGGTTAGATGCATTATTTCCGCAAAAGTGGCTAAATCGGGGTCATTGAAATAATCAAGCGTCTTTGGTGAAACATCTGCAATGATTGAAAAACCATTCTCATATAACCAGTCACACATTTCTACAGCCTTTTTAAGATATGCTTGATCCATTTCTTCTATAATGTGAAAGGAAGTGAAGATAAAGCCTTCACTTCCTATTTGTCTTTTTAACATCTCCTTTTGCTGATCAAAAGTTGAAACATAAACTGAAAAACCAAGTGACTTATACATTCATTACATCTTCCTTTTTAATAAAGAGGTATGTGACAATAAAGCCCCCGATATACGAGATAAAAATACCAATGATGAAGTGAATCATCTTATCAGGATGCATTAAAGGAATGGCAACCAAGCCAGAAGGTCCCCAAGCATTAGCCATAACATTTGTCATCATGGCATAAGCACCACCGAATCCAGCGCCTAGACCGGCAGTAATAAAAGGTTTACCAAGTGGTAATGTGACCCCATAAATGAGGGGTTCTCCAATTCCTAAAATTCCGGCTGGTAATGCCCCTGTGATCACACGCATCAATCGTTCATTTCCTACCTTTTTACATAAAATATAAATAGCGATTGCTGCACCAACTTGACCGGCACCAGCCATTGCAAGTACAGGAAATAAAGTAACCCCACCTAATGCTTCAAGTTGAATAGCATAAATTGGAATCAAACCGTGGTGTAGCCCTAGTAATACCATAGGCAAGAATAGAGCAGCAAGAACATAACCCGATATAATATTGACAATCGTATACTCTGAACCAATAATTACACTTAAACCACTGACTAACCAATCAGATAGTAATCCAGATGCAGGCATAATAATAAAGACAAATAATATTGCTGTTATTAATAAAGTTAAGACTGGTGTCACAATTAAATCTAATACATCTGGAATTCGTTTACGGACTGCCTTTTCAATTTTGGCTAAAATGTAAACACCAAAAATAACCCCGATAATTCCACCTTTCCCTGTAGTCAAAATTGAATTCAATGGTTCCTCTGCATCATATAACCCAAATAACTGTGAAATATCAATTAGTGGAGCAGCAATTGACATTGCACCAACCATTCCTCCTAAAGCCTCGGTTGCACCAAACCGTTTTGCAGAGTTAATTCCAGTATAAATCGCAAAATAACCTAGAAATCCTGTACCAATTAGTGAAAAGAGGAGTCTGACTGTCTCCCAAAATTGACCGGCTAATGCCCCTTCACCTTGCAAGGTACCAATTAAACTGGCAAACCCATTAAAAATTCCTGCAGCAATAATTGCCGGGATCATTGGGATAAATATACCCGCAATTGTTTCTAGTGCTGTTTTTAATTTTCCTTGTTTTTGGCCTTTTTTAATGGCAGCTTTATTCTTTTGCCACTCATTACTTGTTGATGTTTCAGGTCGATTAGATGAATCTTGGTTAATATGGTAGTGCTCAATTAATAAATCCGCCAGTTTTTTTGCTTTCCCTGGTCCTACAACAATCTGTAAGGTTTCGGCTTCAACAACACCCATTACACCCTCTAGGTTTTTCAAATCATTGATTTTTACTTTTTCGTCATCTGCCAAACGAACTCTTAATCGTGTCATACAGTTTGTTGCGGATAGAATATTATCCTTTCCACCTACTAATTCAACAATCTCACTAAGTAACTGTTCATTTTTCTTAACCATTTTATCCACCTCTTCCTTTCATTAATTAAGTGTTTTTCGAATATGCCCATTAGCAACTTTTAACTTATGCTCTGCTGTTTCCAGATCACAATCTAATAAAATCATTGTAATGGCTAATTTCACGTTACCTTTACTTTTCTTAAGCTGTTCTTTTGCAACTGAACGACTTACATCTGTTGCAGTCATGACAATATTTTCGGATCTTATTTCTAATTTCTCATTCGTTCTTTGAACATCAACCATGAGATTTCGATAAACCTTACCAATCCCAACCATGGAGAGCGTTGATAACATATTTAAGACCATTTTTTGAGCACTACCTGCTTTTAATCTTGTTGAACCTGTAACAACTTCTGGACCCGTTACAACTTCAATCGCAATATTAGCAATCTTTCCAACTTCTGAATGCTCATTACAAGCTATCGCAACTGTTTCAGCACCAATTTGGTTTGCATATTCTAATCCTCCTATCACATAAGGTGTACGACCACTTGCTGCCAAGCCAACAACCACATCTTTTGAAGTTAATTGGATCTTCTTTAAATCATCTTTCCCCATCTCTCGACTATCTTCAGCACCTTCAATCGCATCAATTAACGCGTCCTCACCCCCCGCAATTAATCCAACAACCATTTCCTTCGGTGTTCCAAAAGTGGGTGGACATTCCGCCGCATCAAGGATACCCAAACGGCCACTTGTCCCGGCACCGATATAAATTAATCTTGCTCCCACCTCAAAAGCTGCAACAATTTGTTGAATAGCTAATTCTATTTGTGGCAATACTTCTTTAATTGCCAATGCAACCCTCATATCTTCTTCGTTCATTACCATTAACGCTTCTTGATATGACATTTGATCAAGATTTAATGTATTCGGATTTTGTTGTTCAGTCGTCATGTTGTCAAAATTAATCATTCTGATCCGACTCCTTCCGTATCTGTGTTTTTTCTAATATTTCAATTGACTCTTCATATTGCATATTTAGATAGGCTGTATAAAGAATATCAACCAAGTTAAGTTGTGAAATTCTCGAAGACATGGCACCACTACGAAATTCATATTCATTTGCTGCTACGTATAAATTATGGTCAGATAATTCAATGATGGGAGCGCTTCCATACTTTGTAATTGAAATAAGTTGTGCCTTGTTTTCTTTTGCTGCTTTCGCACATTCAATGATCTCGCTAGTTTGACCCGAATAGGAAAAAATAATACCTACATCCTTCGCCGTCATATTCCTTGCCATTAACAATTGCGTATGCCAGTCCTCACTTAGGTATGACATTTTATTAATTCGAGTGAATTTTAATTGCGCATCTTTGGCTACAATCTGCGATGCCCCAATTCCAAATAATACAAGTTTCTCACAATTATGAATTAATTCTACGCAACGTTTAATGACCACAGAATCAATTAAGTTAGATGTCTCCTCAAGTGATAAGATATTCTTGTTCATGACCTTATCAACGATTTCTTGAATAGAATCAGCTCGAGTAACATCGGGCATCTCTTTTGATTTATAACTTTTTCTAACCGCTTGTTCGTATATCAGTGACTTGGAAAATTCCTTATAACCAGAAAAACCATTTTTCTTGCAAAGACGAATAATTGATGAAGGTGAAGAAAAAGTTACTTCTGCTAACTTATAAATTGTCATTTGTGCAACCTGATCAGGATGATTTAGCACATAGTCAATAATGACTTGTTCAGTTGTACTCGCTTGATTCATAAACTCTCTTAATCTAATCGTTGCAATTTTCATAAAATGGCTCCTTCTCATTACACTTTGATCATATCACCTTAGAACTTAGTGTCAATAATTTTTACTATTTATGAAACATTATACCACAATGTGAACGTTTTCATCGATATAAGATACTTCTGTGAAACTTTTATTTGAGCATAAATGAATTGAACTTATTTCAAAGGAAAACCTGTTGGTAATTTATCTTTAAGAGTAAATACAGGGGGGAATGTACATTGATAAGGAAGAAAATAATTCTAAACCTTTTATGCCTAACGCGTTTTGGTTTAAACCTTTTCTTTGTTTAATAACCGGAAGAGGTTGGAATTACTAAATCAAAAACTTTATTGGTAAATGAAGATTTTTTTAACAGGATGGGACATCACCTTTGATCAGGTAAATTTAGGAGTTTCAGGACTGAGATGAAGTGGGAGAATCAAATAAAGTAAAAGTCATGAATAACACTCACACATCAGTTTGACGTGTGAGTGTTATTCATTTTTCCCTAAACTGTGATTAATACTGCTTACTTAATGACAAGCGGTGTCAATTGATTTTTTATATCAGCTAATTTATAGTTACCTTGTAATAAAGCAGCTGTGGTATAAGAACCTTCAATTAAAGCAGTATCCATCAAATGAATCTTTTTCTCGCTTGTATCTTGGACAACTTCCAAGGTCATTTTGGCACTGCCTAGATCATAAAAAGCGAATAGCTCATCACAATCATTTTCTTCAACAGCTGCTTGTATTTTGTCAAAACTAGAGCCAATATCGCCATCATCGGTCCCACCAGCATAAGTTATGGAAACGTCAGGCGCACTTTCTTTTAACAACAGATAAACCCCTCTTGCTAGCTCTTCTACGTGAGAAGTGATGATTATCCCTATCGATTGTTTTTTAGTCATTCAATATGTCCCCTTCTAGTAAGGCCTCGAACAAATAGGCGCTTGACATTGCACCGGGATCTATTTCCCCAATCGATCTGTCTCCTACATAAGAGGCTCTTCCTTTAGTTGCCTTCATCGGTTTTGTCGCTTGAACCGCTTCATCAATCACTTGTTTAGTCAATTGGTTTTCTTGAAGTGCTTCACATACTGGCACCCAAACATCGATCATTGTTTTCTCACCTGGCTCGGCCCGGCCCCGCTTTTTAATTCCATCCAATCCTGCCGAAATGATTACAGAAATGTCGCCCGTCTCTGATTGTTTAGCCATCTCCATAAAGGCAGAACCATAAAGCGGTCCAGAAGCTCCGCCAATTTTACTTAGCAGAGCCATAGCTGTTGTTTTAAAAACATCATTGGGCTCTTTAAATTCAGTTGATTGGAATTTTTCAAGCATAGCTTGAACACCACGTGCCATATTTGAACCATGGTCACCATCACCAATCAAACTATCTAACTCGCTTAAATAAGCCTTGTTCTCGATCACTTTTTCGCCAAAACTCGTCAGCCAATTTACTGTATTCTCTGTTGTTAGCATCATTATCCTCCCCAAGCTGTAACACGAACAGGCGCATTCAAATAATCCAACCATTCATTTTCTGTAAGCCGAATTAGTGTTAGTGATAAACCTGCCATATCAATTGAAGTCATTAAATTACCAATCTTCTTAAAGTCGACCTTTAGTCCTTCAGTTTCTAATTGTCCCTTGACATCGTTCATAAAAACATATTGCTCCATTAAAGGTGTAGCACCGAGACCGTTAACTAAAATGCCATAGTGGTCACCGGATTTCCAAGTAAAATCATCTTTCAGTTTTTCGATTAATTCTGCAGCAATATCTTTACTTGGTCTTATTTTATCACGACGGTAACCTGGCTCACCATGTATACCCACACCATATTCCATCATATCATCAGCTAGATTAAAACCTGGTTTTCCGACTTCAGGAACTGTTGCGGCATGGATTGCAACGCCAATCGTTTTTATTTGCTTCACTAATCGGTCACCTAGTGCTTTTAATTCCGGTAAACTTAAACCTTGCTCTGCTGCCGCACCAAGTATTTTATGGACAATAACGGTACCGGCTACGCCACGTTTTCCTGCTGTATAAGTACTATCTTCTACAGCGATATCATCATCTACAATCACTTTGTCGACAGCAATTCCTTCCGCTTCAGCAAGATCCAAAGCCATTTCAAAATTCATAACGTCACCCGTATAGTTCTTAATAATTAACAGAACTCCGGCACCACAATCCGTTGCTTTAATGGCTTCAAATACTTGATCAGGCGTTGGAGAAGTAAAAACCTCTCCACAGACGGCTGCATCAAGCATTCCCTGGCCAACAAAACCAGCATGACTTGGTTCGTGGCCACTTCCACCACCACTCACTAGTGAAACCTTTCCAGCTTGTTTGTCTTTTCTAATTACCACATTCGTGTTTTCTAATCGTTTTACTTTATCACTATGGGCATAGCAAAAACCTTCGAGCATTTCTTCTAAGATGTCACTCGGTTGATTTATGATTTTCTTCATCCTATATCATCCCCAAACCTTACAATTTACATCTTCTTTGATAGTCTTTAGTGTAAACATCGACAGCTTTTAATGCTTGGACAACATCATCTGGTGTTACTTTAAAAGGCATATTCTTCATTGTTTCATCAGGTGCAGTTGCTAGCTCACCAATTCGATAAAGTTCTTCATCTGTTGCTTTATCAAGATGAATACCTTCTAATGTAATAGGTAAATCAAGTTTGAGATAAAAGTCAATATAGCGTTCAAGCTCATCAATTGGTCGATTTTCTAAAACAAGTTGCGTCATCGTTCCATAAGATACTTTTTCCCCATGGGTTAAATGATGAATATCGCCTTCAACTGCAGTGAATCCATTGTGAATGGCATGTGCTGCAGCAAGCCCTGAATCCTCAAAGCCAAGTCCACTAAGCAAAGTATTGGCTTCAACAATTGCTTCTAGTGCAGGAGTAACAATTTTCTCTTTACTAGCCGCATATGCTTGTAGACCATAATCAAAGAGTACTTGTTCACATTTTTCAGCGATCGCAAAGCCTGCAATCGTCGCCTTTCCACCACTCATTGTCTCACCGTTTGCTTGTTGAACTGCACGAGCTTCAACTAAAGTAGCCATCGCATCAGATATACCAGAAGCTAGCATTCGGCTTGGTGCTTCCGCGATAATTTTTGTATCCATTAAGACAAGATCCGGATTCTTCTTATAAAATAAATACTGTTCAAATGCACCTTCTTCTGTGTAAATAACTGATAAACCAGACGTTGGTGCATCGGTAGAGGCTAGTGTTGGTACTACAACAATAGGAATTTTTAACTTATCAGCTATAGCTTTTGCAGCATCAATTGTTTTTCCGGCACCAACACCGATTATTGTTTCAACATCTGCATTTTGTCCTATTTCACTGACACGATTTATTTCTTTTATAGAACATTCGCCGCCAAAAGTCACTTTTGTAATTTCAAAGTCATTTTTAAGGCTTTCAATCAATTGATCTGCAGCAATTTCCTGAACAAATTCATCAGCTAATACAAGCAATCGCTTCCCAAAGTGTGCCAAATATTCTGCGCTGTGATTAATTAAATCTTTTCCTTGAATATAACGACTGGGACTTACAAAAATTTTATCCATTAAAAATCCTCCTCTTTATTTGGTTATTTTAATAACCTTACCTTAATCATACAATGTAAGCGCTATTATTAAAACGGACATCTTTTTAAATCTGTCAAAATTAAGTGATGAGAATCTTACGAAATTCGTATTTATCAGTTACAATAGGCATTAAGGGTGATCATATGAGGACATCAATTATAACCAAAAAGATAATCGCAACCACACTTAAAGACTTAATGAAAACAGAACCATTCGTTAAAATATCAGTTAGCGATATCATGAAGGCTTGTCAAATGCGAAGACAAACCTTCTATTATCATTTCCAAGATAAATATGAATTACTGGAATGGATCTATCAATATGAAACAAAGGAAAATATTATTGATTTTTTAGATTATGAAAGTTGGGAAAATATCTTCAATCAATTATTTGATTACTTTTATCAAAATCAATTATTCTATAAAAATGCATTTGAGGTAACTGAACAGAACTCCTTTATTGAATATTTGTCCACTCACATTAAAACACTTTATTTAAAAGCTTTTGAAGATATGTTACGGGATAGTAATAAGCACTTGGACCAGCAAGAACTTGATATTTTAGCATCTTTTTATAGTCATGGGTTTGTTGGTTTGGTTAAAGAGTGGATTGAGAAGTCTTGTGTTTATTCGCCCGAGATGATGGCGAGTATAATTAGACAACAGGTTCTTAATCAATTAAGAACCATCACTGGTAATGAGGAAGGTGATCTAAAATGAAAAATATCATAAATAACTCCAATCAGATGGTGAACGAGATGCTGAAAGGCTTTTATTTTGCTAATCAAGATCGAGTAAAATTTAATCAAAAAAATAAAATTATTTATCGAGAGCAAAAGCCATATGTTGCCCTAGTTAGCGGGGGTGGAAGTGGTCATGAACCTGCACACCTCGGATATGTCGGTGATGGGATGCTAAATGCTGCCGTCCAGGGCAAATTGTTTACCCCTCCATATCCAAAGCAAATTATTGAAGCCATTAGACTAACTGATTCAGGTGCTGGAGTGCTTTTAATAGTTAAGAATTTTGCTGCTGATGTTGAATTATTTACAGAAGCAATGAACATAATGAGGGCCAAAGGACATAAGGTTGATATGGTCATTGTTAATGATGATGTTTCTATTGAAAATAAAGAAACATTTCAAAAACGGAAACGCGGGGTAGCTGGAACTGTATTAGTTCATAAAATACTCGGAGCAGCCGCTAAAGAAGGCGCTTCTCTTGAAAAACTAAAAATTTTAGGGGACACGGTTACAAAGAATATTCATACATTAGGTGTTGCCATAGAGCCAACAATTATTCCAGAAAACCATAGCCCATCATTTAAGTTATCTGATAGTGAAGTTTACTTTGGAATCGGCATTCATGGTGAAAAAGGATATCGTAAGGAAACCTTTTACTCATCAGAACAGTTAGCAATTGAATTAGTCAATAAATTAAAAAGCTTATATAAATGGAAGAGCGGTGACCGCTATGCCGTCTTAGTGAATGGACTTGGCGCAACCCCACTGATGGAACAGTATATTTTCGCCAACGATATTAGGCGACTGCTGGCATTAGAACAATTAGAAGTTCAATTTGTTAAAGTAGGCACACACCTAACATCATTTAACATGCACGGGATTTCGTTATCAATGATAAAAATTGATAACCCCAAATGGATAGATTATTTAAATGCTCCAACCAACGCAACGGGATGGTGATTTTCACCATATAAAACACATCAATACTTTTGAAAATTATTGACTGCAACCAGAAACCATATGACAATAAAGTGGAACTTCAATCGGTGAGGGTTAGGCCTAGAGGACCTAGGCCATGCAGACATTACCACAGGACGGGTGGATTTAGTCTGCGTCCACCCATCCCCCAATGAATGGGATTGGGGTTGGGACTGCGACTGGACTGCAGTTACTCGTCCCACTGGAGGGATTTGTGATTACTCATCCCACCGAAAGGATTTGCGGTTACTCGTCCAATCGAAGAGATTTGTGATTACTCATCCCACCGGAATGATTTACGGTTACCCGCCCAATCGAAGGGATTTGTGATTACTCACCAAAGCGAAAATATTTATTCCTACCACAAGGATATGATCTAAGGACCCTTCAACCAATCAGGCCGTTACTATCAGTTGATCTCCCACTTCCAATGCTTAGTTTTCTTCGAATGCTTGAAATGGGAGTCTTACTGACAGTTGCACTGCGATAAAATGGTTCTGAGTAACTGTATTAAAAACTCAGAACCATTTTTATTTTTCACCTAAAAGATGAACCTTCATTCAGTGGAGGTTTTCAATTAGTTGATCTACGGACACCCTATCCCTACTTTTGTTAAGTCGCGAGCATCCTATAGCTTTTGGAGGATGCTCCCAAATTCTGCGATTTGCTCTCAACTTTCCAAATTTGTTCTCAACTTTTCGAAAATGCTCTCAACTTTTGCGATTTGCTCTCAACTTTTCGAAAATGCTCTCAAATTCTGCGATTTGTTCTCAACTTTCACGATTTGCTCTCAACTTCTGCGATTTGCTCTCAACTTCCGTGAAATGCTCTCAACCTCACCAAAACACGCTCATCCTCCAAAATATACCCGCAACTTAAACAACTATTAGCCCTTTCTCTGGTGTAATCATACTAACACCCAATGTTTTGGTCTTTTCTCTTCAAAAATGTTTTGTTCAAAAGAATAACTCTGTAGCTTAATATCATGTTCACGGATTTTCTTCGCTTCAATCTTTGGATCTGGTATCGGTACTGCTTCGAGCAATGATTTAGTATAAGGATGAATTGGATATTGATAAAGTTCTTCACTTTCCGCAACTTCTATAATTTTTCCATCATACATCACTGCGATTCGGTCACAAAGATGTTTTACCATAGCTAAATCGTGTGCAATAAATAAATAGGTTAAACCGAGTTGTTTTTGTAGATCCTGTAAAAGATCAACTATCTGTGCTTGAATGGAGACATCGAGTGCAGATAGAGGTTCATCACAGACGATAAACTTGGGTTTTACAGCTAAGGCCCGAGCAATGCCAATACGTTGTTGTTGACCACCAGAAAATTCGTGTGGATATCGATTAGCATGTTCCTTCTCTAATCCAACTAATTCTAATAATTCCTCCACTCTTCTCCGTCTGTCTTTTTTCGTTCGGCATAGTTTGTGAATATCCAAGGGTTGCCCAATAATATCGAGTACCTTCATTCTTGGATTTAATGAGGCTTGTGGGTCTTGGAAAATAATTTGAATATCACGACGTAATATTTTTAACTCTTTTCGCGAAAAATGATGGATGCCCATCCCTTGATAGAGTACTTCGCCATCTGTTGCTTGTTGAAGTTGTAATAAAAGTCGACCTGTTGTTGACTTGCCCGAGCCAGATTCCCCAACTAATCCCAACGTTTCGCCTTGATGAATTTTAAAATCAATTTGATCAACAGCACGTACGGTACCGCCTAATTTTAGTTGATAAACTTTTTGTAACTGACGGACATCAACGAGTGGCTCTGTTTCAGAAAAAACTTTAGCCTGGCGAGTCGCCTTTTTTTGGTCAATTCGTGGTAATGCTTTTAGTAAACGCTGTGTATATGGATGCTGCGGTTGATTGAAAATAGTTGTTGTATCATTTTGTTCAACAATTTCTCCATCTTTCATCACCACTACACGATCACACATACCAGCGACGACACCAAAATCATGTGTAATTAATATAATGCTCATATCAAATGTATCTTGCAACTTCTTCATTAATTGTAAAATTTGCGCCTGAATTCTAACATCTAAAGCGGTTGTTGGTTCATCAGCAATAAGTAATTTGGGCTTACAAACAAGCGCCATTGCAATCATTGCTCGTTGTAACATCCCACCAGAGAATTCATGTGGATATTGATGATAACGTTCGTTTGGATTTGTAATTCCAACTAATTCAAGCATGTTTAAGGTTTCCTTTTTAGCCTTTGAGGCGGAAAGGCCACGATGCTTGATACACATTTCATCAATTTGTTTGCCTATTTTAATTGTTGGATTAAATGAACTCATTGGATCTTGAAATATCATACCTATCTCTCGACCACGAATGGTTTCCATTTCTTTTTCGTTAAATGATGAGATCATCTGTTCTTCATATTGAACCGTTCCTGAAGTTATCTGAGCTGAGTGAGAAGGAAGTAGTTGCATAATAGCTTTAGCTGTCACACTTTTCCCAGAACCTGATTCACCAACTATTCCCAAAGTCTCACCTTTATGAACCGACAGCGAAATATGCTTTACCGCTTCAATATCTTGTCGACTTGTTTTAAATACAACACTTAAATCATTTATTGATAATAAATTATCCATAAGCAACGCTCCATTAAATTAATTATTTGACATCTGATTAAAAACTTTCTATAATCTTCTTTACACTATACTATACTAAACGAATAGGAATTATCAAGTTTGGAGGTGACTATCTAGTTGGCTACATTAAATCAACCAAATAAGCTTTCCAAAGGTTATACAATCATTTACCAACACCATTTATTAAGATGGCTCCAATGGGTGGTGGGTGCTCCCGTCCATTTAATCGTCTTGTTTTTATTTTTTAATAAAAGAAAGGGCACAAATTACAACGATTTATTAAAGAAAAAAATTAATGAGCTAAAACATTCAAAGTTAGCTGAACAATTATTCATTGATTATGGAAATCAATATGATCGAAAGCAAAAGTACTTTAATCAATCGATCGAGATAAATAAAAAAAATCAATTTGTTTCAAAGCAAGTTGAGCGACAATTAAATAAGCTTGCTCAACAAGAATTAGCCTCCCACAAACTTAAACCGATCAAATATATTGATTATTTTCAGTCATTATTGGAGAATAACTTGTTTCTTACATTAAGCTTTATCCCTGGTTTTATCTTATATAGTCTATGTTTTATTTACCAAAATGCTTTTGTTCGTTATATTTTTGAACGAATGGTCATGACAATCTTTGTTATCTTTTCTGTCATTGTCGTTGTTTTTACGATTCTTTATATTTCACCATCAGATGCAGCTGCTAATATTCTGGGTGAATCAGCAACAATGGAGCAAAGACTTGCCTTTAACAAACAATATGGACTAGATCAACCTTACTTTGTTCAACTATGGAATGCTTTAAAAGGATTTCTCACTTTTGACCTAGGTCATTCATTTACAGGCAATGAAGTCATTATGACCAGCATATCCAACCGTTTTCCAGTTACTTTAACACTGGCTGTCTCATCACTGATCTTAGCAGTGATCATCGCAGTACCAATAGGGATGATATCCGCAGCTAAAGTAAATTCATTTTGGGATTACAGTTTTATGTTTTTCGCGCTAATTGGCTTATCGATCCCAAGTTTTTGGCAGGGCTTAATCTTTATTTTAGTTTTTTCAATTAGGGGCAATTTATTGCCGGCAACTTATTCACCTAATAACATCTTATCTTTAATCATGCCCATCGCTGTTTTAGGAACTGGATTAGCTGCTGCAATTGCAAGAATGACAAGATCATCAATGCTCGAAGTGATGCATGAGGATTATATGATTACAGCGAAAGCCAAAGGGCTATCTAATAAGGAAACCTTTATACGCCATGGTTTACGTAATGCCTGGATTCCTATTCTAACTGTAATTGGACTTCAATTTGGCGCCATGCTTGGTGGTGCAGCAGTAACAGAAAAGGTATTCAATATTAGTGGTTTAGGGAGCTACATTGTTGATAAACAATTTATCCCTGACATTCCTGCTATTCTTGCGGGAGTTGTCTATATCGCAATAACTATTTCTGTCGTTAACCTGGTTGTTGACCTACTTTATGCCTTGTTAAATCCACGAATTCGGGCTCATTTGAAAAATAATTAGCAGGGGAGGTAGATCGTATTGGGTCAACGAAATCGTCAATCACTTGAACAATCTGATTTATATAAGCACGGACACTTTTCACTTGTTATCTCACTAGCCTTAGCCCTTTTATTCTTATTCAACAGCTATCAAGTAAGTAGTCAATCATGGAGTATTGGATTTGTTTCACTAACAATTATTTATACGATCATCAGTATTTATCAGATCATGCTGATTTATCTTTTACGAAATGATTTATTAAGAAACGGTGAAATTCAACGTCGAACACGGATTTTAGGAAGTGTCCAATTATTATCCTTATTAGTTGGAAATGTCTTTACCGTCACATTTGCCTTTCGTTTATTAAAAACAGAGTCTTCCATAAACTATACATTTGCTTATTATCTGTTTATCACCGATTTTTTAGTTATTGGTGTTACACTGTTAAATCTATTTAAACCATATGTATCGAACCACTTTATTTTATTAATGGGAATACTCATAGCCCTACTTTTGATTGATATTATAGTTATCATTTTCCTAATCAAATATGATCAGCAATTAAATCAGTTCAAGAAATCAATGAAATGGTTAGCAGTTTTCTTGTTGATCACGAGTTTAACGGGTAACATTTTCCGAATTATTTTGGGTTATAGTTTATGGCTACAAAACTCAAAACAAGATCAAGCCAGCATTGATAAATGGTACTTTTTCTGGGTGAAATTGAACAAAAGCTTTACGGCCATGATTGGTTTACTATTTATTACTTTTACCCTATCCATATCGATAACAAGCCACGGAACATTTGTCACCAGTTTCGCAACAGCAAATAATTACGGTGACCTCTTAATGGAACCGAGTTTGGTTCACCCATTTGGAACTGATAACTTCGGGCGCGATGTATTTTCACGAATTATCTTTGGTGCAAGGATTTCATTATTGATTGGACTATTAACAACCCTGATTCCTCTCGTTGTTGGTGGTATTTTAGGAGCGCTAGCCGGTTATTATAATCATGCAATTGATCAAACAATCATGCGTTTCTTAGATATTTTATATGCAATTCCAGGCATACTGCTTGCCATTGCCATTATTGCTGCCTTTGGTTCAAGTACAGTCAATCTTGTGATTGCCTTAAGTATTGGTTCAATTCCAACCTACGCAAGAACAATGAGAGCGAATATTTTGATGGTAGCCAATCTAGATTATATTGAAGCAGCTAAAGCATTAGGGGAATCCGATTGGGTCATTCTAATCAAACATGCAATTCCAAATGCCTTTGCACCTATGATTGTCCGAGCAACCTTGACAATCGGCAGTGCCGTCATCGCTACTGGTAGTCTTAGTTTTCTTGGATTGGGTGTCGAACCACATGTACCTGAGTGGGGAAATGTGTTAAGAATTGGAAGTAGTTATTTAGAAACAGAACCTTACCTAGCCATTTTTCCAGGGCTAGCCATTATCTTACTTGTCCTCGCCTTTAACTTTTTTGGTGATGGACTGCGAGATGCATTAGATCCAAAAGTAAATTAAACCATATGAGGGGGAAATTAAATGAGGAAATTAAGTTTTATTTTTTTAGCTGCAATTAGTTTATTTATTACAGGATGCGTCAGTACGGAATCAGATGTCCAGGGAGAGCCTTCAAACGATTCTGAGCAAACCGAAAAACCAACAATAGAAATACTTGGCATAAGCACAGGTGAAGATGATTTAAACATTCTTCGTGATCAATTAACAAGTAATGGATTTAATGTTGAATTAAATATTCAACCTGATTACGGTAGTTTTACAACACAAAAAGAAGCCGGAAATTATGATCTAGCTTTAAATAGCTGGACAACAGTAACTGGGAATCCAGATTATGCCGTTCGTTCACTCTTTACTTCCGATGGAGATAACAGTTTATTTGCTGATGAACAGGCAGATCAACTCATTGACTTAGCCAGTACACAATTACCTGAAGATTATCAACAAACCTATACTGACTTAGAACAGCATATTGTTTTTGATCAGGCTTATATTGTACCTTTATATATTTCATACAAGGCACAAGGTGTTAATCACGAAATTATTAATGAAGAAACAGTTCGCTTGCCAAAATCTCGAGCTGCAGTATGGGAAGCCGTTGACTTTAATGATCAAGATCTAAGAGAAAGTGAGCCTTTACTTGTTCATCAAAGCAATAATTCATTAACTTCTCTTGATCCGATTAAAGGAAACGATGGCTCAATTAACACACTTAATACTAATATGTATGTTCGGTTAGTCAATCTAACAGATGATGATCAAGTCGTCTCTGATGGATCCTTATCTTTAAATCATGTTATTGCAGAAGGAAGTCAAGATTACTATTTCATTTTACGTGATGATATTAATTTTGCCGCAGTTGAAGATGGAACAGCTGTTGACACTGGTGAACGAGTCGGAGCTGAAGATGTTAAATTTTCACTTGAACGTGCGAAAGATCCGAATTCAGTTCCCGATCATAGAACATACAGCTTACATGAAAGTATGGACACAATCGAAATCGTTGAAGATCTTAGCGAGTTAGATGTAGAAGCATCTGATGGTGGTACGGTTAGGGAAGCATTAGAAGCTGATTTAGCTGTCGCTATTTCCAACTTAACAAGCGATAAGACAGAAGTTGATAATGCAGCTGGGATTTATCAAGTGGTTAAAGTGACAACACATGAGCCCTTCCCACAAGTATTAAACTATCTTGCCCACCAATCTGCCGGTATTGTCTCAAAACAGCAAGTAGAGAGCATCAATACATTTGATGTCGAGGAATATGATGTTAATAAAGATATCGCTTATGGCGATCAACAAACCGTCACTAAAGATAGTGGGATCGAAAACACAATCTATGCCAGTGGACCTTATATACTAATAGAGAAAGATGACTATGAAGCACAGTTTATAAAAAATCCTGCCTATCTACCAAATACAGAATATGAACCTAAAATTAATGAAGTAATCGTTAAATTTATCCAAGACTCTGAAACTGCACTTTCAGCATTAAGAAATGATGAAATTCATATTTTAAATGGTGTTGCAGAAAATCGATACGATACCGTCGTTGATGATGACCGTTTAACCTTACAACAAAATGAAAGCAATGCTGTGACCTACTTAAACTTCAATATGAATGATCGGGAGGTATCTACCAATACAGCCCTTCGCCAAGCTATATTGTATTCAATTAATCAAGATGCATTTATTTCATTTTATCAAGGTAATAAAATGCCAGCGGTATCAACGGTTAGCCCGCTTGTAAAGACAGACTTAAAACTTGAAGCAAATCCAGATGAAGTCCAACGGTTACTCAGTGAAATAGAGTAAATCTAACCCTCATTGGGAAGTCATCCCCAATGGGGGCTAAATAAAGATATTAAATTTGTTATTGACCGTTACGCCCTACTGATCATCCACTCCGATCTTTTAAATAATCATTGTTGAGATCTATATTTACTTAATCGGCAAAAAGTAACCTTTAATTTGCTTCAACACATTGAATCAAACCCTAGGAAAATGAATTTTTTGATTTTCTTAGGGTTCTTTTTTATACACTGGAATACTTCTCAAAACATCCTTCAAGTTAATCAATCCACTAACTGTTTAATCCTATTCACCTAGAAGTGCTTATAGTTTATCTCATTTCTTATTTTAAATAGCTTCTCCAGTAATAAATTTGCTCGCGATAATGAGTTAAATCAGCTAAACTAATAATAAACGAAATTATAACGGAGTTGATCGAATTGATAGAAGAATTATGGTTAACACAATCAGATGGACAAGAGGTATATATTAAAAAATGGCTAGATCAGAAACAGCCACCAATAGCAGTTGTTCAAATTGCACATGGAATGGCAGAACATAGCGGACGCTATCATGAATTTGCTAATTTCCTTGTCTCACACGGCTTTGTTGTATATGCTAACGACCACCGTGGACATGGGAAAACGGGTGAAAAGATGGGAGTAATGGGCTACTATGCTGACGAAGATGGATTTGAACGTACTGTTGAAGATTTAAAAATGATTAATGACCAAATTCATCAGGCCTATCCAGAATTACCTGTCTTTATGCTAGGACATAGCATGGGCTCCTTTCTAGTTCGACGATTTATTCAGCGCTATTCAAAGGCAATTGATGGGGTTATCATCTCAGGGACAGGTGCTGGGAAAGGATTAGCTGGAAAAATTGGACGATTCATTGCTCGTTCAGAGATTAAGAGACATGGGGCCAAATCAGAAAGCCCGTTAATGGATAAATTAAGTTTTGGCCAGTTTAATAAAAAATTCAAAAATTCAGGTAGCTGGATTTCAAGCGACCCTAAAACCGTTCAGGCCTATCAAGAGGATCCTTACTGTGGCTTTATTTCAACAGCTGGATTTTACCATGATTTACTTGGAGGCATTGAATTAATTCATAAACAATCTGAGATCGCACGGATTGATCCGTCATTACCGATGCTTATTATCAGTGGTGAATCTGATCCAGTTGGTGACTTTGGCAAAGGGGTTAAACGTGTCGTTAAAGACTACCAAACAGCTGGCATTCAATCAATTAAACTGATCCTCTATCCAGAGGGCCGCCATGAAATGTTATTTGAAGTTAACAGGGATCAAGTGATGGAGGATATCCTAGCATGGTTAACTAAAACACTTTCACATATCAAGTGAACCTTTCCCAACTGATTACTGGTTGAAGTTTCACTTGATAAGGGAAATCAAAGGGCTGGGACAACTAGTCCCACTGAGTAAAAAATGGTTCTATTTACGGTTTGTTCGAAAATAGAACCATTTTCATTTTTGTAGTGGTTTGAATGCTTTGGAGTCTTAGAGTTATTAGCCGTGAATTTCCTTAAGTTCACAGCCAATAACGCAAATCCTAGTTCATTGTGTACTTTGGATTTACCTTTTAAAGATAAACAAGTGAAACCAAAATTAGCCTTAAAAAACCAAAAGAACGGCTCAACATCCATTTTACCTTGACCGTAAGTTCCGCCAGTCTTTTCTTCTAAAAGCTTTCTCTCATATCTTCTTTTTGTGTTTCTTCTTATGATCCATTATCAGGAGCGCCCAGCCAGTGATTGGAACAGCGGGTGGCGACTCCAGCGGGGAAAGTGCGAGTCCGAAAATCCTTATTGCGACACGGTAGTGGAGCAATAAGGAATGTTAGACTAAAACCGCCACGTCCTGTGGCAACGTCTAACTGACCCACATCCTGTACGCCCGAGGCCGTACCCGTGGAAAGCGTCCACCCAGAGTGTAAATCACGGAGTGACTCCACAAAAAATTTAAGAGGTGATGATTCTATTTAAATGATGATCATAAGAAAAAGGAACCCAGTATCAACTGAATTCCTTTTTCATTTTAGCTGAGTTTTGTCCCAGCCTCTAGATATGATGATAGATAATGCATTCATATCCTATAATTTAAACTGCCCAATTAATTGATTCAATTCACGAACTAGTTTCGTTAAGTCAGTAGAACTTGTTGAAATCTCTTCCATTGAGCTCGTTACTTCTTCAGCTGATGCAGATGTTTCCTCAACACCAGCAGCTGATTCTTCCGAAATTGAAGCAATCTCTTCAACTGATCCAGACAAGCTTTGACTAGTAGAAAGCATGTTTGTTAATTGATCCGTTATTTGCTGAATATCTGTTGTCATTTTACCAATTGCATTCTCAATATTGTGGAAGGTTTTACCTGTTTCCTCAATATGATTTGTTCCTTGTTGAACTTGTTGATAGCTATCTTCTAAAACGAGTTTTACAGATTCAGATTCAGATTGAATGCCAGAGGTAATCTTGGTAATATCCTGTACAGAGCTCGCAACCCCTTCAGCAAGTTTTCTAACTTCATCAGCAACTACAGCAAATCCTTTTCCTTGTTCACCTGCACGTGCCGCTTCAATTGAAGCATTCAAAGCAAGTAAGTTTGTTTGATCAGCTATATCCTGAATCACAGCAACAATATTTGATATTTCTTTAGATTGATCATTTAACCGAATGACCTTCTCAACTGATTCATGGACAATTGCATCAATTGTATGCATTTGACCAACAGAATCTTGCATTAAGCTTGCACCATTTATTGATAGATTACGTACTTCTTTAGATTCATCAGCAACAGATTTACCCAGCTCTTGGGCAACGGAAACGGTTGAAACAAATTCACTCATTCCAGTAGACAGATCCATCGCATGAGTTGCTTGTGTTTCAGATCCAGATGCTAATTCCTGCATTGTAACAGAAATTTGCTCAACACCTTCAGTTACTTCATTTGTTGTTTGTGACAATGAATCACTATGTCCATCGACCAAGTTAGAAACCTTTTGAATTTCTAATAACAATGCCCGCATATTGATCGCCATTTGATTGGCTACTTGGAAAAGTTGTCCTAATTCATCACGTCGATCAGTCTCCACCACCTCTGCTGTAAGGTCACCAGAGGCAATCGTCGACATCTGTTCAGTCAATCGTTTAACTGGTTTAGTGATCATACGTGTTGTAATAAAGGCAGCGACTATCCCTACAATAATAATTAATGTTGCAATATAGAAAGTTGCATCTAAAGTACTTTGACCCGCTTCGGTAATCTCCTCGCTTAATTGATTGATTTGTTCTCCTCGCATATCAGACAAGTCAGCAAATTCATTAATTAAAGCCATCCCGATTGGCATAATTTGATCCTCAAATAAGCTTAGGGCCTCATCTTCATTACCACTTGTATATAAATCAAAGAACTGATCTGTTAGCTGTCCCCAACGCACCTTCTGATCAATCGCCTCTTTCAATTGCTCAGAATTACTTTTTTCTAAGGCCAATTCTTCTAAAGCTATACTATCCTCAGTTTCGTCAATAAATGACTTTTGATATGTGGAATTACCCGTTAACGCAAAAGCTTGTAAATAAGTAGTGCGCTCAAGCATATTAATAGATAATTCCTCATTAATCATTAGCGTTTCCAAGCCTTCATTAATTAACTTATTTGTATTATTGTTAATTCGAGCAATGGAATTTACATTTTTCACACTCATACCAATGACCAAAATCATAATAATCCCGAAACCTAAAATTAATCGTGTACCTATTTTTTTGAAGTTAACCAGTTTACTCATTACTACACCCCTCATTTTACCCTATGACTTTTGTTCTACTCACTGATCATATCGGAAGTAGAAAGATTATTCAACAAAAGCTGACAAATATTTTTTATAAGTTTTCATTTTGGTTATTTTGACCTATGATTATAGTAACTATAGGTAAGAGGTTGTTTTGTTAATGACTAATTTATGATAGTAAAAAATACTCAGATCTTAGATAGCATAAATTGAAGTAAACACCAGTCAACCTCTATCTCTTTACGCCGATCAAACGCTTTTTTATATAGATAATTATTTCCATAAATAGAATCAATCAAGGAAGAGGTCATACCATAATAGATATGACCTCTTCCTTGATTTTCTTAACCCAAAATTTTTAAGATAGGTTTAAACAATATGCGGCTATTTAGTAAACCTCCCCCGTAACTTCAAAGTTACCCTCCCTCAATAAAACATCATCTCGATAAATCCTTACCAGATAAGTGCCAGAAATCAATTGATAGTCAATATCAGGATCATATAAATAGCTATAATAACCAGTCCATTCCGGATCAACCAGTTCCACAAACTCGGTATAAATCACTTCATTATCATCCTCAATGTAAAAGAGACGAACATCTACAGTCGTTGAGTCAATCGGTTCACCAAAATCAACCTCATAATAAATCACTTCTTCTGTAGAAAAAGTCTCCTTGATATCGGTAATACCTGATGGACCCTCATTAGTTCCAAAAACAATAGAACCACTTGAAAATAAAGTTGTTAGAATAGAGTAAATGGCCAGATAACCTACTAATATCCCCAAGACCGAAAAGATTCCTTTTTTACTCGCTCCCCCTAAATACTTGATCGTCTGCTCATCTGCTTGGGAATCTTCAAACATCACTATTTTTTCCCTTAAATGACGATAGTATAAGGAGTTTCCATATATACCTAAGCAAACGCTGATCCCCATCATTAAACCTTCATTAATCAAATCAGCCACATCATACAGTCCAGTAAAGATTGCAAAAATATCAATAGCTAAATAAATACCGAATATAATAAAAACCGGTTTATACATCTTGCGGTAGCCTAACCAAAAGATTCCGAATAAAAAGGCAGGCCAATTCCAACTCGTTGATTTCGCTGGATTATCTACACTCCCCCACTTATATTTATAAAAATCATAATTTTTCCCAACGAATTTTGACCAGATTTCTTCTTCGTCTTTCTCTGTTTCTTCGTTAGTCTCATGTATCAGCTGATGACCACATGAACTACAAAACCTTTCATTATTGACACTCTCTTCCCCACAATTTGGGCAAAACATTACGATCCCCACCCTCTCTCATATTTTAAAAAACATCCTTCATTTAAATGATTTATTTGAGTTTTCTTCCTTATTTAATCCTATATAAAGTGAAACTTCATTCAGTGAATAACTGATTCAAAACGAGGATAGATTGCCAATCTTCTGAATCTAACAAAGACATAGATCATTTAAGGGATATTATTCTTCTTGAACATTATTTTACATTAAATTACAAAATAGGATATCAAATATTCTTTACAATCATTATAACGAATTCCGTATTGGATAAAAAGGTTAAAGATACCCATTTAGGATAAGAGTAAGATTTAGTAATGGATCAGACAAAATTAATCAATGTTTCCATATATTTTAAAAAATTCTATCTAATTCTTTTGTTGTATGCTATAATACTTATTAAAGTGTCATATTTTACAATAAGGAGGGCGGAGGTCAGCATCGCAGATCTTAACTAGGTGGATATTGATAAATATCTAATACATTAAGATGGAGGCGGTTCAAATAGATCCTAGATCAGCTTATTATCGGATAAACGATCAAACATTGTATATTCGCTCTGCGAAAACTACTTATGCAGTATCTGAAATCGAGGAACTCGATGGAACACACTATACAATGCAGAAGGGCTATAAAATTATCGAGCATGCCTGTTTACGGAATGGCTCATCATATCAGGGGAGAGCACAAGCAATGAAAGAACTTTTTAATCTGAAGCAAAATCCCCCGATTCCTATTGACCCAAACCGTGATCTATATGTTTTTCCTACCCAGGCACCAAAAAACGAAGATTGCATTTGGGTCATAACAAAAAATATTAAAGAAATTGAGGAACGTGATCGCTCTTCAATTATCTATTATAAGAATGGCAAAGTATTACGTGTTCATCTTTCAAAATTTAGAATGGAAAAACTGTGTGCACATTTGTATAAATATCATCTATATTTTCGACAACCGTAACTTAAAATACTTTTAAGGATAAAGTGAGACTTCAATCATTGGGAGGGTTGGCCTACAAGTCCTAAGTCATGAAGATATTACCACAGAACCTTGTGGATTCAGGCTGACTTCCCACTATCTCCACTGACTGGGACTGGGACTGGGACTGCGGTTACTCGTCCCACCGAAGTGATTTGCGGTTACTCGTCCCAGCGAAAACATTTGATAGTCCCACAAGGGGATGATCTATAGCCCTTGAACTAATCGTGCCCATCCTGTCACTTGATCTCCCACTTACAATGCTTACCCTCCTTCAAATCCTCCAAGTGAGAGTCTTACAGACAGTTGCACTCGTTTAAAAACCCCCTTCAGTTCATTACACTTTAATTAAAAATTTAGTATAATGATAATGAAAGGGGTTTCTCAATTTATGAAAAAAGCTTTTTCCTATCTATCATCTTATAAACTACCTATGATCATTGCATTCACACTTATGCTCGTTGAATTAAGTGTTGAACTCAGCTCTCCCTTAATTATTGCACGAATTATTGATGATGGGATTCGGGTACATAATCTTCAGGAAATTTCCCATTGGGGTATTATATTAATTATTCTCGCAGCTATTAGTTTTGCTGCTGGGATCATGAATTCATTCTTAAGTGCTCACGTTAGCCAGAGCTTTGGTTATGATTTACGGCAGGCAACTTTCTCAAAGATACAAGCATTTTCCTTTAAAAATTTGAATCGTTTCCCAACATCTTCCCTGATTACCCGATTAACAAATGATGTCACACAACTCCAATCCATCGTGCACATGTCACTCCGGATTGGTAGCCGTGCCCCACTCCTTATTATTGGAAGTACTGTCCTAGCAATGTTGGTTGATTGGAAGTTATCTCTGATCTTACTTCTAACCATGCCGATACTAATCTTATTTATCGTATGGATAACTAGAAAAGGGGTCATTTTATTTCACCGTATCCAGCATCGGTTAGATCGAGTGAATAATGTCATGCGTGAGAATTTAACAGCTATGCGCTTAATTAAAGCTTTTCTGCGTAGCGATCATGAAGAAGATAACTTTGCTCAAGCAAGTATGTCATTAAGGGATTTAACGATTTATACCCTCCGGCTCATGCAAATTAGTGGACCTGTTATCATGGTTGTCATGAATTTAAGTATTTTAGTAATCCTTTGGCTGGGTCAAATTCAGATTGCTAATCAAGCAAGTAGTGTCGGTGAAGTCGTCGCAGTGATTAACTATGCAACCCGAACGATGCACTCAATTTCGATGATGTCCTTTATTTTGCTTGCTTTCTCACGTGCACAAGCATCCAAAGATCGGATTAATGATGTACTAACGGAGGAAATCGATCTGATTGAAGGTGATCAAACAATAGATCATATAAAACCGACTCAACATCAGTTGGTATTTGATCATGTTTCCTTTTCTTATCCAAATAAAGAAGCGTTGATTCTAAATAAAATTAATCTCCAAGTGAACCAAGGAGAAACAATAGCCGTTATCGGTGCGACTGGCTCTGGAAAAACAACCCTGTTTCAATTAATCCCAAGATTATATGATCCAACGGCGGGGGAAATTTTATTCAATGGGCAACCCTTACAGGCCTTAAAACTTAAAAACCTCCGTGAAAAAATTGGTTATGTCCCACAAGAAGCACGTCTTTTTTCTGGAACAGTAATGGAAAATATTCGTTGGGGAAAGCCTAAGGCAACTGATGAAGAGATTATCGAAGCGGCAAAAGCTGCCCAAATCCATGACACCATTATGAAGCAAGCAGAACAATATCAAACAATGATCGGACAACGTGGTGTTAACTTTTCAGGTGGACAAAAACAACGCCTCTCCATTGCTCGGGCACTGATTCGAAAACCAGAAATCTTGCTTTTGGACGATAGTACCAGTGCACTGGATTTGCAAACAGAGGCTAAAATCTTGGCAGCGATCAAGAGCTTGTCTTGTACAACCTTTATCATTACCCAAAAAATAACAAGCCTGCTTGAGGCTGACCAAATTATATTATTAGAAGATGGAGAAGTCTCGGCCCGTGGTGATCATCATACACTGCTAAAAACAAGTTCACTTTATCAACAGATTTATCAATCACAGTATGGCGAGGAGGTAAATGAAAATGCCTAGAGGACCTCGAATCCACCAAGCAGAACGAGCTGAACCCCAAGAACCTTTGCTAGCAATCAAGCGCATCTGGACCTATCTTTCCAGATCTAAATGGACAATTATCCTGACACTCTTCTTTGTCTCTATAGATGTCATTCTTAGACTTGTTGCACCCTTTTTACTCGGCTATGCTATCGATCATTTTTTAATTGAAACAGATCCAATTGGATTAATTCGATTAATTATTTTACTAGCCCTTGTTTATTTGGTAAATGCATTTGCATCTTGGTTTCAGTATTTTCTAATGGTTGGTATTACACAAAAAACAATCTACCGAATGCGTGAGGATCTTTTTGCAAAGCTTCATCGCCTCCCCATTCGTTTCTTTGATCAGGCACAGCACGGGGATCTGATGAGTCGCTTAACAAATGATTTGGAAACAGTCAGTCAAACGCTGAATGACTCTGTTATCCAACTATTCTCAAGTGTGCTTTCACTCATTGGCACATTAGTTTTCATGATTTATCTCAGTCCGATTTTAACGCTTGTCACCCTAACGATTGTACCTTTTTTATATTTTGGTATGAAGTGGATTACAAAAAGGACAAGAGCTTACTTTCGTAAACAACAGCAGCATTTAGGTGATTTAAATGGTTATATTGAAGAGATTATCGCAGGACAAAGTGTCGTTAAAATTTTTTCCAAAGAGGAGAGAGTGATAAGTGACTTCGAAGAAAAGAATGCCGACCTCAAAACATCGGGTTATTACGCACAAGCCTACTCTGGCTTTATTCCGAAATTGATGAATGGCTTAAACAACATTAGCTTTGCCCTAATTGCTTTTGTTGGTGGGGTTTTAGCATTAAATGATGTCGTAACAGTTGGAGTGATTGTCACCTTCACTCAGTATTCCCGTCAGTTCACCCGACCGCTCAACAATCTAGCCAACCAGTTTAATCATTTATTAGCAGCCATTGCTGGGGCAGAGCGCGTCTTCGAAATACTGGATATCCCCGATGAGAAAGAGATAGTCGATGGTGATCACTGGCAAAAGATAGATGGCGAAATTCATTTTGATCATGTTTCATTCGCTTATGATGAAGATGAAGATACAATTATTGACTTGTCCCTTTATGCAAACCCTGGTGAAACCATCGCAATAGTTGGGCCAACAGGTGCTGGAAAAACAACGATTATCAACTTGCTTTGTCGATTCTATGATCCTGACGAAGGGGTGATAACAATTGATGACTGTGATATTACGAATACAACACGCGAAACTTTGCGAAAACAAATTAGTTTCGTTCTTCAAGACCCCTTCCTCTTTAATGGAACGATTAAAGAGAACATTCGTTATGGTGATCTGAATGCGACCGATCAAGATATTGTGAATGCCGCTAAACTAGCAAACGCAGATCAATTTATTTCAAAACTACCAAATGGTTATGACACCATATTGTCACAAGAAGGAGGGGGAATTAGTCAAGGGCAAAAACAGTTGATTTCAATCGCCAGGGCTTTACTTGCAGATCCTAATATTTTAATTTTAGATGAAGCAACAAGTAGCATTGACACCGTAACAGAACTAAAAATACAAGATGCTCTAAGTACATTAATGAAAGGGCGCACAAGTGTTGTTATTGCCCATCGCCTCAACACAATTCAACAAGCAGACCGTATCTTTGTCATGAAAGATGGCCAAGTGGTTGAAAATGGTACACACCAATCTTTATTAGAAAAGAAAGGTTTTTATTATGAGCTATATAATGGACACTTTGAAGATAATGTTGGATAAAGTAACAGGTTGTTTAACCCTAAGGATTTAAGGTTAAACAACCATCCAGCTTTTCATTGCAAGATTTAATCTTCTGAACCAGATCTTGATCCGAGGTTACCCGTAACTGTACTTCCAACGTATTCATTACCATCTGATCACCTGTTTATTCTTTAATAATATAATCTGGATATGAATGACTTATAGAGTTTTCTTTATTTCCATCAGCTACACGTTTATTAATCCGATTGTCATGAAGATGAATGCCATAACTCCCATTCGGTATATCATCTGCTTCTTCGATCGCTTCAACAACAGCCTCCAACACCTCTTGACTTGGCTCAACATTTTCATCTGCCATGAATAAATGTAGGCCAAATCCAATTGCATCAGGATCAAATTCTAATACTTCAAACATCTCCCTCCAATCAGAGTGAGTCATGTCCGGCTCTTCTAAATAGGTTTTCCAAATTTCCTCTAATTGATATCTGCTGCCCGTAACAAAGTAATAAACCCTCTCGTAGCCAGCCGCACTTGTATTTTCAATCGCCTCAATCGTTTTACTCGTAAATCCATATGCTTCAGCCAAACCAGTCAATAGCTGATCCAAATTTGCAAATTCCTCCTGGTAAGCTAGCGCATATAACCCTGTTATAATCCCCCGCTCTACCTCTCCCTCGAGCGACCAAACCTGATCTGTCAATATCTTCTCATTTTGAACATCAATCGGGATAATCGCAGTGGAATAAAAGTTTGGTTCACCCACCGATTCAACAAAAACTGTTGCCCCATCGACATTGCCGACAATATTATGTACAATCACTTCGGTTTTATAGTTTTCTAAGAAGAAGTCTTTGATTGCTGCATCGACTATTTCTTTATTGTCATTTGCGATTCGGCCAGTTTTCTTTCCGTTTGGTAAGGTGTATTCTTCCCCAGTATAATCTTGAACCCTTGCGTAATACTCATCCTTTTTTGCTTCCGCCGTATCCATCCTTAAAGATTTCTCTTGTTCACCGTTCATTGAAAAGCACCCACCTAGGATCAATATCAAGCTGATAAGACCTAATCGATGAATTAGCTTCATCTCAATCCCCCTCTCTCAAACCGAGCTACATTCATCTTAGCTATTTGAAGAGGTTTTTTAAAGGTATTTTAACTAAATAATGTTAAATGATACAAAAGTAGGGGTGTATTTAATATAGTTCAGTATTACTTTGAGGATCATAAGGAAACTTCGATTCCCTCAATCTATTCTTCCTTTATTCCAAATAAACTAGTCTAGCTCTATTCTTGCATGTATATGATGTCTAATTAATACTGTTTTTTCTTAAAACAGTATTTGTTATTGTTATTATTGTAAGCGCTTACCGTTATTAGGGAGCTAAATTTACTTAATCTCATTAGAGACAGAGCTAACAAGTTAAACAGTACATTTTTTCTAAAAAAGGAGGGAAAGTGCTTCAGCTATTTTTCTTAATAAAAAATTCGAGAGGAAGATGACCATTGAAAACCAAATTCCCCGCTATTTTAATGATCACATTATTTTTCTTGATCCCAACTGTTGTGGTTTCAGCAGAAGAAAGCTATAACATTGAAGATTATGCTAAGGACATGCAGCCTGGATGGAATCTCGGGAATACCTTCGATGCTGTTGGTGAAGATGAAACGGCATGGGGAAACCCTTATGTTACTAAAGAATTGATTGAATCCATTGCCAATCAAGGCTACAAGAGTATTCGAATCCCAATTACATTTGATCAACGGATGGATGATGGTCCAAATTACCAAATTCATGAGGATTATCTCGAACGAGTTACCCAAGCTGTTGATTGGTCACTTGATGCGGGTATGAAAGTAATGATCAATATCCACCATGATTCCTGGTTATGGCTAGAGAGCGGCATGGAAAATAACCATGACGAAACAGTCGCTCGATTTGAAGCAATATGGGAACAATTAGCTGAACATTTTGAGGATTACCCGATAGATTTAATGTTTGAAAGTATCAACGAACCACGTTTTGAACCCTATGATAATGATAAAGATTTAGCCTATTTAAACGAAATAAACAGCTGTTTTTATGACATTATCCGTAATTCTGGCGGAAATAACCCTATTCGTCCAATCGTAATCCCTACCATGCATACTGGACAAGAACAAATTTATCTCGACACTTTAACAGATTGGATCAAAGAAAAAAATGATCCCTATATGATCGCAACCATTCATTATTATGGCTTCTGGCCGTTCAGTGTCAATATTGCTGGTTACACAAGATTTGATCAAGACACCGCCAATGATATTCATGAAATTTTTGATCGGGTTCATAACCAATTCACCCAAAATGGCATTCCAGTTGTAATTGGTGAGTTTGGTTTACTTGGTTTTGACCAGAATGTTTATACGATTCAACAAGGTGAAAAACTGAAATTCTTTGAATATATCATTCACTATGCTCAGGAAAAAGACTTTGTTCATATGCTTTGGGACAATGGACAACATTTTGACCGAAGCCATTATACTTGGTTTGATCAGGAATTTTTTGCTTTGATGAAAGCTAGTTTTTCTGGACGATCAGCTACGGCTGAAGCAGATTTTATTTACTTTAAGCAAGATGAAGAGATTACTGATCAACAATTAGACTTAAACTTAAATGGTCGCACATTAGTCGATGTTACTCACAATGGCCAAACTCTAATTCAAGGATCAGATTATACAATTAACGATAGCACCTTAATTTTAAAGGCAGATCTATTAAGTGATCTAATCAAGCTTGATCAAGTTGGTCTCAATACCTCTCTACAACTTGTTTTTGATCAAGGAGCAAGCTGGCGTGTTGATTTAATCACCTATCAGACACCAATCCTAAGTGAGAATGAAGACCATTACACAAAATTCAGCATTCCAACAAGATTTAATGGCGATCATTTAGCGACACTTGAAGCTGTCTATGCTGATGGCAGCCCAGCTGGTCCACAAGATTGGACTTCCTTTAAGGAATTTGCCTATGTATTTAGTCCAGATTACGATGAAGGTAAAGTCAATTTCACCTATGATGAATGGGAGAATTACAGTCGTCTCTTTGATGAAATTCGCTCAGATGAGCCAGTCACCATTCGCCTTCATTTTTGGAGTGGCACCATTCTTGATTATGAATTGGTTCGATCTGGTGACCAAGTCACTGGTTACCCCCTTGAAGCTGACCATGATGACACTGATGATGACGAAGTCGAAGATGATGAAAAAGATCAGGAAGATGATAAGGATGAAGAAGATGACCAGGTTACCGATGATGAAGATCCAAACGAAGAGGAACAACCCGCTATAGAGGAAGATGGCGATGAAGATGAAGATTCCCAGTCTCCGGAGCAAATAGAGGAGGAGAAGCCTGAAATACAAGCTAATGATGATGTTCATGATCGCACACAACTTCCAAAAACAGCGACAACCTTATTTAACATGCTAATCGCTGGATTGGGATTATTAATTATTGGTACAGCCATTTTCTTATATACCAAGAAGAAAAAAACGACTTAGGGAAGAATTCAATCTCCTTAATTAAAATGTAAAATCGCACCTCTTAAAATATTCAATCTTAAGAGGTGCTTCAACTTTTTGCATTTGATTAACTACACTTAAATCAGATCGATCTAAAATCCACACCCACCAAATGATGCACCGATGATAATTAACAAGATAAACAGAACAATCAATAGAGCAAAACCAGCGCCAAATCCTCCTGGTGCAGGAGCTGGAGCAGGAGCCGGTGTGCCACATCCTGCAGGAACACCTGTATTAGTCAAAGTTAAAACCTCCTTTTAGTCATTTCACCATTAGTATATGTCCCCCACTCATTGGTGGAAGGGACAATATCCTATTTTTAATCAGTCATTTAAAAAAATTAATACTTTTTCTTTAAAAACGATATCTGACTGATTCGTGCGTAGATCATTATGTGAACCTTGACTTAGGGAGGGAACTTTATCCCTATTGGGTATTAGCTGTGTGAATCTGGTCTTTTCAGATTATTGATCACACTTGATTCATCCGGCCCTTTCCCCTGTATGATTGAAGTGGAAGTCTTACTGACAGTTGCACTGTGGTAAAAATAACTCATAAATAAATTAACCTTGTCAAATACTTTTTATGATCTATCCTTTTTAGCTTCAAATGTTAGAATAGAGTCATACAGCGAATAAGAGATGACCAACTCGTTCATCAAATTAAACAATGTGGAGGTTTAGAAATGATAGGAAGTAAGGGAATTATATTAGGGACTAAACTATTCGGGCTTGAAGGTTTTTTAATTATCGCCCTAATTGTAGGTCTTAGTGGCTTATTTTCAATATTAAGAAAGAAAGTTAGCCGTTCTTATTTAGAAGGGCAACTAAACCAGCTGGACAAAAATATTTACCACCAAATTTCAAATGTTTCATTTGAACATCTTGATCAAAAAGTAGACCATCTTGTTCTTTCAATCTATGGTATCTTCGTCATTAAACGTGAGAATTATAATGGCCTTATTCATGGTTCTGAGAATGATGATGACTGGACTGTACAAACGAAAAAGCAAATCACTACTCTTAAGAATCCAATTAAAACAATGGAAACAACCACACAAGCAATTGCAAAGGAGCTAAAGGTAAAGGAGAAATCTGTCTACCCTATCATTGCCTTTTCTAATTCAGCCCAATTAGAAATTGATAATAAACTAATTAAAGGGCATCGTGTTAGCAATTATGACGAAATCAATCAAACGATTAAAAGTTACACAACACCACAGTTATCAAAAGATAAAATTACAGAACTGACAACATTACTGACTGATAAAGCCTAAACTTATCAATAAAAATTGGAATACTAGATTATTTCCACATCCTATTTGGACATACACCTCCTATTAAACTAGAAAAAAAGATGCATAATTCTACCTAGATATGATATGATTAAGCTATCTTTAAGAGGAGGTGTAATAGGTTGATTAAACAAAAATGCAACTTAATTGTCTTTGCTATTTACTTTGACGAAAATTATCAGGAAGAGGTTGCCTTACTCTATAGTCCTATTAGTTCTTATTATGTAATCATACCTACAAAACACATCCTAACATCAAAAAAACACAAAGGAACTACTTTTGTAACTGAATTAAAGAATGCATTCTTTATTCCAAGTGCTGATGTTGAACAAAAATTAAGAGAATGGCGTAATCGAGATTAATACGACTATTTTTCTGAAGAGGTATAACCTTATTCTTCATTCATCGATAAGTAGATTGCGATTGATTTGATATCTTTCGTTGTCTGCCCTACTTTCATAATAAATATAATCATCATCACAAATAATACTCCAGGCTGGTTTCCTTACCACTTTTTGAATGTTAGAATTGCTTAAGTCCATAGCATAAATATGATAATGATCCTGACGATTAATATAAAATAGTTGATGATCTGTTAGGAAAAACTGGGTCGTGATAATATCTGGAATTGTCACTTCCCTTTCTGTTTGAGTATCATATTTATTAATTTGATAAGCCTCATTTAGATAATAAATATATCTGCCATCATAGGCAATATTGCTAGAATATGATGCTTGAATAAGCTTATCTGTTTTTCCCGTTAGTCGATTAATTCTTCTTATTTGATTATCATCAACCACAAAATAAAGATTCTTATTATCGACAAAAAAAGAAGTGATGCCTGCAGAATCTGCCTTATCCCTTGTATGTAGACCTAAAAAGCTATCCCTAGCCATATTTGCATTCTGCTCATAGATTACTTTCTCATCAAAAGTTGTGGTATCCACTTCAATTAAGGAAAGCCGATTGGTTTGCTGATAAAAACCTGACTTATCATAATCCATTTTTATATAATAGACAAATGGACCATTCCCATATATAAAATTTTCTACGCTTGTTAAGGATGAAAAAGGACTTCTGATCAGATTTCTAATTTCTCCTGTTTCCCTATCTTCAAATACAGGTCGAATATTCTCCACATCTGTTTCATCTATATAAAAACGGTAGGAGTCATTTTCAAAGCTATGTCTAGAAATGGAATTAAAAACATCGTATTCCTTATCTACCTTATCGGGTGCATCACAAGCTGAAAGGCTGATCACAGTAATACAAAGCAATAACCTTGTCGTGAGCATTTGTAGCTGATGGCGTCTCCTTCTAGTATTCCACGCATTTGTATGATGATGAAGGATGAGTCTCCAAAAAATTATTCCGATCAAGAAATTAATAAACAGTAAGATAAACAAAGTCATCACAGGGACTTCTTTATAGATCAAGTCAAACTGATCCGTAATCGGATTGCGTTCATACTCACTTCCCCTAAAGTATCCCGTCGCAAGCATAAAACCAAGCGGTCCAGGTAATAAATATTTGCTAGAATCAAGAGTAAATAAATAATAGGGTAGCAATATGATAACCGTTGAAGAAAATAGGGTTAAAGCATATTTCTTTGTCCAAATTGAAAATAGCATAATGAACATTGCAAAAACCAAATGACCAACTATCTTTAAACCTGTCGACCATAAAAAAGTCGAGAATAATGACAAATCCTTTAGGGATGTCCCATAGTAAGAAAGGCTTTGAAGTGGATAGTCTTTATGATTTAAACCATATTTCATCTCATAAAATTGATATCTCATCATAATAGATAAAATAGAAATGATCACTACAACGACAAACACAAGCAACATTTTAACAAGAGCGTGTTCCCTTGTTCCTTTACGTAATGTCAAATGAAGAGCATACATATCAACCGTATACTCCGCACAAAAAACAGGAGCAACCAACAAGAGTAATAATAAGAGTAAACCAAAGTCTAACTGCTCTGTAGATAACAAACCGTCCCAACCATTTGTAGCTAAATAGTAGCGATTATCAGTATTTTCACGGACATACATATATTGATCAAAAATAACCTTGAATCCCTGTTCATGCGCTATGACTTTTTCTAATTCAGGAATGGAGTCATGTAATTCTTGCTCTGAAATATGCCCATCATAATAATCGTCATATACTTTTCTCAATGCTACTTGCGCATCTGAAATATGACTCGCTTCATTCTTTAATCGTTCTTCAGTTTCATCAGTATGTGGACCATTTATCAAATCTAAATAATAGTGATAATCGGAGGCGTTCAATTCTATCTCTGGATTCTTCGGTGTATCAAATAAGAAAAGGACTACCAAACTCGTCATAAAATATAAGCTAACCCATAGCCATCCTTTTTGATAAAAGAACATCTTTTTAAACTCATATCTCAAAATCGCCACTTTTGCTCACCCCAATTCGATAGACAGTATTTTTATTTTGAAAGAGGAAAATGGCCATCAGGCTAATTCCCCCATACACGAATGCAAGAAAGATAGCCGCTGTATAACTGAGCACGGGAAATCCAAAGATATTTACAAACTCCGTTCCCCTAAATAACTCACGATGAATAAGTAAATTAAATGGATTAACCACCTTCAAGATAATCCGCTCCGACCCCATAAACGCTTCTTGAAAATAAATGAATCCTAACATGAAAAATAAACAAATAATAAACGGGAGTAAAGCATTCCTAAAGAATAGAGAGATGAATAAACAGAAATATGAAACAACCAAAAAACCAATCGTCTTAACTATTAGTGATAGCAGTGCATATTCCCCTAAACTTAGATTAAGTGACGTATTTGCAAAATTTTCAATCGCATAAATCGGTAAAGATATCGCCTCTAAAGAACCAAAAAAATGAGCAAATGAAATAAAATCAATGCATCCAAACCAAAAGGATACAGCACAAACAAAGAGAGTAGTAGATAGTATTTTGACAAAAGTTGTCGCTTGTCCACCCGCTTGGGTAGTCACCAAAAGGATATCCATATCTGTTTCTTTCTCAATTATGAATACACTCATCAATGCATATAAGCAGATTAAAATAACTAAGAAGGCGGAAAAGTCATAATGAATATAATATTGGAACATTTCAGTATAGGCAAAAGAATCGATTCTCCTTCCTTGAAAACGATCCAATATTATTCTGTTTTTTTCATATTCATAATCATTCCCCATTGCCTCGAAGAAAGTTAAGTTCTCATTGGCCTTATGGACAACATCATTGGCATATTGCTTGTAGAGATAGGAATATTCCATTGGATCTACAAAATTCCACTTAAAAAATAAATGATCATTGTATAGATTACCAGTATATGTATTGGGATTATCACTATCTGTACTAGCAGTCTTATCCGCTGTTTTTTTCTCTAATGGTTGATAGATTGACATTAATGTTTCAATCTTCTGATCTGTCATAACCCCACTAAACTGTTCGTAGAAGTCGCCCCAATAAAGGTCATGCCATTTTAGATTCGTTTCCGGGGATAATAGTGATTTCTCATGATATTCACTTGAAATTTTTGCAACATTTAATAAACTAAAACAGACGATTGCAATAATAAGTGGTTTTTTCATGAAATGTTTTCGCAACTCAAACAGAAGTAGGCTCACCATTTCTCACCCTCACTAGAATAATACAGGAATACATCCTCTAAGTTAGGCTTCACATGAATTGCGCGGTCATCTGGTTTCTCGTCCGCAATCACTCTTAAATGTATGCCTTGCTCATCTCGCATCATGCGACTGATTTTTAGATCAAGCATTTCTTCTAAAGTATCATCAGTCACTGTGATAGACCACACTTTTCCTTTTATCTGATCCATAAGCTGTTGAGGGGATCCTTGCTTAATAAGTTCTCCGCTTTTAAGTAATATAACTTGATTAGCCACATGCTCAATATCTGACACAATATGTGTCGCTAACAAGACAATTCTGTTTTTTGAAAACTTCGTAATTAAATTGCGGAAACGAATTCTTTCTTGAGGGTCAAGTCCAGCTGTCGGTTCATCCAAAATTAAGATATCTGGATCATTAAGCATCGCTTGAGCAATACCAACTCGTTGACGCATCCCTCCAGATAGTGCACCAATCTTCATATCCATTGCTTCACTTAGATTCACCATTTCCAATAATTCCTTGGCTCTTTTTTCCCCCTTACCTTTAGGAATCCCTTTTAAAACAGACATATAGCGCAAAAATTCAATGACCTTAAAATCTTGATAAAATTGAGGGTACTGTGGCAAATAACCGATCTGAGATAAAAAACCAATACCAATTTTCTCAATATCACGACCATCAATTAGTATCCTACCTTGATCACTTTTTAAAATACCAACAAATATATTTATCAATGTCGTTTTCCCAGCACCATTTTCACCTAATAGACCATAAATGCCATCTTCTAAATGGGAAGAAAAATCTTTTAATGCCCACTTTTTCTTATATTTTTTTGAAACCCCTTCAAATGATATTTCCACTTATTAATGCCCCTTTTGTGAGAAAATTTAAATTAAAAGTGATCTATAATCATTTCTGTTTCTATCTCTTCTATTTTAGAACCTAATAATAAAATAACTGTCTTTGTATCATCTAAAATTTTGATTACAGGTATTTGGTAAAGGAGTGCTTCATCATCGACAGAACCTTGTAATTCTGCTACCCGCTTCCCAGTCTTTGTCTCATAGATACGGATAGTATAGTCATAATCAGTTGAACAAAAGCTTGCAAAATATGCCCCTTTATCCGATCCTGCAATTATGCCACTCTCTTTCGTTTCTGTTAATGAATGAATACTTACTTCATTCGTCCCTGATTCCATTATCATCAATCTCCCCGAAGCATTCGTTGGATCTTCAGCAAGTAAGAGCAAATCATTGTAAGGGATTAATTCCTTACAAGTATAATCTTCGAATGTTTGGTTAGATAGATTAGAGCCATCTATATTAACAATTCCAAAAGTATCATAAGAGGCCTGATCAAAATCTATTGGTAGGGTCTCTGCTTTAAAAGCAATCTGTGTCCCATCATTAGTAAAACCAATCTGTTCTAATGCGACAATATCGGAACGTTCTTCTGAATTTTCTGAGGATAGGTCAAGGACTTCCGTCTTTTTCTCCAATTCAAAATCATATAGATATAATCCTAAATCAGTTGTATAAGCCATGATTGTTCCATCATCATTAAAGGAAATTTGCTTTAATGACACTAAGAAATCATCGTCTTCCAACAATTGATTGAAATCGAAATTAGATACTGGCTCTAGCTCTTCATTATAGAAAATGCCTTGATAATTCAGATCCAATTCTGTCAAACCATCACTGGCACTTTCCACTCTTTGAATAAGGACAAAACCATTATCAATCATCCAAGCCTGTTCAATCTCCGCTGATTCATGTGAAGCTTCTGTTAGGATGCTTTCTGTTGCTAAATCATACAGATATAACTTTTTGGCAGAGATTAAAATCCTACCCTCTCCCGCATAATAGATATGGCGTATGTCCCCTTTTATTTCTTCTAAAGGCAAAGCACCTTCCATCTGTGTGCCAGGGAAAGTGAGATTTTCTTTTTTTCCTAAAGTCGTGCCAGTATCTTTATCAAAATTCCCCTCCGACTCTTGTTCTATATCAATTGTAGGGTTTGTACACCCTACAAAAACAATCATAATTAGAATCAAGATAGAAATGCCAATGCCTGATCTCACGGCTAATCCCCCCATCATTTGTATAATAAAACAGACGGTGTTTTTATAGGTGTAATCACATCTTCATAAAAATCATCAGGATTCACTGGTGTTGAAACAACATAAAAGGTACTGAAATCACCTAGTGTCTCAACATCTAGTTCGATATCAATTACAGCGACTTCGCCTTTAATCAATTTTGTTTCAAATGATCGCTTTCCATCCTGATCAGAGAGTGCTTGATGATTCAAATAAAAAGTGTTCTGATAGATTACGCCAGGATGACCGACTATCTTGAACTGTATATGTACATGACCCTGCTTATCTATTTGGAAGGTATCATCGTAATCTGATTTATCTTCAATCTCGACTATATTAAATACAGATGTCTCTAACATCTCTGAATCAATTGTGATTAATCCACCTAATCTCTTCAGCAAATCATCAGTCACAGCTTCTGTTGAAAAACGTACATCTTTCAAAAACTTATTTGTGGGAAGCTCCTCTAATTCTATTAATTTAGGATTCTCGTGAAATTCAATTGGACGCATTACTGACAAAGTATCATGATAACCACCATAAGAAGTTGCTTCTTTCATATCTGGAATAAACGAAGGATGATATACGCTAGTGATCGTTATATTAACGGTATCCCCTTTTTCTCCAGTAATCGGCGTGAAGATAAATTGAAACGGTGTATCAACATTTTCTTCTAAATCAATAATATGCATATATTGATAGTCTGAATCAGTCATATTAAGCTTATAGGGTTGTGCAATGCCATCGGTGTACACTAAAAAGCCAACATTGGTCGCTTTTCCTTCTGCTTGAACATAATAATCTAATACCACTTCATCCCCATCATAAGATAAAGGGATGACCTCATCATTATCATTTATCTCTATATTGCTGTAACCATGTGAGATAGAACCCATAATAACGGTATCTTCTTCATCTATTTCAAATGGATTTTCATTCACATCACTGATTGCTACCTGTTCTTTTTCCTCCACCCCATTATCTGCAGAGCATCCCGCGATGATGAGTAACATTAACATAAGCAAAAAACTGCTTCTAAAAAATAAACGCTTCATCAAAATATATTTCCCCTTTCCATCCCTTCTATTTGTAGAACCCTAAGCGGTATAAAGCGAAACTTCATTCAGTGGGGGGGAACCTTCAGAACCTAGATCATGTAGACCTTATCATAGGACCTGATGGATTTAGTCTGCCTTTCCCCCTCCCCAACTGATCGTTAGTACCACAAGGGTATGACCTAAAGGCCCTTGAACCAATCAGGCCGCTACCGTCAGTTGATCTCCCACTTGCAACTCTTACTCTCTTTTGATTTCTTCAAGTGGGAGACTTACTGACAGTTGCACTGCGATAAAGTGAAACTTCATTCAGTGGAGGCTTGGGCTTATAGGACCTAGGGCATATAAAACTTACCATAGGACCTGGTAGCCTTAGTTTGCCTTCCTCACGCCCACTGAATGGGACTGGGACTGCGGTTACTCGTCCCATCGAAATGATTTGCGATTACTCGTCCCACCGAAAACATTTGTTAGTACCACAAGGGTATGACCTAAAGGCCCTTGAACCAATCGGGCCGCTACTGTCAGTTGATCTCCCACTTGTAACCCTTACTCTCTTTTGATTTTTTCATGTGGGAGACTTACTGACAGTTGCACTGCGAAAAATCCAACCTTTTTCCCTTGCTAACATGAAAAATTAAGACAGCGCCACATCAGATATAAAAACTCAGCTAATACCTTTCTAAAAGTCGCCGCCTGCTGTTTTGATCATTTACTTGGCTAGTGTCAAATCTTATAATAGATCAACTTGATAACTAACCAATTGGATGATTTATATTTTTAGATTGATGTAGGTGAATCTTCTTTTATTCAGCAGATTTTATCGATGGGTGTAAGTATAAACAGCCGCCGCTCCATATTTATTTCCACCCTGTACTCCATGAGTCCCATAGATCACATAAACATTGGAGGAGATATTTGACCAATCACCGGAGAAACTTGTTTTCCCTCTGGAACTTTTAATTTGTTGTGTGCTTACAAGGGTCTTTCCATTTTTGTCTTGCATACTTCCTTTAATAATTAAGTAGGCTTTATCAGGATTCTTCGTTACACTTGTTGTATAATCTTTTCCATATAAAGTTCCCTTTAATGTTCCGTAGCCTGCAACAGATTTTTTACTTGTATCAGCAAGCACACTCCCAGTCATTAAAGATAGACAAAGCGAAAGTCCCACTATACTACTCACAAATGCCTTTTTAGTGAAGTTCATCTTAAATCCTCCCAATTATATATTTTGGTTAGAGCTTCTCGGAAAAAAATAAAAATCAGCTTGAAAAATAATCAGCTATTTCATGGAAATCACTCCCTCAAAAAAAGGTACTTTAACCATCCACTCCTTTTACTACATTAACCTAATTGGAATGGACGTTTGAGATATTATATGATACAGTTATCTATATTATTTAAACAAACTACACTCATGTAGTTTAAACATACTATACCAATGTAGTAGGTGTATTGCAAACAAATTTTTTAGGAGATGAGTAGATTGGCTAAATTTCAAAGTTTATCAGATACAGAAATGAAAGTGATGAAGGAAATTTGGAAAATGAACCGCCCGGTAAAATCCAATGAATTATTAACTATTTTTTATGAAAAAGAGGGGAAGGAATGGAAAGGCCAGACTATCGCAACTTTTTTATCTAGACTTGTTGATAAAGGCTTGTTATCTGTAAAACGAGAAGGAAGAGCAAATACGTACATTCCGCGTCTTACTTTAAAAGAATATAAGAAAAAAGAAGCACAAAGTATGTTGGATACAATGTATCAAGGTTCATTAAAGAACTTTATTTCGACTCTCTATGAAAATGAAATAACTTCTGATGAATTAGATGAACTTAAAAACTGGTTTGCAGATAAGTAGGTGAAAAAATGACAGATTTGCTTAGCATACTGATTACTTTATCCATTTCAGGTAGTTTATTATTAATTTTCTCCGGATTAATGGATTACCTCTTTAAAAGGAAGTTTACTGCAAATTGGCATTACTCAATTAAAAAAATTGTCCTCCTTGTCTACATTGCCCCTGCCTTTTTGCTTGTAGATTTCTTGTCTATGTTTAGACAAAAGCAGCAATCCAACTATTTATTTACTTATTTTTCAATCAAACAGAATCATCTATTTCTATCCACTAATAGCATTCGTGTTATTTTTACGATATGGCTATTAGGCGCTGTCATAACGGCCTTCCGCTTTATATACATATATAGGAACTTCATCAAAAGGTTAAGAGCAAATTGTTTATCTACATCAAAAGAAGCCATTGCACAATCCCTTTTAGAAAAAAATAGCAATGAAATGAATTTAACAAGAAAAATAAATTTAAGCTTTTGTCGGATAAATATAAGTCCAATTTTACTTGGTGTTTTTAAACCCATGATTGTATTACCAATGTTCGATATCCCAATCGATGAATTAGATATAATCATTAAACATGAATTAACGCATTTTAAGAAAAAAGATTTATGGGTAAAACAAGCAATGTCATTTGCTATGATTCTACATTGGTACAATCCATTCATTTATATTTTACAAAAAGAGATTAACAAGTGGAGTGAGTTTTCATGTGACGAGGATATTGTGATAAATATGTCTCATCTAGACAGAAAAAAATATGGAGAAACTATACTAAATATAATGGGTAGAGCAAATCAAACGACAGACGCTAATCTTTTAGGCACAACATTTTCAGCTAGACAGACAAATTTAAAAGACAGATTATTGAATATTTTAAATGCTAAACAAGGGAATAGAACAATCTCAACTGTTTCCTTTGTCATTATCGTTTTAATGACCTCTCTAGGAATCGGATCTTCTATGCTAATTAATGATGTCGTACCAATAACAGAAGAAGAGAATAATGTGCAAACTAGCAAATTATTAACAGAAATAACGGAATCTCAAAAAGGCCCCAAACAGAAGGAGACATCTAACTTAGATAAAATATCAGAGGATGTCCGGCTATTAGAGGGAAACCCTACACAAGAACCAACGAATGAAGAAGATCATGAAATTGAAGACGTTGAACAGGCAGAAATAGATGAAGTTATTTTAGTAGCAAAATAAAAGGAGATAAAGGGAAACCTTAATCAAGGGAGGGTTTTCCTTCATCCCCTTCTGAGTGAAGTTTCACTTTATCACTGATTACTTATAATAAAGATAACATTTCTATTCAAATTTTGTATAATTCAGGGACGATATTTGTGTTACGAAGGAGAAGATGATAAGGGTGTTTTTTGAGAGACACGGGATCGAGGAAGAAGATTTTTTTGATTGTATTGATTTATCAGATACTCATTTTCATCGGGCCTACGAAATTATTCTCGTCACAAAGGGGAATTTAAATGTGACGATTGATCAAACGAAATATCATTTGAAACAAAACCAACTTGCCTTTATTTTTACTAATCAAATTCACGAATTTAAAACGATTGATCATTCTGAAATTGTCATTATCCTCTTTTCCCCTGAATTGATTGGTGATTTTTTCACCCAATACAAGGGTCTATGTCCAAATCATCCGATATTAGAACTAGATGAGCAACCTAATTTAACAAATTTCAATTCTGTTTATCTACAGAAAAGTTTCATTTATCATATTTGTGGGCATTTAATTCAACAAACAGATTTTAAAAAAATCAAAAGGTCCACTAAAACAAAAGTCTTGCACAGCATTCTCTTGTATGTCGATGAACACTATCAAAATGATTGTAGGCTTAAAGATGTTGCTGAACATTTACGGTATGACTACCCTTATTTATCGAAATGATTTGTTCAAATGACGAACATGACCTTCACTGATTATTTAAACCACTATCAGATTTCACAAGCTTGTTATTTATTGAAAAATAGTGGCCAACCCATCGGTGAGATTGCCCATCAATGTGGTTACAATCAATTGCGTACTTTTCATCGCAATTTTAAAAAAATAACCAAGCAATCCCCAAAAGCTTAACGTGAACAGGGTTAATCTTTATAATAATTGTGCAGTAAGTGCTAAATCTTCTAATTGTTTTTTTGTTATATCAATTACCTTCAAAATTTCCTGATCTGAAAAACCAGCCTTGATCATATTCATTGCAATTTGCTCTTTCTCTTGCAACTGCCCATGCTCCCGCCATTCATCTAGATTAAACTGATCTTCTTTTATAACGATGGTGGAGCGTGTCCTTTGATACAGGTGATCAGCAAGTTTGATATAGGGGTCAATTTTTGTTAAGTGCTCATAAAAAAGATTAGGTGTTTTTCTTCCAACATGGTGAATAAAATAAAGCCATTTTTCTAAAGAAGACTTTGGTCGCTTGGTCTTGAATTTTAACAACTCTAAATAATGGATTTCTGTGTTTTGTTGTGGATTGGATCGTGGTGAATGAACGGTCTGATAACAATTGTGGTAATGTGCATACTCTTGTAGTAGATTAAAATTTAAAAGATGGATAAGAAAACGAGCGACTTTATCCTCATCTTCTCCTTTGTTGTTGATATGGTGAAAAGTTAAGCTATTTGACTGATTTTGAAAATAATCTTGCTGATGAACTTGAATACCAATCTGGACAATCTCTTTTGCCCTTGTTTGTGCTTTAATGTTCAGTCCTAACTGGAAATCCTTTAATAAATAACTTTTCTGATATTGTTGGCAAATAATCTGTTTAATTGGGCTCGACAGTGATTCTGTTAAAATCGCATTAATGAAATTTATCAGCACAACTTGACTTGCACGAGATTCACGAAAAAAAACACGTTCAAATACCTTATGCAACAGTATCTCCTCCTGCATTTTCATCTAACGCATCACTCCTTTTTTATCTAAATTAACATAATTTATTAAACTTGTAAAAAGGACCCTTCATATAAAATGAATTCATTGGGCCCCGCAAACTTCTAATTCTCGAGTGAATGATCTGAAAAAGACTGCTAAATTGGGACAATTTTTTTATCGCTAACAAATTTTAATTTTTTTTAGAATTATATTTAATTGCATCTAATCTTGAAGTTTCCATGCAATCTAACTATAGAACTAGATAATGAAAAAACATAGGAAAATTCAACAATTAGGTTAATTCAGATGGCCTGTTAGCTCATTACGTGACGAATCGGGTGAATTTTCACATTTACGGGTGATCTAATTTTTATAACAAAAAAGAAAGGCTGCGAATCAAATTCGATTCACAGTCTTTCGCCCAATACTTTTATGTTCAAAATTGTTTTCTTATTTTATATTGCGGAATGATGAAAGATTCCCGGGTACGATTTAAAATAAAATTCGTGCCAAATAAATCACAAAAGTGACAGTGATTGCACTGGCTAATGTTGAAAATAAAACGGTCTGTGTAGCAAATGTAGGATCATCACTATATTCTTGCGCTACTACAGAACTGTTCACTGAAGTTGGCATCGCAGAAGCAATAAAGAGCGCTTGGGCAGTGATCCCTTCAATACCAAAAGCAATAATCATTAGATAGGCAATCAAAGGTCCGCAAATTAGACGAATAAATAAACTTAAATAAACGAGGCGGAGTCCTTTGGTCAATTTAATCATGGCGACCTGTGCACCTAAAGTCAATAAAGCCATGGCAATCATGGTATCAGCAACATAACTTGCCGGGACAAGTACGAGATCTGGTAAAGAAACATTAAAGACATTTAGCAAAATCCCAGCGATTAGACCGTAAAAAACTGGCATACGGAAATAACCCAATAAGGCTTTCAAACTTCCCTTGCTAGAAGCCCTCAATGAAAAGACACCATATGAAAACAGAAAGGCATTTTGAAATGTCAGGGAAATAACTTGAATTGACATCGCTAAAGGATCACCTTGAAAGACAAGGGCATTGACTGGAACACCATAATTCCCAGAATTATAGAACATCGTACTATTAGTAAATAAAGTTTGACGATTAGAATCTAAATTAATAAATTTCCCAAGTATTTTTGTTAATAAATAAAGAATGAAAACAAACAGAACAAAAAATGAAAGGATACTAAAAAAGAATTTCCCCGAAAACTCCGCATGATACAATGTGTTAAAAATAAAACCTGGTGCCAAAAAATAAATATTAATTTTTGCAAGCGTTGCCAAATCTAACTTGAATTTAATTTGCATTATAAATCCGAGTATGATTAATACAAAGACCGGACCTATAATTTCTTTTAATATAAGTGATAACTCAGCCATCCACTTCCTCCATTTCTTTAAAAAAACTCCCCCAAACCACAAGGAGAGATCTATTAAAGTAAAACCTTCACTATATAAGTGTTAGATAAACGAATCGGGCTTTTACTTACTAACTGTTGCTCCCATTTATCATCCAATGGGGTCATCACTCGGATGATCGAAGTAGGAATTTTGCAATCAGTCAACCTGAGCCAACGATCAATTACATCTATCTATAAGTATAATGGAGTTTTCAATGTTTGTCATGGGTTAAGAACAATTTGCTTTGTCATATATCCCCTATTTAATAAAAACCAACCCTTCCATATTCTCAACAGGAGTCAAGAAAACAATAGAAAAGTCCCTTTCCCTAATTCATCGATAAAATAAAAACTTCGATCTGTGGGGATTGAGCCTTCGAGATCTAGTTCACACATTCCTTACCACAGGATCTGGTCGATTTAGTCTGAGTTCCCCATCACCTATTGACTGAGATTGGGGGTTGGGGTTGGGATTGAGACTGGGACTGCGGTTGGACCGCGGTTACCGGTTCTAGCGAAGTGACTTGTGATTACTCGTACTGGCGAAGTGAGCTGCGATTACCCGTCCCAGCGGAATGACTTGCAGTTAATCATTCTAGCGAAGTGACTTGCGGTTACCCGTCCCAGTGAAAGCATTTGTTACTACCACAAGGTTTTGATCTAAAGGATCTTGAACCAATTGGAACTTTACTGTCAGTTGATCCCCCATCTACAATTCTTTATTTTCTTCGAATGCTTGAAATGGAGGTCTTTCCGATAGTTGCACTGCGATAAATCTATTTCAACAAATTTACCAGGGACCATTTGTATTGCGATATCCGCCGCCTGCTCGGTAAGAACTTTAAATGAATTATATAAAACTTATTTGTGTAAGTTGAGAGCATTTTTCCAAAGTTCAGAGTATTTCACGAAACTTGAGAGCATTTTCGAAAAGTTAAGAGCATTTCGCGAAACTTGAGAGCATTTTCGGAAAGTTGAGAGCATTTTCGAAAAGTTGAGAGCATTTCACGAAACTTGAGAGTATTTCGCAAAACTTGAGAGCATTTCGCGAAACTTGAGAGCATTTTACGAAAGTTGAGAGCATTCCGCAAAACTTGAGAGCATTTCGCGAAACTTGAGAGCATTTTACGAAAGTTGAGAGCATTCCGCAAAACTTGAGAGCATTTTCGAAAAGTTAAGAGCATTTCGCCGAACTTGAGAGCATTTTTCCAAAGTTGAGAGCATTCCCCCAAACTTGAGAGCAAATCGCGAAACTTGAGAGCATTTCACGAAACTTGAGAGCATTTCACGAAACTTGAGAGCATTTTCGAAAAGTTGAGAGCATTTCACGAAACTTGAGAGCATTCCGCAAAACTTGAGAGCAAATCGCAAAACTTGAGAGTATTCCCCCAAACTTGAGAGCAAATCCCCAAACTCAAGAGCATTCCCGCAAACCCGAGAGCACCCTCCCAAACCCAACAAAAAAGGATGGTGAGCTACTGGAATCTCGCAGTAGTTCATCATCCTTGTTGCAAGCTCGTTCAAAAGCGGCCTGATTTAAAGATGGAATAGAGTAACCACATAAATAAAAATAGGGCAACAATTGAACCAATTTCAATTGCTGGTAATGACCATAAAAGTGAGGGTTGACCAGACATTGCTGAGCCAATAATTAAGCCAACCATAATAATGCTAAAGGCTAACAAAACAATTGCGAAAGATAACTGATTACTAATTCGATCCATTTTCTTTAACAAGGACTCTAGATCGGGGATGCCAACTTCTAATTGGATTTTATCTTTCTTAATTACATTTGATAAAATTTTCATTTGCTTCGGGAGAGCTGCGAATAGATCTACATATTCTGATAATTGGCCAAGTACCTGTTGAGCCATTTTCTTTGGTCGATATCTTTCCCGGAGCAGTCGTCTTCCGTAGGGTTTTGCAACTTCAATGATGCTAAGTTCGGGATCTAATTGTGCGATGGTCCCTTCCAATGTGAGTAGGGTTTTTCCTAAAATAGAATAATCAGAGGAAAGCTCAATTTGATGTTTATGTGCAATTTGAAAGAGCTCGCGAACCGCATCAGCGATACTAATGTCACTCAATGCCTTGCGATAATATTTATCCATTAAAACATCGACATCGGCTTTTAATCCTTGTTTATCAATCCCTACCGGTGCTATTCCCATCTCCAATAGGTGTTCGACGATTCCCTCTGTGTCCTCTTGCATCAAACTGATAAGCAATAAACCGAATTGTTCTTTCATCAAATCCGTTAAACGCCCAACCATACCGAAGTCTAACAAAACCAATTTATTTCCTGGTTGAATAAGAATATTTCCCGGATGGGGATCGGCATGGAAGAAACCATCAATTAACACTTGCTGAAAAGTGACACGAGCTAGATGATCAGCAATTTCCTTTTGATCAAATTCCGCTCCCTTTCCTTCCATAACATCACTTAACTTTACACCTTCTATGTACTCCATGACTAATACCTTGGCTGTCGAAAAATCAGTAAAAATTGTTGGGATATGAACCATTTCATCATCCGCTAATTGTTTAGCAATTCGTTTTGAATGGCGGGCTTCATTAATATAATCGAGCTCATCCCGAATCATATCAGCAAACTCATTGACCACATCACGAACACGATACCGAACAGCCCATTCCATTCTTAATTCCGCCAATGTTGCCATTTCACGCAAAATTTCAAAATCTGTTTCAATTTTCTCTTGGATATTCGGGCGTTGAACTTTTATTGCTACCCGTTCGCCTGTTTTTAATACACCAAGATGAACTTGTCCGATTGAAGCTGCTGCTAATGGCTCAGTATCAACACTTTGAAAAATCTCTTCGATCGGTTGCTTCAATTCAGTCTCAATAATTTCCTTTGCCTCAGCAAAAGAAAATGGGGGAACGCGGGCCTGGAGCTTTTCCAATTCACGAATAATCTCATCAGGAAAAAGGTCAGGTCGTGTACTTGCGATCTGACCAACTTTAATAAAGGTCGGGCCTAACTCTTCTAAAATTAACCGAATCCTTTCACCTAAAGTTTTCCCTTCCGAATTTGGATTTCGCTCTTTATACAGACGCTTTGGAATGACGTGAAGATCATTCAATCCTAACTGTTCAAGTAAGAATCCTAAGCCATTTCTTGAAAGAGCAACGATAATATCCTTATATCGCTGTAAATGCCGAAGTCTTTTATCAATCACGTCAAGTCCCCCCTTAAGCATCTAAGACTTACTCTTTAGGATTGATTTGTTCAGTTAGAGCATCAATTCGTGTTTCTAGTCTTTTGATATCATCTTGTGTAGCAAAATTCAAGTCAGTTAAAACACCTTTTTGTGTTTCTTTTCCTTTTTGGTAATACTCATTGAAGAATTCTTTTGATTCCTCTGTTGTCATCTCACCTTTTTTTACTAGCTCATCAATCACTTTTTCGGCCTGCTCCACTCCTGCCGCTGCCAAGCCTAATCCGAGTGCCACGCCTTTCTTGAACGTTTCCTTCATTTTGATCAGCTCCTTGAATAATTTAATACCTCTATCTTGATTATATTCCCTTTTAAATAAAATTTAAACAATGAGAGTCAAGTAAAAAGCAATAAATCTTCTATATTGGTTTTCGAATTCCAACGATAAGTCTCATATCGAACGGCACTTTCCCACTTAACAAAAACGCACCATTTATCATGGCTTTGTTCGTCTGATGGCCTCATACCGAACAGAACGTACTTACCCCACTTATAGAAACGCCTAATTATAGTTAAATCGATTCAATTCCCCAATCAATTGGCTCCCTACCTATTTCCTTTAAATAATTGTTTGCCCGTGAAAAAGGCTGACTTCCAAAAAAACCACGGTGAGCAGATAAGGGGCTCGGGTGCGGAGATTTAATGATGAAGTGTTTATCTGTATCAATTAGTTGCTCCTTCTTCTGTGCCGCAGCACCCCAAAGGAGATAAACAATGGATTCTTCTTTATCATTTAATAATTCAATCACTCGATCGGTGAATTTTTCCCAGCCGATCCCCTTATGTGAATGCGCTTGACCTTTGCGAACAGTCAAGACATTGTTCAAAAGCAATACCCCTTGCTTAGCCCACTTTGTTAAAGATCCATGGTTTGGTATCGGATAACCTAGATCTGCATGTAACTCTTTATACATATTTTTTAATGAAGGAGGTATCGCAACACCAGGTTGTACTGAAAAACTTAACCCATGCGCCTGATTCGGTCCATGATAAGGATCCTGCCCTAGAATAACTACTTTAACATTTTCATATGTCGTATAATGTAAAGCATTAAAAATATCATTCATATCGGGATAAACAACCTGGTTTTGGTATTCCTCAATTAAAAATTTGCGAATCTTTTGATAATAAGGTTTATTAAATTCAGCATCTAATAATGGTGCCCAATCATTGACTAAAATTTGTTTCGCCACTTAAACACATCCTTTATTCGTCAGGCTTATTTTAGTTAAAATCTAGCCACCTATTTACAGGTTGTAATCTCACGCTAAAAATAACTTTTCGCAACCCCTAATCCCTACATTTTATCATCTCTATTTGGGATCAACTACTCTTTGTTGCCATAATTCGGATTGTTCAATCTGGCTAGCTAATTCAATTAATTGATCCTCTCTGCCCTTACCAGCAACAAATTGAACCCCCATCGGTAAACCTTCCCGCGTGATAAAAGTTGGAACGCTCATAGCAGGTTGCCCTGTTAAATTAGCCAGTTGTGTAAAAGGCGTATAGGTTAAGCTTGGTAAAAACATTTCATAAACAACTTTCTGCTGTTCTTCCATTGATAAGTGATCGATTTTCAAAAAGTCTTTCTTCTTCTCTTCAGGGATTTCAAGTTCACCAATTTTCGGTGCAGGATGAGCATTTGTCGGTGTTAAATAGAGATCATACTCTTGATGAAATTCAGCCATTTGCGCCGCAGCTAAATCCCAGCCCGCTAAACTCTCACTATATGTAGCAGCAGTCACGTTTTTCCCTGCCTGATCCAAGACCCAAGTAATTATATCTATATCATCGATTGTTAAATTACGATTTAGTCCCCGTTTTAGCTGTGTGACCACTTGATTCATTTCGCCACTATTCATGAGGTAATAATTTTTCATTAATTGAACACCGTCAACAGGTGCTTCCGCTTCAACAACTTCATGTCCCTGTTCTTCTAACCATTTGACCATGTTTAATACTGAACTTTTTGCTTCATCACTTACTGTTGTTCTAACTGGTGAAGCAGTTGTATAAGCAATTTTGTATTTCTTTGAAGAATGATTCTTAGTTATATCAAAATAACTTCCATCGTATAGGGGGGTTTGATAAGCGGCTTCTGGTTGAACGACTTGGAGTACATCCAATAATGCTGCACTATCTCGTACTGAACGGCTAAGGACAAAGTCAATCGAAGCTCCCTGCCATTGACGTCCGACACCTGGTCCAATCGGGGTACGCCCACGCGTTGGCTTCAGACCAAATAATCCAGAGAAACCTGCTGGAATTCGAATCGAACCACCACCATCGCTAGCACCAGCAACAGGGACAACACCACTTGCAACAAGAGCCGCCGCACCACCACTTGAGCCACCAGGAGAATGTGCTAAATTCCAAGGGTTTCGAGCTGGTCCAAACACTTCAGGATCTGTGATGTTTTTTAAACCGAACTCCGGAGTCGTTGTATGACCGAGCATAAAAAAACCCGCTTCCTTTAACCGAGCAACGAAATTCGAATCTTGCTTAGCAATATTCTCTGTTAAAAGTTTCGATCCAGAGCTCAAAACTTCACCTGCTAGCGCTTGTGAAATATCTTTTAAAAACATCGGAACCCCATAGAAAGGTTGCCCCTGATCCTTCACCTGTTCTAACTCTTCATAAACACGCTTTTTACGCGTACGTGCAACCGCATTCAAATCAGGATTGACCTCTCCTAATCTTTCAAAAGCAAGATCTACCAATTCCCTCGGCGTCACCTGTTTTTGTTTGATGCATTCAGCTAAACCAACAGCATCCATAGATTGATAGGTTTGCATATCCATCATATCTGCCTCCTTGATTCATTATTAATAGTATATCAAAAATTGTACGATATAGGAAAATATAATTGCTATTATAGCCGATTATTACTGCAATAGACAACAGAAATGATTAAATAATAATTATCGACAAAAGCAGACATTTTTTTAAATAGACCCCTAATAAAACCTGGCGATACTTTAGTCTTATTAGGCAAAATGACAAAACACGGAAAAACTGCTACTTACCATGAGTAATTAACTACCCGCATGATTATTATTTATCATAAAACGCCTTGCTAGGCTTAAACTAACGGGACTTTCCTATAGATAAAGAAAAATTTCAATCAGTGGGTGTCATTCCAGCTAAAAAAGAGATTTACTCCTGAAAAGCGAACGATTTTCCAGTGAGAATCTATTAGAATAGATAATTAAATTTCTTACGCTTTCATATACACCATAAGACAGAAAAACCCTAGTCAGAATTAAAAACTAGATTCCCCGAAGAAAGCAAAAAACCATTTGCTCGATCAGAACAAATGGGATTATAACGAAGAAAGACCTTAACTCGTAGGCTAGCTTCCTATCATACTTATAAAATAAAACTAACACTCAGCAATCCCACTGAGTGTTAGATGAACGATTTACATTTTCCTAACTGTTGATCCCCCATATAATCCAATCGTACTCCCACGTATGATTGGAATAAGGGCTTTCCACAATCAATTGACCGGTGGACCAAATATAGTAAACCCCGCTATAAGTGGGTGAACAATATTATAAGGTAACACCCGTTTTAAAAATAGCTAGTTCCCGATAACCATTTAACTCATTTTTAGATTTCGTTCCGTTCGCAATATCAATGATATAATCAATAAACTGATCAAGTACATCTGTATTGTCTTTTTCTAAAAGCTGACCTGCATTAAAATCAATCCAGTGCGGCTTTTTCTCATAAATTTGGCTATTGGATGAGATTTTAATTGTCGGCACAAAGGTACCAAAAGGTGTCCCTCTCCCTGTCGTAAATAAGACGATATGGCAGCCAGAAGCAGCCAGGGCAGAAGCAGCAACTAAGTCATTTCCAGGTGCGCTTAATAAGTTTAAGCCTTTTTTCTTCAAGCGATCCCCGTACTTCAATACGTCCCGAACAATATCTGTTCCCGCTTTCTGTGTACAGCCCAAGGATTTATCTTCTAAAGTAGTGATCCCACCATCCTTGTTACCAGGCGATGGATTTTCATACACAGGCTGTTCATTTTTAATAAAATAAGCTTTAAAATCATTAATCATCTCTACTGTTTTATTAAAGACCTGTTCATTCTCAGCCCGCTCCATTAAAATGGTCTCTGCCCCAAACATTTCTGGTACTTCTGTTAAAACAGTTGTACCACCTTGGGCAACTAGATAATCCGAAAACTCACCTACCAGTGGATTAGCGGTTATCCCTGATAACCCATCAGAGCCACCACACTTCAATCCAATTCTTAATTCTGATAGCGGTAAACGCTCCCGATGATCATCTTTAGCAGCTTGATAAATCTCTTTTAGTTTCTGAACCCCTTCTTCAACTTCATCTGAAACAAGTTGACTAACAAGAAAACGAACACGGTCCTTATCATAGTCACCTAAATGTTGTTCAAATTCCTCCACGATATTATTTTCGCATCCTAGGCCTAGGACAAGCACACCACCGGCATTCGGATGATGAACAATATCAGACAGAATTTGTCTAGTATTCTCATGGTCATCCCCTAACTGGGAGCAACCATATTGATGTGAGAGTACCAAAGCCTGTTCAAAAGGTGCTATATCACCTAGTTCACGTTCAAATTCCTTTAAAATTTGTTCAGCAACCCCATTGACGCAACCAACAGTAGGGACAATCCATAACTCATTACGAATCCCGACCTCACCATTTTTTCTTTTATAACCGTAGAAATGCCGATCATCACGGTCAAAAGGATTTTCAACGGATTTTGGATTATATTGATAGTCTTCAATGCCTGATAAATTCGTCTTCATATTATGAGTATGGACCCATTGCCCGACCTTGATTTCAGCAATGGCATGACCAATCGGGTAACCATACTTAATGACATGATCTTCTTCCTTAATCGGTTGAATGGCAAGCTTGTGTCCTTGGGGTACATCTTCAATTAATTTAATTGATTGATCATTGACTTCCAATACTTCCCCCTGCTTCAAAGGCATAAGGGCAACAATAACATTATCTCGCTCGTGTAATTGTTTGAATTTACGCATGATTTTCAGCTCCTAATAATGAAGTTAATGCTGATTTCATTCCAACTTGATTAAATTGAATGAGCAGGTCAGCGATGCTTTCTTCAAGACCTTCTAGTTTTGTTAAATCTTCGCCATTCCACCATGATTCTTCTGATAAAACAGAGTGAACCAATGACAAGGCTGAATCTTTTGAACCGTCAAAATTCAACCATAGACTCTCAAACCGATCCAATATCTCACGATCATCTTTTAAGATCTTTTGCTCATTTCGGTAAAAATAGAGTAAGGCAGCAAAAGCAAAGACTAATTTATCTGGTAATTTTCCTTCTTTCTGATAAAACTCCAGTAAAACTGGTAGATTTCTTGTAGCAAACTTGGCGATAGAATTTAATGAAATACTTAATAGCTGATGTTTAATATAAGGATTTTCAAACCGCTCTAAGACAGAATTGGTGTAGGCTTGTAATTCATCAGCTTCCATTGGTAATGTTGTTAATACTTCATCATTGAGTAAGGCGGTCAAATAAGCATTGATCAGTGGATCATTAATTGCTTCTTCAACCGTTTCAAGCCCCATTAAATAACTGATTGGCGTCATCGCCGTATGTGTCCCATTTAAAATTTTTACTTTTCGACTTCGATATGGAGTTAAATCTTCTACAAATAGTGTATTCAAACCGATCTTCTCTACTGGTAATTGATCAGCTAAAGCTTGGTCCCCCTCGATGACCCAAAGATGATAGTGTTCAGCAACAACGATTAATTGATCCGCATAGCCAAGTTCAGCTTCAATTTCCTTAGCCTTGTCTTTTGGATACCCTGGAACAATTCGATCGACTAAACTATTACAAAATTGATTAGCTTGCTCGATCCAAGTGACAAATTCTTTAGGTAAATCCCATAAATCAGCATATTGTAAAATACATTTTTTCAACTGATCCGCATTATTCTCAATCAATTCACAGGGAATGATCGTCATTCCCTTAGTATCATCTCCGTTAAAGTGAATAAACCGCTGATAAAGAAAAGCAGTTAATTTACCAGGAAAAGTTTTAGGAAGTTCATCCGTTAAGAGATCCTCTTGGTCAAATACAATTCCTGCTTCAGTTGTATTCGAGAAGATAAATTCCAATTCTGGAGCTTGTGCTAAGGCAAAATAGTCATCTTTTTGTTGAAAGGGATTAATTACACGACTAACAGATTCGATGATTTGTTTCTCCCTAACAGCTTGCCCGTCTTTCATTCCTTCTAAGATTAAAGTATACAATCCATCTTGTTGATTAATTACATCACCTAGGCCCTGTTCTAATGGCTGTACAATCACAACACTCCCATTAAATAGCCCAGCTTTATTCAACTGATCAATTTGCCAATCGACAAAGGCACGCATAAAGTTACCTTCACCAAATTGCAAAACACGTTCTGGATAGTTCGTTTTCTTTACTTCTTTTGCTGATAATTGTTTCATTTTTTCTCCTCCAAAAAATTAATCGCTTAACGCTTTATTTAATTAAGTTAATAAAGTGAAACTTCTTTAGTATAGAGCTAACAGTCAGCCAACCTGCGAAAAAACAGTAAGACTTTTTCTTATCTCCCCTAGCCTTACAATAAATGAACAAGCAAGATCGAATGATCTCTTAATCTTCTATAATTAAGTTAGCCTGTCTTAAGGCATGAATAATCGGGGGAATCAATAGAATCTGAATGATGATACCTGGTAAGGCAGTGACAAATCCACCCGCAATAAAGGCCTCCATCCCAAATGGCATACCCGCCATTCCAAAGAAGATTGAGTTAAAGATCCCATAAACAACCCTACCACCAAGCATCGCACCAAGCAGTGACAGAATAATCTTGCCGTTTGTTAATTTATATAAGACCCCTGTTAATAAACCATAAGCGGCTAGTTCAAACATCATCGAAACACCGACAGGAAACAGTGGTGGCATACCTGTTAACAGAAAGGTAAGCGGGGGTAAAATAAGACCCGTTATCGCACCATAACGCCCTCCTGCTACATACCCACAAATAAGAACAGGTATATGCATCGGAAGTAGCACTGAACCTACGTTAGCAATCGGTAACATTCTAGCCAGTGGGGGTAAGATAAGCCCAATAGCAATACATAAAGAGACAAAAACCATTTTCTTCGTCCGTTGATTTGGCATCACATTTCTCCTCCAAATTTTTTTATAAATTTGATGTATCCATCACCAGATCAGCCACTTGCTCAATGTCTAATCTAGTAAAATAGTTTTCTTCTAAAGGAATCCAACGATCAATAAATTGTTTAAGTTTTGCTTCACCTTCCCTAGATAAAATTCGTGCCAATTGAACCTCACGCTCAACCTTTAGAAAGAGTGTCCAATCATAAAACGGTTGTAGCACAGGATGTAGTGCATAAACACCCTCGACGATATTAAGTTGTTTGGGGACAACCTCTATCGGATCATCGTAAGCCCATGTTCGACAATTATAGCGTTGATAAGCAATTGGCTTTCCTTCTTTTAATGGCTCCATGACTTCTGTCAAGAATCGCTCATAATGTACATTCCCTCCTGGTTCATTTAGGCGAGAATTCGTTTTCATTTCTAAAGGAAGAAAAAAATCATCCATATGAAAAACCTGACAATCATATTTACCAGACAATATATTTGCCAAAGAGCTCTTACCACTACCAGCTGTTCCATCAATAGCAACGATAATCGGGCGATCATGGCGCAGTAATGTTTCTATTCTTTCAAAAATAACTGAGTAAAATTCTGCTCCACTTCTACTCTGCTTGGTTTGCTTTGAGCTAGTCATCGTACTCACCCCCAAATCGCTTAATTCATTTGACAAACCACAGCCAACAGGAAAGACACTTCTCGATCCACTAAACAGAATAAGCAAGTTTTCAGCGCAATATTCCAAGTCTATGCAGATCGATTATGTAAAAAACTTAAATAAACTATATTGTTTGTTTACCAAACAAACTATTGTTCAACTCCTATGATAAACATAAATACGGATAATTTCAAGAAAAAAGTGAAATGTTTTTTTGCTTCGAATAAGATCTAATTGATAAAGTGAATCTCCTCCCAATCTAAGCCATCGAAAAAGTAAACGACCAAAAAATCAACTACCTACTCATCAACATTTTTAGGATTAAATTTGTTTTATCCCCCACTTTGACAATTAAAAACAAATAAATATCTTGTCAAAATTGAGCTTGCAATTTTTTAAAAAAACCGGACTTTTCGGTGCCCTCGATCAATGGATGTTTTTCCACACTCCCTACTTGGTGTGAGATGAGCAAATCAGGTCTTGACCTCAAATAAAAAAAGGGACTCATCGGTTATCCACCAATAAGCCCTAGCTTTATCATTTATATCTCAATATAACTCCTGTACTTTAAGATAACTCTCAATTGTACCGATATCATGTCTTAAACCTTCAAATCGATAAGCAAAGACGGATTTATGTTTAATTAACCAGGGAATCAAATGACCAGGCGCATCTGGATTATTACCTTCATTTAGATATTGCTTAATCAGTGGTAAGGTTTCCCGTTGATAAATATAAAAAGGTGGGCCAGCTAAATGGGTCTTCGGTACTTCTGGCTTTTCCTCGAAAGAAATTACCTGATGATTTCGATCGACTTCAACGACTCCCATATGTTGAAGTTCAGCTGGATCATTTAATTCATGAACAGTAATACAATCGGACTTGACCTTTTTGAAAAAGGCAACAAAATCTTTTAAACTAAAATCAAATAGATTATCACCAGCAAGAACGATAAGGTCATCTTCAATTTGCACCTTGTCAATCACATATTGGATATCAGCTATAGCTCCTAAGCGATTTGCATTTGTTGTCGTATGATCATTGATTACCGTTACTTTTTTGTCCCCTTGGTAGCCCTCTACCCATTCTGAAAAACTCAAAGCAAATTTCTCATTGGTCACGATAAAGACTTCATCGACTTCTACCACTTCCTCAAGTTTTTCCATGATATGATTCAGAATTGGCCTACCACCAACTTCTAATAAGGGCTTCGCTTTATCTTTTGTTAGTGGATAAAGTCGAGTTGCATAACCTGCCGCCAGTATAATTGCCTTCATTATTTTCACCTCGTTAAGACATCTTACGCCTATGATTAACCCATTCGATCGATTTTTTATGAACTTAGTAAATGACATCAAGCTTCACTCAATGGGCAGCTGGCCTAGAGGACCTAGGCCATGCAGATGTTACCACAGGACCTAGTGGATCTAGTCTGCCTTCCCTTGAAGCCCACTGACCGGGACTGGGACTGCGGTTACTCGTCCCATCGGAGACATTTACGGTTACTCGTCCCACCGAAAACATTTGCGGTTTCTCGTCCCAGCGATCACAATCAATCTCTACTAAATAAATCTCTTGTATAAACTTTATCCTTAACATCTGTAATCTCTTCTGTTAATCGATTGGCAACGATCACATCAGAAATCTGTTTGAATTCATCAAGGCTTTTAATCACACGTGAATGATAAAATGTTTCTTCTTCTAACACAGGCTCATAAACGACCACTTCTACTCCTTTTGCTTTTATCCGCTTCATAACACCTTGAATAGCAGATTGTCTAAAGTTATCAGAACCTGTTTTCATTGTTAGACGATAAATACCAACAATCTTTGGCTTTTTAGCTAAAATCTGATTAGCAATATGATCCTTACGGGTACGGTTGGCATCAACAATTCCTTGGATAATATTGTTAGGGACATTCTCATAATTAGCTAACAATTGCTTGGTATCCTTCGGTAAGCAGTAACCACCATAACCAAAAGATGGATTATTATAATGCCCTCCAATTCGCGGATCAAGTCCAACCCCTTCAATAATTTGTTTCGTATTTAGACCACGGACTTCTGCGTATGTATCAAGTTCATTAAAGTAGGCTACGCGAAGAGCTAAATAAGTATTGGCGAAGAGCTTGATAGCTTCCGCTTCTGTTGAGTCAGTAAATAATACATCAATATCTTCCTTCAATGCCCCTTCTACGAGCAAATCAGCAAATTGGCGGGCACGGTCTGATTGTTCACCAAGAACAATTCGTGACGGATAGAGATTGTCATAGAGTGCCTTCCCCTCCCGTAAAAACTCTGGTGAGAAGATAATGTTGTCTGTTTTGTATTTAGCCTTTATTTCTAATGTAAAACCAACAGGTACAGTTGATTTTATGATCATCGTTGCCTGAGGATTAATCGCCAACACATCCTCAATCACGCTTTCCACTGTACTTGTATCAAAATAATTCTTCTGTTCATCATAATTCGTTGGTGTCGAAATAACGACAAATTCCGCTCCTTCATAGGCCTCTTGCGGGCTTGTTGTTGCGGTCAAATCTAAATCCTTCGTCGCTAAAAACGTCTCGATCTCTTCGTCAACAATTGGAGACTTCTTCTGATTGATTAAATCCACTTTTTCCTGAATAACATCTAAAGCATAGACTTGGTGATTTTGAGCAAGAAGCACTGCATTAGATAAACCAACATATCCTGTACCTGCCACTGCAATTTTCATTATATCCACCTTCCTGTTCTTTTGATCTATATCCTCTCTTATTCTAACACTTTTTTAATCTTTACCTAAACAACATTTCTAATCTTTCTTTCCACTCCAACTTCGACAAATAAATCATCAACAACCCGTAAAAGTACAATTCGTTCATCTAACACACAGTAAATTAGAACCCCCCCACTTAGTAAGAGTTCACTTTATCTACACACAATCAACTATATTTTAGCATATATTAAGCCGCTCAACTAGCAAGTGTTTAACGTTGCTAACTATTCAAGAGGCATGATAACATATCTATAGTGAACAGCAAATAGAGAAAGGGGATCCAGATGAGCAGAAAATATTTTGACGTTGTCGGAAGAGAATTGACCAAAACTAATGAATTAATCGTACATGAAGCTATAAAACGCGGGGTGCAAATCGATATTCTACCCGAACAACAATTTAAAATGTCACATGAAAATAATAGTTACTTAGTTAAAGGGGGTACCGTGTTACTTGCTTATAATTCACCGTTTGCAACGATGACAATGGATATGAAAGAAGTAACAAGCAGACTCTTTAGACGACACGGATTTAATACCCCAGAAAATGCTGTGTTCTCAAATAAAGATATCGACAGGGCGTGGAATTGGGCCGAACCCATTTTACCCGTTGTTATCAAACCATATGACGGCATGATGGGCAACTTGGTATTCGTCAATATTGATAATATCGATGAATTCAAGAAATGCTTTAACAAAATTGCAGAATTACATGATGAAGTACTAATTGAGCAATTTGTCGAAGGCGATGAATATCGCTTTACTTTTGTCAATGATGAAATTGTTGGCATTGTCAACCGCATACCAGCAAATGTAGTCGGTGATGGCAAGCACACTGTCAAAGAACTCATCGAATTAAAAAACAAGGAAAGAATAAGTAGCGGAAATCCAATCCACAAACAATTACAAATGGATGAAGAAACTGAACGCGTGTTAGAAAAACACGGCTATACTTATGATGACATCCCAGCAAAAGATGAATTCATCTACTTAAGAGATAACTCCAATGTCTCAACCGGCGGAGATGCAGTAGAAGTAACAGATTTAATCAGTGATGATATTAAAGAATATATTAGACAAGCCATGATGTCAATTCCAGGCTTAACAGCTTGTGGAACAGATGTCCTAATCAACGGTGATGAAGTACAAATCATCGAAGTTAATACCTTCCCAATGATCACTCTTCACCACTATCCATGGAAAGGTGAACCAAGAGATGTGACAAGCAAAATTGTTGATGGGATGTTTCCAGGTACAGTAAAGGAATCAAAGTAAATATTGTAGGATAAACTAACTGAAAGAATGATTCAATTATCTAGGGTATGGTGTCAAGACTTTACCCGGTAACTTTTTCTATCTCCAGTTACCAAATCCAACACTTCCTAACGTTTCATTTCCTACAATTAAAAAAGTAAGCGACCTTCTATTATATCCTTAATAGTAAAACAGGTGGCTATATCACCTAAAAAAGTAATTATAAAAGCCTTGATTTTTCTATATTACTGTGATAGGATGATCTCAAATTCAATTATTAGGAATTGTAACTAGTCATGTAGGCAACACCCTAAATTTTGTCGCGCAGCATTTATTTGGTGCGTAACATTATTTTGGGTGTTTTTTGTATTTAAGGAGGGGGTTTTTATGCTGATAAAGAAGGTTTTTAATAATAACGCTTTATTAGCGGAAGATAATAAAGGTCATGAAGTTATTTTACTAGGTAAAGGGGTTGGTTTTTCAAAAAAGGCCGGTGATAAAGTCGATCAAACTAAAGTGCAAAAACGATATATCTTTGATAAAACAGAGATCAACAAGGAAGCTTCTGAACTATTCAAAGATATTCCGATAAAACATATTGATTTATCTCGTACAATCTTCAATATGGCTCAGGAACAAATGAAGGTAAAGTTAGATCACAATATTTTAGTTGGCTTAACGGATCATATTTCCTATGCGATTAAGCGCTATGAAGAGAATCAAAAAATTAATAACGTACTGCTTTGGGATATCAAGAAGTTTTACCCTTTTGAATTTAAATTAGGCATGATTGCTTTAGACATGATTTATTATTCTACGAATCTAAAGATGGATGAGGATGAAGCTGGTTTTATTGCCATGCACTTTGTCAACGCCCAATACAATACTGAGAGCATCGAACATACTGCAAGAATCGCAAAAATGGTCGAAGATATTTTGCAAATTGTTGAATTCCATTATCAGATAACATTAGATAAATCATCACTTCCTGTTTTAAGATTTGTCACTCACATTCGATTTTTTGGCCGCCGCCTTTACACGAAAGAAATCTATGCGACAAATGATCATCAATTATATAATCAATTACGCGATAAATACCCTCATGCCTATCGTTGTACAATCAAGGTTAAAAAATATTTAGCCACCAATTTTAATGTCACTATTACTAATGATGAATTTGTTTATTTCATGCTCCACATTAATAACGTATATCAAAGAGAAAGAGGCGAAAAGAACCATGAGTGATTATAAACAACTCGCAACAGAAATAATTGAACTTGTCGGTGGATCTTCTAATATTCATTCGGTTGTCCACTGTATGACAAGACTCAGATTTAAATTAAAAGATTTGAAAAAGGCAGATGCTGAGAAAATTAAAAATCTCGATGGCGTACAGCAAGTAATCATCCAGGGGGGTCAGTTCCAAGTCGTGATTGGCGCTGATGTTTCCAAAGTATTTACTGAAATTACAAAGATGGAGATTCAAGGTGCTGGCGAAAGTGCTGACGATGATAGTGATGGCGAAGAAGGCGGAGAAAAAGAATCTATATTAGATCGGGTGTTAGGAACCATTACAGATATCTTCCAGCCAATTATTCCTGTCATCTCAGGATCTGGTATGATCAAAGCCCTATTGGCCATCCTAACGGTATTTAATCTTGTGGATACAGAGGGATCCACCTATATTTTATTATCAACTTTTGCAGATGCAGCCTTCTACTTCTTGCCGATTCTATTAGCGGTCACAAGTGCAAAACGATTTAAAGCTAATCCCTTTATCGCTGCAGCCATTGTCTCAGTCTTAATTCACCCAAACTTTACTGGCTTAGTTGCAGGCGAAGAAGCGATTACTTTTATCGGTCTCCCTGTTCGTGCAATCGGGTATGGCGCTGCCGTAATTCCACCGATCTTAATTGTTTGGATGCAAGCCTATATTGAGAAGCTTGCTAATAAAATAACACCAAACACGGTAAAAGTTTTTATGTTTCCAATGATTACGATCCTATTAACCGCACCATTAGGATTAATCGTATTTGGACCTTTAGGTGCCATTATTGGTGACGGTTTGTATTATGTCTTTGAATTCTTTAATAATGAAGCAAGATGGGTCATCCCTGTTCTTATTGGGACATTTACCCCACTATTCGTTATGACAGGTATGCATTTAAGTTTTATGCCAATTCAACTGACTCAATATGCGACACTAGGCTATGGGACACTACTTGGACCTGGTATGCTTGCTAGTAATATTTCCCAAGCAGGTGCTTCATTTGCTGTCGCTCTTAGAACAAAAGACAAAAAAATGCGTGCATTAGCTACATCATCAGGAACCACAGCCTTATTTGGTGTTTCAGAGCCAGCCCTATATGGGGTAACGATGAAATTAAAACGACCATTACTCATGGTCATGATCAGTGGGGGAATTGCTGGCCTGTGGGGTGGTTTGACGAACATGCGAACTTATGCAAGTTCCGTTGCCGGTATAACTGCCCTACCCGTATACATTACCGATGACTTAAGCAATGTAATTAATGCTGTGATCTGTATCATTATCGCTTTCATCGCTTCATTTATTCTTACCTTTTTCTTTGGAATGCCTAAAGAAGGTAGCGAACAAACTTCAGAGTATGAGCCTAAAGCAAGTGAAACAAATATGACAAACGCTGAATCATATCAAGTAAATTCACCTTTAAGCGGTCAAATCACTGATATTACAACAATTAATGATGAAGTGTTTTCAAAAAATATTATGGGTAAAGGTGTCGCCATTCAACCTAATGATCCCACTGTATACGCCCCATTCAACGGCGAAGTAAAAGTTGTTTTTCCAACCAAACATGCAATTGGCTTACAAAGTGATGACGGGGTAGAACTAATGATCCATGTGGGAATCGACACCGTTGAACTTGAAGGAAAATACTTTGAATCATATGTAAAGGAAAATCAAAAAGTAGTGACTGGAGATAAACTCTTATCATTCGATCTTGATAAAATTACTGCCGAAGGATACGAAATTGTTACACCAATTATCATTACCAATAGTGACCAATATGCTGATATCATCTTTGAACCAGTTGGAAAAGTAGCGAATGGTCAACCCCTAGTAAAAATAATTAACAAGGAGGACTGATAACATGCAACGATTCCCAACTGACTTCTTATGGGGTGGAGCAACAGCCGCTAATCAAACAGAAGGCGCATGGAACACCGAAGGAAAAGGACCATCCATTCAAGATTATTTACCAGAAGGTGCAATAAAGGCACCTTCTGCAACCATAAACGAAAATAATCTAAAATTGAACGGAATTGATATGTATCATAGATACAAGGAAGATATTGAATTATTTGCTGAAATGGGATTTAAAGTGTATCGATTTTCAATCGCATGGAGTCGAATCTTCCCTAAAGGTGATGAAGAAATACCGAATGAACAAGGCTTAGAATTTTATGACAAGCTCATTAATGAATGTATTAAACATAATATCGAACCACTTGTGACCTTTTCACATTATGAAACACCTTATCATCTCTCTGTCACCTATGATGGTTGGAAAAGTAGGAAGTTAATCACCTTTTTCGAAAGATATGTCACCACCCTTTTCAAACGATACAAGGGAAAAGTGAAGTATTGGCTCACCTTTAATGAAATTAACAGCCTATGGCACTTCCCTTATATGGGGGCCGGTGTACAGACACCAAAAGAGAACTTAACAAATAATGACCTATTTCAAATCGCTCATAATGAATTGGTCGCTAGTGCCTTGGCTGTAAAAATCGGTCACGAAATTGACCCAGAAAATAAAATAGGCAGTATGGTATTAGGTTTAACCAACTATCCAAGAACTCCTCATCCAGATGATATGATCGCTACAATGGAAAACGGTCGAAAAAACATGATGTTAACGGATGTCCAAATGCGAGGATACTATCCAACCTATGCAATAAAAATGATGGAGAGAGAAAATATCATCTTGGATTCGAAACCGGAGGACTTTGACCTATTAAAAAACACATGCGATTTTCTTTCATTTAGTTATTATATGTCTAAATGCATCGCTAAAAACCCTGAAAGCTACGAAAAGGGAAAGGGGAACTTAACCACTGGTGTGAAAAATCCCTATCTAAAAGAATCCGAATGGGGATGGCAAATTGACCCTCAAGGCTTAAGATACACATTGAACATGTACTATGAAAGATACCAAAAACCATTATTCATCGTTGAAAATGGCTTAGGAGCAAAAGATCAGTTACAAGACCAACCAATTAATGGCTATTATGTTGAGGATCAATATAGAATTGATTATTTAAACAATCACTTAATAGAGGTTTCAAAAGCTATCCAGCTAGATGGCGTTGACGTTTTAGGCTTTACCTCTTGGGGTTGCATCGATTTAGTCAGTGCGTCAACTTCACAAATGAGTAAAAGATATGGATTCATCTATGTTGACCGAAATGACGACGGAACAGGGACTTTAAAACGATACAAGAAAAAATCCTTCTATTGGTATAAAAAAGTGATCGAAACAAATGGTGAGAGTTTAACGGAATGATCACAACTGGCTTCTCACTTATCCTAGATTAACAGGGAAAGGGTTCATTTATCCTTCATTAATGTGAAAAACACCGCCCCTATTTATTAGATATTTTACAAAAAGGGAACGGTGTTTTTCATATTGTTCACGGCAATGTCTCTAAATCGCTTAGTCTATCTCTAGTTAACTTTCACTATACGGTTATTTCACTTTGACAACAAATGCTTGCCATGGTCGTAAAGTGATCTCTCTTAAAGTCGTGATCTTTTCTTTATCATTTTGAATGATTACTTCTTCTATTTCATCTTCTGAGATAAAAGGCTGTTCTTCATTTGAGAAATTCGTAACGATTAACCAGCATTCCCCTTCATATTTTCGATAATAACTAAAGACCTGATCAACTGTATCGACTAATTCAAAGCTTCCCCAAACCATAATTGGATTGTCCTTACGCAATTGGATCAAGTTTTGATAAGTGTAGAAGATCGAATTAGTATCGTTCAAGGCTGCCTCTACATTAATTTCTTTATAATTCTCGTTCAAGGCAATCCACGGTGTGCCACTTGTAAATCCACCTTGTTTTTCCCCATTCCAAGCCATTGGACGTCGAGCATTATCACGGCCCTTTGCATTAATTGAATGAATAATTTCCTCTTTTGAATATCCCTTTTCCAGGCGCTCATTATACATATTGATCGTTTCAATATCTTCAGCCTCAGAAATATCACGGATCGGTGTATTGGTCATCCCAATTTCTTCTCCTTGATAAATATAAGGTGTACCTTTCATCATGTGCAATAAAATCGCCAACATCTTTGCACTTTCTACACGATAATCCTGATCATTCCCCCATCGAGAGACCATTCGTGGCAGATCATGGTTATTCCAAAACAGGGAGTTCCAACCTTCATTCCCTAACTCAGTTTGCCATTTCGTTAGAATCTCCTTTAATTGGGCAATATCAACTGGCTGCAAATCCCATTTTTCTTTTCCAGGTTGCTGATCTAAACCAATATGTTCAAATTGAAAGACCATCGACAATTCTTTCCGCTCTGGATTCGAATACAATTTAGCAATTTCCGGTGTTGCCCCCCAAGTTTCTCCCACAGTCAATAAATCGTGATTACCAAAAGTCGCCTGATTCATTTCTTGCAAAAATTCATGGAGACGCGGTCCGTTACCTGTGATTTCTTCTAATGGTTTTTTCCCTACTAAATCAATCACATCTAATCGAAAACCACCAATACCTTTCTCAATCCAGAAGTTCATCATCTCATATACTGCTTGTCTCATATCATCATTTTCCCAATTCAAATCCGGTTGCTTTTTGCTAAATAGATGTAGATAGTATTGCCCACTCTCTTCATCAAATTCCCAAGCCGAACCAGAAAAGGTTGAACGCAAATCATTAGGTACCCCACCATCTTCTGCCGGATCCGCCCAAACATAATAGTCACGATAAGGATTATCTTTACCTTTCTTCGCTTCAACAAACCATTGATGTTCATCAGAAGTATGATTGACCACCAAATCCATAATGATTTTGATGTTGCGTTTATTCGCTTCTCTTAAGAATTCATCCATATCTTCCATTGTCCCGAACTCATCCATAATCGCTTCATAATCAGAAATATCATAACCATTATCATCATTCGGTGACTGATAAACAGGGGATAACCAAATTGCGCCAACCCCCAACTTTTCCAAGTAATCTAATTCTTCAATCATTCCTCTAATATCTCCAATACCATCCCCATTACTATCCTTGAAACTACGCGGATAGATTTGATAAACAACGACTTCTTGCCACCAATTTTTCTTCATCAGATAATCCCCATTTCATTTGTTAAAACTTATTTTAATGTTAAAACATATTTTAATAGAATCGTCCGTTATGTAATGAATGTTTGAAAAAAATGTATCAATAGGACATGTAGATAGGCTATACTATTCATAACAATGCTAAGCGTATACCACAAGCCTTATGGATAATACTACCACAGATATAAGGCAAATAAAACTGCAAACAGATAACAAAACAAGACGATTAAAAATAGCTTAGGCAGGATATCTTTATATAAATGTAGAAGATAATTAATAGTAATAATTATGACCATATTCATATTAAAATTTAAATTAATGATTATCCCACAACCCAACTATATTAATAAATAGACATTAAACTACTCACCACTTAATCTCTAACAAAATTTGAAGTAGCATATGCCTGAAAACCAACTTAATAACTAAAATGTGCGAACCTGAAGTGCTCATGAATTCCCCTGTCGGTTCGCACAAAAAATTTTTATATTAATACAAGTATTCTTTGACTTTTAACTTGTTCTTTGAATAGCAAAAGTGATACGATACAATATATGGTATGTCAGAAATACTTTTCACAATATATCGCAGTCACTCCCGATACTAGGAGTGTGGATTGAAATGCCCAATTAAATATCAAAACAGTAACAATGATTTAGTCACTCCCTGTATTGTGAGTGTGGATTGAAATTGCAACGCTGTCATTTTTATTTTCCCCCTTCTTGTCACTCCCTGTATTGGGAGTGTGGATACCTTAAGTCCTCTAAACTAGCGCGTGAAAGGCACCCTACTTTATATTACATGTGAGGACTAAAACTCCACCCTTTCTCCTGCAGATTTACTACCAAAAAGCACAAGGTAATTGGATAGCTTTTCACTATTTAGTGATTATATATTTCTTTTGGCTACTAACCTTATAAACACTGTTTATATATAGAATAGTAGATTTAATCATTTTAATAATTAGAGGGCTTTTAATCTGAAACTTTGTTTAGAAAACAGAAAGGGTGAGGATCAATAGACTAATCCTTATGACTTTTTCTATTATTTGGTTTCCTTTTATTTTTTTAGTTATTCCATGATTTTTTTGCTTACACCTTTAAAGCTCCGTTCATTTTCATCTAATATCCTTATTATATCTTAAAAAAAGCAAGCATCCCTTGAGGACACTTGCCTATCTGTGTTTATTTCTTAATTTGCTTAAATGCCTCAGCCTGCTCACGAATTCCCTTTTCTGCTGCAAACCGTTCAATACTTGAAGCACCGAAAAATCCTACGATGCCATCGACACGTTGGATGACATAATCAGCATCTTCAGGTTCAGCGATCGGACCTCCATGACAAATCACCATAATCTTAGGATTAACAGATCGGCCTGCTTCGACAATTTTTTGTATGCGTTCGACACAGTCATCAAGTGTCAAGGCCGTCTGTGCACCAATGGTTCCTTTTGTCGTCAATCCCATATGGGCGACTAATATATCAGCACCTGCTTCGGCCATTGCTTTCGCTTGTTCTTCATCAAAAACATAAGGTGTCGTTAACAGATCCAATTCATGAGCCTTACGAATCATCTCTACTTCAAGCTCATAACCCATACCGGTTTCTTCTAAGTTTTGACGGAAGACACCATCGATCAAACCCACTGTTGGAAAGTTTTGAACACCAGCAAATCCTTGATCTTTCAATTGTTTTAAAAATACATCCATCACACGGAAGGGATCCGTACCATTGACACCTGCTAAAACAGGGGTATCTTTAACCACTGGAAGTACTTCACTCCCCATTTCAGTTACTATCTCATTAGCGTCGCCATATGAGAGCAAGCCCGCTAAAGACCCACGGCCTGCCATACGATAACGACCAGAATTATATATGATTAGCATGTCTGCTCCGCCTGCTTCACTACTTTTGGCCGTAATTCCTGTTCCAGCCCCAACACCTAAAAGAACATTTCCTTGAGCGACTTCTTCCTGGAATCTTTTTAAAATTTCTTGTCTCGATAACATTTACTTGTCCTCCTCATTTGAATCAATCATTTGAATCAGTATTTCCGCAGCTGCTTCAGCAAACTTCGGATCATTTACATCTGTCTCCATTTCTTTCACAGTTACACGTTCAGAATCAATATGTTGTTTGAGTGTGTCAAATAAAACTTGATCTTCTTCAGGTCCATAAAAGGCTTGTCCTTCCACATCTAACCCGGAGAGCCCTTTTAGCGGTAACATTAAAGTTGTTTGGCCTTTTGCCATATTTAACTTTTGGGCAATCATTTGACCAATTTGTTTATTCTCTTCTTTAGTCGTACGCATTAAAGTTACAGTTGGATTATGTTTGTAAAATTTACGTCCAGCAAATTTCTTCGGAACAGATTCATAAGGGCCAAAATTAGCCATATCCATTGCCCCAACTGATACCACTTGTGGCACATTTGCTTTAGCTGCAGCCTCTAGACGGTGGGGACCTGCATTCAGAACGCCACCAATCAGTTCATCGGCCCATTCCGTTGTTGTTATATCAAGCACACCTGCAAAAAAACCTTCCTCTATTAAATTTTCCATCGTTTGACCACCTATACCCGTTGCATGAAAGATCAACACTTCATAACCCCGAGCTTCCAAATAACTTTTAGCATGATTTATACAGGGCGTTGTTAAGCCAAACATCGATGCAGCAATAAGTGGTTTCTTATGATCAATCGATTCAACCAAAGCCTTATCTTGAAAATCCAACATCCCAGCAATCGCAAAGGCCGCCTGACGGAAAACCTTAGTAGAAATGATATTTAAGCCTGCCACATCAACTATCGAAGGAATCATCACCAAATCACTCGTTCCAATATAAGGCTGAGTGTTACCTGATGCAACCGTTGACACCATTACCTTTGGAACACCGATTGGCAAAGCCCGCATGCCTGGTGTGACAATCGAAGTCCCACCAGTACCTCCAAAAGAAAGAACCCCATCAAATTTACCTTGTTCATACAAGTCAGGCAGTAACCTTCTCATCCCTTCCGCTAAAATTCTTGTCGCCTCAGCACGATCCTTCTGCCTGGCCAGTTCTTCAATCTTCACACCTGCCGCCTCAGCAACTTGGGCATTCGAAACATCCGCCTTGATCTCTGACGGAAATACACCTGTATTGATTAAAAGTGTATCAAATCCCAGTGATTCTATGACCTCTTTAACATATGAGAACTCTTGTCCTTTTGAATCGAGAGTTCCAGCTAAAGCAATCGTCTTAGCCAAGTGAATCTCCCCTTTCAATATAATTTGTAATATTTTATCCTTAGGATGGTTATTTGTGATAAGGGCTATACATACTTATTTAAAAAAAGGGTAACGATTCTGATATATAAAAGGGATGTCATAGATGATTTTTGGAGGGTGATTTTAAATGACATAATTTCTTTTTAAATTTGAGGTTAATCAACTATGAGGTGATAGTTATAGGCTAAAACATTATCGCTCAATATTTGTTGATAAAACTGTTCAAAAATTAATGAGTGAAAAGGAGTATGCGGATAAAATCTTAGATCAAAAAGGATTAGGAGGAAGGCGGTGTATACTTATGAATAAAATCTTCTAACCATGAATCTGTCAATTCTTTCTCTAGTAGGATCTTTACTCCTTTAGTTTGGCTAATGTAATAATTTTTGTAAGCTTTTGCAGCGAATGATTTATCATCATTGCAATGCGTTGTTATGAAATACCGTCCGCTTCTAGCTTAAATATTTTTCGATATGGGTAGATAAAAAAACTCCTATATACTTGATGCCATGCAGCTTTTTATCGCAGTGCAACTGTCAGTAAGACTCCCACTACAAGAATTCGAAGGAAACTAAAAATTGTAAGGGGAGATCAACTGACAGTAACGGCCCGATTGGTTCAAAGGCATTTAGGTCATACCCTTGTGGTATTAACAAGTGTTTTCAGTGGGACGAGTAACCACAGTCCCAGTCCCAATCAGTGGGGGATAGGGGAAGGCAGACTAAACCAACCACGTCAACTGGTAACGTCTGCTTGACCTATGTTCTGTAGGTTCCCCCAGTGATTAAAGATTCACTTTATGGGCATGCACATTCAGTATAGGAAGTTTTTATTATTTTAGTACATTTCTGATACAATAATCATTTTTCAATTACACTTTTCCTCACCCATTAGCTTACAAGCTCGATTCCTTCGAAAATGAATCAAGTACTGTTGAAAGGGTAAGCCCATTTTCTCTTTTTAATAGAGTACTTAATTAAGTCCTTGATAGTTTCATAGTTTCTGCCAGCTTATTTAGAGTGACTTCCTCATTAGCCACGAACACATTAAAATCAGCTATCAAGGCAAAGCCCAATGCATCTTCTGATTCACAGCGATTGCAATTCACAATACACAGCAAAAGAATATCCCTACATTGCAACAGAAGCTGGAATGACTCGAAATATATCTCTTGTTGTTACTGTTCTGAATTATGATACTTCTACTTTCCGTTTATAAATTTCACGCCATCTTCACCTAGGATCAAATAATCCAACTCTTCTTTTGGAATCGTATTTAAATCTTTACGTTTAGTAATATATAAGATAATACCAATTATCACCCATACAATTAAAGCGACTCTAGATTCTACCCCGAGATAAGCTGGTGAACCAGGTATTAATAATAAACCAAGAAAAATAATACTAGAAAGTACTCCAAATCCTGCGAAAACCTTTTTTATTAAAAAGCTAGTTTTTCCAGACTCAATTTCATTTGATTGATTACCACGAAACATATAGTATGCCGTATAACATGTATAAAAATAAGCAATTGTTACACCTACAGAGGACATATCAACAATCCAGGTCAAAGCTTGTCTCCCCAACCAGGGAGCAATCATGGATACAACGACAGTAAAAATAATACTAGTATACGGTGTCTTATATTTAGGATGCAGGCTCGAAAACGCAGCTGGGATGAATTTTGCACGAGACATTGCAAATAATAAACGACTAGTGGAAACTATAAAACCATTTAGTCCAGTGAAAATTCCCATCGTGAGGGCAATCACCAAAATAACAAGACCTACTGTACCTAATAATCTCTGAATAGCTATTCCAGTTCCCCATAGATGACCTTCCCTGGCCAACTCTTCCCATGGACTAGCCATAGCTGTTGACAAAATCATCAAGCTATATAGTAATGCTGCAAATGCAAGAGCTATAATAATCAACCTAAATGCTTTCTTAGATGAAAAATCAAACTCTTCAGCAGCTTGTGGTATATTATCAAACCCTACATATGCCCATGGTGCAATAGCTACAATTGACAATATTGCACCTATTGTAGTCGTTTTGGAAGGAAATAAAGGCTGAATATTAGCTAATCCAGCTTCAGAATGAATGCCAGTCATCAGGGAAATAACAACAACCGCACCAACCATTACAACACAGAAAATAAATTGGATTCTACCTGAAAAGCTACTTCCCCTGATATTAAAATATCCAAAGATTATTAATGCAAGGGTGGCAATAATAATCTCTACAAGATAAACATCCCAACCTGCGATTTCGTACATAAAGAAGTTCTCCAAAATATTAGGGAAAACATATTTAAACATTAAAGCAAGTGCAGATGCGTTTAAAGCAACTATGCATGTGTAACCTAGAGTTAAAAACCAGCCACTAATGAATGCATGCGTACGTCCTAGGCTGTAGTATGTATATGCAAATTCTCCTCCAGAAACGGGAAACATATTTATTAAAAAGCCATAGCTTACAGCAATTATCATCATCAATAAAGCACCAATAATAAAGCCTATTATTGCACCCATTGGTCCAGATGTTGACATCCAGTTTAATGGTTGAACAAAGGCACCCCAACCGATTGAAGACCCAAGTGCAATTGCCCATACCCAATGTGGTTTTAATGTTTTTCCTAAAGTGGTCCTTTTTTTCAATTACTTCACCTTCTATTCTTTATTTAACAACAATTATTTTAAATCCAAATTTCTTTTCCACGATTACTAAAATAACACACATATATATTATTTTGGAGATATTTTTTAAAAAAAGTATTTTTTATTCAATTCCTAAGAACGGATAGTTTAGATTAGAAGGATAACTTTAGGATAATCAATCATTTAATTAAATCTGCATAAATCACTTATCCAATGTATATCTCTTCTAACTATTATCTATAAAATAATTCTTACAATTTTATAAAAAACCGAACTAATGTAACTGCTAAACTAAAATAGTCAGTTATTGCTCAATAAGATTGAACACTTTTCGATCAAATATACGACCATTCATAGTATGATAGATTCATTGAAATTTATCAGATTTGGATGGTGC
>NZ_JAHLQM010000010.1 GCF_018919165.1 Amphibacillus sp. MSJ-3 | reverse complement strand
CCTTTTAATTGGTTTTCGTCGACTTAATTATAAAGGAATCTACTGACCTTTTTCTATATAAATGCAAAAAAGGTGTTAGTAAGTTCAAAGAACTCACCAACACCATAAATTATAGAACCGAAAAATAGTTCTGATTACATGGAAATTGTAATTAGAACTATCTTTTCCCGTTTTATATATTTTTACGCCCTGTTTAGTCTTGTTAATGGCGGTAAACTTACTTAAATTCATCGCCATTAACGTAAATCCTCTTCATTTTGTGCTTTGGATTTACATCTTAAAGATAAGCGAATAAAAAACTAAATTAGCCTCACAAACCTGAAGAACGGTACAAGATCAAGTTTACCTTGACCGTAAATTTCACCAGTCTTTTCTTCTGAAAGCCTTCTTCTTATATCTTCTTTTTGTCTTTCCCCTGATGATACACTATCAGGAGCACCAATCAAGTGATTGGCGACTCCTGTAGGAAAAGTGCGCATCCGAAAATCCTTATTGCGACACGGCAGTGGAGCAATAAGGATTGTTAGACTAAAACCGCCACGTCCTATGGCAACGTCTAACTGACCCACATCCTGTGCGCCCGATGCCGCACCCACGGAAAGCGTCCACCCAGAGGGTAAATCATGGAGTGACCTCTAAACCATGAATCTATTTAAATAATCATGAAATCAAAAAGGAATCCCTTATTTAATGAATCCCCTTTTGGTTTTAGCTAAGTTTGGTCTCTGACTCTTTGTCATTCTATTTAATTCAAAACATCCAGCGGGTCTATATTTGCTCCGTTTTTGATAACTTCAAAGTGTAAATGGATACCAGTTGAACGTCCTGTTGTACCCATCACGCCTATTTTTGTACCTTGTGGAACCGTTTGGCCAACACTAACAGAGGTACTAGATAAGTGGCCATATAAGGTTTTATAACCATTATTATGGTTGATAATAATGTAATTACCATAACCATTTTCATTATAACTAACCGCTTCTACCGTTCCATTATCAGCCGCTAGGATCTTTCGATTTGATGGTCGGGCAATATCAATTCCTTTATGCCGTGAACCCCAACGCGGACCATAGTTACTTGAGATAATCCCATCAACAGCTGGCCAGGCAAAATCACCTGTACCTTTTGAAGAGATAACTTTTGTTCCTTCAATTATAATTTCATCCTGGACTTCTTTTAACACTTCTTCATCTAATACTTCCTCTTCAACCGTCTTACCATTTACTTTCTTAATACCTAGATGAACCTTCGTCTTGCCATTACGGCCTTTTTGTTTTTTCTTTGTTTCACCACGATATAACTTATCAGACTTTTCTACTTTCTTTTCAAACTTAATCTTTTCTTTCTTTAATTCCTCTTCATAAACAATCACATCAACGAAGGGAACATAGTCCGTTACATTAAGTTCTTGACCAATTTGTAAAAGATCATCAACTTCTAAATCCTCATTTATCTCCAGTAACTTATCTTCCGTTAAATCATATTCTAATGCAATGGAATATAAAGAATCACCTTGTTTTACTTCATGAGTCAATTCCTCAAGTGTTCCTTTTTCTAATTTCTTCATCGCTTCCTTAACTGACAACAAGTCGTCTTCCGGAACAATCGATTTCGAAAAGCTAGCTTCTTCTGATAGTTCAACATCCAAAACAATTGACTCACCCATTTCAGGTTCAGCATCTTTTACCTTGCTATCAGATAGGTTCTCTAGATCTTCTTTATCCACGTATAAGCTTTTATATTTAAAGATTGCCTTTTCTGCATCTTTTTTTGATGCAAAGTGTCCTAATGTTTTATCACCAAACTTTAAAGTTGTTGCTTGAACATCAATGACTAATTCTTGATCAAGTCGATCCAACACTTGATCGATATTCACATTTTCGGAAAAAACCCGTTCAGGGATCAGTAAAAGTTCTTGATCGTTACCATATGTATAAGTATCGTCTGCACGGTTTTTTGCCTCGATTCGGTCTGCAATATGTTGTTCAACAAGCGATTGATCTTTAACAGCTCCAAGGTATTCATCATCTAAATAAACATGATAGATCGTTGAGAATCCTGCATCATCATCTCCCTTTGCATAAACAACTTGGATTTCGGATGTCATTAAACTATTGATCAGAACTAGCATGAATAGTAGGATGCTAGCTTGTATGATATTAATATTGAGTTTCTTCATTCCCTGCATCATAAAGTCCTCCTGGGTATATCTTCATAGATACTTTTATCACCTATGCTAGGTTAACATAAGCCCGGATTACTTTTAAACCCTTTATGGGATAATGTAATACAATCGTATAATTGATCCCAATTTGTGGTGCTTATTAACCAGTTAAGTTTACCCTAGGATACGGCTATTTACTTTTTAAAGAATTAAGGCTACTTTATTCGTCCATTTAAAAACAAGGTGGATCTAAGTCTAGTCTATTTAGAAAGACCGATGTGGATGTCTGGTGATATAAAGCGGTATTTCTTTAATTAGGCAAGGTTTTAGTTTCATGATAAAGTGAAACTTCAATCAGTGGGGGGTCACTGCGATAAATTAAAGCACGATCTAAGCGCTCAAATCAACGTTAGATCGTGCTAGTTTTAGTCTATTAATTTAGGCGATAAACGTTTTGTATTTCGTTTGTTTGTGTACGGTCAGGACCAACAGAAAAAATAGATAGTGGTATCTTAGTTAACTGTGAAATACGCTCTAAATAATGACGGGCATTAGCTGGTAATTCATCAAGATTCTTAACACCTGTGATATCTTCAGTCCAACCAGGTAATTCTTCATAAACAGGCTCACATTCCGCTAATACTTTTAAACTAGCTGGGAATTCCTTTATGATTTCGCCCTTATATTTATAAGCAACACATATCTTCAATGTTTCAATTCCCGTTAAAACATCAATTGAATTCAAAGATAAGTCTGTAATTCCACTCACACGACGGGCATGTGAGACAACAACGCTATCAAACCAACCGACACGGCGTGGGCGACCTGTCGTTGTTCCATATTCATTACCAACTTCACGGATACGGTCACCAATTTCGTCATGTAGTTCAGATGGAAATGGACCATCACCGACTCTTGTTGTATAGGCCTTGGATACACCAACTACATGATTTATTTTTGATGGGCCAACACCTGAACCGATTGTTACCCCACCGGCAATTGGATTCGAAGATGTCACAAAAGGATATGTTCCTTGATCAATATCTAGCATCACACCTTGTGCTCCCTCAAATAAAACACGTCGTCCTTGATCTAAAGCATCATTTAATACAACTGATGTATCAACAACATATTTAGCTATTTGTTGACCATATTGGTAATATTCTTCTAAGATATCATCAACTTTTATTTCGTCTACTTCATATACCTTTGTAAATAGGCGATTCTTTTCAGCTAAATTTTGTTCTAATTTCTCTCTAAATACTTCCTTATCCAATAAATCAACAATTCGAATACCAACACGAGAGGCTTTATCCATATAAGCTGGGCCGATTCCCTTTTTAGTTGTTCCTATTTTATTAATGCCTTTTTCTTCTTCTTGTAACAGGTCTAATTTTAAGTGATATGGTAAAATGACATGTGCTCGGTTACTAATTCTTAAGTTTTTCGTACTGACTCCTTTGTCATGTAGGTAGGCCAGTTCCTCAACGATCGCCTTAGGATCGATTACCATCCCATTACCTAACACGCTGATCTTATCTTCAAAGAAAATCCCAGAAGGAATGAGATGTAATTTATAGGTCACGCCATCAAACTTAATTGTATGACCTGCATTATTTCCTCCCTGGTAACGTGCAACAACTTCTGCATTTTGCGATAAATAGTCTGTTATCTTACCCTTTCCTTCGTCTCCCCATTGTGTTCCAACAACTACAACTGATGACATAATCGGTACCTCCATCATTCTATTTTAGAAAAATTCCACGAGATACATGGCATAATCAATTAATCGTCACTCTCGTTTCTCTTTAGTTAAAAATTAATCTCTCTGGCAGAATAAATAAGTTACATATATTATGGTTAAACCATGATAAATCATGATCTTAATTCCAAATCTCAATGTACCAATCCATTGATTAAAAGTCAATTTATTTACGAACAATTATATAAATTGTCACATTATTGTTCGACTATAATTGGTGGAATTTTCAGAATTTAAATACAGTCTTTTTTTGAAATAGGTAGCACTTTAACCAGCAAATAGCTGTATCCAGAAACTTATAAAGTAAAACTTCAATCAGTGGGGATTGGGCCTAGAGGACCCGGGTCATGGAGGCCACTAAAAATCTTCGAATATTGCGGTAGATCATAATGGCTATAAAAAAAGTTGGAGCAAAACTCAGCTAAAATGAAAATGGTTCTATTTACGAAAAAACCGCAAATAGAACCATTTTTTACTCAGTGAGACTAGTTATGTCCCAGCCTCTTTTTATAAACAGGAAGGTATCCCCCCTGTTTTAACTCATCAACTTTAATATTCCTTTTATATTCACTGTAAAAATAGTCATGGCTTCTTGTAACTCCATGCCAATTGGACCCGAGGACTCCGCAACATCTGCCATTTCATAGGAAGCCACATCCCTAGTTGATTGTAACAAAAGGTGGCGACTCCTGTGCTAACAAATACTTATCATTAAGCAGGCGGTACATCAGCATCATCATAGCGATGATCTAAATCAACAAATTTATTGTATTCTTTAACAAAGGCAAGCTCAACAGTGCCTACTGGACCATTCCGCTGCTTTGAAATGATTATTTCAATAATATTTTGCTTTTCTGATTCTTTATCATAATAATCATCACGGTATAGGAAACCAACAATATCGGCATCCTGCTCAATACTTCCTGATTCCCTAAGGTCGGACATCATCGGCCGCTTATCTTGGCGTGACTCAACACCACGGGAAAGCTGCGACAAAGCAATGACAGGAATATTTAATTCCCTTGCTAATGCTTTTAATGATCGGGAAATCTCTGACACTTCTTGCTGGCGATTCTCTTTCGCGCTAGCTGTACTACCTTGGATTAATTGTAGGTAATCAATAAAGACCATACTTAATCCGTGTTCTTGTTTTAAACGACGACATTTCGAACGAATTTCATTGACACGTATGCCTGGTGAATCATCAATAAAAATACCTGCATTCGATAAACTCCCCATCGCCATCGTTAATTTACCCCAATCATCGGCTTCCAGGCGTCCGGTTCTTAAGCGTTGGGCATCAATATTTCCTTCAGCACATAGCATCCGATTGACTAATTGGTCTGCCCCCATCTCCAAACTAAAAATAGCGACATTTTCATCTGTCTTCGTTGCTACATTTTGTGCGATATTTAAAGCGAAGGCTGTCTTACCAACGGAAGGACGTGCCGCTACAATAATCAAATCATTGGGTTGAAAACCTGAAGTGATTTGATCAAGATCGCGGAAACCTGTTGGAATTCCAGTAACGTCACCACCATGCTGATGTAACTTTTCAATATTATCATAGACGTCAATTAGGACATCCTTAATATTCTTGAATGCACCTGCATTTCGGCGATTACTCACTTCTAAAATATTCTTCTCTGCATTACCAATGACCTCTTCAACTTCATCTTCTTTAGAGAAGCTTTCTGTTACAATATTTGTTGCAGTTGAAATAAGACGTCGCAGCAATGCTTTCTCTTCAACTATTTTAGTGTAATAACTGATATTTGCTGCCGTTGGAACTGCATTAGCCAGTTCTGTTAAATATGACACGCCACCAATATCCTCAAGTAATTTAGCGTCTGCTAATGCCGTTGAAACAGTAATTAAATCAATCGGCTCTCCACGATCTGTCAACTGCAGCATCACTTGAAAGATTCGTTGATGGGCTGCGCGATAGAAATCCTGTGGTTGTAAATATTCAGATGCTGTAGACATTGCATCTGGTTCAAGGAAAATAGCCCCTATAACGGCTTGCTCAGCTTCAATATTGTGAGGAGGTGTTCGTTGCTCTTCCCACACGTCACTCATAAAAAGTCCCTCCCTCTACCACTCTTAAAAACTTTTATGATCTGCTTATTCTAATCTCTTACATCAATAAATCCGCTTCTAGTCTGATCATCAGTCCATTAACCAAGTGAACCTTCACTCGGTCGAGATTTTCTCCTCCCCCTACTAAGGCTCAGATGAACAATTCGGACTTTTTCTGACTATTGATCCACCACTTATCATCATATGATTGAGTTGGATGCCAGAAAGTCAGTTAATCTGCGATAAAAGAAGAGGGTTTTTAATCCCCTCTTCTTTCTTAAGCTTCTACAACATGTACTTTTATTTCTCCAGTAACTTCTGGGTGTAATTTAACAGGGATATTGGTATAACCTAATGATCGAATCGGTTGATCTAACTCTATTTTCCGTTTGTCAATTTTTATCTGATGGCTTTTTTCTAATTCCTCAGCTACATTTTTACTTGTTATTGATCCGAACAATCGACCATTATCTCCGGCTTTTGTTTTTACTTTTACTTCAATCTTGGTAAGTTTCTCTTTTAATTGTTTAGCTTCTTCAACAAGTTCTTGTTCTTTTCTCTCTTCTTTTTTCTTTTGCGCTTCTAAACCTTTTAGATTCCCCTTAGTCGCTTCGATTGCTAAATTATTTTTCAACAAATAATTTCGAGCATACCCTTCAGAGACATTTTTGACTTCACCTTTTTTCCCTTTTCCTTTAACATCTTTTATAAAAATAACTTTCATCTATTCGTCTCCTCCTCCAATTGATTGATCGATAATTTCAAGTAACTGTTCTTTAGCTTGTTGAGTCGTCACGCCTTCTAATTGCGTAGCCGCATTCGTTAGATGACCACCGCCATTCATTTGTTCCATAATGACTTGAACATTTACATCACCAGCAGAACGGGCACTGATTCCTACCCGGCCATCCGAACGTTCTGAAATAACAAAAGAAGCAGAAATATGCCTCATCTTTAATAATGTATCTGCAGTCTGTGCAATAACGACAGAGCTAAAAACTTGACCTGGCTCTGCCTGAGCAATAGCAATGCTATCTTTATAAATAAGCGTTCGTTCAATTAAATGACTCCGCATAATATAATCTTCCAAATCTTCCTCCAGAAAACTTTGGACAAGAAGTGTATCGGCATTCTTCGAACGTAAGTAGGATGCGGCATCAAATGTCCTTGCCCCAGTTCGAAAAGTAAAACTATTTGTATCAACAATGATACCTGCTAGTAAGGCTGTTGCCTCTAAGCAATTTAATTTAAGTGATGGTGATTGATACTCAATCAACTCCGTCACCAATTCTGCTGTTGAAGATGCATATGGTTCCATGTAAACCAAGGTAGGATCATCGATAAATTCCTCACCACGTCGATGATGATCAATGACAACGACATGGTCTGTCTTGGCTAAGAGTTTTGCTTCTGCAACAAGTGATGGCCTATGCGTATCAACAACAACCGTTAATGTAGATTTAGTAACTCTTTCAAGAGCGTCTTCTGGTGTAATTAAACGATCCTTAAGCTCAGTTTGTTCTATTTCTGCTACCAATCGGTCAACTCCAACATCTAAATCATCTACGTCGATAACAATAAAGGCTTCGAGCTCGTTTACTAAGGCTATTTTAAGTACACCTATTGCCGAACCAATCGAATCCATATCCGGCGATTTATGACCCATTATAAAGATTTGATCACTTTCTTGCATTAAATGTTTTAATGCATCGGAAATCACACGGGCCCTAACTCGGGTGCGCTTCTCCATTGGATTTGTTTTTCCACCAAAGAATTGAACTTTTCCTTCCTCATCCCTTATAACAACTTGATCACCACCACGACCTAAGGCTAAATCGAGACTTGATTGAGCTCTTTTCCCCAATTGGGGTAATGTGTCACGACCGATTCCAATACCAAGGCTAATTGTCAGCGGGATATTTTTATTATCTGAGACTAGTTCACGGACTTCATTAAGTATTTCAAATTTCGCTTTTTCTAGCTTAAGTAAGATTTCTTGATTCATTAAAGCTAAAAACCGATCTTGTGACGTTCGCTTTAGGTATATTCCGTAATGATCTGACCATTGATTTAAAATCGTTGTAACATGCGAGTTTACTTGACTCTTTGCCGTGTCATCCATTGTTTGGGTAATTTCCTCATAATTATCTAAGAAAACAATCCCAATGACCGGTTGATGGTTATCATAATCCTTTTGAATCTCAACTTGTTTCGTTTGATCAACAAAATACAATAAGCGCTCTTCTTTTTTAATTATGACATGAAAATATACGGACTCCAGATAAAAACCAACTGTAGAATGATCTTCTTTAATCGCTAATTTGAGTTTATCTGAAAATGCATCTAACGATTCACCAACAAAACTTCCCTCACCGGCAAATTGATTTAGGTAGGCATTTACCCACTCAATTTGGAAGTCTTCACTATATAGGACAATCCCTACAGGCATCTCCAGTAGTGCCTCTTCGCCGACCTTTCTCACACGGTGGGATAAAGTCATAATATATTCTGCTTGTTCGATTGTCTCTTTTTGCTCTTGTCGAATCGTGTAATATAGTGCAATTCCTAACAATATTGACATCACTAGACCTAAGATCCATTGAAGAAACCAGGTAAAGCCAAGTAAAATAAATGCTATCAAATAAGTATAGAAAAGATGGTAGCTTGGATCATATTTTTTTATTACTTTTCGCATTGCTGTCAGCTCCTAATTAGCTTACACGATTCAGATCAAATAACTCTCTTTCTCAGCTCAAATCCTACATCAATTATACCTAAGATTCTTGTTAGATACATCCCTATCGGTAAAATTATTAAACATAGGATAACAACGAGTACTGAAACAAAAGTTGGTTGTTTCTTTTTCGCTAAGAAATAGAGTAAAAAAGATAATCCCTGAATTGAGAAAATAAGACTAAGTATAACCGAAGCATTGATAATAATTACATTAACCATTTCTATACCAGAAAAGTTGAACAATGAAAGGATAATAACGATTAAGTAAATCCATAAGATCATCTTTGGCATTTGAAGCATACGAAATGAAGGAAATGATAATTGCGCGTGATCCCATTTATTTAAAGCCTTATGAGTGACCCATTGTGATACAAAACTATATACCATTGATGCAATAATTAAAATGGATGGAATTAAATCTAATAATACCATCATCTGGCGTTCGATATTTACCAACTCTTCTGATGTTAGATCAAGACCTGCCTGACCTAATAAAAACTGTGTTGAATCTAAAGATTCTCTGATCATTAATTGATATTCTTTAGCAAGACTAACATCTACAAGTAACTCAACAATTAAGATTAATACAAGGAAGCCTAATGCAAAACCGATCGTGCCACGAATCCACGTTTCATAAGGATGTCTTTGACTTCTTAAGGCTTCTCCAATAAAACCACCTGCAAGTAAGGCGATGAGCGCTAACGGTAATGAAATAACAAAGAAATAAAAGGCTAAGAGTGAAATGGATAATAAAATAATGCCCCCTACTATAGCCGAGGCCTTCCACCCATAACGATAACCATACATTGCAATTGGAACAGGTAGAATAAATAACACGATCAGCTCAAGCGATGGAATAAACATTGTAAGCAACAACAACACAACGAAACAGGCGCCAAAAATAAATCCTTCTTTAATCTTATTGTTTTTCTGATTTTTCATTAAATACACCTCATTATTTATGATCCCACTTTTTCAATTTAACTATTTCGGATCTGATCATTTAATTCACTTGATTTACTCGCTCTATCATTTATGAAGAAAAAGCACAGCTTTGACGCTGTGCCTTCATCATTAAGCCTTTTCTTATATTAAATATTAATATGTATGGAATCAATTTATTTCACCATATTAAAGCTTCTCTATTGAAAGATACATTTATTATTATAGCTAGAACAGTTTGAAAAAACAAACGATTCAATTGTCAAACTTTTTAGAATAATGTACCTATTCATCAATCATTCTTGTTATAATAAAGATTATTATATGCCACAAAGGAGAACAATAATGATCACAACGATTTTCTTTGACTTAGATGACACGTTACTATGGGATAAAAAAAGTATCAAAATGGCTTTTGAGGCGACTTGTAAAGAGGTCGCTGAGCTTAAACCAGACCAACTCGAAGAAGCCGTTCGACTTGAAGCAACTAAATTATACCAGAGCTATTCTACCTACCCCTTTACACAGATGATTGGGATCAATCCTTTTGAGGGATTATGGGGAACCTTTAATGATCAAGGATTAGACTTTCAAAAAATGTACCATTTAATGCCTGAATATCGTGTGAATGCATGGACAAGTGGTTTAAAGGCATGTGGAATAAATGATCCAGGCTTAGGGAGGAAACTAGCTGATCAATTTATTACTGAACGGAAAAAACATCCCTTTGTCTATTCAGATACCTTTTCTGTTTTGGATCAATTAAAGGCAAATTACCAACTTTTACTTTTAACAAATGGTTCGCCGTCTTTACAAAAAACAAAATTGACGATTACTCCAGAAATCCCTAAATACTTTAACCATATTGTGATATCTGGAGAATTTGGTCGGGGGAAACCAGATCCAGCTATTTTTGAATTTGCCTTAAACAAGGCAAATGTATCCGCGGATCAAGTGGTCATGGTCGGGGATAACTTAATGACAGACATACTTGGAGCCAATCGAACAGGAATTAAAAATATTTGGATTAATCATCATAATCAATCTACTAATCAAGTTAAGCCAACATATGAAGTTACTTCCCTTACTGAGATACTGCCAATTATCAAGAATTTATCGTAATTCTTCTAAGTAGACACTAATAGATGGTGTTCGCTTCTAAAAAATTACCCCTATGGAATATATCATAGAGCACACAAATACATTTTATAGGATGAATTTAGTTGACCCATATTTATGTTTTAATCTTTGATAGACTCTCAGACAAGATCAGCCCTCACTCAGTGGGGGTTTTATAGTCAGTTAATCTATGATAAAATGTGTGCTTAACATACGCTGAAATAGGAGTGGAGCTTTATGTACCATGCTGAAACATTCAAAGGGAAAGTAACCCTGTTTTTTAAAATATTATGGCCAATTATCGTCACTCAAATTAGTTTAGCAATGATGAACTTAGTCGACACAATCATGGCTGGACAGGTTGGAACAGAGGATTTGGCTGGTGTAGCCATCGGAGCAAGTCTATGGTCCCCTGTTTTTACTGGGACAAATGGTATTATGCTTGCAGTAACACCAATTATTGCGCATTATTTGGGTCAGGAACAAAAGGATCGAATTCATTTTACGGTTACGCAGGCGATCTACTTGGCAACTGCCATCGCTATGATTATCATCATCGTAGGCTGCATAGCGCTATCACCTATTCTAACCTTTATGGAGTTAGAACCTAATGTTGAACATATTGCATTGCACTATTTAATTGGACTTTCAACTGGAATTATTCCTTTATTTATCTCTAATGTTTTGCGGAATTTTTATGATGCTCAGGGACTTACTCGGATTTCTATGCTCATTACCGTTTTAGCTGTCCCTTTTAATGTTTTTCTAAATTACTGTTTAATCTTTGGGAAGTTTGGTTTACCTGCACTCGGAGGTATTGGGGCGGGTTATGCAACAGGTCTAACCTACTGGATTATATTGCTGATGAATGTGATAACAACACTTAAGGTTCAATCGATTAAGCATTATAAGATTTTTGCGCATTGGGTAAAACCATCACTCGAAGCGTGGAAGGAACAGCTGGCTATTGGAATTCCTATTGGCTTAACCGTCTTCTTTGAATCTAGTATATTCTCAGTTGTAACCTTACTCATTGGATTTATGTTTTCTACTACAATGATTGCAGCTAATCAAATCGTCATTAGCTTTTCATCACTTATCTTTATGATTCCATTAAGTCTTTCAATGGCATTAACTATAGTAGTTGGTTATTCCGTTGGGGGTAATCGGCTTAAAGAAGCTAAGCACTATAGTTTTTTGGGGGTTTTTATTGGAATTGGTATCTTAAGTATCACAGCGACACTGATGTTCTTCTTCCGTGAGAATATTGCCCGTCTTTACTCCAATGACCTTGAAGCAATTCAATTAGCTGCTCAACTCTTTTTAGTTGCAATCTTATACCAATTTTCTGATGCAACACAAGCTGGTTTGCAGGGGGTTTTACGTGGTTATAAAGATGTAAAAATCCCGTTTTTCATCGCCTTTACATCCTATTGGATTCTAGGAATACCAACTGGCTATTTATTGGCAACATTGACTGACCTGGGACCATTTGGTTTATGGATTGGTATTTCTATTGGATTAACCAGTGCAGCTATTGGATTTTTGCTCCGTCTACGGTTTATATATAAAAAGGAAAAGCAAAAGGTTCAAGCAAGAACTGTTTAATTCCAATAAACGTAGATTTCATTCAGTTGGAGGACTTTATCCTCTATCGACTTTTCATCTGCCTACATTAAAAAGCAATATTTGGCTGAACTGCCCGACTATTTAGCCGGAGCAGTTCAGACCCGAATTAACAGTGCTTTTTTTAGTTCAATAATTAACTAGATTTTCATGGCGATTACTTCATAAATATCTTCTAAGTCAACAAGAATTTGTAAATCCTCGCCCGTTACTTTCTCATCAACGGTTAAGAGCATAATCGCTTCGCCACCAACATCCGTTCGCCCAACTTGCATTGTAGCAATATTAATATCTTTCTTAGCTAACTGAGAGCCAACTCTACCAATTGCACCAGGCTGGTCTTTATGGCGAATAAGAATAAGGTGCCCTTCTGGTACCAAATCAACACTATAATCCTCTACTTGAACAATACGTGGTCCTAATCCTTTTAGTAGAGTTCCAGCAACAGCTTTTGTTCCTGATTTTGTAGTAATTTCAACCTTAATTAAATTTGTAAAACTTTTAGTATCACTTGTTTTATGTTCATTAACAATAAGCCCTTGTTGCTCAGCTAAATAGGTAGCATTGACATCATTGATATGATCACCAAAATGATATTTTAATAGGCCTTTAACTGTATTTCTCGTAATCGGACCAACTTCTATATCTTGAAGCTCTCCTGAATAGGAAATATTGATCTGTTCAATCACTTCGTCTGTTAGGTGGGTCAAAAATAAACCTAGTTTTTCAGCAAGATAGAAATAAGGTTCAATTTTCTTCATAATATCCTTAGGCACTGATGGCATATTGACTGGATTCTTAACTAAATCACCATTTAATAACCGAACCACATCATGACTTACATCAATCGCAACACTTTCTTGGGCTTCAACTGTACTTGCTCCCAAGTGCGGTGTAGCAATAACCTGCGGAAGTTCAAGTAATTTATTGTCGATCGCTGGTTCTTCTTCAAATACATCAAGAGCAGCCCCTGCTACTTTCCCATCAACGATTGCTTGGTAAAGTGCTTCTTCTTCAATGATGCCACCACGTGCACAGTTAACAATTTGAACACCTGTTTTCATCCGTGCAATCATTTCTTTATTGATCAAATATTTAGTCTCTTTTAACAAGGGAGTGTGCATTGTTAAGAAGTCTGCTGTTTCTACGACTTCCTCAACTGTTCCTTGTTCAATCCCCAATTGCTCTGCTTTTTCTTTTGTTAAAAATGGATCGTAAGCAATGACATTCATACGCTGACCTTTTCCACGTAAAGCAACTTCTCGGCCAATTCGTCCTAGACCAATCACACCTAAAGTTTTACCTTTCAGTTCAACACCGACATGTGTCTTTCGATCCCACTTATGTTGTTTTAACGCATAATATGCTTGTGGAATTTTTCTCGCTAATGCCATTAACAACGCTATCGTATGTTCAGCAGCTGAATTTGTATTCCCATCAGGCGCATTGACAACTACAACACCATTTTCTGTTGCTGCTTCGAGGTCAATATTATCCACACCAACACCTGCGCGGCCAATGATTTTTAATTGCTCGGCTGCTTCGATTATTTCCCTTGTCACCTTTGTTTGGCTTCTAACTAATAAAGCATCATAATCAACAATTTTTTCTTTTAATTGCTCGGGTGTTAAATCTGTAATCATATCCACTTCAATATTCTCAGCTTCTCTCAATGGATAAATCCCATCTTCACTTAATGGATCACTTATTAATACTCGATAAGTCATTTGATCATTCCCCTTATTGTTATTATTATTTGAAATTTATCTTGCAGACGATACAGTGAGTATGGATTCACTCCCTTCTTAAAAAATTAAAAAAACTTTTCGCCCTCTACGTTGAAATCGTAAGGGGCGAAAAGTTAGCTTATCTTGTTCGCGGTGCCACCCTAATTCAGCTAATTTTATTCAATCAGCTCTTATTGGTCGAATGTGTAACGTACATGGACGTTTAAGCTTACTAAAAGATTGTTCGGCTTAAAAACTCAAAAGTGGAATTTGTTAATCGAAATACTGGTTTGCAGCACCCACCAGCTCTCTTCGATTTCTGCATTAACAAACATGTCTTCATCATTGTTTTTTGATTATTGTCTAACAATTTAGAATTTTTATTATATATTAGCATGTTTAAATAAAATGTCAACACTTTTTTAAAAAACTATAATTAGGGGCTTTTAATTTAATGGACATTTGTTTTAACTACTGCTGAGTATTAGTTGAGCCAATTAGGTTTCCACTATCAGTTAATCTCCCACTTACAAGTCTTTGTTTCCTTTGAATACTTGAAATGGAAGTTTTACTGGCAGCTGCACTACGATAAAAAAGCCTATTTTCCCTCTACTAGACAAGTCTTGTCAGTATACAGAAAAATAGGCTCTTATTTAAATTAAAAAATTATTCAGCTGTATATGGTAATAATGCCATATGACGTGCGCGTTTAATTGCTTTTGTTAATTTACGTTGATATTTTGCTGAAGTTCCTGTTACACGACGTGGAAGAATTTTACCACGTTCTGAAATGAACTTTCTAAGTAGATCAACGTCTTTATAATCGATGTGTGTAATGCCATTTGCTGTGAAATAGCATACTTTACGACGTCTTGATCGTCCACCGCGACGAGGTGCCATTTAAAACACTCCTTTACTAACTAAAATGGTAAATCATCATCTGATATATCTATCGGTTCTAAATTATCATTTATATTATTTTGTTGATTTGCTTCATTTTGACTTGGCATATGCTGTTGGTTCTGGTGTTGCTCAGATTGATAACTTCCAGACCCTTGTCCACCACCAACTGAAGCACCTCTGTTACTATTCTTACTCTCTAAAAACTGAACAGAATCTGCTACTACTTCTGTAACATAGACTCGTTTGCCATCTTGACCATCATAAGATCTTGTTTGAATACGTCCATCAACACCAACAAGACTTCCTTTGCCCATATAATTGGCTAAATTTTCAGCAGGTTTACGCCAAATAACACAATTAATAAAATCGGCTTCGCGATCCCCTTGCTGATTAGAAAAAGGTCTATTTACAGCTACAGTAAAGTTGGCTACTGCAACCCCACTTGCAGTATAGCGTAAGTCTGGATCCTTCGTTAATCTGCCGACTAATACGACACGATTTAACATGAGAACCCCTCCCTATTATTGGTCGTCTTCACGAATTGCCATATGACGAATAATATCATCAGAGAATTTTGCTAAACGGTTGAATTCATTAACCGCTTGCTCATCACCTTTGAAATTAACGACAACATAGTAGCCATCGCGAAAATCATTGATTTCATATGCAAGACGTTTCTTGCCTTTTTCATCAACTTTAGTAATCTCCGCACCATTATTCGTAAGAATTGAGTTAAAACGTTCTACAACACTTGTTCTAGCCTCATCTTCAATGTTTGGGCGGATGATGTACATAATTTCATAATTTCTCATCCGTATACACCTCCTTTTGGTCTTAGCGGTCCTTTGATCAATCAAAGAACAAGGAATAATAATTTTCATTACTCACAAGCACTGATTATATCAAATTTAGTTTAATTTAGCAAGCAATGAAAGTATTTTTCAAAAAAAATTATCATCTAGCTAAGCTTGTATCTAGACATTAAAGCGGAAATGAACGACATCCCCATCTTTCACAAGATAATCCTTTCCTTCAAGTCGAACTCGGCCTCGTTCTCGTGCAACTGTCATTGATCCTGCATCCAGTAAATCCTCATAGGAAACGACTTCTGCACGGATAAATCCTCGTTCGAAATCCGTATGAATAATCCCTGCTGCTTGGGGGGCCTTTATTCCTTTTTTAAATGTCCAAGCTCTTACTTCTTGTTCACCAGCGGTAAAATAGGTTGCTAAACCTAATAGATGATAGGTCGCCCTAATCAATTGATCTAATCCTGACTCTGGTATTCCCAACTCTTCTAAAAACATCGCTTTTTCTTCACCGTCTAGTTCAGCAATTTCGGATTCAACCTTTGCACTGATTACGACAACTTCTGCCTTCTCTAGACTTGCGAATGCTTTTACTTTTTGAACATTTGAATGATTATCAATATCAAGTATTTCATCTTCAGCTACATTTGCTACATATAAAACTGGTTTTTGTGTAAGCAAGTGTAAACCTTTAACGTATTTGATTTGTTCTTCAGTAAAGTCTAGAGACCGTGCTGGTTTTCCATTTTCAAAAGCATCACTTAATTTTGATAAAATTTCAAATTCAAAAATGGCTTGCTTATCTTTTTGCCGAGCTAGTTTTTCAACACGGTCGATTCGTTTTGAAATTGTTTCGAGGTCAGCTAAGATTAACTCAAGATTTATTGTTTCAATATCTGAAATTGGGTCTACTTTCCCGGATACGTGCGTAATATTATCATCCTGGAAACAACGAACAACGTGACATATCGCATCTACCTGGCGAATATGGGAAAGAAATTGGTTCCCTAGCCCTTCTCCTTTACTCGCACCTTTAACAATTCCTGCTATGTCAGTAAATTCAAATGCAGTTGGTACTGTTTTCTTTGGTTTAACTAATTCAGTTAATTTATTCAAACGGTGGTCTGGTACCTCTACAATCCCAACGTTTGGATCAATTGTACAAAATGGATAGTTTGCTGACTCGGCACCTGCTTGTGTAATTGCATTAAATAATGTCGATTTCCCGACATTCGGTAGGCCAACAATTCCTGCTGTCAATGACATTCAATATTCCACTCCTTAATGATATCCCCGCTCAAATGAACGTTACTTCTTTACCATTATAGTTTTCGTTGAGTTAAAACTCAAGTTAATCATACTTGGTTTTTACTCGTTTAACTCCCTATATAATTGCCTTTTAGACAAGCTAATTTTAAATACAGGTCATTATTCCCTACAAATCTTTTAAATTGTTCCACGTGAAACTTTTTCGCTTTTATTTGTCAGTAAGATTCTTTGACAGCTACTAATCGACCTGCTCCGCCGATTGAACAACTTTCTTTAAATTTTTTTCAAATTTCCGACGGGGGATTAAAACACTGTGGTCACAACCTTGACATTTAATCCGAATATCCATGCCCATTCGGATGATTTTCCATCTGTTTTCACCGCAGGGATGTGGTTTCTTCATTTCTACATAGTCATTAAGTTTATAATCTTTTTTCATTTATTGATGCCCCTCTCTTATTGTCACCATCGCTACACATATTTTATCATTTTTTTATTAATAATTCTCGAAATGGATAAATCAATAATTTAATTAATAAATACAAGTTGAATACTCCATAAAGCGGATAAATTAATTCCACTAGAAATTGGAATCCCCCAAATGAAAATGGTGTGATCATAAGAAGGATTAGAATCGCTAATTGAAGTTGACTTAAATGACTTTTTGATTGAAAACGTGAGATTAGGCCAAGCATGGAGGCAATTGCCGTTGTGTAGATGGCAATCCAGAGGATAAGTGAAAATCCTAATAAGATCAAACTTGGAAACTTAATTAAGATAGCATAAATCGGCATTTCAAATTTATCAATCTCTGTTGCTATCATTGACAAGCTATAATTGTAAACAAAAGATAACAAGCCAAGTATAAGTGCACTAATTATACTTGTTAATACAATTTCAGTTTTTGAATTAATTTTTTTACCGACTGCCCCTATTACTGAAATAATCGGTAAAATATTGACAGAAGTAAAGGCTACTGCTTTTAAATATCTTGGTTTTATCATTTCATCTTGTAAAATTAAAGGTTGTTTTTTTAGAAAAACACCTAATAAAATAAACAATGCAATGAGCAAAACCGGAATAATCACTGTATTGATATTTATCACTTGATCAAGCTTATGGCTAAATGCCCAAATAAGCATAAAAACGATGAATAGAATCCCGATCCACTCCGGCAGCCGATAAGCTTGAAAAGTCACCCCACTGCCTGCAATCATAATCATTGTCGTAAATACTAAGTAGACGATCATCATAAAATCATAGAGATGATAAGCTTTTTTACCAGCCAAAGATTGCAAGACTGGTGTATAATGACTTGTTTGATATCGAAAGCTGATTGACAGAACACTATAGTTGCTGATAGCAAACAAGATTGTAAACAAGACAATAGCTAGTCCACTGTTTGGACCAAAAAAAAGCCATATTTCTCGACCGGAAGCATAGCCTGCTCCGATTACAGCACTTACAATTAGAAAACTCCATTGTATACTCTTTTTCATTAGTCTGCCTCCATCTTTTACGTATAGAAACGAATTATAAGTCGTATACTAATAAAAATATGATGGAGGTATGCAAACTATGAAATTATCTAATCAAGCCCAATCTCGTCCAACGAAATTGAGCTTGTGTTATACAGATCAATTTGTTCATCAAAAAATAGGAGAATTTATTTATCAATGGTTGCCTAAACAACCAACAGACTTTGTCATTGTTTGTATCGGTTCTGACCGGTCAACTGGCGATGCTTTAGGACCGATTACAGGTTCCCTTCTAACCAAAAGGAAGCAATCTAACTACATCGTTTATGGTACACTTCAGAGTCCCATTCATGCCCTCAATTTAAAAAAACAACTAAAACAAATTGATCAACGTCATCCTGATGCATTTGTAATTGGAATTGATGCGTGTTTAGGTAAAGCAAGTTCCATTGGATATATCAATGCAAGTATCGGTGCCCTAAAACCAGGGTTAGCACTTAAAAAGGATCTGCCAGAGGTTGGACACTTCCACTTAACGGGGATTGTGAATGCAACTTCCCCTGTAGATTTTTTAACCTTACAAAATACAAGACTCCATCTTGTTATTCAACAAGCAGAGATCATTTCACGTGCTTTACTTTACTCAGAATATCTCTATTTTAAAGAGGAAACAGCATCACAATAATTGAAGGTTTATTTTCTTTTTAAAAATATACCTTCATCCCACAGTCAGCCTTAGATTGAGATATCAATTTTTTCTAATCCTTGATCTCTCACTTATCCTTCTGGCTTTTCCTTGTGTGACAGAGACCGAATCTTACAATCCGTTAATCAGCGATTTATATTTGTCATTTTCTTGATCAAGGCGGACACTATCACCCATTCTGTAACGATATACTTACTAATCCTACTAGACTTTCCAACCCTAAGCCCCCATTCACAATTTTAATCTTTCCTATTTTTTTCGGGTTTCTTTTATAAGTTAAAGAATTAGAGGCGTTTTGTTCTAATGGTTGATGATTGTTTCACGTGAAACAATCATTAAATGAACTTTTTTCTCAGTGGTTAGCTGACAGTCAGTATGCTAGAAATAAATTGGACTATGCCCTAGCCAACATTATAATTGGTTAAGACATAGTCCAGCAATCTAATCTTCCATTAACTCTCTCAAATATTAAGTACCTATTTTTGAAGTATTTCCAGAATTCGATTAAGATCTTCATTGTTAAAGAAGTCAATTTCAATTTTACCTTTTTTCTTACCTTTGTGAATTTTAACACTTGTGCCTAAATGATCACGCAATTTATTTTCGTATTCTGTTATAAAAATATCTTTCTTTTCTTTGCTTTTTGCCTTTTTAGGTTTGTTATCATTTAATTGCTGAACAAGTGTCTCAACTTGTCTAACATTTAATTTTTCCTGGGTAATTTTTCGAATAACGCTTGCTAGCTTATTTTTATCTTTTAGACCCAACAGTGCTCGGCCGTGGCCCATTGATAATTCTCCATTATTAATCATTGCTGTCACTTGTTCTGGTAACTGTAACAGGCGGACTTGATTAGCGATATGGGGTCTACTCTTTCCAAGTCGTTTTGATAAATCCTCTTGAGTTAAATCATATGATTTCATCAAATTAACGTAAGCTTGCGCCTCTTCAATTGGCGTTAAATTTTCCCTTTGTAAGTTCTCTAAAAGGGCTATTTCCATCATCTTTTGATCATCTAATTCCTTAACAATAACAGGAATTGTTTCTAATCCAGCCTCTTTAGCAGCACGAAACCGACGTTCACCTGCTATAATTTCATAGCCTTTAATTGATTGTCTGACAAGTAAAGGTTGAATAATACCATATTCTAAAATAGAGTTTTTTAATTCTTCAATTGCTTCAACTTGAAAAGACTTTCGGGGTTGATACGGATTTGGACGGCAACTAGCTATATCTAATTCAATTACTTGATCTAAATCCTCTTCCTCTTCAACTAATTCAGGGAAAAAAGCATTAATCCCCTTACCTAACCCTCTCGCCATTGGCAATCACTTCCTTTGCTAACTCAAGATAGACTTCTGCACCTTTTGATTTAGAATCATAAGTAATGATTGGCTGACCATAACTAGGTGCTTCCCCTAATCGAACATTTCTTGGAATGATCGATTTATAAACTTTATCTTGAAAGTACTTTTTGACTTCCTCAATAACTTGTAAGCCTAAATTAGTTCTTGCATCAAGCATTGTCAGTAAGACACCTTCAATCTTTAATTGCTTATTGAGATGTTTTTGTACAAGTCTAACCGTATTTAACAGTTGGCTTAAACCTTCCAACGCATAGTATTCACATTGAACAGGGATAATAACGCTATCTGCTGCGGTTAATGAATTAAGCGTTAGAAGTCCTAGTGATGGTGGACAGTCAATAATGATATAGTCGTAATGATCAATTGAAGGTTCTAATGCCTTTTTCAGACGAACTTCTCTTGAAATCGTTGGCACTAATTCAATTTCTGCTCCAGCCAATTGAATGGTAGCTGGTATAACATCCAAATTAGGAATATCTGTTGCTACGGATACATCCTCTGTTGTTAAATCTTCAACAAGTACATTATAAATACACCGGTCGATATCTGCTTTATTAATACCAATCCCACTTGTTGCGTTACCCTGTGGATCGATATCAACTAGTAATGTCTTATAACCAAAATGAGCTAATCCTGCACTCAAGTTAACTGCTGATGTCGTCTTCCCTACACCGCCCTTTTGATTTGCTACGGCGATTACTTTTCCCATCTTGTCACCTACCTAACTTAAAACTCTTCTTTTTCTATTCTATCACTTTTTTATCAAATAAACATCGTAATAAAATGTAAATCTATGATAATAGTAGAATTAAACGATTAGCTAAGCAAAATCATCTATTAACTGAAAATAAAAACCTATCTTAACAAAAAAAGATAGGTTCAACTCTTATTTCTTTTTATTTTTGGCTATTTTAATTGTAATTTGATAATAATCATCTAGATCTTCTTCTTTTGTTTCCAAATCAACACCGGTATCAGCTACCATATGAAGGGATTGTTTAATCGTATTCATTGCAATTCGGATATCTTTATTAAAACCTTTGAGCTTCGGCTTTTTCTTTTTAGGCTCAACGGATAAAATCTTCTCTATTCTTGCTTCAGTTTGTTTAACATTCAAATGTTTATCTATAATTTCATTTAATAGTGCTGTTTGCTTCTCTTCATCTTTTAAAACAATTAATGCTCGCGCATGTCTTTCTGTTATCGATTTATTTAAAATAGCTGTTTGAACGGTGTCTGGTAACTTTAATAATCTAAGTTTATTTGCAATTGTTGACTGACTTTTCCCTAACCTTTGGGCTAAGGCCTCTTGAGTGAGTTCATGAATATTTAATAATTTTTCATATGCCTTTGCCTCTTCAATCACTGTAAGTTCTTCACGCTGTAAATTCTCTATCAGTGCAACAGATGCAGTTTCTTTATCATTCATCTGTCTTACAATGGCAGGCACTGTTTCCCAGCCTAAGCTTGTCACTGCACGAAATCGACGTTCTCCTGCGATAATTTCATACTTTTGCTCACCATTATCGATTTCCCTTACAACAATTGGTTGAATCATTCCGTGGGTATGTATAGTCTGGGCCAATTCCTCAATTTTCTCTTGATTAAATATTGTACGAGGTTGATATCGATTAGGTGTAATTTCATTAAGAGAAATTTGTACAACTTCATCTTGACTATACACTTCTGCTTCAGCCGCTTCCTCTTTATCACTAATACCAAATATCCGACTAAATGGAGGTAATATAATAAACACCACCCTTTTTCAATTTCCCTATTAAACTTATAAATAGAAGTTGAATGTTTCACGTGAAACATTCAGCTAAACACGTTTCCGTTTATTAAGGGAATATTTATTCATATTGATATACTTCTATTATTCTATCATAAATTCCTTTAATATCATAAAGGATTAACAAAAATTATCGACGTTTTACTAAGCGATAAGACTTATCTGATAGAAATCAAGCAAAGATACTCTTGATCATACACCAGTGAAATTCCTTTTCTTGATTAAACCGAATGTATGTTCTTATTATATCATAAGAAGAAAATTCCCCCAAGATAAATGAATCGAAATTGTTTTTCTAAAAGCCTAAAACCACTCCGAGTAGATTCAGAGTGGGTTAAATAACTAAACTATTGGTGATTTATTTGGTGTCCCTGGTTTTCTTGGGTAAGTCTTTGGTGTTGGTTTAGTTTTATTTACAATAATTATATTCCGCTCCCCCTGATCATCCGGCAGATTTATCGTAAATAAATTTTCCAATTGACCACCTAATAATTTAATTGCCCGATCTGCCTCATTCAATTCCGTTTCAGCATTGGGCCCTTTCAGTGCAATAAATTTACCATTTAATTTGACTAACGGGAGGCATAATTCCGTTAAAACAGACATTTTAGCTACTGCTCTTGCTGTGACAAGATCAAATTGTTGGCGGTAGTTTTTATTTCGTGCAAATAATTCTGCCCGATCATGATAAAAAGTGACATCCGTTAATCCTAATTCACTTGCTAAATGATTTAAAAAGGTAATGCGTTTTTTTAATGAATCAACGATTGTCACCTTTAAATGAGGAAAACAGATTTTCAATGGAATACTAGGAAAACCAGCCCCAGCTCCAACATCACAAATCGTTAGTGGTTTTGTCAAATCTAAATAAAAGCTTGCCGTTATTGAGTCATAAAAGTGTTTTAAATAAACCTCATCCCGCTCTGTAATAGCTGTTAGATTCATTTTTTTATTCCATTCAATTAATGTTTGATAATAAATGTCAAACTGATTAATTTGTTGTTCAGATAGCGCTATCCCATGATCGCTAAGTTTCTCAATAAAGTATTCAAGCTTCATATCGATTTCCTTTCATTCATACATATTTTACCGTAAAAATTAAATCTCTATTGCAATTTGCCCTTGTTCAATATAGTACAAGTTTAACTCTAATTTGTCTATCCATTCATATTTGATTTATTTAGTTCATCCCGTTTTATCTGCTAATTACACCTTAAGACAAATCATGGCAACACAATTAAAAAGTGAAACTTCAATCAATGGGATTTGGTCCTAAAGGGTGTGGTAGATATAGTCTACCTACCCCTATCCCCCACAGACTGGGACTGGGACTGGGACTGGGACTGCGGTTACTCGTCCTATCAAAAAAATTTGTAACTCCCACAAGGGGACCCTTGAACCAACCGGGCCTCACTGTCAGTTGATCTCCCTCTCACAATTCTTACTTTCCTTCGAATGCTTGAAATGGGAGGCCACTGACAGTAACACTGCGATAAGGTTAGGGATAGAGCCCCAAGCAATCATCTTACTTTCGTCCAGTCCTAGTAAAATTCACATGACTTTTACAAATACCTTATACTCGCTTAACATACCATCTTTAGAATAGTAAGTGTTTGGTTTAGTGATTTAAAAATATATAAGGGAAATGGAGAAAAAAGTATGAAACTCACAAAAAAAATATTAATTCTATTCCTTTTTGCATCGCAACTTCTATCATTATCAGGTCCTTCTATTCAGGCCGCTAGCCAAGAGGTTACAAAACCCTCAAAACCACAAGGAACCACTGATGAGTTAAATACAGATGCTCCCGAAGTTGAATATCCTTTACCGGTGGTGGATAATGGTGGGAATGCTAATGACCCTACCTTAATGAATATAGCTGATACAAACCCTTTTATAAAAATATTAGACGGTTTTGATCAAATCTGGTCGATGAATCAACCAACCTGGAGGGACGGAACTGCATTAATTACTCCAGGTATAAATGGTGCTCTAGCTAAATATGGTGATGGACCTACCGTTTATTTTGATGGATATAAAAATGATCAGACTAAAATAGTAGCCGATAAGAAAACATATGCAAATGAAGAAATTAGAAATGCAGAAACCTGGAGAGCGAATATAAAATATGTAGAAGAAGTGACTAAAAATCGAACAGATGAAGAAGCATTAGCAGCTTATTATGATGATCAAAGAGATAAAATCTATAGTATGATGGAGGCTTTTGGACCTTTAGCTAACACTTATGTTGATCGCGTTAAGCCAATCACAAGTGTCATTAGAACGAAGGATGAAATGAATACCCTATTAGAAGAAGCGACTGTCGAAGATGAAGGTCAAGGGATGGGACAATGGGAAGAATCTGAGCTATCAGATGCGATGGATTTGGTTCATTTAATTAGATTTAGAAATCCTTCATCATCAAATCCTTCTAAATACTTTTTCTCTTCTCCAAGGCCCTATAGAATGGATTCAGATGGAGAAGTAAAAGAAATTGTTGATTCAAACGGCTTACCTATTTGGGCAACTATTGGGAGTGGTGAAAGTACTGCAGAAGAATTAGCTTCTGGTGGTAAAAAAGAAACAGGTGAAAGACATTATCAGCAATATGATACAAATGTAGAAGTTATTCCTGCATTAGAATATGTAAAAAGGATTGCAGAAGACGGAAGAGGCAAGGATGGTGCTTTTCCAAGTGGGCACACAAGTGCAGCCTATTTGACAACATTCGGTTTTGCATACGCTACGCCGGAAAGATATGCTGAATTTTTAACAAGAGCAGCCCAAATGGGGGAAAATAGAATAGTGACTGGCATGCATTCCCCACTTGATGTTATAGGAGCAAGAATTCAAGCTACAGCAATGACTGCCTATGCATATAACCTTTCAGAAAATAAAGTGGTCTTGGATAAAGCTTATAAAAATACTGAAAAGGTATTTGGTGAATTAGCAAAATCACAAAATATGAGTTTATATGAATATGCACATACCATAACAGAAGAATATACGTTTGAAAGTGCCTATGATGAAGAAAAATGGGAAGATCATGATGCAAATAAAGCGTTTTACCGTGAAAAGCTAACATATGGTTTACCGCAAAATGGTACAAAAGGTTTAGATCCGATAGTACCTAAAGGGGCAGAAGTTTTATTAGAAACTCGCCAGCCTTATTTGACAGATAAACAGCGTAGAGAAGTATTATATACTACAGAGATTGAATCAGGTTACCCTTTATTAGATGAATCAAATGGTTGGGGAAGGCTTGATTTGGTAACAGCATCTGATGGTTATGGTGCATTTCTAAGTAATGTAACAGTTAAAATGGATGCTTCAAAAGGAAGATTTAATGCCCATGATTGGTGGAGAAACGATATTAGTGGCAGTGGTATGCTTACCAAAGAAGGGACAGGTACACTAACATTGACTGGGAATAACAGCTATTCAGGAGGTACACTACTGAAAGAAGGAACCTTAGAAGCTACCTCCCCGACTTCCTTTGGGCAAGGTGATCTCTATATAGAAGAAGGGACAGTTTTAGTTAATGTAGATGACACCTTGGATGTAAAAGGAGACCTAACAATGGATGCCGGAAACCTGGCGATTGCAATGAATCATGATGGAAGTCAACTAAATGTAGATGGACTGGTATACCTTGATGGTGGAAATCTAGCTTTAGATCTTTCTAATTATCAAATAGACAAGCCAACAAATTTGACTTTAATCACCGCTAATACAGTAAATGGTGAATTCGACCAAGTGACAGCTGATGATTACAAGGTAAGGATGACTTACGAAAAGGATCGGGTACTTGCAGAGATCAGCCCAATTGAAGGTTCTGATTCAGGTTCTGAAGACACCGAAGCTCCTGAGAATCCTGAAAACCCTGATACACCAAAAGAACCTGCGGAAACTGAAAACGTAGGAGATTCTGACAAACCTAATAATCAGGAAAATCCTGATAAGCAAACAGATTCCTTAGATAAGGATAAGGGCTTTGACCAGGAAGCAAAAAAACAAGAACCCCTAACAAGTAGTGGGCAAAAACTACCTGGAACAGCGACACCTATCTTTCAGTATTTGTTAACAGGAGTAATCCTCTCCTTAACCGGAATCATCTTTTTCTTTATGAAAAGAAAAAAAGTCTGATCATTATTTTGCTTGTACAACCAGTAAAAACTAGCAACAAAATAAACTACAAAAAAACCCAAGAATATTGCAACACGCATATTCTTGGGTTTTTATTTCAAATCCTATTAGCAAGGTGGAATAAAACTTTCACTAAAAGCTGAAGGGCTTTACTCTTTTATTCTTGCAATTTGACCATGTTCAATATAAACAAGCAAAATAGAAATATCTGCAGGATTTACCCCTGATATTCGGGAGGCTTGGCCCACTGATAAAGGTTGAACTTTCTTTAATCTTTGCTTAGCCTCCGTTGCTATCCCTGTGATTGCATCATAGTCAATATTTTCAGGGATGGCCTTCGCTTCCATCTTCTTCATTCGTTCTACTTGTTGCATTGACTTTTCAATATAACCTTGGTATTTAGCTTGTATTTCAATTTGCTCAATAACATCAGCAGGTAAGTCAATTGGCGCTGGAATAAACTGATGAATGAATGGATAATCGACTTCTGGTCTTTTCATGAAGTCTAGTGCTTTGATCGGTTCTTTAAGCTGACTGCCACCTGCTTTTGTTAGTGCCTCATTTAAAGCTTCCGTTGGTTTAATGGTTGCTTTTCTTAGTCGCTCCTGCTCATTTTTAATCAGAGCAAGTTTTTCTTGGAAAGTTTGATAACGCGCTTCACTGATTAAGCCGATTTGATGACCGATTTCGGTTAGTCTTAAATCTGCATTATCATGACGAAGTAACAAGCGATACTCTGCACGGGATGTTAATAATCGATAAGGCTCACTTGTTCCTTTTGTCACTAAATCATCAATTAGAACACCTATATAGGCTTGAGACCGATCTAAGACTAAGGTATCAAGTTCTAGAGCATGAGCAGCAGCATTAATTCCCGCCATCAGTCCTTGACCAGCAGCTTCCTCATATCCGGATGTCCCATTAATTTGGCCTGCTGTAAATAAACCACTGATATTTTTTACTTCTAGAGTTGGCCATAATTGATTTGGGACGACTGCATCATATTCAATAGCATAACCAGATCGCATAATTTCAGCATTTTCTAAACCTTCAATCGAGCGAACCATTTTTTCTTGAATAAATTCAGGAAGTGAAGTAGACAGACCTTGAACATATACTTCTTCTGTCCCCCGCCCTTCTGGTTCTAAAAAGATTTGGTGACGTGGCTTATCATGGAAACGAACGACTTTATCCTCAATTGATGGACAGTATCTAGGGCCAGTTCCCTTGATCATACCGGAATACATTGGGGATAGATTTAAATTTTCATCAATTAATTGATGAGTCTGTTCATTTGTATAAGTTAACCAACAAGGTATTTGTTCAATACACTTGTCTATTGTTTCATAAGAAAAATGGCTCGGATGGGCATCACCTGGTTGAATTTCCGTTTTTGAATAATCAATTGATCTTGAATTAACCCTTGGTGGTGTCCCTGTTTTAAAGCGAACAAGCTTAAAGCCTAATTCCTCTAGATTCTCCGATAGTTTAACCGATGGGCGTTGGTTATTTGGACCACTTTGATAAGAGATATCCCCTAAAATCACACGACCACGCATAAAAGTTCCTGTTGTAATAATGACCGACTTCGCATAATAAGCCGCCTTTGTCTCGGTGATAACACCCTTACATACGCCGTCTTCTACGATTAACTTTTCAACCATTGCTTGGCGAATCGTTAAATTGTCCAATAACTCTAGTTGGTGTTTCATTTCTTGAACATATAAGGGCTTATCTGCTTGTGCACGCAAGGCTCTCACTGCTGGTCCTTTTCTTGTGTTTAACATTCGCATCTGAATATAGGTTTTATCGATAACTTTACCCATTAACCCTCCGAGTGCATCAATTTCTCGAACGACAACCCCCTTTGCAGGTCCTCCAATTGATGGGTTACATGGCATAAAGGCGATCATATCTAAATTTAGGGTCAACATTAATGTTTTGGCACCACGCTTTACTGCTGCATTTGCCGCTTCAACACCAGCATGCCCAGAACCAATGACAATAACGTCATAATGACCTGCATCATATATCATTTCTTTTCACTCCTTAAAATTTTTTTTACTGCAATCGGCCAAGAACAATTTTAAAAGATAAAGTGAAACTGCCCTATTTCCCTAAACAGAATTGGGAAAATAGTTGATCAATCAAACTATCCTGAACAGTATCACCAATAATTTCTCCAAGAATTTGCCATGTTCTAGTGACATCGATTTGGACAAGGTCCATTGGCATTCCAGCATCAATCGCTGCTCTTGCATCGTCAAGAGCAATTAATGCTTGCTTCAGCAATTCAATATGGCGAACATTAGAAACATAGGATAAATCATCTGTTTCTAACTGTCCTGATAAAAATAGATTGGCAATCGCTTCTTCTAAATCTTCAATACCTTCCTCTTCAATCAATGAAGTCGAGATAATAGGCTGGCTCCCAGCCAAGCGCTCAACCTCTTCCTGATCAAGCTTAGTCGGGAGATCTGATTTATTAATTAAGACAATGAACTCTAGATCCTTTACTAAGTCAAACAATTGACGATCTTGATCAGACAATGTTTCATGATTATTTAAGACTAATAAGATTAAATCTGCTTCTTTTAAAACTTGACGTGATCGGTCAACACCTATTTTCTCAACAATATCATCCGTTTCCCTGATACCAGCTGTATCAACAAGCCGAAGCGGAATCCCACGAATATTTACATACTCTTCAATTATATCGCGAGTCGTTCCAGGGACATCAGTAACAATGGCTTTATTTTCTTGAACTAAGGTATTCATCAATGATGATTTACCTACGTTCGGTCGACCAATAATGGCAGTTGCAATTCCCTCTCTTAAAATCTTCCCTTGTTTTGCCATAGCTAAGAGCTTTTCAATTTCATGGGAAATGCGAGAGGTTTTTTCTAATAACATGGCGTGGGTCATCTCTTCAACATCATCATATTCTGGATAATCGATATTCACTTCAACATGTGCAACTGTTTCAATTAATTCTTCTCTTAAGCGATGAATTAACTTTGATAACTTGCCATCTAATTGCTTAATCGCTACATCCATTGCTCGATCTGTTTTTGCTCGGATTAAATCCATTACAGCCTCAGCCTGTGATAAATCAATTCTTCCATTTAAAAAGGCACGTTTAGTGAATTCACCTGGCTCGGCCAATCTTGCGCCATATTGTAATACAAGTTCTAATAAACGATTAACTGAAGCCAGTCCACCATGACAATTAATCTCAACAACATCTTCTCGCGTAAAAGTTTTTGGTGCCTTCATCACACTAACCATTACTTCTTCAATCATTTGATTTGTTTGTGGGTCAATGATTCTACCGTAATGAATGGTGTGCGATTGTACTTTTAATAAATCCTGTCCTGAAAAAATCTTATTTGCTATCATTAAAGCTTGGTCACCACTTAACCTGACGATAGCTATAGCTCCTTCTCCAAGCGGTGTAGAAATAGCCGCAATTGTATCAAAATCCATCACCATCACCTCCAATAAAAAGTATTTCTCTATAAAAAACTAAAACTAGTTAGATAATTGATAGTACCAACGTTATAGGATAACATAAATAAATCATAATTGGAATAAATTTTTCCCAGCCAATTTTTTCACCATTCCCCTAGCTTTTATCCACAGATTAAACAATACAGATTATTTTAACACTTTTATTCACATGTTAATTATAATCAAAAAATAAAAAAAGAAAACTTATCCACTTGTAGATAAGTTTTAAATTAATAAAATAAATTGGGATTTGCGTTTATGGCGGTGAATCTGAGGAAGTTTATCGCCAGAAGCAACAATCCAATAATAGAAGAAAGAAAAAATCCAACAAAAAATGGTTTCAAGTAAATTTTAATGCTTGAAACCATTTTTTTGATTAGTTATGTCCCAGCCTCTTTTTAAACAATTATTTTACTATTGGTTTAATGACGACGAAACGATTAGGATCTGAACCGTCAGAATGCGTCTCTACCTTAGAATTATTTTGTAAAACACTATGAATGATTTTTCGTTCATATGATGGCATCGGTTCTAAGGTGACATTTTTCTTAACTTTTATTGCCTTATCAGCTAAACGTTCAGCTAGCTGTTTTAAGGTCTCTTCCCTTCTTTGACGATAGCCCTCTGCATCGACTACGACACGGAAATATTCTGTCGTATGTCGATTTAACATAATCTGCACCAGGTGTTGAATGGCATTTAAAGTTTGACCACGTTTACCGATAATCATTGCAATTTTTTCACCTGATAAATTAAAAGTAACATTATTTTGATCAACCACACTATCAATAACAAGGTCATCCGAAAATGCTCGAACAATTTCATCTAAGTACTTAGTCGCTAGATCAATTGGATTATCCTTTACCGTTACTTTTACAATTGAGCGTTTGGCACCGAAAATACCCAATATCCCTTTTTTACCTTCATCAATAATTTCAATATTGACCCGGTCCTCTGTGGTGTTAAGTTGCTGTAACGCTGATTGGACCGCATCATCTACAGTTTGTCCAGAAGCGGTTACTTGTTTCACAATTATTTTCCTCCCGAAGTTTGTTGAAATTTAAACGGTTTTCTTATGAAAATTGTTTGTAAAACCATAAACACATTACCAACTACCCAATATAATGATAAGGCTGCAGGGAAGAACATTGACATCATCCCGATCATAATCGGCATCATATATAACATCATTGACATTTGAGGGTTTGCTTCTGCTTGGTCTGTCCCCATCATCGATAATTTTTGTTGGAAAAAGGTCGCGGTCGCTGCAATAATTGGCAAAATATAATATGGGTCAGGTTGAGACAACTCAAACCATAAGAAGACACCATCTTGTAACCCTGGTGTTCGCACAATGGATTGGTATAAACCAACCAAGATTGGCATCTGAATAAATATTGGCAAACAACCAGCTAATGGATTTACATTATGCTCTTGGAATAATTTCATTTGTTCTTGTTGTAATTTTTCTTGGGTTTTCGCATCTTTTGAACTATATTTTTCTTGAATTTCTTTTAACTTTGGTTGAATTTCTTGCATTGCTTTTGTACTCTTCAACTGTTTAATATTCAGTGGTACTAAAATTAATCGTATAAGTATTGTTACAATAACTATAGCTAATCCGAAGCTACCATTAAAAAGATTAGCAACCTGAATAATAATCCATGATAATGGATAAACAAAGTAAGAGTCCCAAAAGCCTTCGCTTTCAGCAGTGATTGGCTGTTTAACATCTCCACAACCTGATAGTACTAAGATTAATCCTAGTAAGGCCACGATAATTAAGAATTTTTTGCGCCTATTTTTACGCATAATTTTCCTCCTTAACAAACAATGATACACATTTATGTATAACTCATAAATTATTTTATCATTATCTTAGCATGAATACTAGAAACTAGGTAAGATATTATTAATTATCTCTTTAATCCCCTTACAGTAATAACTTTGACTTTGATAAAACATGAGTTAAACTTCTTTTTATTTGGTGATAATCCATATTTTTTGTTGGATTCCTAGCAATGATAACGAAATCATATGCTTGTTCAATATCTATTTCTAGTTCATGAAAAGCTTGTCTAAGATAACGTTTAACTCGATTTCTGACAACAGCATTACCAATTTTCTTTGAAACAGATAAACCAACCCTAAAATAGGTTTGGTCTTGTTTTGGAAGATAATACAGCACTAATTGCCGATTTGCAAATGATTTGCCGTTTTTAAAAACCTTCTGAAAGTCATCATTTGATTTTAATCGATGTTGCTTACGCATCCTGTATTCCCCCATTGTTTTCATTACTTCTCATCATAAGTGGAAAAAAGACCACTGAAATGTTGTCAGTGGCCTATGCTGATAATACTTTTCTTCCTTTTTTACGTCGACGAGCTAAAACATTACGTCCGTTTTTTGTACTCATACGTGAACGAAATCCGTGAACTTTTTTACGTTGACGGTTTTTCGGCTGAAATGTGCGTTTCATATTATATTACACCCCCTGAGGAATTAAAAATCAACATTAAGTCTGCTTAACCTCATACATTATACGTAATAACTTCTTTGTCTGTCAATAAGAATCTCCTTTATTAAGTAGATATCATTAAATAAGTCGAAAACTTTTTTAAAAACTTCTTATTTTAAATAAACAGACTCTATGCTCCCCGCTTCAATCAAAAAAGGAAAGCTAGCGGATTTAAATTGCTGGATAAAAAAAAGATCCCCCTGATTGAAGATTCATTTTATTACCTTTACCAAAGTTTCATAAAATTATTTTTCAAAAGTACAGTTTTAAAACTCATTTTATCTTCCATGATTTAATGCCTCCGTATTGAACAAATTGTCCACATCTTATTCAAGTCAAATTAAAAGTAAAAAAGATATCCACACAAGATATAGACAATTAAATCACAAATTAACTAGCTGTGGATGATTTTTTTAAACAAGCAAAAAGGTTTGTGGATAAGTGTCGAATCACCTTGCAAATTCTATCGCTTTTTGCTAAAATTATTGTTAATAAATAAGAAAAGAATAATCACAAGTTAATAACTATCCACAGCACGTGGATAACCTGTGGATAGTTATTAACATCAATGTAGATTGAATAACTAACAGGCCTGTGTATAACTGGATAAATATGATCATGTTTTTTAGTCCTTATCAAAACCGTTATACATATAGGCAATCGTAAACCTTTCGATCTATTTTCATTTATGAAATAGATTGCGAGAGGTTTTTTATCTGATTTTTCCTCTTAATCTAAACTCTATGCAGATAAGTAAACTTTATGAAAACAACTTGTTAACTACTCTTTGGTGCACATCTATCGATACTAGTAATTAAGTACGAATCCTTCCACCAATTGAATAGTTTCTATCAAATTGAAAGGGGATTATTGATGGAAAACATTGAAGAATTATGGGCAAGTGTACTTTCACATCTTAAAGATAAAATGGCTGGTGAAAGTTTTGAAACATGGTTTAAAAATACTAAAGCAAATGAAATAATTGATGATACCCTGGTTGTCACTGCCCCAAATGAATTTACCCGTGATTGGTTAGAAAGAAGTTATACGGAACTTGTATCCGATACGATCTTTGCTGTAGCAGGGACAAGATTAAAAACAAGCTTTGTTTTACCAGATGATGAAAAAATAGTAGAAGATAACAAGCATAAATTAAATCGAAAACCACCAATCGTTAACAATGAAAACTATCATCAATCAAAAATGATGTTAAATGATAAATACACTTTTGATACCTTCGTGATTGGCTCTGGTAATCGATTTGCACATGCTGCTTCATTAGCTGTCGCTGAAACACCTGCAAAAGCTTATAACCCACTTTTTATCTATGGTGGGGTTGGATTAGGAAAAACGCACTTAATGCATGCGATTGGTCATTATGTCATAAAGCATAATCCCAATGCTAATGTTGTTTACTTATCATCTGAAAAATTTACAAATGAATTTATCAATTCAATTCGTGATAATAAAGCTGAAAACTTTAGAAATAAATATCGGAATGTCGATATTCTGCTAGTTGATGATATTCAATTTTTAGCAGGGAAAGAACAAACTCAAGAGGAATTTTTCCATACATTTAATACTTTACATGAAGAGAGTAAGCAAATTATTATTTCGAGTGATCGACCACCAAAGGAAATTCCAACACTGGAAGATCGCCTTCGTTCCCGATTTGAATGGGGACTGATTACAGATATTACGCCACCAGATTTGGAAACAAGAATTGCAATTCTGCGTAAGAAGGCTAAGGCTGAAGGACTTGATATTTCTAATGAAGTAATGTTATATATTGCAAATCAAATCGACACAAATATTCGAGAATTAGAGGGTGCATTAATTCGTATTGTTGCCTACTCATCACTAATTAATCAAGATATCGATGCAGCATTAGCAGCTGAAGCACTTAAAGACATTATTCCTAGTTCTAGACCGAAGATGATTACCGTTACAACCATACAAGAGTTAATTGCTGATAAGTACAATATTAAATTAGAGGAATTTGCAGCTAAAAAGAGAACGAGATCCGTTGCTTTTCCAAGACAAATTGCAATGTACTTATCCAGGGAGCTTACCGATTTATCATTACCTAAAATCGGTGATGAATTTGGTGGCCGGGATCATACCACTGTTTTACATGCTCACGAAAAAATTTCACGTTTAATTAGTGAAGATCAATCATTCAATCAAGAGATTGAAGATTTAATCAATCAATTAAAATCTCTATAAGCAATCAAATGAATAAACCTATTTTTTTATTTTACTTTTTATCAGATAGACTATGATGAAAATATCAACATGTGTATAATGTGAATATAGATTCGAATTTATTAACAGACTGTCCACAGGTGGATAACTATTGATTGATTAGGATTTCTTTGTTATCCACATAATCACAGTCCCTATTACTATTATTACTATATTTATATTAATAATTAATATAAATAGACTTTCATTAGGAGGATTTTTTTATGAAATTTACGATTCAGAGGGATTTATTAATTGAAAAAACTCAACATATAATGAAAGCTATCTCTTCTCGGGTAACAATCCCTATTTTAACGGGGATAAAAATTGAAGCATCGAAAGATGGCATTAAACTTACAGGTAGTGATTCAGATATATCAATAGAATCATTTATTCCAGCAGAAGAAGATGGTGTCATCAATGTAGAAGAAATAGAACCTGGAAGTATTGTTGTTCAAGCAAAATATTTCCCGGATATCATTCGTAAACTACCATTAAAAACAGTTGAAATTAAAACATCAGAAGATTTCCAAGTTACAATTACTTCAGGAGGATCGGAATTTCATTTAAATGGTCAAGATGCGATGGAATATCCACAACTTCCTGTATTACATACAGATAACAGTTTTGAATTATCAAATGATTTATTAAAAGAATTGATTAAACAAACTGTTTTTGCTGTATCAACTGTTGAGACGCGCCCGATATTAACTGGTGTTAATATTCAATTAGAAGATAATCAATTAAACTTTGTTGCGACAGATAGTCATCGACTTGCATCTAGAAAGATCCCTATTCAAATAGAAAATGACCAGTTAACTTTTAAAAATGTTGTTATACCAGGAAAAAGCCTAGTTGAATTAAATAAAATTATCGATGATAATGACGAAACAATTACAATTAGCGTCACTGAAAATCAAATTTTATTTCAAACTAAGAATTTATACTTTTTATCCCGTTTACTAGATGGTAACTATCCTGAAACATCGAGGTTAATTCCAGATCAAAGTAAGACGACTATTTTAACTAAAACAAAGAACTTGTTACAAGCAATCGATCGAGCATCATTATTGGCGAAGGAAAATAAAAATAATGTTGTGAAATTGGAAACAAAAAGTAGCAATCAACTAGAGATTAGTAGTCATACGCCAGAGGTTGGACAGGTTATAGAAGAGGTTCATACAGAATCGATTGAAGGTGAAGACTTAAAGATTTCATTTAGTGCAAAATATATGATTGATGCATTGAGAGTTATTGAATCGGAGTACGTAAAGATAGACTTCACTGGGGCAATGCGACCGTTTATTATTAAACCTGATAATGATGAACATATTTTACAACTTATCTTACCAGTTAGAACATTTTAGCGCATAAAATAGAGTGTTATACACACTCTATTTTATTTTTTAATCCAAAGGTCTCGCTCAACTATAGAGGCACTTTGCTAATCTTCTGAGTCTTTAGTAAAATAGAGTAAGGCGTATTTGACTACGGTAAAAAAACAAGAGAGATGAAGGGGCTTTTAATTATGCAAGTTGAAGTAATAAAGATTCATACGGAATATATTCAACTCGGTCAATTTTTAAAATTAGCGGGAATTGTTGATACAGGTGGAAATGTAAAAATCTTTTTAGCAGAAGTTCCAGTTAAAATTAATGGGGACCCCGATCAACGTCGCGGACGGAAATTGTATCCAGGTGATCGAATTGAAATAAAAGATCTAGGGACTTATCGAATTGAAAAAGAGTAGCTATCCTAGTCTTTTTTATGAATTGGTAAAGGTAGATGTGATCTAAATGTATATTAATCATGTAAAATTATCGCATTATCGGAATTATGATCAGGTTGACTTGTCATTTGATAATCGAATCAATGTCATTATCGGTGAAAATGCACAAGGAAAGACAAACTTAATGGAAGCCATCTATGTGTTAGCCTTTACAAAGTCTTATCGTACCTCAAAAGATAAAGAACTTATTCAATGGGATCAAAACTATGCTAAAATAGAAGGTAGGGTTATTAAGCGAAACAATCAATTTCCGCTTGAAATGCAATTTTCGGCAAAAGGTAAAAAGGCAAAACTCAATCACTTAGAACAAAGACGTCTTAGTGATTATATCGGGTCATTAAACGTTGTTATGTTTGCTCCTGAAGATCTAAATCTAGTTAAGGGTAGCCCGCAAATTAGAAGACGTTTTATTGACATGGAAATTGGACAAATTCAACCGATCTATATTTACCATTTAGGGCAATACCAAAAGATATTAAAGCAACGAAATCATTTACTTAAAGATTTACAACGCAGGAAAACAGATAACCTGACAATGTTAGAAGTATTAACAGATCAATTAATCGAGCATGCAAGTGTCATTATTGAAAAACGGTTTTTATTTTTACAATGGCTCAGACGCTGGGCGATTCCAATCCATAAAAGAATCAGTCAAGAGAAAGAAGACTTAGTCATTTCATACGATCCTACGATCGATGTATTAGAAAGTGATAATAAGGAAAAAATAACTAATATCTATCAAGACAAGTTTATTGAAAACCGTTCAAAGGAAATTGAACGTGGTAGTACTTTATACGGTCCTCATCGAGATGATTTGTTATTCTCCGTCAATGGTCGTGATGTTCAAAAATTTGGCTCACAGGGTCAGCAACGGACAACCGCATTATCATTGAAATTAGCAGAAATTGAATTAATTAAACATGAGGTTGGGGAATATCCTGTTCTATTATTAGATGATGTCTTAAGTGAACTCGATCAGTATCGCCAATCTCATTTACTTGATACAATCCAAGATAAAGTGCAAACCTTTGTTTCAACAACAAGCGTCAAGGATATTCAACATGATACAATAAAAAAAGCTGATCTATTTTATGTTAAGAACGGGCACATTACTAAGCAGGGAAGAGGCTGAACCATGTTTATTCATGTAGGTGATGATCAATTCATTAAATCTGAAGATGTTATTGTGATGATCGACCAACAATATGTTGAATCATCATCGATAAATGGAGAAATGATTGAATATCAACAAGAGCAAGAAAGTACTCCAAATATAACAGAAGAGACAAAAACGATTATAGTAACAAAAGATTCTGTCTACTACAGTCCTCTTTCCATCCAAACGCTGAAAAAACGATCGAGTATTAGGATGATGTTAGATCATTTAGATGATTATACAGATAGTGATACATTTGACTAGTTTTTCTCTACTAGAGAAATAGAATTATGTTGTGCGTTCAAATCGGAAGATAAAAGTGCAAAAAATTGAGAGGGTGAAGCTACCTAGGATTGCTGTTTTAAATTGTCGGAATGTGGTGAATTCAACATTTAACACAAAGGTTTTTTAGTGGCGGAAGGGTAATTAGCATAAATCTATAGTAGACTGGAAAAATTACTCTTTAAGTGGAGTAATTGTAAGATCTAGTCCCAATGATAAAAAACCGGTAGCTAGTTGAATGTCATCTATTCTCAATCTGCTATCTCTTCGATCTTTAAGAACAAACGCTTAGTCTAAAATATCAAACCTATGATAGTCAGTAGGTTTAAATGAAAAGTGTAGGTGAATCAATTGGTAATGGGAGAAAATTTAAAGAATGAACAACAATATGATGAGAATCAAATCCAAGTATTAGAAGGTCTTGAAGCGGTTCGGAAACGACCGAGTATGTATATTGGTTCAACAAGCGAGAAAGGACTTCATCACTTAGTCTGGGAAATTGTTGATAATAGTATTGATGAAGCATTGGCTGGTTATTGTGACCATATTCAAGTCATCATTGAACAGGACAACAGTATTACAGTGATTGATAATGGTCGGGGAATCCCAGTAGGAATACACGAAAAGATGGGTCGTCCAGCAGTTGAAGTCATTATGACTGTATTGCATGCTGGTGGTAAGTTTGACGGCTCGGGTTATAAGGTATCTGGAGGATTACATGGTGTGGGTGCTTCAGTCGTTAATGCCTTATCAACAAGCCTAGAAGTCTATGTTCATCGTGATGGGAAGATTTATTATTTAGATTTTAAACGTGGTGTCCTACATACTGAGATTAAAGTAATTGGTGAGACAGATATGACGGGAACACGAGTACATTTTAATCCTGATCCAGAAATCTTTACTGAAACGGTAGAATTTGATTATAATACATTAGTTTATCGTATTCGTGAGCTTGCATTTTTAAACAAAGGTTTAAAAATGAGTATTGAAGATAAACGGATCGGTCAAGAGAAAAAAGAAGACTTCCATTATGAAGGTGGAATTAAAGAATACGTTGAATACTTAAACCATTCAAAGGAAACCCTACATCCCCCATTCTTTGCGGAAAAAGAAGAAGATGGGATTATGGTGGAAGTAGCGATTCAATATAACGATGGATTTTCAAATAATATTTATTCCTTTGCGAATAATATTCATACTTATGAGGGAGGCATGCATGAATCTGGTTTTAAAACGGGTTTAACCCGAGTGATTAATGACTATGCCCGAAAGAAAAACTTATTTAAAGAAAGTGATCCGAATTTGTCTGGTGACGATGTTCGGGAAGGTTTAACAGCAATTGTTTCAATTAAACACCCTGATCCACAATTTGAGGGACAAACGAAAACCAAACTCGGTAATAGTGAAGCACGTACAATTACAGATTCAGCATTTAGTGAGTTATTCTCCAAATTTTTACTTGAAAATCCTGATACGGCAAGAATTATTGTTGATAAAGGATTAATGGCATCTCGTGCAAGAATGGCGGCAAAAAAAGCACGTGAATTAACAAGAAGAAAAGGTGCATTAGAGATTTCAAATTTACCAGGTAAGCTTGCCGATTGTTCATCTCGTGATGCATCACTCAGTGAGCTTTATATTGTTGAGGGTGATTCTGCAGGTGGATCAGCAAAACAAGGACGTGATCGCCATTTCCAAGCGATTTTACCTCTAAGAGGGAAAATCCTTAATGTAGAAAAGGCGCGTCTTGATCGAATTTTGTCAAATAATGAAATTCGCTCGATGATCACTGCGATGGGGACAGGGATTGGTGAAGATTTTGATATCTCTAAGGCTAGATATCATAAGGTTGTTATTATGACAGATGCGGACGTTGACGGTGCACATATTCGTACCTTGTTATTAACCTTTTTCTACCGATTTATGCGCCCATTAATCGATCATGGCTATATTTATATTGCCCAGCCCCCACTTTATAAAGTACAACAAGGTAAGGCTGTTCACTATGCCTATGATGATAATGAATTACAAGTTATCCTTGATCAGTTACCAAAACAGCCAAAACCAGGCTTGCAACGCTACAAAGGGCTAGGTGAAATGAATGCTGAGCAACTTTGGGAAACGACAATGGATCCAAATAATCGGACATTACTACAAGTTCAACTCAATGATGCTATTGAAGCTGACCAAATATTTGATATGTTGATGGGCGATCGAGTTGAACCACGACGTGAATTTATTCAAGAAAACGCAATTTACGTGAAGAACTTAGATATTTAAAGTGAAAAATGTTGCCAGTGAAAGTTTGCTGAAAACTCAAACGATAATTGCGTGACTTTAACTCATTTTTTAATCACATTTATATAAATATATTAGTTTCCTCAGTTTGATAGGAGGTATTTGGATGGTGGATAATCAACGTCCCCAAGTACAAGAAATAAATATTGGAAAAGAAATGCGAACATCCTTTTTGGACTATGCCATGAGTGTTATTGTCTCAAGAGCTATTCCAGATGTTCGTGACGGCTTAAAACCAGTACAGAGACGAATTTTATATTCAATGAATGATCTAGGTATGCATGCTGATAAAGCCTATAAAAAATCTGCTCGTATTGTTGGTGATGTTATTGGTAAATATCACCCACATGGTGATTCTCCTGTGTATGAGGCGATGGTTAGAATGGCACAGGACTTTAGCTATCGCTATATGTTAGCAGACGGACACGGTAACTTCGGTTCGGTTGACGGGGATCCGCCAGCTGCTATGCGTTATACAGAAGCGAGAATGTCAAAGATATCAATGGAGTTATTACGTGATATCAATAAAGATACGATTGACTATGTTGATAATTATGATGGATCTGAACGGGAGCCACAGGTGTTACCAGCTCGCTTCCCTAATCTATTGGTTAACGGAACATCAGGTATTGCCGTGGGAATGGCAACAAATATCCCACCACATCAATTAGGTGAAACAATCGATGCCTTATTGGCGATTAGTAAAAACCCTGATATTACAATTGATGAATTAATGGATAATTATATTTTTGGACCTGATTTCCCAACGGGGGCGACGATTATAGGTCGATCCGGAATTAGACGTGCTTTTGAAACAGGTCGAGGATCGATAACGATTCGTGCCAAAGCCGAGATTGAGGAACAGGCAAATGGTAAATCTCGTATTTTAGTAACAGAATTACCTTATCAAGTTAATAAAGCAAGACTCATTGAAAAGATTGCAGAGTTAGCTCGTGATAAGAAAATTGAAGGGATTACTGACTTACGTGATGAATCAGACCGTAATGGGATGAGAATTGTTATTGAACTTCGTCGGGACGCAAATCCGAATGTGGTATTAAATAATTTGTACAAGCAAACAGCACTACAATCATCCTTTGGGATCAATATGTTAGCCTTAGTCGATGGTCAACCTAAGGTGCTTAATTTAAAGCAAAACCTTGTTTACTATTTAGAACATCAAAAGGATGTTATTCGACGCAGAACGCAATATGAATTGAATAAGGCAGAAGCAAGAGCACATATTTTAGAAGGTTTGCGAATTGCATTAGATCATATTGATGAGATTATTGCTTTAATTCGTGCCTCGAATACGACTGAGATTGCCAGACAAGGTTTAATATCCAATTTTAAATTAACGGAAAAACAAGCACAAGCAATTTTAGATATGCGCCTCCAACGTTTAACAGGCTTAGAGCGTCAAAAAATAGAAGAAGAATATGAAGAATTATTAAAGTTAATTACTGAACTAAAAACGGTATTAGCTGATGAAGAAAAATTACTTGACATTATTCGTGAGGAATTACTTGATATTAAAACACGCTATAATGACGTTCGACGAACTGAGATTGTTTCAGGTGGGGCAGATTTCTTTGAGGATGAAGATTTAATCCCTGAAGAAGATATTGTTGTTAGCTTAACACACCGTGGCTATATTAAGCGTCTGCCTTCTTCAACATACCGTACCCAACATCGTGGAGGGCGTGGCGTGCAAGGAATGGATACAAACGAAGATGACTTTGTAGAGCACCTTGTCTCAACATCAACCCATGATACAATTCTATTCTTTACTAACAAGGGGAAAGTTTATCGACTAAAAGGCTATCAAATACCTGAATACGGTCGAACAGCTAAAGGTCTCCCGATTATTAATATCTTAGAAATAGAAAAAGATGAATGGATTAATACCGTTATTTCAGTTCCTGAATTTGATGCTGAGAAATATCTATTCTTCACAACTAAACATGGTATTTCAAAACGAACATCGCTAAGTCAATTTGCTAATATCCGTCGAAATGGATTAATTGCTATCAATCTCCGTGACGATGATGAGCTTATCTCTGTTCAATTAACAGATGGAACGAAAGATATTATGATTGCAACAAGAAATGGATCATTAATTCGATTTGATGAAAGCCAAATTCGTTCAATGGGTCGTACCGCAACGGGAGTTAAAGGAATTTCGTTACGAAAAGGTGATCAAGTTGTTTCAATGGAAATTATTGAAGAAGATGACTTTATTTTAAACGTAACGGAAAATGGTTATGGAAAACGAACAGAAGAAAAAGAATATCGGGTGATTAATCGTGGTGGTAAAGGGGTATTTACCGCTAATATCACTGAAAAGACTGGGAATGTTGTTGCTGTAAAAACAGTTAAAGGTGATGAGGACTTAATGATTATGACAGTCTCAGGTGTCTTAATTAGAACACCAATCGATAAGATCTCGATTACAGGACGAAATACACAGGGAGTTCGTTTGATTCGTTTACAGGATGGAGAAAAAGTAGCCACCGTTGCTTATATTAAACAAGAAGACGAATCAGATGATCCGGAAGAGGAAGAAATTAATGAAGAATAGGATAATCTATTTTTGGAAATGCATCTTAGAGTATCCGTATACTTTATGTAAAAGCTAGAGAATGAAGTATAGTTAAGAGGAATGAGGAGCTGTCGTGTTGTACAGCTCTATTTTTTCACTTAGATATGAAATATTTCACAAAGATATCTCTTTTCACCATCTAAATGATTGGGAATTCTTAAAAAGTTGAGTGAAAAAGTTTAAATTACCTCTAATAAAGGCTTGAAATTAAGCAGTCTTTATCGTATTGTATTTAACAATAAGTATTGCTAGAGCATGGTGATGTAGATAAAAAATGAAGGAGGAGTCATGAAGATGAGGGAGGACAAGTTTGTTAAAGAAGGGTTAACGTTTGATGATGTTTTATTAATTCCAGCTGAATCCGATGTATTGCCAAGAGATGTTTCTATTAAAGCAGGATTGACTGAAAGATTAAAGTTAAATATCCCATTATTAAGTGCAGGTATGGATACTGTTACTGAAGCGGAAATGGCTATTGCGATGGCAAGACAAGGTGGATTAGGGATTATCCATAAAAACATGTCCATCGAGGATCAGGCAGAGTTAATTGACCGGGTCAAACGTTCAGAAAGTGGTGTCATTACAAATCCATTTTTCTTAACGCCAGACAATCAAGTGTTTGATGCTGAACATTTAATGGGTAAATATCGAATTTCCGGTGTTCCAATTGTTAACAATCCAGAAGACAAAATCTTAGTTGGCATTTTGACCAATCGTGATCTTCGTTTTATTGAAGATTATTCGATTAAAATTTCTGAAGTGATGACGAGTGAAGATTTAGTGACTGCCTCGGTAGGAACGACACTTGATGAAGCAAGTAAAATCTTACAAAAACATCGTATTGAGAAACTACCTTTAATTGATCAACAAGGTGTCTTAAAAGGCCTGATCACAATTAAAGATATTGAAAAAGTAATTGAATTTCCTAATTCCGCTAAGGATAGTCAAGGCCGTTTACTTTGCGGGGCTGCTGTTGGCGTAACAGCTGATTCAATGCTTCGAATTGATAAATTAGTTGAAGTTGGTGTTGACTGCATTGTAATTGACACAGCACATGGTCATTCAAAAGGTGTTATTGAACAGGTTAAGCGTGTTCGGGATAAATACCCTGATTTAGATATTATTGCTGGAAATGTCGCGACTGCAGATGCAACTCGGGCACTAATTGAAGCAGGTGCTTCTGTCATTAAAGTAGGAATTGGCCCTGGTTCAATTTGTACAACACGTGTTGTCGCTGGTGTTGGTGTCCCACAAATAACAGCTGTCTATGATTGTGCCAAAGTGGCCGATGAATATAATGTTCCGGTTATTGCTGATGGTGGGATTAAATATTCTGGTGATATTGCTAAAGCGATCGCAGCTGGAGCGAAGGCTGTTATGCTTGGTAGTTTATTCGCAGGTGTCACAGAAAGCCCGGGCGAAACTGAAATATTCCAAGGACGCCGTTATAAAGTTTATCGTGGAATGGGCTCTGTCTCTGCAATGAAATCAGGTTCAAAAGATCGCTATTTCCAAGATACGAACGATACGAAGAAACTTGTTCCTGAGGGAATTGAAGGTCGTGTTGCCTATAAAGGCCCTCTTGCTGATACGGTTCACCAATTACTTGGTGGCTTGCGTGCAAGTATGGGTTACTGTGGTGTGAAGGATATCGAGACATTCCGTCAAGAAGGCCAATTCATTCGAATGACAGGTGCTGGTTTACGAGAATCTCATCCACATGATGTTCAAATTACGAAGGAAGCTCCGAATTATTCAGTTCAATAAGAAAATTTCGATCATTTTAACGATTGTGCTGTTAAATAAAAAAACCAGCCCTTATTCAAGTGGACTTTTACTAGGAAATTAGTGATATTTTAAACATTTACTCGTAAATGCCTAAGGGTTTTAACCAGCTATATTGATGATCCTTAATCATGGATTATCTTTTAATCCGAAAACGATCGAGTCTATGGGAATAAAAAATTGGAAACAAATTTAGTCAAAAGATTATATCGAAAAAAAATAGAATATGGTAAACTGTCATAGTGAGAGATTTTTTGGAGGTAAATCAATTGAAAAAATTTAAAAAAGTATTTGTTAGTTTCGTAACTATGACAATTTTAATAACGCTCTTTCAAAGCAATGCCATTTTGGTAAATGCAAAATCTTTTAATATAGAAGCTGAATCAGCTATATTAGTCGATGCGAATACAGGGGATATTCTTTTTGCTAAAAATGCTGATCTTAAACTACCACCTGCAAGTATGACGAAGATGATGACGGAATACTTAGTTTTAGAGGCGATTAATGAAGGTAAAATCAGTTGGGAAGATACAACTTGGATTAGTGATTATTCTTATTCAATTTCAGCAAATACCTCCTTTTCCGGGATTGGTTTGAAACAAAATCAGGACTATACTGTCCGTCAGCTATATGAAGCAATGGCGATTATTTCAGATAATGCGGCAACAATTGCATTAACTGAACTTGTTGCAGGGTCCGAGAGTGAATTTGTTAAACAAATGAATGCCAAAGGGGAAGAACTTGGTTTAAAAGATTTTGAATTTGTTAATTCAACAGGTTTACCTAATGCAAGTTTAGGTGAGAATTATCCAGAAGGAACGGATCCAGATGGAGATAATTTAATTTCTGCTCGTTCTGCTGCACTTCTAGCTTATCATTTAATTAATGATTACCCAGAAGTTTTAGAATTCTCTAGTACTATTGAATCAGAGTTAGATGATGAACCACTAGAAAATTTAAATTGGATGCTACCATGGAATAATACAAACTTCGCCCAATACTATGTTGAAGGAGTAGACGGTTTAAAAACAGGTTACACAGATGTAGCTGGTTACTGTTTTACCGGTACAGCAATCCGTAATGGCCAACGTTTAATCACCGTTGTTATGCGAACAGATAGTTATGGTGCTCGTTTTGAAGAGACAGCCAAGTTACTAAACTATGGTTATAGTGAGTTTGCTCCAGTAGAACTATTTACAACTGACCACCAACAAGCAGATTATGAAACGATTGAAGTTGTAAAAGGGAAGGAAAATCAAGTAGGAATAGAGTTAGCTGAATCGGTAACGGCACTTATTCGTACAGGAGAAGAAGATGCTTATTCATTAGAATATGTATTGGATGAGGACAAGTTAACTGAAGATGGAAAGCTTGTCGCCCCTATTGAAAAAGGTGAAAAGGTTGGGGAAGCACACTTAATTCATCAAGATAATGAGGATTATGGAAATATCCTATCTGATCAGAGTTATCAAGTTGTCGATCTTATTACAACAACAAGTGTTGAAAAAGATAACTGGTTTATGTTATCCATGGGTGCAATCGGAGAATTCTTTAGCCAATTATTTTCAACTGTTGTTGATACAGTCACAGGTTGGTTTTAAATAATCATATGGGAGGTTCAAGCAATAATAGGCTTGAACCTCTTTTTTTTGGATAAATTTTTAAAAAACCTTGCATTTGAGTAAAAAGAAGGCTAAAATATGAGCTAATTAAAAGATGGAAATTCTATATAATTAGTCGGGTTAATAGTAAGGAGAAGTAGTTCTTATATAAAATTAATCAGGGGGAATGGAAAATGGTCAATCATGTAGACTTTCGAAATGGTGGCGTCATAATGGATGTGGTTAATGGGGAACAGGCGAAAATTGCTGAACAAGCAGGAGCAATAGCTGTCATGGCACTTGAACGTGTTCCTTCAGATATTCGTGCAGCTGGTGGTGTAGCACGGATGGCTGATCCAGCAATTATTGAAGAGGTTGTAAATGCAGTATCGATTCCAGTTATGGCAAAGGCAAGAATTGGCCATATTGTTGAAGCACGTGTGCTAGAAGCATTAGGTATTGATTATATTGACGAGAGTGAAGTTTTAACTCCTGCTGATGAGGTATTCCATTTGAATAAAAAGGAGTATGATGTACCATTTGTTTGCGGCTGTCGTGATCTAGGTGAAGCTGCCCGTCGAATTGGTGAAGGGACTTCAATGCTTCGGACAAAAGGTGAACCAGGTACTGGAAATATTGTTGAAGCAGTTCGTCATATGCGTCAGGTTAATGGAGATGTTCGGAAGTTGATCAATTTGTCAATTGATGAAGTCATGACTTTTGCTAAGGAACTTGGGGCTCCATATGAAGTTTTATTGAAGATTAGAGAAGAAGGGCGATTACCTGTAGCTAACTTTGCAGCAGGTGGTGTCGCCACTCCAGCTGATGCTGCTTTAATGATGGAATTGGGGGCAGATGGAGTGTTTGTAGGCTCTGGGATTTTCAAGTCAGAACAACCAGAGAAATTTGCTCGAGCAATTGTACAAGCAACAGAAAACTATCAAGATTATGACCTAATCGGACAGATTTCTAAAGGACTTGGAGGAGCAATGAAGGGGATTGAAATTAGTAAACTTACAGCAGAGGAACGGATGCAAGATAGAGGTTGGTAATCAAATCGATTTGTTTTAACACCACTTGCAAAAAAGGTGTCTTTTCGTTATGATAATAAAAAACATGATATTGATAATACGTTGAGAGGAACAAGTAGCTATAATTTCTCATGAAGAGAGCTGATGGCCGGTGAGAATCAGTGTGAAAGAATAGTGAATCCATCCTTGAGTGATATGTGGTTAACAAACATATCCGGTGTCGTAACCGTTATGCTAAAAAGAAGCCGGGAGATTCAGAATCTCCAATCGGGGTGGTATCGCGGGAGTAACTCTCGTCCCTTTAGTTTATTTGGGGACGGGAGTTTTTTGCTTAATTTTTTAATGATAAGAACAAGGAGGAAAAAACAGATGTTAGATATTAAAGTATTACGACAAGATTTTCAAGGGGTTAAAGAAAAATTAAAGTATCGTGGAGAGGATCTTTCAGATTTAGATCAATTTGAAGCGCTTGATCAAAAGAGAAGACAACATATTGCAAAGACTGAAGAGTTAAAGGCAAGACGAAATGAAGTGTCTAAAGAGATTGCTCAGTTAAAAAAGGATAAAAAAGACGCGGATTCAATGATTAGAGAAATGCGTTTGGTTGGTGATCAGATCAAAGAAATTGATGATGAAATAAGAGAGATTGAGGATAAACTAAATCATATTATGTTATCAATTCCGAATATCCCTCATGAATCAACACCAGTTGGTGAAACAGAAGACGACAACGTAGAAGTGAGAAATTGGGGGGAAGTAGTGGCTCCCGATTTTGAACAAAAGCCACATTGGGAAATTGGTACGAATTTAGGTTTATTAGATTTTGAACGGGCAGCTAAGGCTACAGGAAGTCGATTTGTATTTTATAAAGGGTTAGGTGCCCGATTAGAACGTGCCTTATTGAATTTTATGATGGATTTACATGCAGAACAACATGGTTATCAGGAAATGTTACCACCTTACATGGTTAATCGAACAAGTATGACAGGTACGGGTCAATTACCTAAATTTGAAGAAGATGCTTTTAAGATCGAAGACTGGGAATACTTTTTAGTACCGACTGCTGAGGTTCCAGTAACTAACTATTATCGTGACGAAATTTTATCAGTCGATGATTTACCACAAAAGTTTGTTGCTTATAGTGCCTCATTTCGATCTGAAGCAGGTTCTGCTGGTCGGGATACACGTGGTTTAATTCGCCAACACCAATTTAATAAGGTTGAGCTTGTACAATTTGTTAAACCGGAGGATTCTTATCAAGTGCTGGAAGAGTTAACGGGTCATGCAGAAAAGGTCTTACAACTATTAGAACTTCCTTATCGAGTCTTAAGTATGTGTACGGGTGATTTAGGCTTTACTGCAGCGAAGAAGTATGATATCGAAGTTTGGATGCCAAGTAATAACACATACCGTGAAATCTCTTCTTGTTCAAATTTTGAGGATTTCCAAGCACGTCGAGCAGGCATTCGTTTTCGCCGGAATGATAAAGCAAAACCAGAGTTTGTTCATACTTTAAATGGATCTGGTCTTGCGATTGGTCGAACAGTCGCTGCTATTTTAGAGAATTACCAAAATGCTGATGGTACGGTTACTGTGCCAACAGTATTGCAGCCTTATATGGATGGTAAAAAGCTAATTAAGTAAAATATTATTAAATAGGCCTTAAAAAGCCATAAAGTGAACTTTCCCTTAGTGGGGAAGTTCGCCCTACTGATTGAAGTTTCACTTTATGGACAAGAAAGATTAGAGAAAAACTTTTTGGAAATAATCGAGCTGAAGCCATCTATTCGTGAAAAGCTGATGATTCAAACAAAGCGTGGGTTTCGTAAAAACTTCTTCAATTTTTTGAAGGCAGTTTAAAACGTTTAAAGATCGATTATATTGATATTTTAACTGAAGCAAAGTTTAGCTAAGGAAACGATGGTTAGATAATGATGCTCAAAAAAGGATAAAAACGATAGATAGGCAAAAAAAATTGTTGACAGGTATAATAAGAACTGATATGATAATTCTTGTCGTCAGTTCATGGAGGAATACCCAAGTCCGGCTGAAGGGATCGGTCTTGAAAACCGACAGGGGCTTCACGGCCCGCGGGGGTTCGAATCCCTCTTCCTCCGCCATAATTATACGACGATATATGGAACTTAGCTGACTAGTCTTAGCTAAGTTTTTTTATTTTATCATAAATGAAGGTGAAAATTGATGAAAGAGAAACTTCGACTTCGTCCAGTTGAAAAAGATGATTTAGCATTTATTTATCAGATGCAAATAAATCCAGATGTATCAAATTATTGGTGTGAAGAGCCTTACACAACAATGGAAAAGTTAACAAAGTCATATGAAACGAGCCAAGACAATAATTTTCATCGGCAATTTATTTTAATGTCTGGTGAAGAAAGAATTGGTTTCCTGGCCCTCTATGGGATTGAATCCCGTCATCGAAACGCTGAATTTGCAATTATGATTGACCCGGGCCAACAAGGAAAGGGCTATGCTACCGAGGCGACGCGATTGCTTGTTGACTATGGATTTTACCAACTGAATTTACATAAATTATATTTGTATGTTGTTAAACATAACGAAAAGGCAATCCATATTTATCAAAAGGTTGGTTTCCAAACTGAAGGTGAGTTAAAGAAACATTACTTTATCGACGGCCAATATTATGATGGCTATATAATGGGATTATTACGAGAAGATTATTCGGAAAGTCATCAATAGATACTTTATCACAGGGATTATTCAATCAAGAGAAGCCTTTGCCTTGTTAGAAAGCGTCCACCCAGAGTGTTAATCCCTGTGTAACAGCTCTAAACCATTTAAGTCGTGATGAATCTATTTAAATGATCATAATCTCAAAAAGGGATCCAGTGTCTACTGAATCCCTTTTTTATTTTTAGCCGGGCTTTGTCCCGGCTTTTTTAACTATTTTTTTATAAAATTAATGGCGGGAATGATTAATAAAATGGCCAACTTTTTCTAGAATGGATTCAATCGAGTCCTCATTATTCATTAAATCATAATCAGAAATATTAATTCTTAATATTGGACAAGCATTGAAACTATTAATCCAATCTTGATAGCGTTTATGCATTTCCTCCCAATAGGAAAGAGGTGTCTGTTGTTCCATCTCGCGACCGCGTAATTTAATCCGCTTGATCACTTCTTCTAATGACCCTTCTAAATAAATTAGGAGATCTGGATGGGGAAAGTATGGTGTCATCACCATTGCATCGAACAGATTTCGATAAGTATTGTAATCTTCAGTAGTCATTGTACCATTATCATAATGCATTTTAGCAAAGATACCAGTGTCTTCATAAATGGAACGGTCTTGAATAAAGCCACCACCATATTCGAAAATCCGTTTTTGTTCTTTAAAACGTTCAGCCAAGAAGTAAATTTGTAAATGGAAACTCCAGCGTTCAAAGTCAGCATAAAATTTATCTAAGTAAGGATTTGTATCTACCTTTTCTAGGGATGTATGAAAATTCAATGCTTTTGCAAGTGCATGTGTCATTGTTGATTTTCCAATGCCAACTGTCCCAGCAATCGTAATCACACTATCATTTGGAATATTATATTTTTCTCTTAAATTCATTATCATTGAGCTCCTTTGTTAAGTTGAAGTTTGATTTCTGTAAAGATTTTTTCAAGATCAGCTTGGCACTTGATAAAGTCTGTTTGATCGCCATTAATTCTAATGATTGGAGTATTTGGATGCTTGCGTTCAAATGTATCCATATAAGCTTGATAGTCAAAGCGCAATTGTTCTAAATAGGATGATTGGATTTTTTCTTCAACGCTTCGGCCCCTTTGATCAATTCGTTGAAGCAATGTGTCGAGACTAGCATCTAAGTAAATTAATAAATTTGGTCGAGGACGATCTTCAACTAAGATTTGATAAATTTGTTCATATTTATCAAATTGTCGCTCTGATAAGGTTCTTTTAGCAAAAATCATATTTTTCATAATATGATAATCTGCGACGACTGGTTTTTTCTGCTTAAGATATTGATACTCAACATCCTCCAGTTGCTTATAACGATTACATAAAAAGAACATTTCTGTTTGAAAGCTCCATGCTTCAATATCATCATAAAATTTATCTAAGAAAGGATTTTCCTCAACGATTTCTTTCAGTAAATGAAAATTAAATTGACTTGCAATTTTTTTGGCTAGAGATGTTTTACCAACACCAATTGGCCCTTCAACTGCAATAAAGGGAATATCGCCCATTGTCTTTTCTTCCTCCTTAAAAACTGTTTGTAACAAAATAAGACAAAGCCTATTTTAACATAATTATAATCGATTAGGTCAATTTGCTAACAAAAATACCTCCCTTTTTAGGGAGGTATTAATATTGAGCGATAAGTAAAAAAATTGTAAAGAAGATCATGCTAATGTTTAGCATGATTACAGCGATAAGCCCGAGATAATTTTTCCCTTTCTTTAGGTGGGAACAAAAATGTAGACAATAGTAGGTTAAATACAGACAGGTTATCGTAAATAAAAAAATAATCATCTTAATCTCTCACTTCACTAAGATTTGTATCACTCATCGTCTTACCAAATTGTAATCTTTTCAACTCATACTTAATATTTACTTCTGCATTTGGATAGATATTGTTATGCCAATCAGCTTTTTCATAGCTTGGAACATCTTTAAAGTATTTACGGATATAAAGTGACCAATAAAAGGGATCTGAACGATATTCCTCCTGTGTTTTTTCAATGAACTTCTTTGCTAATTGGGTATTCGTTTCGACTAAATGTTTCTCTAAAATTTCCTTGTGTTCATTATTTTCTGCGTAACTAATTAAACTAGGAATAGCCAAGATTTCAAATTCAAAAAGAACCGTTACATCTATAGTCGCATGATTGGCTTTAGCATCATAATCAATCTTGATATCAGGGTTTTTCGTTTGAATGTAATTTCCTGAGATATAGAATTCGGGTTTAATCGGATCTGTATAAGTGACCAAGATATTATTTAATGGAACTGTCCTATCTAGTAGGTTCGCGATTCTTGTTTCTTGCGCCGTTAATAAATCAATCATCTTGCCATTCTTAAAAACAGCAGACCCCATAAACTGGGTTTTATCGCCGCCCTTTTGTAGTAGCTCCCCTGCTAGATATTGATCTTCACTCTTTTCAATTTCTTCTTCATCATGGATGGTTGTGGCATATATAGCTAAAAAGAGGTCGGCATCTCCTTCAGTAATTTGAAGTAATCGATGTAAATCTGCATATGGAATAATACCTGTTTCCTTGGTTTGGGTAATTTTATATTGGAAATATTTATATGGTTTTTGTTCAAAGATAGGATTATTGTTATTTAAAAAAGTCTCTGCTTTTTCTTTAGAAACGATAATTTGGATATCATGGCGCATGTGACTTGTTCGTGTTCCCGGTTGAATGACACGCAAAAGGTCCCCTGATCTTGCCAGTTCTTCTGAAATAACAAAGATAGCTGTATGGTCTAATGAAATTCTTTTCGTAACGATTGCATCTGCCTTATCTTTTGCAGTCATAATATCTGCCCCAAGTACGGTCAGGATTTCATCAGGTGCACCATTTGGATCTGCAGTCATTGGACTCGCTATATTTGGATTAGCAATTTGGAAAGTAAACTCATAAATCCCCTCTTGGTCAGTTACATCCATTCCAATCGCTATGACAAATGATTCCTTTTCAACTTCAATCATGTCTTGACAGCTAGATAGAATAATCAACAAGACGATAAGAACTGTTGATTTAATCCATTTATCCATTTCATTCACACCTTCTTTCGTTTGAAAAAGTGACAAATCAGTAAGATGACTGGAACAATGAATAAAAAGATGGTGTTTAAATTTAGGAGATGATTTCGATAAACAAATTCATTGACAATAATATTATCGGGAATCAGACCAATCACCATTATTAAAAACCCCATAGGTAAAATCAGCAGTTCAAAATTGTCAATATCAAAAGTGGCTCCGAATAACCAGGTATTTAAGTATAGGAGTAGGATAAAGCGAATAAAAACAGCAAATAACCAAAAGGTCATAAAAAAGGTTTCTATATTTGTAAAGAAACTTCCCAAGTCGATATAGAGTGCGACGTCATGAAAGGGATAGGGAACTCTTTCAATGGATTTATAATCAAAAAAAGTTGCATAAATTAAAAATAGAAAAACAATTTGCAGGACAGAAATAATCAGCCCCATAATGGTTCCTTTATAAAAGTTTTCAGGTTTTCTCGCAACGGGCAATATCATCATTAGTAAAATAAAGCTAGAAAAAAAGGAACCTTTAAATATTCCTTCATACATGACATTTGATAGACCGCTACCGAAAATGGGGTAGATACGTTCGAAAACTAGAGATGGATAGACAAGTATAATTAATAAAACAAGTGAAAACTGAAATAAGGGAAAGAAAACCCTCGCTGTATATCCGATCACCTTAATGCCTCTTATTGCTCCAAAAATACTGATAAAAATAAGTAGGGCAAAAATAATGGTGATGGATGATTTATCAAAGTACAACAATTTAATCTGATTAACGTAACTTCTAAAGTCAAAAGCACTTAGAAAAAAACTGAAGATAAAAATAAAAAAGGCTAATGCTTTCCCTAAGGTTTTACCTAGTAAAATCTGTAAAAGATCAACAAGGTGATCAGCCTTATATTTGTTCAATAAATATAAGGTAATCAGAAAAAAAGGGAACATAACGATAAAGGAGATTAAAGGTATATACCAAAAGGCATTTTGTGTACTATTAGATAGTAAGGTAGGTGTTGTATCCGTAAGTTTGATTCCAATAAAAATAATGGTTAGGGCACATATTTCATAAGTTGTAAGTTTTGTGTTGATCCTCATGTTTTATCTCTCCGTTATTTTTTCAACATTTTCATATCTTTAGGTAATAAATATTTGGGACGCCATTTCTCATTTCTTAATGGCTTTCTAAAGTAGATATTTTTGTTGGACTGATAGCTTGGAGCTAAAGGAGCAAAATAAGGTACCCCAAATGATTTGAGTGAGATTGCATACATCAACCACATGACAAAGCAGATTATCAAGCTATAGATACCAAAAAGACTTGCCGCAAAAATAAAAATAAACCGTGTAATCCTAACTGTAAAGTTAAAGCTTGGGTCACTGATAACAAAGGATGTTAGTCCAGATAGGGCGGAAATAATAACGATAATTGGACTAATGATATTTGCTTCTACGGCAGCTTGACCAAGGATTAAAGCACCAACAATCCCAATCGTCGGACCTAATGGATTGGGAATTCGGATCCCTGCTTCGCGAATAAGCTCAAATGCCACCTCCATTAAAAGGACTTCCAAGAGCAATGGGAATGGAACGCGATCTCTTGCAGAAGCAATTGCTAATAATAAATCAAGTGGGATCATTTCGGTATGGAAATTGGCTAATGCAACATAAAGAGCAGATACCATTGTTGTTAAAAATAAAGCTAGGAATCGGATTGCTCTAGCAAAGTTACTAAACATTACACGAGAATATCGATCTTCAATGTTATGAAAGAATGCCCAAAAATTAATGGGGACGATTAAACAAGCAGCTGAACTTTCCATTAGTAAGACAACATGTCCACGATTGATATAGGTACATGCATTATCAGGTCTTTCTGTATATAAGATGGTTGGAAAGATTGAGAGTGGTCTTTCCTCAATATACTGTTCTAACAACTCAACGTTTTGAACAGAATCAGCAGTTATCGCGTTAATTCTTGAACGAATATTTTCTAGTAATTGGTCATTGGCGATATTTTCAATATAGAGTAATTGAACATCTTGCTTAGAACGTTTACCAACATGTAATACCTCTGAAACGAGATGTTGATTACGAATTCGCTTTCGGATGAGTGAAATATTGACATGGATTGATTCTGTAAAGGCTTCTTTTGGTCCACGTACAACACTTTCGTTTTCGGATTGGCTCACTTCTCTGTGTTCAAATTGTGAGACATCGATTGAATATGCTTGGGAGTGATCCTCCATAAATAAAATAACTTTACCACTCGTCACATTTTGATTGATTTCGTCACAATCAGTTAGCACTTTAACGGATTCGACAGTAACGATATTGGCGATTGATTCCCCATCTTGTTCAAGTAAAGGTTTGATAATGGATTGCTCAATTTTATCGCTATTAACAAGTGAGGCATAATAGCATAGACAAATATCTTTTTGATTAAATTTAGCTGTTAACATTCGGAATGAAAAATCATTATTGATTTGATAAGAAAAATCATTTTTAATCTTATCTATATTTTCAACTAGATTAGAGCTAATCTGGTTATGATTATTTTTAGTTTGTTTTTTTCTCAACAAGAGATTCACCTCAATTTCACATTTAGTTTGAGTGATTTTAACGATTCTATACATAAATGAATGACTTATTTTACGAATATAAGGTGTAGCTTATCCTAAATTGAGTGAATTTTATTCATCTAATTACTATTAAAAAAATGTTCTTATAGACAATTAAGGAAGCTTTCAGAAGGTGAAACTTACGGTCAAGGTAAAATTGATGTGAGCCATTCTTTTGGTTTTTGAAGGCTAGTTTGGGTTATCTTTAAGGGGTAAATCAAAAGTACCCGATGAAAGAGGATTTGCGCTAATTGCGATGATTTTTTAGGAAGTTCACCGCCATCAACAAGCCTAAACTGGGCATTGAAATATATCGAATAGGAAAAGGTGGTTCTAATTACAACTTCCATGTAATCAGAACCCTTTTTCATGATTAGAGACTAGTTTTGTCTCAGCCCCTTATCTAATGTTTTTTAATTGTAAATTGGTCAGTTAAGAGTAACCAATTTTGCGGAAAGGCTAAGCCGAGCTTCCAGTAGCTAATCCCCCTTAACTCCTTTTCCTTAATTAGATCAAATTTTGCTTGGATAGAGCGGGCATCTTCAAACCAGACTTCATGTTGATTTCCTTCTGAATCAACATATTGGAAGAAAGGTGCTTGAGCTGTTTGATCATAAGAAATTGCTTGATTATGCTCACGTGCAAGTTGAATCGCTTGCTGTGGGCTCAAAGCACGTGCAAATTCGCCCCCAGGTTCAAAGGGTAAAGTCCAATCGTAACCATATAAATTTTGTCCAAGCATTATTTTTTCAGCTGGTATGACTGTTAAGGCATAGTTAACGACACGGCTTACTTGGTCAATTGGTGAAACAGCCATAGGTGGTCCACCACTATAACCCCATTCATAAGTCATTAAGACAACAAAATCGGCAATTTCACCATGGGCTTGATAATCATGTGCCTCGTACCATTGCCCTTGTTGACTTGCACTTGTTTTGGGCGCTAAAGCCGTTGACATTAACAAGTTCTCCTGACTTAATCTTGTTTTAGCTCGACGTAAAAATTGATTGTAGGCTTCACGATCAGTTGGGGGGAGAAATTCAAAGTCAAAATGGACATCTCGAAAACCAACCTCTTTTGCTGTAGCAATAATATGATCAAGTAAGCTGTCTTGAATGGTTTGATCACTGACAATCAGATGGCCCAATTCCTCATTAAAAGCACCTTCCTCTAAATTTGTGATAACTAGCATTAGGGCGGTTTGATGATCTGTAGCAATTTTAGGGAAATCATTTAGTGGTGGTGCCGTAAGACTACCATCTCGATTTACTTGATAACTAAAAGGGGCTAGATATGTTAATTGCTCTGCATGCTTTTCTGCGGCATTAATTAATGTACTCGAAACAGTGTCACCAATTGGTTCAACATAGGCATTAGATTCAATTGTTGTTTTTGGCTGTTCAGGAATATATAATCTAAAATTAATGGGGAGCGGTTGCTCTGGGTCAATTGCATTGATTTCAGCGAGTTCTGTAACAGTTGGTTGAAACTTTTGGCTAATGGAATATAGACTATCACCGGGGCGGACAAAGTAGAATTGCCCAACAATTGGGATGACTAATGCTTGACCGACGACAAGGGCATCAGGGGTTTCTAATTCATTCGCTTGAACAATATCTTCTACCGTAGACCCAAAGGTATTAGCGATACTGTAGATAGAATCTCCCTGTTTAACAATATAAATTTGCACAATAAATCCTCCTAACTAAGTACTTGTGTTATCCTATGCTGTATGGTTTAGGCAGGTGACATTAAGTAAGGTTGATTGGCCATTAACTGATCTTAAGACATGAAGGTTCTCTTTACTTTCGAGGATAATATGGCGTAAACTTTAAAGACATAAAGGGTAAATTAAGTTGATTCTAGATGATTAATTAACTGAAACGAAGCGGTGGTAAAATTGTATACGATTCAAGTGACCTGCATTCTTCGTGAACGATTTTAAATCTTTCTTGGCCTATTAAGGCTTGAAGGATTATAATAGGTTGAAATTTGTTATACTTTGATTAGATAATAAGTTCGAGGAGAGCTTGATATGACTGATGAAGATTATATGGAATTGGCATTAGCAGAAGCAATGAAAGCTGAACAATTGGGAGAAGTGCCGATTGGCGCAATCCTTGTATATCAAGATCAAGTGGTTGCACGGGCTTTTAATTTACGTGAAACACTTCAAACGACAGCTTCCCATGCTGAAATGCTTGTGATTGATAAAGGAAATGAGAAAATAAGTAGTTGGCGACTAGAAAACTGTACATTATACGTGACATTAGAACCTTGTCCAATGTGTGCTGGGGCTATTTTACAAGCTCGGATACCACGTGTGGTTTTTGGGGCATATGATCCCAAGTCGGGTTGTGCGGGATCAATTATTAACATATTGGAGAACCATCATTTTAACCATCAAGTTGATTTAAGGGGTGGGGTATTAAATGAAGCATGTTCTCAATTGTTAAAAGGTTTTTTTAAAAAGCTTCGTGAGGAAAAGAAGTTATCCAAGTCATCTCATTAACAAATGATTAGGGAAAAAGTAACAATGGCTAAACGTTGCAATTTTGATGAAAACAGACTATACTAGTAAGTGCGCCAATTGGTGCAGATAAATGTTGTTAGCAATCTTGCCGTGCTAGGTGGGGAGGTAGCGGTGCCCTGTACTCGCAATCCGCTATAGCGAGGCTGAATTCCTATTTGAGGTGCATTGCTATAAGGTCTGCCATAAAGAATTGATGTTGATGTTCTGGTCCTGCGCAACGTGAACCCGTGAACCCTGTCAGGTTCGGAAGAAAGCAGCAGTAAGCGGTCATTCGCGTGTGCCGCGGGGAAGCCTGGGCTGAGTCATGAATTTATGTAACGCTTAGGGCTGTGTGATCGATGGTAGGTGCACGGCGTTATAATAAAAATTAAAATTCTCTTGCCGTGTTGGTAAGAGATTTTTTTATACTTAGTAAATGTCGATAGGATTTCCTATTTAGTGAGATAAATTACTAAGCATATAGTGAAAATTGGTTGGTGACCACTTTACATAAATCATCTTGGATGCACTCACATTTCAAGTGAATTTCAGTTATAATAGAAGGGAATTCCAAGTAGGAAGGAAGAAGCGAAAAATGAGCTATCAGGCCCTTTATCGTGTATGGAGACCACAGAAGTTTAGTGATGTTGTAGGACAATCCCATATTACTCGTACTTTACAAAATGCCATTTTCCAAAATAAATTCTCACATGCTTACTTATTTTCGGGTCCACGGGGAACTGGAAAAACAAGTGCTGCTAAAATTTTTGCTAAAGCAGTTAATTGCCAGTCAACACCTGTACGAGAACCTTGTGGAGAGTGTGATGCCTGTATTGGCATTCAAAATGGTAGCATTTCAGATATCATTGAAATCGATGCGGCCTCAAATAATGGTGTCGAACAGATCCGTGATATTCGGGATAAAGTGAAATATGCGCCAAGTTCAGTTGCCTATAAGGTCTATATTATTGATGAGGTTCATATGCTTTCAATTGGTGCTTTTAATGCCCTTTTAAAAACATTAGAAGAACCGCCGCAACATGTGATATTTATCCTAGCTACAACTGAGCCACATAAAATCCCGTTAACGATCATTTCAAGATGTCAACGTTTTGATTTCAAAAGAATTACACATCCATTCTTAATCAGTCGGATGAAAGAGATTTTAGGTCAAGAAGAGTTAGAAGTAACGGATGAGGCCCTTCACGCAATTGCATTAGCAGCCGAAGGGGGTATGCGTGATGCATTGAGTTTGTTGGATCAGGCGATTTCATACAGTGATCAGAAGGTAGAGCTTGAAGATGTTCTGATGATAACAGGTTCAGTTTCTCAGGGTAAATTAACAGAATTAATTGATGCACTGTATCGTCAAGATACAAAGTCGGCTTTAAACCTAGTTGATCTTTTTATCCAAGAAGGAAAGGACCCAGTCAGATTAGTTTACGATTTAATTTATTTCTTGCGTGATCTCCTTCTTTATCAAAGTGCATCGGATTTTGATGATTTATTGGAAAGGGCCATTGTTGATCAAGCCTTTATCGATTTACAGGAAGAAGTATCGGCTGAATGGATTCAAAGAGCAATTACCGAATTAAATCAATGCCAGCAAGAAATGAAGTGGACGAATACACCTAAAGTTTTTATTGAAATTACGATGTTAAAATTGACGGAGGCACAAGCAGAAGATCGAGTTTCAAAACAAGAAGTAAAACAAATTTTGCAGTTATCAGAAAAGCTTGATAAACTAGAAAAGGAATTACATGAAGTTAAAAATAATAAAGTCCCAACAAATGCCTCCGCTCCAAAAGCTACACAAAAGCGGTCATCACCGACTAAGAATAAGTATCGGATTCCTTATGAGCGCATTCGCCAGGTATTAGGTGAGGCAGAGAAGAAATATTTACAAGCGATTCAAGCGAAATGGGCGATATTTTTACAAAGCCTTAAGCAACAAAGTGCACCAGCATATGCAGTGTTACAGGATGCAAGGCCAAGTGCTGCATCTGAAGATAAGCTTGTGATCTCATTTAAATATGATATCCATTGTTCACTCGCTCTTGATCATCAACAGATGATTGAAGCGCTTTTGCTCGAAGTTTTCGGGAAAAATATGCACTATATTCCAATCCCAGAAGACAATTGGTTGGAATTACGTCAGGACTATATTGAGAAACAACGCCAACAAACGAAAGATGAAAATGAAGAGTCACAAGAAAAGGACCAAGAAGACCCCATTGTAGCGGAAGCAAGAAAGCTTGTTGGTGATGATTTATTAGAAATTCATGAATAATAAGAAGATAGTAAATTTCAGGAGGGAAAAACATGCGTGGAAATATGGGTAATATGAATAAGATGATGAAGCAAATGCAGAAAATGCAAAAAGATATGGTGAAAGCTCAAGATGAACTTATGGAAATGACTTTTGAAGCCACGTCAGGTGGTGGGATGGTTAAAGTAACTGCCAATGGAAAAAAGGAAATTCTTGATGTGGAAATTAGTGAAGATGTTGTAGATCCTGATGATATTGAAATGTTACAAGACTTAATCATTGCTGCAACAAATGAGGTATTAACGAAAATAGAAGAAACGACAAATGAGAGAATGGGTAAATTTACTCAAGGCCTTAATTTGCCTGGAGGGATGTTCTAGGAGGGTTAATCAGTGTATTATCCAGAACCAATTTCAAAGCTAATTGATAGCTTTACTAAATTGCCAGGGATAGGACCCAAAACAGCGGTTCGACTGGCTTTTTTTGTATTAAATATGAAGGAAGACGATGTTTTAGATTTTGCTAAGGCGCTTGTAAGTGCGAAAAGAGAGCTAACTCACTGTAGTATATGTGGAAATATAACTGATCAAGATCCTTGCTCAATTTGTCAAGATCAATCTAGGGATCGGTCTGTTATTTGTGTTGTTCAAGATCCTAAAGATGTAATCGCAATGGAAAAAATGCGTGAGTATAATGGCCAATATCATATTCTAAATGGAGCAATATCTCCAATTGATGGGATTGGGCCAGAAGATATTAATGTTCCATCCCTACTTGATCGCTTAAAGGATGAGAAGGTAACAGAACTTATTCTAGCTACAAATCCTAATGTCGAGGGAGAGGCTACTGCTATGTATATTTCACGATTAGTCAAACCTGCTGGCATTAAAATCACTCGGATTGCCCATGGCCTTCCTATGGGAGGAGACTTAGAGTATGCAGATGAGGTAACACTTTCCAAAGCATTAGAAGGAAGACGCGAATTATAAATTTAATTATTTTTTAGGTTAGTTTTCTACAAAAAACGGGTAATGTCTATTAGAACATGATGATTGGCTGGACCTTATTTTAATTATGTTTTTATTAAGGTAGGGAGTTGTCGACCGTTATTTGTGATAGAAGGAAGTGAAGCGACCATGTTAAGTAAACGAAAGCGTCAAAGAGAAGAAGCACAATTGTTACAGGATACTTTACAAATGCAAAACGAATGGACACGATTAATGAAGATCATGGATCAAAGTATAGAGCCAAGTGAATCTGGACGTTTTGAACTAATGGTTGCTGAAGCAAAATATTTTTATTTATTAAAAGAAGTAAGACACTATCATTTGAATATGAAAGTTAAATAACATTAATTATAGAAGATTAAAGAAGAGGCTGGGGCAAAACTCAGCTAAAATGAAAAAGGTTCTATTTACGAAAAAACCGTAAATAGAACCTTTTTTACTCAGTGAGACTAGTTATGTCTCAGCCTCGTTCTTTTTTTTAGTTGATCACATATATATGGAACAAGGAGCCGTTTAGACAAGGGGTGATTATAGTGAATCCGTATATGATCGTTGGTATTGTCTGTCTTGTACTTATGATGTTATTTAATTTGAAATCAATCAAATGGTTACCCAAACTAATCACAAAAGTAGCGATTGGTGCGTTATTGTTGTTCTTTTTAAATATATTAAGTGGCTCATTTGGTTTACATGTACCGATCAATTTGTTTACGGCAACAACTGTTGGCTTTTTAGGGATACCTGGTATGATAGCCTTAAGCTCCATCCATTTATTTGTTATTTAGCCAATGGAAATAGAATGGTGATTCAGAAATATACAATGAACTTTTCATTGTATATTTTTTTATGGATTGTTACAAAACGGGTTGTTTTTTATATAATTGAGTTGGAGTTTTTTAGTTAGCTCAACTGCAAAAAGTCATTATAATCATGGCATTACTACTGATTAGCAAGTTATAACATTGCTTTTTCAAACAATTTTCTTTATAATGTTTTTAACATCTTTATACAATGTATGGATGAAGGGGAGAAAACAAGCGATTATTCAGTTTTCAGAATAATTCTTTAATTTAGATAGATTTTATAGATGTTGAGGAGGATGAAGTTGGAAAATAAATTGCTAGAAATCAATCATTTATATACCTCCTTTCGTATTCGAGATGATTATTATGCGGCTGTTGACGATGTTTCATTAACCGTTAATAAAAATGAAGTCTTAGCAATTGTAGGTGAATCTGGATCAGGGAAAAGTGCTTTAGCTTTTTCGATCATGCGCCTGCATAATCGTGCGAAAACAGAAGGAGAAATATTATTCAAAGGAGAGAATGTAATCGGCATGTCTGACTCACGGCTTAATCAAGTCAGAGGGAAAGATATGGCGATGATTTTTCAGGACCCTTTAACCGCATTAAATCCGCTGATGACAGTTGGAGAACAAATCGGTGAAGCCTTATTTTTACACAATAAAAAGCTTGATAAACAGGCAAGACGTACAAAAGTCATTGACCTGTTGAATCAGGTAGGGATCCCCCGTCCAGAATATGTTGTTGATCAATATCCACATGAGCTGTCAGGAGGAATGCGTCAGCGTGTGATGATCGCTATTGCGATTTCAAATGATCCTGAATTGTTAATTGCGGATGAGCCCACGACAGCCTTAGATGTCACGATTCAAGCTCAGATTCTAGACTTGATTCGTCAGTTAAAACAAAAGATGAATGCAGGGATTATTTTAATTACCCATGATTTAGGGGTGGTTGCAGAAATGGCTGATCGCGTCGCCGTGATGTATGCGGGGGAAATTGTCGAATTAGCAGATGTTGAAACTTTATTTGAGAACCCTCAACATCCTTATACGCGTTCATTATTAAATTCAGTTCCAAATGTTAATCAACAACAAGATAAACTGCATGTGATCCAAGGAATAGTTCCTTCCTTGGCTCTTTTACCACGGAAAGGCTGTCGCTTTAAAGACCGAATTCCTTGGTTAGATGAATCTACTCATGAAGCAGATCCGGTCTTACGTGAAATTAAACCAGGACATTTCGTTCGTTGTACATGTTATCAACATTTCCATTTTCCAAAAGAAGAGGAGGTCGATCAAAGTGACCTTTCTTGAGATTAATGATTTAAAGGTGCATTTCCCTATTCGAGGGGGGATTTTTAATCGAAAGATTGATTCGATTCGAGCGGTCGATGGCATCTCTTTTCAAATTGAAGCAGGTCAAACTTATGGTATTGTCGGTGAATCTGGTTCAGGTAAAACGACGACAGGTCGAGCGATTATCGGTTTAAATCAGATCACATCTGGCCAAATTATTTTTCAAGGGATCGATTTGGCTGATAAGAAGAATAAGAAAATCGACTTTAGAAAAGATATTCAAATGATTTTCCAAGATCCATACTCTTCATTGAATCCAAAGAAAAGAGTTTTGGATATCGTAGCTGAACCGTTACGAAACTATGAAAAACTTACAAAGAAAGAAGAAATATATCGTGTGGCTGAACTACTTGAAAAGGTTGGATTATCTGAAGAAAGCATTTATAAATATCCACATCAATTCTCAGGTGGTCAACGTCAACGTATTGGTATTGCTCGGGCGATTGCTTTAAAACCTAAATTGATTATCGCCGATGAGCCTGTATCGGCGCTAGATGTGTCCGTGCAAGCTCAAGTATTAAATTTTATGCGTGATATTCAAGAAGAATTAAATTTAACTTATTTATTCATTAGCCATGACTTGGGAATCGTAAAACATATGAGTGATAGAATTGGCATTATGTATAAAGGGCGTTATGTTGAGGAAGGGTCGACTGATGACATTTTTACAAATCCTCAACATATTTATACTAAGCGCTTAGTCGCAGCGATTCCTGATATTAATCCAAAAAATAGAGCAAAGCAAAAGACCTTCAGGGAAGAAGTTCAAAAAGAATATGAGCAGGCTTATCATGATTATTTCGACGAAGAGGGCTTAGCCTATGATTTACGTCGTCAATCAGAAACCCATCTCGTTGCTTTGCCAGAGAGGGTGAACTGATATGTGGAAGTTTATTACGAGACGTTTGTTGATTACCTTACCTCAAATTATTTTACTGAGTGTTTTGGTTTTCATAATGGCACAAATGATGCCAGGAGATGCTTTAACAGGATTGGTGGATCCCAATTTGGATCCAGCAACGATTGCTGAACAACGCGAGCGATTGGGTCTGAATGATCCATGGCATATCCAGTATGTGAATTGGGTCGGTAATGCTCTACAAGGAGATCTAGGCCAATCATTCCGGTTTAAAATAGATGTAACAGATTTAATTGGACAACGGCTTAATAATACGATTTGGTTATCTTTATTGACACTCATCTTTACTTATATAATCGCTATTCCATTAGGGATTACGAGTGGACGATACAATGATACACTACGTGATCAAATGATAACAGGCTATACCTATATTGGTTTTGCAACACCACTCTTTATCTTTGCCCTTGTCTTGTTGTGGATCTTTGGTTTTCAACTAGGATGGTTTCCTACGGGGTCAAGTGTTGCACCAGGTTTAACCAGGGGGACATTTGAATATTACGTAAGTCGACTCCATCATTTAATGTTGCCAGCTTTATCGATGGCTTTAATTACGACGGTGAATACGGTTCAATATTTGCGTAATGAAATTATCGATACGAAACAGAAGGATTTTATCTTAACAGCACGAGCCAAAGGGGCTTCGGAGTCCCGTGTTTATAATCGCCATGTCTTTAGAAACTCACTTTTACCGATTGCTGCTTTATTTGGATTTGAGATTACTGGCTTAATTGGGGGAACTGTTTTTATTGAAACGATCTACAGTTACCCAGGGATGGGACTTCTCTTTATGGAGTCGATCACTCAGCGGGATTACAGTGTGGTCACCGCGGTCGTTTTATTATTTGGTATCGCATCGATTTTAGGTGCGTTACTCTCCGATATTATACTAAGCCTAGTAGATCCGAGAATTCGGATTAAGTAATCGAGAAAGGAGTGAGGGCAATGGTAAAAGTCGATGTCGATGTAAAGGAAGAAAAGAAAGCACACAAAAGCCAAAGTAGTTTAAATATCTTATGGCGTGAGATTGTTCGTGATAAATTAGCACTTGTCTCGTTAATCTTTTTTGTTTCCATAACGGTTGTTGTTTTTACGGTTTCTGCCGTATTAGATTTGGATCAAATTGTTAAAGTTGATTTATTTTCGATTCACCAAGCACCAAACCAAGAGTTCTGGTTAGGGACAGATTATGGTGGACGTGATGTCTTTGGCCAATTAATTATTGGAACACGGAACTCCTTGTGGATTGGTTTTATTGTCACCTTTTTAACGGGGATAATAGGGGTTACCTTTGGGTTAGTCGCAGGGTATTTTGGAGGGCATGTCGATAACGTAATGATGCGTATCCTTGACTTCTTCCAAATACTACCTTTCCTTATGATCGTTATTGTATTTGTTGCGATTGTCCCAAGCTATAGTACTCTTGCCTTTTCCTTAATTATGACGGCCTTTTTATGGATGGGGATTGCTCGCTTGGTTCGATCAAAGGCTTTGCAGGAGCGGGAATTGGACTACGCCCAAGCATCAAAAACTTTAGGGACACCCCAGTGGAAGATTATGTTTGGTCAAGTCCTGCCAAATTTAAGTTCGTTAATCATCGTGACGATGACATTGAATTTGGCAGCTAATATTGGATTAGAGTCTGGCTTATCGTTTCTTGGCTTTGGCTTTCCAGAGTCAACACCAAGTTTAGGAACCTTATTGAGCTATGCTAGAAATCCACAAACATTAGAATATCGTTGGTGGATTTGGTTACCAGCTGCGATTCTAATTTTCCTACTTATGCTTAGCGTTCGTAACGTTGGAGAAGCGCTAAAACGGGCTACTGATGCTCGCCAACGTCGGGGCTAGCGGTCATATGAATTGTGATACCTACATCTGAAGCAGATGTTAAGTATAAATCGTCAACATGCGTTGTTGACAAGAATATAAAAAATGGGGAGGTTATTTATGATGACAAGAAGAAGCATACCAAAAGCTTTTCTTGCGCTTATGTTAATGCTAGTTCTAGTATTAGCAGGTTGTAATGATGAAAAAGAAGGAGACTCAGCTGCTGAGGATGAGTTAATTTCGATCGAGGATTTTAACCAGGTCAAAACAAACGAAGGGGAAGCGATAGAAGGAGGAACCTTGAACTTTGGTCTCGTATCAGACACAGCGTTTGAAGGAACATTAAACTATAACTTCTATTCTGGTAACCCAGACGTTCAAATTATTGATTGGTTTAGTGAATCACTTCTTACCATGGATGAGAACTATGCCTATACACAAGATGGCGCAGCGACATTCGAGGTAGATGAAGATAATCATTCAATTACTTTCACAATTAACGAGAATCTAAACTGGCATGATGGAGAGCCCGTAACAGCTGAGGATTGGGCTTATGCTTATGAAGTTGTTGGTCATCCAGACTATGATGGTGTTCGTTACACACAATCTTTGAGTAGTGTTGAAGGTATGCCAGAATATCATAAAGGTGAAACAGATGAGATATCAGGGATTGAGATTATTGATGAGAAGACAATTAAAATAACTTATCATGAATTTACCCCTTCCCTATTAGCAGGTGGTATTTGGGCCTATCCATTAGCAAAACATATTTTCGAAGATATTCCAATTGAAGATATGGCTTCATCTGATGCTGTGCGTACAGAACCAATCGGTTATGGTCCATTTAAAGTGGAATCGATTGTGCCAGGTGAATCTGTCACAATGGTCAAAAATGAAGATTATTGGAGAGGCGAACCAAAACTTGACGGTGTAACGGTTCGTGTTATTAATCCAAATGTCGTTGTTCAATCATTACAAACGGGTGATATAGATGCAGTTAGTACATTCCCGACTGAACAATATAAAGATAATCAAGATATGTCCAATGTGGAGTTTCTAGGTGGGATCGATACTGCCTATACCTATATTGGTTTTAAACTTGGTAAGATAGAAGATGGTGAGGTTGTACCAGATCCTGATGCAAAAATGGCTGATGTAAATCTACGTCGAGCAATGTGGTATGCAGTGGATAACGACGCAGTAGGTACTAAATTCTATGATGGATTGCGTTGGAATGCAACAACATTGACACCACCTTCTCATCCAGATTATCATGATGCTACAATTGAGGCACCAACATATGATCCTAAACAAGCAAATGAGATTTTAGATGAAGCTGGTTATATCGATGTTGACGAAGATGGTTTCCGTGAAGACCAAGATGGAAACGAACTGGTTATCAACTTCGCTTCCATGTCAGGTGGGGATACTGCTGAACCTATCGCCCAATATTATATGCAAGCATGGAAAGAGGTCGGCTTAAATGTTCAATTATTAGATGGTCGCTTACAAGAATTCAATACATTCTATGACCGTGTTGAGGCAGATGACCCAGAAATTGATATTTACCAAGGAGCTTGGGGAGTAGGAGCTGACGTTGATCCATCTGGTTTATATGGCCGAACAGCTGCTTTCAACTATCCACGTTATGCGAGTGAAGAAAATGACCGATTACTAAAAGAAGGTTTATCTGAAGAAGCCTTTGATCAAGAATATCGTCAAGAGGTCTATAGTGAATGGCAACAACTGATGGTTGATGAAATTCCTGTTTTCCCAACTGTATATCGTGCGATACTTATACCTGTTAATAATCGTGTTCAAAACTATGCTTATAACTTCACTACAACAGGAGTTTATCGCTATGAAATTGCTGTGACTCAAGAAGAACCATTTGAAGCAGACGAAATTACACCAGTTGAAGAAGAGACAGGGGAAGAAGCTGCAGAGTAGGAGACTTCTCATGTATTAAGGGAGATACTCCGTAGGAATGGTTTGAACTGTGAGGGATCACTTTGTATGAACTCTGTTTATTTACTGGATAAAAAGTGAGATTATAGTCAATCGTTCTAGATAGAAAAATAATAAAAAGCAGAAATCTTGTTAGATCATTCTAGCAGATTTCTGCTTTTTTAATGTATAGAATCTATTTTATTCGGTGAAACTAGTAAACGGAGGTGGAGCTGATGCATCAATGTCAGATATGTGACACAAATCAAGAAGAGGGGATATTTATCTATCATTTATACATTTGTGAAAGTTGCCAAGCAAAGATTGTAGCAACTGATCCCGAAGATCCAGACTATCGCTTTTTTGTTCATAAATTAAGACGTATCCAACAATCACCGTTAAATAGTTAATGTTAAAGTCTCATATTCTTTCAGTTGAAAGAGTGTGAGACTTTATTATCCTATCTTTTAATTAAGTGAATCTTCGTTCCCTCACTGTGTGTTAGATGAAGGATTCGGGTTTTTACCGCCTCTTGATTCCCTTAATAGCCCTTTGTTTATTGAATTAGAAGTTTTACAGTTAGTTAATCCGTGATTAAAAGTATTTATGAAGAGTTATATTCATATTTTTAGATAATAGCTATTGTAGCAGGCAAATGGATTGTGGTCATCATCCCCAATCATTTGAATGCCAGCTAATAATTATCTGAAAATCGTTAATTTTTTGGGATAAACATGCTACAATAATAGAAAGAGTAAGGTTAAAGTGAATCTTTAACCAGTGATAACCTGTGTGTAGGTCCATCTTAATTAATGGAAGGCTCACCTCAGGCTTTTAAAGGAGAATAGATGGTGAGAGGATATTTTATTACATTTGAAGGTGGCGAAGGGGCTGGAAAGACATCAGCATTAACCGGTGTTGCTGATCGATTAGAGAGGCAAGGTTATTCTGTGGTGACAACCCGTGAACCCGGTGGAATAAAAATTTCTGAACAGATTCGGAACATTTTATTAGATCAATCAAATACAGAAATGGATGCTCGAACAGAAGCATTGCTTTACGCTGCAGCAAGACGTCAACACCTTGTTGAAAAGGTTAAGCCTGCATTAGAAGCGGGGAAAATTGTCTTATGTGATCGATTCATCGATAGTAGTTTAGCTTATCAAGGTTATGCAAGAAATTTGGGGATTGACCAGATTTACCAAATTAATCAATTTGCGATTGACCAATTCATGCCAGATTTAACCTTGTTTTTCGATATTGAACCTCAAAATGGATTAGCAAGAATTCGATCTAATCAAGCGCGTGAACTCAATCGCTTGGATGTTGAGGCTCTCTCCTTTCATCAAAAGGTATATGAGGGCTATCAAATACTAAGGCAACGCTTTCCCTCTCGTATTGAAGCGATTGATGCTGAGCAATCATTAGTAAATGTCATTCAGCTAGCGTATGAAAAGATTATCTTGCATATAAATGAGTAGTAATCATATTCAGGAGGCGACTTTAAATGAAATTAATTTTAGCTGTTGTTGAGGACAAGGATAGTAGCCGTTTAATTGATGCTCTAAGTAAAAGTGATTTTAAAACAACTAAGCTTTCTTCGACAGGTGGTTTTCTAAAAGAAGGAAATACAACATTGATGATTGGTTGTCAAGATGATTATGTTGACCAAGCTCTTGAGATTATTAAGAAAAACTCAAGTCAACGAGAACAAATGGTAGCACCTATTTCACCAATGGGTGGGAATACCGATTCCTATATCCCACAGCCAATCAATATTGAAGTTGGTGGAGCCATTGTCTTTGTTTTACCCGTTGATCAATTTCATCAATTTTAAAATAATTTAAGGGACGTTTAATACTGTGAAAATTAATAAAGAAATTCGTTCGCAAGTTGATACAACACAACTTAATCAACCGATACCAAAAGCAAAAGGTTTATCCTTCGATGCAATGGTTATGACACAGGCTGAGAAATTACATGGCTACGAATTAGAGCACCTAATGAAGGAAATTACTAGCCAGGGTGAGAAACTTGCCCGTTATCGTACACTTCGGGAATTAGCTAAGTACAAACGTTTTGTCAAAGGTTTTATTAAGGAAGCTGTTAATTTTGGATTAGATATCTCTCAATCACATACATTTAACTTAAATGGCAATAGCCGTCAACTATTAATTGTTAAACAAATTGATGAAAAGCTTATTGCCTTAACTGAAGCCATTGTTGAACAAGAGAAGCGATCGATTGACTTACTAGATATGATTGGAGAAATTAAAGGTTTGTTAATTAATTTGTATTCTTAAATAAAGCAATACTCGTATGATCTATGATAAAATGAAAGCAACAACGAGAGGGTGAAATCAAGACGTTGATTTCATTCTTTTTTTTGAATAAAGAAATGATTCACTATATAAATGTGGTGGTGTCAATAATGGAAAATTGGGCTGAATTAGAGAAGCGGCAACCGGTAGCAATGAAGATGTTACGGCAAATGATTATTCGGGAACGGGTAGCACATGCCTATTTAATACAAGGTGATGTAGGAACAGGAAAAGAAGCAATTGGTTACTTCTTAGCAAAAAGCCTATTTTGCAAACAAATGAGTGCGGGTGAACCTTGTCATCGATGTAATGAATGTTTGCGAATTGATTCAGGTAATCACCCAGATGTTCATTGGATTCGACCAGATGGTGCTTCAATTAAGAAAGAGCAAATTGCTCATTTACAAAAAGAGTTTACTTATACAGGTTTAGAATCAAATCAAAAAGTTTACCTTATTTCACATGCTGATTTAATGACAACAAATGCGGCAAATCGATTATTGAAATTTTTAGAAGAGCCCAGTAAAAAAACAACGGCTATTTTAATGACAGAAAATAGCCAGGCGATTCTTGATACAGTAAAATCCAGATGTCAAATCATCTCATTAATGCCGTTATCCTCGCAATCAATTGAAGAGCTTTTACTAAAGGAAGGTATCATGCCGGAAAACGCTCGGCTATTTTCTGCTATCATGCCAAATCTCGAGCAGGCACGAGCATTAGATCAAGATGAGTGGTTTGCACAGGCACGAAAATTAGTGGTACAATTAATGGGTATACTCCAGTCTAAACAGGATGAAGCATTATTATTTATTCAGAGACAATGGATGGAACATTTTTCGGATCGGGAAAAGCTTAACTTTGGTCTTGATCTACTTATGTACTGGTTTAAAGATATTATCTATTTACAGATTGATCAAAAAGAGACAATTATTTTTCAAAGTTATTTAAAAGAACTCGAAAAATGTACCTGGCATTGGTCTAAGAATGACACAACACAAATTTTATATTCTATTTTAGAAGCAAAACGACATGTGACTCAAAATATTCATCCAATGTTAGTCATGGAAAAATTAACACTGCAAATGCAGAGGTGATGATAGATGATCGAAGTGATCGGTGTACGCTTTAAGAAAGCGGGTAAAATATATTATTTTGATCCTGATCAGCTTACTATTGAACAGGATCAATATGTGATTGTAGAAACGTCACGGGGAATTGAATTTGGCAAGGTTGTCATTGCGAATAAATCTGTTGATGAGGAAGACGTTGTCTTGCCATTAAAGAAGGTGATTCGTTTAGCGACAAAGAAAGATAAGTATGCAGTCATAGAAAATAAGGAAAGTGCAAAAGAAGCTTATCAGGTATGTTTTAATAAAATCAATGAACATCAACTGGATATGAATCTTGTTGATGTTGAATATACATTTGATCGCAATAAAGTTATTTTTTATTTTACTGCTGACGGTCGAATTGACTTCAGAAATTTAGTGAAGGATTTAGCTGCGATTTTTAAAACAAGGATAGAGTTACGGCAAATCGGGGTAAGGGATGAAGCTAAACTGTTAGGCGGTATTGGACCGTGTGGCCGGATGCTCTGTTGCTCTACTTTTCTAGGTGACTTTGAGCCGGTTTCGATAAAAATGGCAAAGGATCAAAATTTATCATTAAATCCTGCTAAAATATCTGGATTGTGTGGTCGCTTAATGTGCTGTTTGAAATATGAAAATGATGATTATGAAGAAGCAAAAAAACAACTTCCTGACTTAGGTGAAAAGATTTTAACTCCTATTGGTGAAGGGAAGGTTGTTGGTATAAATATATTAGAACGCATAATTCAAATTGAATTAATCGAGAAAGAGCGTATGATTGAATACACATTAGATGAATTGATTGAACAGGGTGTTGTTGATTTAATGACCATGGAATGATGAGGTGGTAGTGCCGTGAACAAAAAGGAAGTGTTCGAGCAAGTATCAGATATGGAAGAACAGATTGGTCAACTTTACCAGCAGTTAGGTGATTTAAAAGGGCATTTAAAAGAGCTTTTAGAAGAAAATCACCGAATGACAATTGAGAATCATCATTTGCGCCAACGTTTAGATAGAGAACTTGAAGTTAAAGAAAAGGAAGATCGTCAACAAGATAATTATACTAACGTTATTGGTGAGGGCTATGATAATTTAGCACGACTTTATGAAGAAGGCTTCCATATTTGTAATGTTCATTTTGGAAGTCCTAGACAAAATGAAGATTGTTTATTCTGTTTACAGTTTTTAAATAAAAAGTAGACTTTCTAATAAAATAAAAAGGCTGGGTTTAGGGATCTCTATTTAGTATAAGATTTTTCTCTAACTAAATGAGAGTTAGTTTTGTTCTCAAAACCAGTCTTTTTCATTGATTAAATTAAAATATCGTATGGAGGTTAAGGATGGTAGATTTACTAGGCGATGAGCGTTTAGATTATCTATTTATGGATCAATCGATGCAAATCATTCAAAGTCCAACAGTTTTCTCATATTCAATTGACGCCGTTTTACTAGCTAATTTTGCATCCCTACCCTTAAAAAGAGGGAAGATAATAGATCTTTGCACAGGGAATGGGGTTATCCCGCTCTTGATGAGTAAATTCACAAATGTGCCGATTACAGGTGTCGAAATTCAGGAGCGTTTGTATGGAATGGCACGACGTAGCGTTCAATATAACAATAAAACAGATCAAATTGAACTGATTCATGGTGATCTAAACGATATGCCAAGTTTTTTTGGTAATGATAAGTTTGATCTTGTTACAGTTAATCCACCCTACTTTAAAACAGAACATCCAAATCAAATGAATAAAAATGACTATCTAACCATTGCCAGACATGAGATCTTAGTAAACTTGGAACAGGTGATTCAAACATCGAGTCGATTGGTAAAACCAGGTGGAAAAGTGGCTATGGTCCATCGGCCGGGTCGTCTCGTTGATATTATTAATTTAATGCGGAAATATAAGCTTGAACCTAAGAGACTACAGTTTGTTTACCCTAAAGAAGGGAAAGAGGCGAATATCTTATTAATCGAGTCCATTCGTGATGGGAAAGTTGATTTAAAGCTGTTACCTCCCCTCTATGTTTTTAATCAAGAAGGTAGTTATACAAAGGAGTTGCATGACTTTGTCTATTGAACATAGTGTTTATATCATTGAGTGTAAGGATGGGTCATTATATACAGGCTATACAAATGATTTAGCACATCGATTACGAATGCATGAATCGGGAAAAGGCGCGAAGTACACAAGAGGAAGAGGGCCATTTAAATTACGCTACTATCAAATATTTGAGACAAAAGAAGCGGCTATGCAAATGGAGTACCGAATAAAAAGACTATCTCGTTCTCAAAAGAAACAAATCATTCAAGAGCAAAAAGTAGGTGAGCAGATTGAAAATACAAAAGAGCTATCATGATAATGGACGGACAGGTATTTTGTATATTGTGCCTACTCCGATTGGAAACCTAGATGATCTTACAATTAGAGCTTTAAATACTTTAAGGCAAGTTCATTTAATTGCAGCAGAAGATACACGTAATACAAAAAAGTTACTGTCACATTTTGATATTCATTGCCCGCTGACTAGTTATCATGAACATAGTCAACAGTCGAAACAGGAGTATCTATTGAATGTATTGAAAAAAGGTCAGCATCTTGCCTTGGTGTCTGATGCGGGAATGCCAGGTATTTCAGATCCAGGGACATTACTCATTCAATCTGCAATAGAGGAAGAGATTCCAGTTGTTGTATTACCGGGGGCGAATGCAGCCCTATGTGGCTTGGTTGGTTCAGGCTTACCAACAGATCAATTTTATTTCTATGGTTTTTTACCTAAAAAGAATAAAGAAAGAAAAAAAGCATGGCAGATTCTAAAAGCACAACAAGCAACACTGATTCTATATGAATCGCCATATCGACTAAAAGATACTTTAATGGACATAAAAGAGAATTTAGGTAATCGTAAAATAGCACTTGCCCGTGAATTAACAAAGAAATTTGAAGAGTATGTGCGTGGAACAGTTGAGGAACTCATAGAATGGTCGGAGAGTGGGATGGTGAAAGGCGAATTTTGTATTATTATTGAAGGGAGTCTAGCCCAGGTTGACGAGAATCAGTCATGGTGGGAGGAGCTAACTATTATTGAACATGTCGATTATTATATCGAAACAGATCAGCTAACGAGTAAAGAGGCGATAAGGAAGGTAGCGCAGGATCGAGAATTAAAAAAACGAGATATTTATCAACAATACCATGTTGACTAACATAAAAGAGAGAGCTTCAGGAACGATCCAAATAGTTTAGGGAAAGCTAAAATTTGAATGGTTCAGTATTGAAAGCTCTCTTTCTAGTTAAAACTATTTGTCTAAATAACGATTAATTTCATCAACCAATGATCTAGCACCTTCAGGACTTAAAATAAGTTTTCCATCAGCAAGGGATAGGTTATCATCAGAAATTTCACCAGTAATTTGGCAAGTCATGTTTGGTTTGTATTTTTGTAGAATGATACGCTCATCATCCACATAAATTTCTAAAGCATCTTTCTCTGCAATACCCAATGTCCGTCGTAATTCAATAGGTATAACCACACGACCTAACTCATCAACCTTGCGTACAATACCTGTAGATTTCATCATTTTCTCCCCTCGTATAATATGTTTAAGCCTTGTTTTAGGCTTATGTTTTCATTGATACAAAACTTGCTTGTAACTTCGTTACCTTTCATTCCAGGCGGACGCTTTCCGTGGGCACGGCTCAAGCCTCCTCG
>NZ_JAHLQM010000009.1 GCF_018919165.1 Amphibacillus sp. MSJ-3 | reverse complement strand
CTGAAGTTATCCAACTAGGAGGTGACAGTTATCGATTAAAACATCGTCGCTCAATATTTAATGATAAAACTGTTCAAAATTAATGAGCGAAAAGTGTTCAATTTAACTTGACAGTTACAACTAATTGATTTTTTCTAATATATCTAAATCTAGGGCAATATTTAGGGCACATTTGAGTTAGCGTTTGTTGTACTTTGTAATTCCCCACAGTAAAGAGAGAGCTAGATATAGAGCTCCTATGTATGGTGATTTACGAAAGCAAAAAAGGGTCAGGTCATTTTTCGCAAAAAAAAAAGAGTCTACCTCCCCTGCTTCTCCAAGTAAAGACTGTGCTCTAATATTGATTTGTATAACTACTAGTTGCTTGATGGAGTGCTATATTTTCCCCCAAAAGAAGAAGAATGGGATGCAATTTTAATAGATGGTATAAAGGAGATGTGTGATTACAAACATCCAATTTATCCAGTTGTGCAATCTATTTGATCCACATGAGAAACGACTAATCTACCCATGACAAAAATGCCTTCTTCAGAAATAAAACTATCTTAACCAAAGCCTTAGTTATTTTCCCTTTACCACCGTGTCACTACTTTGTGACCGTTGGAAAGAGTTAGAGCCCTACCGACAGAACTCAGAGGCGATTGTCCTTAGTATGCTGCGGATGCGGACAGAGCTCTAAAGTCTGCTTTTTCACCAGCCCAAATCAAAACTACTAGCTACGGACACAAACAAGGTCAGTGCTGGCGGAAGGGTTACTATATACAACTGAAATATACTGGAACATTCTTGACAAAGTTTGATCATAATTATGTCTTAAATGTATCCAAAATGTAGCATAGGTGGATCGCGACATGTCCTTCCTCAGAAATTTAGATTACTTCTTCTTCATCATATTATCGATTACTTTATTAGTTCTTATGATAATATTCCATATACCAATCAACAAATTGCTTCAGTCCATCATCGATTGTTGTAGTTGGTTTAAATCCTGTTGTTTGTTGTAGGTCATCGATGTCAGCATAAGTAGCCTTAACATCACCAGCCTGCATTGGTAAAAATTCTTTCTTTGCTTCAATCCCTATGTGTTTCTCTAATGTTTCAATAAAATCCATAAGTTTTATCGGTTGATTATTACCGATATTGTAAATTTTATATGGTGCATAACTGGCACTCGGAATTGGGTTTTCCCGGTCAAATTCTGGATTTGCTTTTGGCGGATGATCTAATAAACGAACTATACCATCAACAATATCATCAATATAAGTAAAATCACGCATCATTTCACCATTATTAAATATTTTAATCGGCTCACCGGCTAAGATTTTCTTAGTGAATGAAAAATAAGCCATGTCTGGTCGTCCCATTGGCCCATAAACAGTAAAAAAGCGTAATCCTGTTGTTGGAATATCGTACAAATGGCTATATGCATGTGCCATTAGTTCATTTGATTTCTTAGTTGCCGCATATAAACTGACCGGATGATTAACCCCATCATTTGTTGAAAATGGCATCTTCGTATTTGCACCATAAACCGAACTTGAAGATGCATAGATTAAATGCTTAATCTTATGATGCCGACATCCTTCAAGTATATTTACAAAACCAACAAGGTTTGAATCAACATACGCATGTGGATTTTTAAGACTATAGCGAACACCCGCTTGTGCGGCAAGATTAATTACAACATCAACATTTTCCTTAGCAAAACAGTCTTCAACTGCTTGTCTATCAGCCAAATCTAGTTGGTAAAAAGTAAAATTCTCATTCTCTTTTAATATTTCCAGTCTATCTTTCTTTAATTGAACATCATAGTAATCATTTAGATTATCTAGACCAATAATTTTGTTACCTTCTTCTAAAAGTCTTTTTGATAGGCTCATGCCAATAAAACCTGCTGCACCTGTGATGAGGAAAATCATAATTTTTATTACCCCCTGTATCCATCATTAACAATTTTGGATAAATCTAAATACCGACCAAATATTTCATCATATTCTTCAGGTTCAAACTTTTTAGTACCACTAAAATGAAAGAAAGTAAACTCACCAAATATCACTTTCCCCTTATTGACGTAGAAATCAACACGAACATGTGGAAATCCCCTAGATAATTTTCTAGACAGTTCAATCATTTGATCAAAGTTTTCAGGTTTAGTGATATCATGTTTACTATTCAAATAAAATTGTGAGACAGGGATGTTATTCCAATCTAAATCATAAAAATCAAACTTAGTGTCATTCCCTCTATCACTTGCTACAAACATAAACTCAGGCTCTCCATCAAAACAAAAGAATTTATAATCTTTAAGCGTATTCCCACAATCATCTGATAAAAATTTCTCACAAATAATGCGTGGCTTTATATCTTTATAAATCCATTCACGATTTTGCAAGTAATAATTTGTTCTTAACCATCTTTTCATTTTTTTAAATTCTTTTTTCCAATTCATTTTTGACTTATCTTTACAAATAATATTATATCCCGAACCATGAGTACCTTTTAATACGAATTTATCGGGAAGTTTATCAATATCAATTTCATCTACAGATTCATATACCGCAATAAGTTCATTTAAGTAATCTTCTCCAATTCTCTCCTTTACTATTTCTCGAACTTCATATTTATCAGCACACTTTGTTGCTATTGGGTCATACCAATTAAGCTTTAGCCATTGAAGCTTATCATTATATTTAATTGGATTTTCTAAATCAACATTTCTCCCAAGATTTTTCTTAAATGAACGTTTGATCACTTGTTCATCAGACACTAACCATTTGTAATAGAATTGTTTTATACTATCATAAACTAAATATATAGTCTCATACTGTTTTAGCCTGTTTTTTATATTCATACTGTTCCATTCTCCTTAGTAAGTTTAAAAATCCTTTTTTCACAATAAAGCATAGATATGAAGAAAGTTATTATAATTGCTATAGTGGTAGCTATTGCCACTCCTATTAAACCCCAATAGTTTACTAATATAATATTTAAGCCGACATTAATAAGTGCTCGAACAATATTTATATACTGTAACAGTTTATATTTTCCATTTGTATTATAATACAACATATAAAAGACGGATAAATATCTAAATATACTTCCAATCATTAAAATATTAAAGATTAATATTGAATCAATATATTCAATGCCATAAAAAAAAGTAATTAAGGGTTTTGACAAGAATATTATTATTAAGTGTACAAATGTACTTAATCCAGATATTAGAAATCTTTCTCTATAAAAGAAAAACTTTATATTACTGCTTTCCTTATTTATGAAATATCTAGACACGGCCCCAGCATAATAACTACTAATCACAAACGACAAATTGGCTATTGAGTTAAAAAGCTTGAAAGCAGCATTGTATATTCCAACATCTTCTATATCCAGAAAATGATTAATAACCGCCGTATCACCAAAATTAATAAGATATAAGCCTGAAAATCCAAATAATTGCCACATAGAAAAATTAAATATCTCTTTAAACCAAGATTTATCAAATTCAAACTTCCCAATATCAGACTTATCTATCCCAATAATATAAAGGAGAACAGTAGAGTGACTAATAATATTCATTATAATTAATGTTTTAACATCAAATGAGAATAACAAAATCATGAGTAAATAAATAAATTTCGCAGTTACTGACAACATGCTTGACATCATTTGTTTCTTTATGGTAAGGAAATATTGCATTAAATAATCTTCAGCAACACTAACATAAAGCCAAATTAAAATTAACCAAGAAACATCCAAACCAATATAATTGTTAATTTGATTTCTAAATAAAATAAATATTAATGTAGTAAAAATCAAACTAATACCTATAATAATATTTCTTGCCCAAAATGTTTTATTTAATGACCCTGTTTTCTCCTTTTCTCTACTCCCATAATAAAGAATTGATGATGAGCTCCAGCTAAAACCAAACGTTGTTAATAAACCGACAAACATTAAAGCAACAGAAAATACACCATAATTACTCACTGTCAATTTCCTAATGATGAATATATTGGTGACAAAAGATAATATCAGTATAAGGATTTTTAGTAATGAGTATATAATAAAACCTTTTCTCTTTATGAAAATATTGTAAAGTTTGTTCAATTTTAAAACCCCTAGAATGTTAATCTGTAATAATTTACCATTTGTCTTTTATAACTAAGATTCAGTAGAATATACTGCCATACTTTTCGATCCACTTTTCCTTTTATTAAACAGCATCATGAATATTCCGTAATAGAGGAAGTATTGAACAGTCGTAAAAAGTATCTCACCTGCAATATACCTAAATACATTTCTAGATATGTTAACAGTAATAAGTGTCATAATTATTGAAAATATAATTTTTGTTATATCTGTTTCAAGTGATTTATTCTCAATATCTGTTATTACATATATTAAAACACCAAAGATAGCCATTAATGGTGGTAATAAATATGGTCCATGGTTAATCAATACCTCCGCAATAATAGAAAAACCAGCACCGTTACTTATTCCTAAATATTCTTGGGAAAACCAACTACCTACTGAAACATACTCTAAATCTAATATCTCTATTATCCTTGTAGTAGGAGCAGTTAATAGACCATTAATAAAGGAGTTTCCATAGGGGAATATATCCCACCCATCCATAACTAAAACTGTTGTCACACCCATTGATTGTCCAATTGAAAAAAAGGCATTTATTATCGGATTCGTTTCAACCGTAGTAATAGAATTAACAAGTTTCTCCACTGTTACTCCGCTATTTCTTAAAGCTACAAGCGCTGATGAAATATAGGATATAAATATTGCCATTATACTTATAAGAGTAAATTGTTTTAATCTTATTTTTTTATAATAATGATGATGACATATAATTAAAATACATAGCCCATATAACCATGATCCTCTATTACCAATAAGTATATTTAGAAAAATATTAATCCCAAATATAACATAGACAAATCTGACTACTTTCTTTTTATAATTACTTCCTAACAATAAACTTACCAATATTGGTATAAACAACCTTGAGATAATCTTAAATATTACGTGAGCACCCACCACTTCAGGGTTGTAATACAATGCGGTGTATCCATAAATTTGGGCATTCCTATAATCAATAAACAAACTATAAAATTCCGCAAAAATAACTACTGGTGCTATTATTTTTGCAAAGTTAAATAGCCTATTTTGCTCTAAACTTATACTACCTTTTTTATTTAAGTCATTATTGCTTTTCTTAAATATAGTTGCGCCAAAATGAATCATAATTCCAGAAATCAAAACCAATAATTGAGTTTTTATAATATCACTATTATCGGGTATTGCTAAATTATAATATAAGTTTGTACTTCCTATTTCTCCTTCAATATGGATTCCAAATGCCCATAAAAAACATTGACCAAAATTGAACAAAAAGAAGAAAGACATGAACATTGTATACAGAGTAATGTATTTTTTAGTTATACTTCTCCACGTGACAATAATGTAGCATAACTCAAATATGCCAATCCACGATAAGATAAAAACTAATTTTGAAGACGTTTCATGAAATTGTCCTTCAATATTAGGGTATAATAAATAGAAAATAGCTAGAGATGAAACTGTGATCAAAAGTATATATATTTTTTCTTTATTTACTATTCTATAACGCATATTCCCAACTCCATCATAATAGAACTAATTACGCTACAAGTAATATTAGATTTATAGTGTGCTTTCAATATATAATTCCCATCGACTATAAATTTTTTCGAAATTTAATTCATTAGCAATATTAGTACCTTTTTTACCAATCTCGTTTGCTAATTTTTGATTTGACAATATTGTATCTATTGATTGTTCAAGTTTATCAATATTATTTGTAGGTATTAATATTCCGTTTTCACCATTATTTATTAAGAATCTTGGTCCTCCAACTGGGCAATCTGTAGAAATACATGGTATACCTAAGGCCATCGCTTCCATTAATGCATTTGGCATCCCCTCATAATTTGAAGAAAGAACAAAAAGGGAGGCATCTACAATATTACTTTTTAAATCTTCTACATAGCCTAATAGAAATACTTTCTCAGATAAATCTAGCTCCTCTATAAGCTTTTGTAACTCATTTCTCATAGGGCCTTCGCCATAAATAATTAAGTTATAATCAGGGTGTTTTTTTACTATTTTATTAAAAGCCCTTATTAACATTGAAAAATTCTTTTGTTCTGTTAATCTTCCAACAGAAACAATATTCTTTTTTCTTTCCCCAATATGATAATATCCAATGAATTCTTTATTAATAGCGTTTGGAATAACAATTCCTGACTTACCTAAATTTTTGAAATAATACTCTTTCGAGTCTTGAGTTTGAAATACAAATCCATCAGCTTTGGAATATAGCTTTTTCATAATCCACTTTCTAACTTTTGATGTTTCATATCTTGTTTCTGGATCCGCTCTTTCTGATACTATAATAGGTACCTTAATCAACTTTCTATGTAATAACATTAGATTAATAGTTGCTGGGAGCATTACCAAATAGACATCTGTATCCGATTTCCTAATATATTGTTGAAATTTAATTAACCTTATAATGTTTCTTGTAATATAGCTATATTTCTCGCTACTCCTAATCAACGGAACCCTGTTTATGCTTTTATGCAATTCAGATACAGGTTTATCATTCGACATAGTTAAAATTGTTACCTTGTGTCTTTTTGATAAGAAATTACCTAAATTACATACTACTCTTTCTGCACCACCGCCAGATAAACCACCTATAAATATTGTAATATTCATAAATTATACTTCCTTACTGTATTAATAAACACATACTCGGCATAACTTAAAAAATTTAATAAGAGCTGAATGTGTTGGCTTTAAAAAGTCATAACTAAGTATCTTTTTTTTCAATACAATTTAAACTGTCATGTTATTTGTAAATTATATTCTTGTAAATCTCTTCATATTTTTTACTCATAACATTATTACTAAAATTCTCCTTGATAAAGTCTGCCATTTTATAATTAATAAAATTGTTGTTATTACAAATTTCGTTCCTTATTAACATGATTAGCTCATCTTTGTATTCTAGATTAAAGAATTGTACAAGAGATGAATCTTTTTCAAATACCTCTCTATGTTGCGGTATATCTGATAAAATCATTTTTATACCACACCTACCTGCTTCTAGTACTGAATTAGGTAATCCCTCAGATTTTGAAGCCGAAACATAGACATCTGAAGCTTGAAGGTACTCACTCACATTACTTACATTTCCTTTTAAAATAATACTTGTATCCGCTATATCCCTACACTGATCCATTAATTCCCCATCCCCTAGTAAAATAAGAATTGATTTTTTTTCTGTATTTGCCTTTTTAAAGGCATTAATGATGCCTAAGGGGTCTTTTCTATCAATTAAACTACCTAGTACAATAAATATTCTTTTATTTTCAGGTAACTTTAAAGATTTTCGTAATTTCTTCTTATCTTCAATATCTTTTAACGGATAGAATTTCCTAGTATCCACACCGTTTTGTACGACCAATAGATCTCGTGATACTAAATTTGAATACATTACTTTTAACGATTTGGAACAACAAATAACAAAATCAGCATTTTCCATAGCAATAATATTACTTCTAGCCATAAACTCTCCAACAAAACTCCCATACTTAGCAACATAATCATCATGAGCAAAGTTTCTGACTGTCATACAATGCTTGGAATTAGTTTTTAGAATTGAAACTGCTTTATCTGCCCTTATACCCGTTGTATGAACAATATCAGGATTATAATTGTTAATATATTTCCTTAACAATCTCTTACCTCTTAACATGAATTCTAGTCTAGATAAATTCAATGAGTCTACTCTAACCTCTGCTCGATCAAAGTCTTTTCTCCGATTATTTTTGGGGTCAGGGGATAATGTTAAAACTTTAATTTCAAATTTCATCTTATCTAAATTACTTATCTTCCCCAACAATTGGTTAGTAGGTCCACTATTTCTTAGTGTTGAAACGACATATAATATTTTAATTTTGTTCATTATGAAACCTCGCCAAATTTATTTATTAATATTAAGTTGATAAAGTCCCCTTTTCCCTTCAAACACAGAATCAATACATATTTTATCTCCTGCTCTATTCCATCTTGGATGTAAGTCACATCTCACATCATTATCATACTTAAATGGTGCAAATACTTTTGCGATAGTTTTAATATTGTTTTTTTCATTAACTAAATATACACTTGCAATTCTAGAACGATTAGGATAACTATCTGTAACTATTTTTTTCCGATTGGGTGAAAAACTTGGATGTCCGTCCATTATTAATTCAGTCATTACATGTTCATATTTATGTGTTTGATCTCTCATTAAAAAATATCCGTTTCCAACTTTCTTTTTTCTTGCATAAGCTATTAATTCACGATCATTTTTCCAAGAACAATGTGAGGTCATATTATCATCGCTTAAATTATACATTTTACTACCATCAATATTGACAGTAACTAATCTTGTGAATTTTTGTGTGCCATTAATCCACCGATGTAGGATCATAAATCGATCATTCAATGGATTTAACATAATATGATTAACTTTATGAACTGCACCGTTCATATCATTTCTAGGTTCAAAAGTAGCAAAGTCTGTATACTTCAATATTGGTTTAGATTTATTTGTTTCAAGATTTATATACCAAACACAAGGTTTATCAGGACATTTTTCATCAGCAGTATCTTCTTTTAAATTTGAGTATCCATATCCTTTCCTCAATCTATGTAATCGTGAAAAATCTAAAGTAAGAGCAAACTTCCCATTGTTAGCTACGCTATAAATTGGTAGTTCAAGTACTCTCTCTTCTTTAGTTTTGATATTTAAAATAACGGAACAATACTTGCCCTGTCTAAAATCATTAAATATTATATTCTCTGAATGATCTGGCCCTAACCACTGTAGCATACAGCCCTGTTGAACATTCCACGTTCTTGTTATTCCAATAACTTCAGTAGAATTATTGTTATAGGTATCAATTAAAATAATCTCCGCTTGTTCTCTCGGGGCAACTGACTTTGTCGTATTTTTCGCTCTTAAGCACAACATATATCTATCAGTAGAGTCCCATGGTGATTTATCATAGTACCCAAAGAAATATTCATAGTCATCATTTGGAGTGATTCTTTGAATATTACCTTCTGATTTTTTTTTAGGTGATATTATATACATTAAGATTTGATAAATTCTTTTAATTAGCTTTTTTAAGAATGGTAGATTAGTTAATATCTTATTTATTCTTTGTTCAAAGTTCATTTAGATACCTTCCTTACTATCTTGTCTAAGGAATTTACTTGAAATCCATTTTAGTACCCAAGATGGAGAAATAAAAATAATCAATTGACTTGCAGTCACAATTAATAAATCAAATAAACTAGAGTGTCCTCTTCTCCAAAAGGTATATATCATATAAATATAACTACTGCACTTTTCCCAGCTTTTTCTCCTTTTTATATTATTATTATTTGCTCTAAATAATAATAATGATTCATCGATATTTTTTCCTTTACAACCGTTATCAAGCATTCTAACAAATAGATCCAAATCTTGATTACGTCTAAAATTACCATAACCCCCATGTTTTAAAACACTTGATTTCTTAAACATTACGGTAGGATGATTGAAAGGATTTCTCCTTCTGGAGAATTTAACTATATCCTTATGATCTGTAGGGACAATCCTTGAAGAAATAACTTCTTCAGGTATTTCATGAAATTCATCAATGTTTGAACCTAAAATATCAAGACTCTCATCTTTTAAAAACTCATTCACCTGTATCTCACATCTATGCTTTAAAGAAATATCATCAGTATCCATTCTACAAACCAGTTCATTTCTACATTTTATAAGCCCTTCATTCAAGGCGTTTCCTAAACCCACATTTTCCTTCAATGGAATAATTGTAATTATTCGAGGATAGTTGATTTTATAATACTGAATGATTTCTTCTAATTCTTTAGTTAGCGGTCCATCTTTTACAATAGCAATTTCCTCAGGTAATAGCGTTTGGTTAATCATACTCTCCATACTAGCTTTGAAATAATTTGGGTTCTCTTTACTGTAAACAGACATTAATACACTATAATTATTATTAATCATTCTATTTTTCCACTACTTTCAGTTTTTACTATAGAGTCGATTAAGTTAAATAATTGATATTTATCCGTAATTGTAGAACTATTCATTTCATAAACCAAATCCCCAAATACCTTTTTTACTATACTAAGTCTTATTATTTTTAATAATGGATTAAATACTTTTGTCATTTTGATTTTCTTTCCATGTGTTTTAGCGATTAAACCCACCATATCACTGGTGTTCACATATTCAGCATTCTGTGGAAAAAATAATCCTTCACTGCAGTTATCGATTATTTGCTTAATAAAGTTCGATAAGTTGTCTATATAAATCATACTTCTTTTATTATTAACCTTTGGAAATATCGGTGTCTTTAGGGCTAAATTTGCTAATCTTGGATAGTTTCCTTTGCAGTCCTTTCCATAAACCATTGGCGGTCTTAAAATTGTAACAATGAATAACTCATCTACTAGACTATTAATTAACTTTTCTGCCTCAAGTTTTGACTTTCCATAGGCACTATTAGGTTTTGTTGGTGTATTTTCATTTATCGTACCTGTTTCAAGACCATAGACGCTCATTGAGCTTAGAAAAATAAACTGTTTCACACCATCACTTTTTGCCTTCTGTGCAGTTTCATAAGCTAGGTCTCTATTAACCTTGTAATATAAGTCTCTGTTTGCTTTTGTTTCTTTCACATGCGCTATCCCAGCCACATGAAAGACCACATCATAAGTTGAAAAGTCTTTTTCTTTCCAACTTTCATCGCGCATATTAATTGTATCGACTTGATAGTTCTTGGGTTCTTTCATAAGCCATTTTTCAAGAGAGCTGCCTATGTAACTATTCTGACCGGTTATCAAAATACGTTTCATATTTAGATAGTCTCCCTTGCTTTTTCTTTATTGCTACTAGTCGCCCCTGTACCACCTTCGACCACGCCGTCACTTTTAAAAATGCTGATGATGGTGCCAAAGAAGCATTTAGCGTCCATGGCAAAGCCGATTCTTTGAACGTAGTCACCGTCAAGTTTTGCTTTGACTTCGATCGGGAGTTCATCTCTACCGTTGATCTGTGCCCAGCCGGTCAGTCCAACTGGTACGTCATTCGCATGATATTTATCCCGTTCTTCAATCAAATCGGATTGATTCCATAGTGCTGGGCGTGGGCCAATGATGCTCATGTCTCCCTTTAAGATGTTGATGATCTGCGGGAGTTCATCTAAACTTGTTTTTCTTAAGAATCTTCCTACTTTAGTGATCCATTGATCTGGATTTTTTAATAAGTGAGTTGGCGTGTCTTTGGGTGTATCAATTCGCATCGTTCTAAATTTTAAAATATGAAAATAACGCTTGTGGATACCTATGCGTTTCTGTTTAAAAAGCACAGGCCCTTTTGAGTCAATCTTTATCGCTATAATTAAAAGTAAAAATAGAGGAGATAAGATTAGTAATCCGAATAAAGATAAAATTATGTCAATGATTCTTTTAATTGTCATATAAGTCATGATGACTTACTCCTCCCGTCTGAAAAATATATGATTGCATGATGTAACGATTATGAAATACTAGATTCTACTTCTTGATTTGAATAAACGATGCGCATTAGCTCTTCTTTCGTTTGTTTATTGCTATATTGTTCAAATTGATTGATTAACTGAAGGATTTGAGTTAGATCAACTGGATTTGTTCGACCAATATATATTTTTTCATAAACTTCTTCTGAATGGATTTCATTTTCATTTAGTAACTCTTCATACATTTTCTCGCCAGGTCTGATCCCTGTATATTTGATTTCAATTTCATCCGTTGAGTAGCCTGATAGTTTGATAAGATTCTTAGCTAGGTCGACGATTTTCACAGGTTCACCCATATCAAGAACGAACACTTCGCCACCTTTAGCTAGCGTTCCTGCTTGAATAACTAGTCTTGACGCTTCTGGAATCGTCATAAAATATCTAGTCATATTTGGATGGGTAACTGTCACTGGACCTCCATTGGCAATTTGTCTTTTAAACAATGGAATAACAGAACCACGGCTACCAAGTACATTACCAAATCTAACAGCAGCAAATTTCGTATTGCTTGTTGTTGATAAATTCTGAATGATCATTTCTGCAACACGTTTTGTTGCACCCATCACATTTGTTGGGTTAACTGCCTTATCCGTAGAAATAAGGACAAAGGTTTGAACATTAAATGTATCAGCTGCTTCAGCAACATTTTTCGTCCCAATTATGTTGTTCTTTATCGCTTCATGTGGATTAAATTCCATTAGGGGAACGTGTTTATGGGCAGCTGCGTGATAAATAATATTTGGCCTGTATTGATTGACTATTTTGAAAATTCGGTCTCGGTCTTGGACATCACCGATGATCGGAATAATTTCCGTATCACTCTTATCGAACGTTTCTTTCAACTCCATATCAATATTATAAATACTAAATTCTCCATGCCCAAATAGAAGAATTCTCTTTGGACTAAAACGCATCAGTTGGCGACATATTTCTGAACCAATTGAACCACCTGCACCAGTTACCATTACAGTGTTTCCAGTTACATATGCTGAGATTTTATCAATATCTAGTTCTACTGGTGATCGGCCCAGAACATCTTCAACATCAACATTGCGTAAGGCTTGAACAGATACCGTCCCTGTGGCAAGGTCCTCAATCTTCGGTAGAATTTGAACTTTCGTATCTGTTTCATTGCAACGCGTGATGATATCCGTCAATTCTCCATTTCGAAGTGAAGGAATGGCAATGACAATGTGTTCAATCGCTTGCCCTGCGACGATCTCTGCAATATCATTTGTCGTTCCCAACACAGGGAGGTTAAAGATTTGCATTTTCTGTTTGTTCATATCATCATCGACAAAGGCAACAGGCTTTAGGTCTGAATCTGATTGTCCGCTAGTTAACTGTCTGACAATCATAGCACCAGCCGAACCAGCCCCAACAATAAGAGTCCGTTTTTGATTTGGGTTCGGATTAATATAATGATCTCGAAAAACACGCCAAATAAAGCGTGACCCGCCCATTAAGGTAACATATAGGAGCCAAGTAACAACAAGAGCTCGGCGATAAATTGTATAATCATTGATAAAGTATTGAATTATTGCAGTTGAAAGAATTGAGAGGGTTACAGCATAAACAATGGCCTGCAACTCCTTAATACTCGCATAAGCCCACACCTTGTTGTATAGCTGAAAAAATCTTGCGTATAAATAATGAAAGAATAATAATGAAATAGAACTAATGATAACTGTCTGAGTTGACCAAGTCTCACTTAAAGGATAGACAACCCATGAAGCGATAAAAATAGCTGATAAAATAATGAATGAATCCAATAGTATAAGTAAAATTAGCCGTTTTTTATAAGGCATTAGAATGACTCCCTTTATAAGTCATATTTTTTTTAGGGTTGGCGAGCCAACCCTTTTTTTGTACTATTTATTTAAAACTGATTGACTAAATCAATCAGCATTTTTTTCACATCTGGACCAATTTCTTTATTTTGTAAAGCAAATTCAATCGTTGTTTGAACAAAGCCAAGTTGTTCTCCGACATCATAGCGATGACCTTCAAAGTCATAAGCATAAACCTTTTGGATCTCATTTAACATTTGAATAGCATCTGTTAACTGAATCTCCCCCCCTGCACCAATTTTGTGTTGATCTAGAAATCTAAAAATCTCAGGTGTAAAAACATAACGACCCATGATCGCTAAGTTTGAAGGTGCTGTCCCAAGAGGTGGTTTCTCAACAAAATGATCGACTTGATAAAGTCTTCCATTGAGCTTTTCACCAGGATCCACTATTCCATATCTTTCAGTGTATTGTTCAGGTACTTGTTGAACACCGATAATGGACGATTCCTTTTCCTCATACATATTGATCAATTGTTTCAAACATGGGACATCACTTTGAACAATATCATCACCTAAAAGAACAGCAAATGGTTCATCACCAATGAATTTGCGGGCACACCAAACTGCGTGTCCAAGTCCTTTTGGTTCTTTTTGGCGAATATAGTGAATATCCGCTAGATTATTCGATTGTTCCACCTTATGTAGTAAATCAAGTTTATTCTTTTCTTTTAAATTATGTTCAAGTTCTGGTGCAAAATCAAAATGGTCTTCAATCGCACGCTTTCCTTTACCTGTAACAATGATGATGTCTTCAATACCCGAAGCAACAGCTTCTTCAACAATATATTGAATCGTTGGTTTATCAACAATTGGCAGCATTTCTTTAGGCATAGCTTTAGTCACGGGTAAAAAACGCGTCCCTAAACCTGCTGCTGGAATAATTGCCTTTTTTACTTTTACCATAAAATGATTAGCTCCTTTTCCCTCTTACTATTTAATTTGTCTTAAGATTAAAAATATTAAAAAATTCTAAAAAATTTTCTTCGTTTAATGCGTTGGGGTTCACTAACATAAATCGTTTGATCATCAACTAGCAATTGGGCATTCTCCATTAACAAATAGAAGATTTCTTGCCCATATAGACGTCTTATTTCTTGGCTTGCTTCAAGCATCTGAAAATCCCTTGATTTCGTATGGTGGGCATCAGAAGCAATGAAATGCGTGAGATTATTCTCAATAAGCTCCTGGGTGAATCTCTTAGTCTTGAACCCAAATTTTCCAACTAAACTAGCACCCGTTATTTGTGTTAAGGCACCATTTCTAACAAATTCATATAATCGTGCTGGTTGTTCGAGTAGAACTTTATTTCTTTCTGGATGAACGATGATTGGAATTAAATCCTTCATCTGAATTTCAAATAATAATTGTTCAGTGTAATGTGGGATATGATTTGTTGGTAATTCAATAAATAGGTAACGACTTGTTTCATTAAGCATTAAAATGTCATCTTTTTCAATGCCTTCAATAAGTTCACCATGAATTCGAATTTCTTGTCCTGGTAATATTGTCAGTGGGATATCTTCTTGTTGAATTCGATCATTTAATATGAACAGGTCTGCAAGAACCGATTGTTTCGGATTATTGTATTTTCCATTCTTATGATGAGGTGTTGCGATTATTGTATGGATACCTTGTGAAACGGCAGCTTTTGCCATGGCAATACTCTCCTGCATATGTCTTGCTCCATCGTCAATATTAGGTAAAATATGACAATGTATGTCAATCATATCGGAACACCCTCCTTTTGACTCATATTTCAACATTATTAGTATACCAGTTAATTTATATGATTGAAACCATTATTATGATGTTTTACCAATTCCCTTTCCTGATCAAATTGTTTTTTTTATCTCGATGGTTGAGATATTTATTGGTAAAAGTAGAGTAAATATAACTAGTCTAATTGTAATTAAACTGATATTGTAAGCGCAATCAATAGTAAAATAGCTTATCGATTAGTTTGGTGATTGATTTTCAGCGATAAACAATCCATAAATTATTCACGTTTTCAACATTGATCTTTAAATTGTCGTAACTGAAAAACATAAAAAATCCGTTCATGACCTATTGAACGGATTTCCAATCTAATGTGAGCGGGTTTTTACTAGTTTATTTACTTGTTACGATCAGAGATGGACGTTTATTAAATAAGAAACTCACTACCAGAACATTAATAAAAAATGAAGGAATCAAATATGAACTGTTGTAGACGAGTGAGTAAAGCCAAATGTTCATTCCATCAATCAAGGATTCAAAGAAAACGACTCCAGCAATAAAATGAGCAATAAATCGAAGCGTAATTCCTAACAGGACACCTAATGTTACCATTCCGACAAAACGCTTTGTGTTTTCTTGTTTTAATGCATTTTGAGCCGCAGGTGCAAAAAGGCCAGCAATACCAAGTACAGTAAATGCAACTGGATAGTCAAGAATTCCTTGAATCGGATGGGCAATCCAAGCTGTTCCACTTGCAATTTGAAGAATACCCAAAAGAAAACCTGACAATAATCCGCCTTTTAGTCCCCAGCGATAAGCTACGATGAAGATTGGGATCATTGCAAAAGATATTGACCCACCTTGTGGCCAGATTTTAAATGATAAAAACGGTGTGATATCTAAAATAAGAGCAAGTGCGGTAAAAATGGCCACTTCAATTAAGAATAGTGTACGTTTTGATTGCATGAAAAATTCCCCCTTGTAATTTTCCTTCAAAAAGAAAAATGCTCAGATAAGTAACCTATATCTATCCAATCTATAGAGCAAACCTCACTCAATAAGAGTTTCTCCTTATCTATTGAGTAAGAGATGAATTCCCCTTTATCATTCGCTGGTTTTACTTAAATTGTTGAAGTCACAACCTTACAATCAGTTAAGCTAGGATAAAGGAATCTAATCTTTTTGAATGGCTATTTATAAAAATAAGCGACAAAAAAAGCAATGCCAAGGGGATGCTTCCTGATGGAGGACCCGCTCACATTGCTTTTGTTTCGCTATAAGACCATCAAAAAAGCCACCATCCCTACGCTAGTACTAACTAACAGGTTCATGGGGTCAGAACAATTTGTGTTCTTTCTCAGCCGACTCAACTCAGCTCCCCCTGTAGGCTTAAATTATATGCTTTTTTCATTATTTGTCATTATAAGCGATTAGAGGAAAAGATGCAAGTTTGACAGACTGACTCATTTGTTATAACTCTACATCAATTTGATTAAATTAAATATAAAAAGCCAAAATCAGTTTCGAAAATCCCCCACAACTATAGAATGATATAGCTTGACAATATTACAAAAAACCCCTGACAATAATCAGGGGTCTATCTGTTTTACTCATACTTCATACATTTACTCTTTAACAATACCGAATTCATGCACTTTCTCGACTATACGATCCTCACCCTCAAGTAGTTCACCAGTCACTTGGTAAATTTCTACCTTAAGTTCGTCTCCATCTACATGATAAATGGCAAAGTTTTGTACTGCCGAATCACGGTGATTAGAATGTGACTCTTCAAAAGCCTCATCCTTTTGTGGTTGTTCACCGAAAGCAAAGAGGTTATTGTAATAATCAACATCTTCTTGTGTCAACCAATCTAATTTAGGTCTCACTTTGTGAATATAGTCTAAAGAATGACTAAAAATATCATTATATGCTTTTGTACCGCCTGTATTCGGTAAAACAAACACAGTTCCTTCAGGGTTCTTATAATATTCTACATCATCTTCGCCCACAACAACTTCCGCTTGATCAATCACAGCATTAGAAAAATTTTCTTCGGTAGATACAAAGCTTAGTGCCTTCGTTCTAGAAATAACATGATCGTGTCCTTGTAAAGCTAAATCAACATCTAATTCATCAATCATTTGCATAAATTCTTCTCTTACTTTTTGAACATCCTCATCTTGCAAGGAGTGATAGGATTTAGAAAATAGCGGTTTGTGGTAAGATAAAATAATCCATTTTGCACCATTCTCACGCGCTTGTTTAATATCTTCTTCAATCCAAGCTAGTTGCTCATCTCCCATAGCTTTTCCCTCAGGATTGTCTTCTGACACTTTATTATCATTCGTATTAGCAACTACAAAATGGACACCATTATAATCAAAAGAGTAGTATGAACCGCCACTCGTATTATCATTTGTTACAGGTACATTGATATGCTCATTAAATTTCTCTTCAACTAAAGAGTCCGCGTATAAAGTATATTCATCATGGTTCCCTGGTGCTACAACTAGAGGTTGTTTTAACCAGGATTCCTCAGATTGTGAATAAATATCCACCCATTCATCCTCCACTTCCGCAATTTCGACTAAATCACCCGTATGTAATACAAATTTCACATCTTCAGTCATATCGAGTGCTTGTTTAATCGTATCCGCACCGAAGGATGCTTCGTTTCGCACATGTTCATTCCAAAAAGCATTTTGTGTATCAGTGTAATGAATGAAAGTAAATTCATCCCCTGATTCGCCAGCTGTTTCAAATGTGCCCACTTTACTTTTCTCTCCAGATTCACTTCCAACCTGGTAATAATATTTCGTATCTGGCTCTAAATCAGTTGCTAGCGCTTTATATGAGTATTCTGTCACATCGATCAGTTCAAGGTAACCAACTTCAGAACCATTTGTCCAATCAGAACCTTCTTTCCCTTCATCCGTATAAAATCCGTTGATCATTAGGTCCCCATTTTCATCTTTAATTGGATTTTCCTCATCGTCCATTTCTACATCAGCAAAGATAAAATAGCCCTCATCTGTTCTTTCAGCATATCGATTAGTCACCTCTGTAGCTTCTGCATCAAAAATGCTTGCATCACTTAAATCTTCAGATGTACTAATCCAAACTTTTGCATCATCAAATAATTCTGTCGTATACCAGTTAAACGCCATTTGTGTTTGTGTATCTCCATTGAATGTTGTAATCATACGGTTTGGCTCATTATTTTCTTTAATTTCAGTAACTTCTGGCTTATCAGCCAAAAGTTTGCCCTCTTCTTCTTCAACTTCAGATTCTTCAGCCTCTGTTCCTGAAGGGGGTTCTTCCAACACCGAATCCTCTTCATCTAGTGACTCACCTGATGTATTTTGCTGACAACCGAGTAAAGTAAAGGCAAATAATAAAATCAGAATCATACGCATTAAACAATACCTTTTGTGTACTTTTCCCATTTTTTCTTCTCCTTACCTTATTTTTTAAAAGCTCTGATCATTCTTCATGAGAGATTTGCCTACTCTCAAAACCAAGTATATTAGACGAATGCTAAGCCAGTATGAACAGAATGTAAAGATTATGTAAGTTTATATAGTGGGTAAAATGAGAGAAGAAAATTTTGGGGTTCAAGGCTAAGGTCTCGTAGTTAAGATGAGAAAGACTAAAGCAAAATAAAACCAATGGGTCACTAGCTCACAAATTTTATTTTCTATTTTTCAATCCCTAGTTTTGCACTTATTATTTACCTTAGAAGCTTTAACCCCTTAGGGCTCAATGAATAAAATCTTTTCGTTATTTTATAAAGTAAATTTGTGAGTAATAGATAACTAAAGGTCATCATTTTCACGTAAAAAGGAAGCTACCTTAAATACAGGATGATCAATGAGTTAAGACTGCTTTTATCTTAATTAAAGTGCAAAACTCAGCTGATATGCGATTAGAGGGAAAAGTTGCAAGTTTGACAAGCTAGCTGATTTATCAGAACACAATAGCAAAAATATTTTTTTAAAGAAGCGTCTGTCTATTAAAAAATACTTCATCCAATAAAGAGCATCCTCATTTAGCAGGATTATTCTTCATCGCCTATGTAAACATCCATTAACAATCACGGATTTCATTTCCAAACTTAACATCCAATCATTTTTCTTAATAAATATATTAAAATCTTACGGTCAGTTAATCTTGGGTAAAATAAAAACTTGCGCAAGAGAGCACAAGTTTATTGTCCGTAATAATAATATTGGTCTTTCTTTGATTCAACATCGTTCAAGACAACACCTAATAGTTTAGCATTCACAGACTCAAGATGATCCTTTGCTTTTAATGCGGCGTCTTGATCGGTTTGCTTACTGCGAACGACGAGTAAGGTGCCATCAACATCATTAGCGAGAATTTGTGCGTCTGTTACTGCGAGTACTGGCGGTGAATCAAATATAACAAGGTCATAAATGTTCTTGGCTTTCTCAATCAGTTGTCGCATTTTCTTTGAACCTAATAATTCGGATGGATTCGGTGGAATCGGTCCAGATGATAAAAGATCTAAATTTGTAATATCAGATTGCTGTAAGGCTTCTTCTAAGGCATCTTCCCCAACGAGTACACTGCTTAATCCCCGACGATTATCTACTTTAAAAGTATAATGAACGGTTGGTTTTCGCATATCCGCATCAATGAGTAAGACACGTTTACCTTGTTGAGCAAAGACAATTGCTAGATTAGCTATAATTGATGATTTCCCTTCAGATGGCCCTGGCGATGTGACGAGTATCGTTTCTAGTTTTTCATCAATCGAGGCAAATTGTAAATTGGTCCGGATCGTCCGAAACTGTTCGGAAATTGGAGAACGTGGATTTAACTTGGTAATCAACTGTCTGGTTGATTGATTAACTGGTCTTTTTCGCTTGATCATCGTACCTTGCCCCTCCTCTATTTATTCGTACCATTGATGGATTTTGGGTGTTCAATAAATCCTTTTCACTAATTTTCGAAACAATACCAATCACTGGTATGCCTAATGTATGGTCAATATCCGCTTCTGTTTTTATGCTTGTATCTATGAATTCTAATAAGAAGGCAAGTCCGATACCAACCATTGCACCAAGAACAAATGCGATTGCGACATTTAATAGCGTGTTAGGGCTGACTGGTGTTGGATCATCCGGTAATTCAGCAGCATTTAAAATATTAACATTATCTTTATTCATTAATTCACCAATTTGATTTTTAAAAACATTGACGGTTGTGTTGGCAATCTCTACTGCCATTTCTGGATCAGAATCCGTGGCCGATACAGTGACAACCTGTGAATTATTTTCATTGGAAACTGATAGCTTTTCACTTAGAGTTCCTGATGTCATCGCTAAATTAAGCTCATCAATGACTTCATCTAAAACACGGTTACTTTTGATAATTACGCTATAAGTATTAATAAGTTCTATATTCGTGCGAATGTCATTTAATTCAGCTGTTGAATCGACTTGGCTTTGATTCTGATTTACTAAAAACTGTGAATCAGCCTGGTAAGTAGGTGTGATAAAAAATAAGGTAAACAGCCCACTAATAAGAGCCGCTCCAAATGTAAGACCCAAAATCAAACCTAATCGCTTTCTAATAATTTGAGCAATCTCTGTAATCGTGATCGTTTCATCCATAATATGTTGTCCTCCAATAGTTATGTGGAACTATTTCAGTAAAAATCAATAGTTCATTATATTGAAAATATTATAGCACAGCCTTTTGTCGAACTGTGTAGTAAAATGGGAGATAATCTCGCGAACGCATTATGTTGCGATAAAAGACTTATGTTCTTGTTTGGAACAAACTATGTTCTTTATCTGTTCGTCTAGTTGGCTTTCTCCCCCTCTCTTGTTATCATTAAGTAAGTCCTATTTACTTATATCGGATACCTCAAAGCAATAATTGACCCATTTTACAAAAAAGCTGGTCACAAACTTGTTCTAATTTACTCTACTATCATATAGTAACATTGTATTGAATACAAAGCACTCTAAAATCTTTTATTTTTTCTAAATATTTAAATTTTTCACGAATTCCCTTTAAATTTACCGCCTACTCTTATACACTTATACCCTAAGAGAAACTTTTTTATAAAGGAGATGGATAACAATGTATTGCCCAAAATGTCAAACAGTAAACAATCCAGATTCAAAATTCTGTACGAACTGTGGTGCAAAGCTTGATCCAAAAGTTGAAGAAAGCAATATTCCACCCCTTGGTGCGAGTGAGCAAGTCGATCAAGACCAGGCAAATCTAGTTGAAACAAACGAGCAACTTACTCAACAACCAGCTAATCAAGTAGAAGAAAATGAGCAATTTGAACAAGAACCAAGCAATCAAATTGAAGAAAAACCACAGCCCACTGAACCAAATGAATTTGTTGAAAAGACAAAGGAAATTAGTAAAAACTATTGGTCATATGTATTAAATGCTTTAAAATCACCTTTTGAAGCTTCTAAACAAGTGACAAATAATCGAACTGATCTTATTAATAGTTTGATCACAGTTATTATTTTTTCTTTACTTACACCATTAATGATCTATTTTTCTTCATTAAAAGTGCCTAGATTCTTATATGAACCATCTTTTTTTGATACCGTCATTATTCCATTTTTTATTTATCTCATTGTTCTTGCGGCCCTCGTTGGGATCATCTTTGCTTGTGTCCAGCTAATGAAGGTAGAGATTGATATTTCATTAATTTTCACTCGCTTTGCAACCTTGCTAAATATCCCAGCTTGTTTAGTGCTCTTATCGATTATCCTGCTTGCCTTTAATGCTTATTTCATTAGTACCATACTCTTCTCTATCGGGTTAATCATGATAAGCTTGGTAAACATCGGAACAATGATCTCAATTAAAGAAACACACTATAAAAAAGGTGGACTTGATTTCATTTATGTAATCATCATTAATAACGCTGCAATCCTTCTTATCATCCTTTTATTAGGTGATGCCTTCATAGGTGAACTTTTCAACAGCTTCTTTTGGTAAATAGAAGCACAGTCACTGTCACAAGTTCGCCATATTGAGAGAAGATAACTTAAGTTATTTTTTTCTAGCTTGAAAAATTAGGATAATCACTTTAATCCTAAGCAGTGCTTATATGACAGGATCGGTATTCATCCAGGGATACCGATCCTTTTTCTATTCCAAGAAGTCCTCTAATCAACCCTTTTTATTTCTTCGATTCCTTTTTCACCACTAAGCTCTAGTGAATTGATTTCATTTATTTCTTTTTTATTACTAAAAAATGTTATGTTACTTTTTCCCTTTTCCTATTATTGCTTGGATTAATTAATATCCACAAGCTGTTCGGGGAAACTATCTATTATAGAGGAATTTACTTATCCGCATTCCGCTCATTTACAACTGTCGCTTGTTGTTTGCTTGATTCATTCAATGCTGTGCTAAATTTTTTGGGAAAGATTCAAACGGCATGATGCCTTGTGCGGTCGATCCATCTCCGAATAAGACTGGTTAAACAGAAAATTTAAACTGACTTTATCTAACAAGCAGACACCTACTTTTGAATGAATGACTTTACTACTTGACAATTGTTAGATTTCCTTCATAATCTCTATCTATCCTGCATTGTTTATCTGTAAGGACCCATTTAGTCTTACAAGGATAACCAACCGATTATGTAAAGAGATCAACTACCAGTAAAAAAATTTTTTTTGATGATTACAGTGGATGTTTAGCTTGCCTTAATCTGACAAAGATCATAAGATAAAGTAGTCCATTTGAACGATTTTTAGCATATCTTGTCACTTTTTCGGTAGCTAGACGACTAATCGATAAGTCGATTAAGTTCATTAAATTATTGTTACAAGCATGACTTTTACAAAAAAGCAATTTACCTTTTGGGTATTAAATAGTACAATGATTGATAGCGTAATTCATTTACTTATTTTAAGGGGATTAGGTATGAAAAAAGACAGTCAATATAAATCACGAAAAGTTAAACGTCGAATTAGAAAGAAACGAAGAAATAGGAAGTTATTATTTTTAATATTTGTACCATTATTACTATTGATAACCGCAACCTCTGTTTATGCATTTAATTTAATTAATAAAGCACAGAATACAGTGGATGAGTCCTATGAGGATGATGGTCGTGAGCATTCAGAACTAAGAGAATACAATGTTGATCCCGGTGTAGATCATGTATCCGTCCTATTTATTGGAGTAGATGAAAGTGAACACCGTGTCAATTCAGGGGACTCATTTAGATCAGATGCACTGATCTTAGCAACCTTAAACAAAGATGAAAATAGTGTAAAATTATTAAGTATTCCACGTGACTCATTAGTATATATCCCAAAGGTTGGCTATAATGACAAGATCACTCACGCCCATGCTTTGGGTGGACCGCTTGCCACAATTGGCGCCGTAGAACATACTTTTGATGTTCCAGTTGACTATTGGGTACGACTTAATTTTAATGCTTTTGTAGATGTTATCGATGCACTTGGTGGGATTGAATTCGATGTTCCTTACGAATTTACCGAATCAAATTCTGATGATAAAAGAGATGCGATTCACTTATACCCAGGTGTTCAACAGATTGATGGTGAAGAAGCTCTAGCCATTGTTCGAACAAGAAAGTTAGACAATGATATCGAACGTGGGAAACGTCAGCAACAAGTAATGGAAGCCATTCTAAATAAAGCTGTATCCTTAGGTTCAATTAATAAACTAGATAATGTCATTGAAGCTGTCGGAGATAATATGAAGACGAATCTGTTATTTAACGATATGATGGCATTCATCTCATATGGTATTTCAGGCAAACTTGAACTTGAAATGCTTAACTTAGAAGGAACTGATCTCTGGACAGATTATTACTATTATCAACTCGATGAAGAAAGTTTAGCAAAAACAAAACAAATTTTGCAACATCACTTAGGCTTAATCGACGAAAGCGAATTAACATTTGATTTAAATGAAGATGAGTCAACCACAACAGATGGCTCAACGACAACAGATGAAACACCAGGGGTAACAGAAACACCCGAAACAACTGAATCACCAGAGATAAATGGAACAACAGAAAACAATTGGGAGTAAGGAACTCACTTATCTTAATTTTAAAAAATTTACCTTACTAAGAATATCAATGGTGCTGAATTAAAATTTAGATATTAAAACAGTCCTGAAGCTTAGTTCAGGACTGTTTTTTTGAAGAAAACCTAACATATAGATAGCAAATTGACGGACATTCTAATTAACAGTAAAATGTGATTAGTAAAAGTTTGCTTTAGGTACCTTTACCTATTACAAAATTTAACATTTAATCGCCCGAAAAGGTAGGAGACTATCTTTCAAGTGGTAATAAAATAACGGAGGAAAATACTCATGACTGAAAACGAATTTAGATGGATGCCCCATCACGAAGGAGCTATTCCACCAGCCGGACAAGGAAAAAGAATTAGTACATATAATATCGCTTTAGAAGGTTGGCGCAGGGGACTAGATTTAGAATTCTATAGTGTGATTGAAGAAAAAAGTAAATTAAAATTAAGATATTCATTAAGCAATGGCAAGAAAAAGCATCATTTTCAACTCTCAATGGGTGATAAAGTTTCTCAAGAAGCATTTGATATTTGTGATGATAAAGACTTAACCAAACAATATCTAAGAAAACTAAACGTACCAGTCCCCGAAGGGAAAATGTTCACGAAAAATAGTAGTAAAAAAGAAATCGGTAATTATGCTGATCAAATCGGCTATCCAGTCGTCCTAAAACCGACTGATGGTAATGCTGGAAAAGGTGTTTTCGCAAATATTCAAACCCGTGAAGATTTACTTAATCTAGTTGATCATGTTCAAAATGAACTTGGGTATAAAGATATTCTTGTTGAAAAGTTTGTTGAAGGGAACGAATATCGTATTTACGTTTTAGACGATCAAGTTCTTGGTGCAATGATGCGCCGACCAGCAAGTGTATTGGGTGACGGTGAACACACGATCGCTCAATTGATTCACCAAAAAAATGAAATCCGGAGAACGAATCCCCATCTCACTAGTCGGTTGATTAAAGTTGACCGTGAAGTGGTTGATTTGCTTCATCGTTCTGGGTATACACTAAAATCAATTCCTGAAAAGGGAAAACGTGTTTTCTTACGATTCAAAAGTAATTTGTCAGCAGGTGGCGACTCAATCGATACAACTGATGATTTAACTCCTGAAATTAAACAAATTGTCATTGATGCAGGTAAGGCCATTCCCGGCTTAGCACACTATGGGGTTGATATGATCGTTGATCTTGAACGTAATACGGGAACGATTCTTGAAGTTAACGCTCGACCAGGTTTAGGTGGACATATGTTCCCTGTTGAGGGTACTCCTAGAGACTTTGCAGCCGAGATCATTGATTTTTATTTTCCAGAAACGAAAGGGATTGAACGCTCACCACTATTCTTTGACTTTGATGCTGTGATCGAACCAATTTTAACCCGTCAAACAAAAGTCTCTAAGATGGTAAAAACACCTGTCGGTCCATTCTACGGCATGGAGCTGTATATTTCCGGTATCGTCCAAAATGTCGGTTTTCAAGCATGGACACGTAGACAAGCATTAGATCGAGACTTACATGGTGATGTTGAGAACTTAGAAGATGGCAGAGTTCGAATTCGTGTCATGGGCACAGACAAAGACAGCTTGGATGAATTTAAAGCTGCTTGCTACTCAGGTCCCTACCGAGCAGAGGTCAGAGATGTAGAAGAACATGAATGGAATAAACCGCTTATGATTGGTTTTGAACGCGTCAAATCAATTAATAACTTAACGACTAGAGAAATTAAAAACCTTGCCAAGGAAAGAGAACGATTAGAAAGAGAAAGAGCAAAAGCAGTGCAAAAATACGAACGTCTGATTAATCGTCGAACATGGCGATACACTGAACCATTTAGAAAAGTTGCCAAGAAAGTGCTTAGAAAATAATCTTTATGGAGGTCGCCGATATGTTTAATAAAGAGCAATGGCTCGATCACTTAATTCATGCTACTCCTGTTGAGGGATATGGGAACAGAATGAGTATGTTCCTTATCTCTTTAGAAGCCTGGCGACGCGGAATTGATGTTAAGTATTATACGATTGATAATCCAGAAAATAAATTATTAGTTCGATATGCACTAAGCCATAATGGACGAACCATTCGTTTTAATTCATCATTGTCATACCAATTACCAGAGGCTACCTATAATCTTTGTCAAGACAAAGACCAAGCGAAAAAACGGCTAGCTGAATGTGGCATCCGCGTTCCTAAAGGAGAAAAACTTTCTAAAGATACTGAATTAGATGACTTAGCAAAGTTGGCAAATGCCTTAACCTATCCTGTTGTCATGAAACCAGTTAGTGAAAATGCAGGGCAAGGCGTATTCTCAAATATCACAGACGAACAAATGCTATTTGATGTCTTCGCCTATTTAACAGAAGAACTAAAATATGATGAGGTCATTCTGGAAGAGTTTATCCCTGGTGAAGAACATCGGATCTTAACCGTTGGAAATAAAGTTGTCGGTGTTGTTAAACGTGTACCGGCTAATATTGTCGGCAATGGGAAAGATACAATTAAGAAACTTATTAGGGAAAAAAATAAAAGCAAACAGTTTAATCCCGTCATTAGTAAAAAAACAATCGATATTGATAAAGAAGTCCAAAATCAATTAACAAAAGCTGGATATGAACTAGACGATATCTTAGAAGAAGGAAAACGTTTATACCTAAGATCAAAGTCTAATATCTCTACCGGTGGTGATCCAATTGATGTCATGGACGAGATCGATCCATCAGTCATTGAGATGAGTAAAAAGGCAACCGAAGCCATTCCAGGACTAGAACTTGCCGGCATCGATATGATGATTGATCCAGAAACAAATGAAAAAGCAATTATTGAAGTGAATACCCGACCAATGATCGGTCTACACGTCTTCCCTACCGAAGGGAAACCTAGAGATGTTGTGAAGGACATTGTTGACTTTTACTTTCCAGAAACAAAAGACATTGAACGATCCAGACTTTACTTTGACTTTGGAAAAGTAACAAGTAGCCTAGACGGGGTAGTAACTAAAGAAGTCGTACTACAAAGTATCATCCCAAAACCATACTTTGCAAAACGTTATCTCATTTCAATAGAAGAAAAAAGACAACAATTTCGTAGGGATATACGGAGGAATGCTTTAATTGAAGGATTATCTGGTTATGCTAAGAATGCAGGCCAAAACTATATAGAAGTGATATTAGCACACCCTATCGAAACAAAAGTAAATTCATTTTTTGCGACTTACTACCAAGATTCAAATTATACCTTTGACATTGAGGAAGAAGAAGTTTGGCAATACCCAGTTAGCATAGGTTTCACAACCGCCACACATAGTGACAATATTGTTTTAGCAGAAAAAATGATTAAAGATTCAAATGAAAAAATTAAAAAACTAAACAAAACACATCAAGCTGAAAAAGCACAAATGATTCAACAATTAGATGAGGAAAGAAGCCAAGTCTCAATATACAAAAAAGCCTTCATCAAGATTGAAAGACAAAAGAATACTTTGAAAGTAAACCAGAAAAAGCAAAAGACTATGTTAAATAAACAAAAACAAGAAATTGAAAAATTAAAGGAAGAATTAAATCGTAAATGGTATAGACGATTGATTAAGTCAAAGAGGATTCAATAGGATGTGGGAAATACCCCTCTCCCCTATTATAATCTATTTCTTTGAACTAAAAAAATAGCATCGTTAATTAAAGGAGGGATTTTTTTGGATAGGAGTAAAATGAATCATTACGAGATGGATAATACAAAGCTCATAGATCTATTTACAGGTTATTTTGAAAATATAAATATCCCAGTTAATAAAGTTGATTTGTATAGAATGATTAATATATCTGGTAGTAGGGCTTTTTTTATTAGGGCAGATTCAAGCGATCTAGGCTATATTGGAAAACAAATAGCACATGATAAGTTGTTACAGAAAGATTTTTTAAGAAAAGCAGGAATTTCTGTTGCGCAAAGTCAAGTATTTCTAGATACAGAGAAGGAACGAGCTAGAAATCTAGCGAAGGAACTATCCAGTTCTGTAGTAAAGCCCCTGCGGGGAAACCAAGCAAAAGGGGTGACTATAGGAGTTGAAACTGATTCAGAGTTTGATCTAGCTTGGGATGAAGCCTTAAGTGCTACAAGCTACAATAAAGTACTCGTTGAAGAAAACTTTCAAAATGGAACTTTAGCAAGGTATTTAGTCATCGATAACAAATGTATAGCAGTTGTTGAATTTACTAAACCTTTTGTCATCGGAAATGGTAAAGATACTATAGAAGAACTAATTAATCAGAAAAATGAACTCAGAAAACAAAATCCAAGTTTAAGTAAGGGACTTTTAAAAATAAATGAAACCTATCATAAAAATATAAAAGATCAAGGATTCACACTATCAAGTATCCCTAAATCTGGAACGAAGATTATACTTGACCACAAGGCTAATCCAAGAATTGGATCGGAAACTATCGATATTACGGATCGTGTTCACCCTTTGTTTAAAAAATTAGCAGAAGATGCTGCAAATGCTATTCCCGGTTTAACGATAACAGGAGTTGATTTATTAGCTCTAGACCATACAATTGAACCGCAGAAAGATAATTACAGGATTATTGAAATGAATAATCGTCCCGGTACAGGTGGACACATATATCCTTTATATGGTTATCCCAGAGATGTAATTAAAGCAATCGCAACTCACATATTAAATACGATTAAAATCGATCAACAAATCAATGAAGCAAGAAATATCAATCATTCTGCTGAAAATATACCAACGAACGGGGATTTATCCACTTTACAGTATGCTGAAAAACCTAATCAGTATAATGACATCATGCCATCTGAAACTGAATTGATTGCAAGTGAATTTGAAAAAGCCGGATACCACGGATCTTTTATCGGAAAGTATTTTGTTACCTCTATCGATGGAAAATCCATTGCATTTGATGGTTCACTTAGCTCCAATTTTTCATTCTTTGCTAAACAGCTATTAAAGAATCAATTTTGGGTCAGAAAATTTTTAAAACAAGATGGCTTGACTGTTATTGATGGGGGCTTATTTAAGAGTAATGCCAAGAAGAAAGCTACTGATTTTGCTGAAAAATTTAACATGCAGGTGCAATTAGAATATCAAAATAAAAAAATCTCGGTTTATTCACAGTCTGAATTTGAAAAGGCTTGGGAGGAATTATCAAAGTTATATGATCAGCACCAAATGAGAAGCGGTCGGAAAAAAAGAGGGATTTTGATCACTCGGTTATATAATAACGAAATAAAGTCTCGATATCTTATCATCCACGGTGAGTGTGTTGGGGTCATACAATACACACCATCTTCAACTGGTGGATTTGATACTTTTAATATTACACCTTATGCCCATCCCCAATATAAATATATTGCAGAAAAGGCAGCTAGAATATTTATCGGTATGGATATAGTTGGCGTAGATATTATTTCAAGTGATCATTCAAAGGACCCCGAAGAAGTCGGTTATGCAGTCGTAGGCCTTAAAGTAAATCCATCTATTCTGGAGTTCCATTATCCAAACCATGGGAAATCACAAAATATAGCTAAACTAATTGTCGAATCTACTATCAAATATGAGTCCCAGAAAAAGAAATTTAAAGAGATGCTTGATCCGATGAAAGAGGCAGATATAATGATTGAGCACATATTAAATGATCAAAAAAGTAGTGAAATGATACCCGTTCCAACTCATAAAGAGGAAAAAACTAGTATCATAAAAAAATAATAAGAAAAATAATAAAATAACAATTCTCTTCAAATTTATTGTATTGCATTCTAATAATAAAGGAGTTCTCACAAATGGGTAACGAAAAAGCTTATACAATATCTTTTGCAGGTGATACAAGTTTAGGTGAGTGGTATTTAAGAAAACCTGGGAAAGAGGATTTAGTTGATCGGTTAGAAAGTAATCCTTTATCCTTTTTTGAAGGTGTCAAACCTTTAGTTGAAAAAAGTGATTATTTTATTTTAAACTTAGAAACAGTTTTAGAAGACAGTCCCGAACAAATACTAGAAGGAAAGGAATACCCTAATTACGATCATCCAGATAGAATCTTAAAAGTTTTAGAAGACTTAGGTGTGTCAGCTGTTAGTCTAGCAAATAATCATACGATGGACTTTGGTGAAAAAGTATTATTGAAAACATTAAAACGTTTAAAAAAGGCAAAGATTAATACTTTTGGAGCTGGTAAAAATATAAAAGAGGCCTCCGCCCCACTTAAGATTTCACTTAAGGGTAAAAAGGGGAAGAAAAATGTCTACGTTTTTAATGGGATGCGTGCTGGGAAACGTTATCGTGAATATGGCTTTTTTGCAGAAGATAAAAAGCCTGGCGTAAATAGTTTACCGCAAAAGGGCTTATCCAAAGAGATTTCCGCTTTAAGAGAAAAAGACCCTGAGTCTATCATTATTGTATGCCCTCATTGGCAAGGGCTAGATTACAAATGGGCATCAGAACATTCAAGAATCCAAAAGAGATGTAGAGCTTTCGTAGATGCAGGAGCTAATTATGTTTTTGCTCATGGTACTCATATGTTAAATGATATTGAACAATATCACGGAGGAACGATTGCCTATTCAATTGGAAACTTTGTGTTTAACTCATCTGGACGATATAAAACTATGCAAGCTCCTCCCTACAGTTTTGTCATTAATATGGAGCTCAAAGAGAAAGCCGACGGAGAATGGGTTGTCAATAATAAACTGTATCCAATAATTACTGATAATAAAAAGACTAACTTCAATGTTCATTATTTACAAGAAAAGGAAATTATTGATTTTAAAAAACAATTCCCTATGAGCAAGATAAGAAAAACCAAGGAAGGTATAGCTTATTTGAAAGTAACTGATTTCTCAAATAAAGGGAATTCTCAGCTTTCTAAACCGATGCTTGAGTTATTAGATATCAACAGTACTACTGAGATTAAACAGATTAAAGATCAAAAAAGCTTTAATCAAACTGTAGATACCCTTTTAGAACTTAGAAGATTATTAGATGAAAAATACAAGCTAATTTATGAGGGATTAGATCGAAGTGAATATCTAAACAACCATAAAAAACAAGCCTTAGTAAAAATGAATTCGGTAATTGACAAAAACTATGTATCTCATAGATTTTTAAAGAAATACGAACGGACAAAGACTGATATTGATAATATATTTTCATTTCGTGAAATAGTGGTTGAAAAATCTAAATTAAGAAAAATGGGATACCAAGAATACTCATGGTGTTTGGATAACAAAATAGATGCTTATAAATTTGCTGATCGTGTCGGTTTCCGGAGACCAAAGACAGATTCTAAGGTTTATAAGCTTGAGGAATTACCAAATTTAACTCCCCCAATTGTCATAAAACCCGTTCGATCAACTGGATCCTTGGGGGTGTATTTAGTATTTAATGACAATAAAATTCTATCCGTACGTGAAGCTAAATACTTAAACAGTTGGGATGAGCTATTGAATGATGCAACAGAAAAGTTAAAGAAAAACATAATCAGAGCCGATAAATGGTTTATAGAGGAACTAATATTAGAAAACAAAGATTCAGAAATTGCAACAACTAATTTAAAATTCCACGTCTTCTATGGAAAAGTATTATTTGTTCAAGAAGAGTCCCCTGAACATTGGCATAAATACTGTTTTTGGGATGAAAACATGAACTTAGTGCAATTAGGCAAGTACGAAGATAAGTTTTATATGGGAAATGGCTTTAATAAAAAGGACTTGGAAAGCATTCAGTCATTAAGTTTGAAAATCCCTTCCCCATTTGCACGGATTGACACATTAATAGGTACAGATGGTTTAGTATTAGGTGAAATAACACCTAGAGTGGGCCAATTCCATACATTTAATGATGAGTGGGATAAAAAACTTGGCGAAGCATATGTAGATGCAGAAGCTAGAATTAAGAAAGATTTATTGAAAGGTAAAAAGTTCGAAGAGTTTTTTGATATATTCGAAGTCTAAATCAATATATCTTCTTAATTCAATCCAAAGTAATTTTTTCAATAAAAGGAGACATTACAATTGAGTAACGAGAAAACTTACACAATATCTTTTGCTGGTGATACAAGTTTAGGTGAGTGGTATTTAAGAAAACCTGGTAAAGAAGATTTAGTTGATCGGTTAGAAAGTAATCCTTTATCCTTTTTTGAAGGAGTTAAACCTTTAGTAGAAAAAAGTGATCATTTCATCTTAAACTTGGAAACAGTTTTAGAAAATAAGCCAAAGCAGGTTCTAGAAGGGAAAGAATACCCTAATTACGACCAACCGGATAGAACGCTAAAAGTTCTAAAAGACTTAGGTGTGACAGCAGTAAGTTTAGCTAATAATCACACAATGGACTTTGGTGAAAAGGTATTGCTAAAAACAATTAAACAATTGAAGAAGGAAAAGATTAATACTTTTGGGGCTGGTAAAAGTATCAAAGAAGCCTCCGCCCCACTTAAGATTTCACTTAAGGGTAAAAAGGGCAATAAAAATGTCTACGTCTTTACTGGCATGCGGGCTGGGAAACGGTATCGTGAGTATGGTTTTTTTGCAGAAGATAAAAAGCCTGGAGTGAATAATTTACCGCAAAAGGGCTTATCTAGAAAAATCTCTAGACTTAGAAAAAAGGATCCAGAGTCAATTATTATTGTATGCCCTCATTGGCAAGGACTAGATTATAAATGGGCATCAGAACATTCTAGAATCCAAAAAAGATGCAGAGCCTTTATAGATGCAGGTGCAAACTATATTTTTGCTCACGGAACACACATGTTAAACGATATTGAACAATATCATGGCGGTACAATTGCCTATTCAATTGGAAATTTTGTTTTTAACTCACCAGGTAGATATAGTAAGATGCAAGCACCACCTTATAGTTTGATAGTCAATATGGAGATTAGAGAAAATAACGATGGAACTTGGAGTGTAGATAATAAATTCTACCCTATAATAACTGATAATAAGGCTACTAATTTCAATGTTAAACATTTAGATAAAAATGATGTTGAAAGTTTTAAAAGCTACTTGCCCTTGAGTAAAATTAATAAAGACAATGATGATCTATTGTATATCAGTTCAACAACAGATACCGAAACATTAAAAGAGAGTTTTTTAGAAATATTCGATATTAGTAATATATCAAAGATAAAAGAAATTAATAACGTAGAAACTTTTGATAGTTATATTAATACTCTTGATAACTTTAATAGAACTTTAAATCAACAACTAAAAGTAATCTACGAAGGCTTAAATACCAGTACCTATATCAAAAAACATCAATATGATGGGTTAGAGAAATTAGCTTCTACAATTGATAAGGAATATGTATCCCATAATTTATTAAGAAAGTTTGAAAGAAATAAAGTAAAAGTGAAAAAGTCTTTTTCCTTTCGCGAAATAGTTGTAGAAAAATCTACTTTAAGAAAATCTGGATTCCCAGAATACTCATGGCAATTAGATAAAAAGAATCAAGCATATGCATTTGCTGATCGGGTTAACTTTAGAAGACCAAAAACAGATCCTAATATTTATAAACTTGAGGAAATACCCAAAAGTGATGAACCTATTGTGATAAAACCATTACAATCAACTGGATCTATGGGAGTATATTTGTTATTTAATCAAAATAAAATATTATCAGTTCGAGAAGCTATTTATTTAAATAGTTGGGAAGAAATGATAGAAGATGCTAAGTCGAAATTAGGAAAAAGCAATCTACTAAAAAAAGATGAATGGATGATTGAAGAGCTAATATTAGAAAATAAGAATTCTGAAATTGCAACAACCAATTTAAAGTTTCATGTTTTTTATGGTGAAATACTCTTTGTTCAAGAACAATCTCCTGAGCATAAATACAAGTACTGTTTTTGGGACAAAAACATGAATCTAATAAAAGTTGGTAGATATGATGATAAATTTTATATGGGGAATGGGTTTAATACAGAGGATTTAGAGAAAATAAAATCCTTAAGCTTAAAAATACCAACTCCATTTATACGAATTGATACATTAATTGGATCAGACGGTTTGGTTTTAGGTGAAATAACCCCTAGAATAGGAAAGTTCCATTTATTTAACGATGAATGGGATGAAAAACTAGGAAGAGCGTATAGAGAAGCTGAGGTTAGATTAAACAGAGATTTATTACAAGGGAAAAAGTTTAATGACTTTTTTAGTGTATTTGATATTTAAAGAAGTTAGTAAACATTATAGAAATTATAAATATTTAAAATCAATAGACTGTAAACAATAATTATTATTGAAAATACTATTTAAAGAAAAGATATCTAAACAGGTCTTAATTATTACATCCATAAAGTAATTCTCTTTTGCTCTGTGGTGCTAATTTGTTTGATTATTATATATCCTCTCCATTTATGAGATTAATATAATAAAAAAATAATTTGACTATAAAAGGTAAACATATTATACTAAAAACTCCGGTTGTTTACAAAGGTAGCATAAAACGGTAATAATCGGAGAAATTTATTCAATGCCGAAGTCGAATTAAAATGAGAGTTTCTAACTTAGAAATACTCGGAAACGAGACCTTGTCTTGTCCCCTCCTTCGCTTGAATTAAAATTTCATAAAACTTTATAACATTTGACTATCCGGATCCAACTGGATAGTCAATTTGTTTGTTTGATAGGTCTAAGTATTTAGGTGTATTAGGTGTTTATACCTTAATAAAAAGGCCTACAAACCGATAATAATATTATCGACAAATTTTATATCAAGGAGGTGAAACTAAAGTGAAGAAATTTACAATATTAATCACCGTTTTGTTTTTCCTCTTCCACTTTAGTCCACAAATAATAGAAGCTATTGGATCTGAAGAAACTCCCGATAATGACATGGAACAAACAATTATCGAGACAGATGATTCCGAGCGGTTAGAGGAAGAAACAAAAAGTGAGGAAGAAGAAACTGAACTAGAAAAAGATGGGGACATTGAATCACCCACGGAAGATCTAGAGCAAAATGATTTGGATATTGATGGTGATCAAGGAAGTACGGATGATCTTGATTCAATAAATTCCTTAGCCAAAAGTTCAGATGATAAAGTGATAGAGCTAAGAAATAAACTAAATCTATTGGGTTTTCCTACAAATGATGAGCCTGAAAGTAATTATGGCAAAAATACAGAAGAACAAGTTGGTAGATTCCAAGAATATTATCAATTGGATGCAGCAAGAGATCTTGATACCGTTTTAGACCAATTGGATTTCATATTGAATACTCCTTTTAAGCAAGGGGGAAAACATGATAATGTCGTAGAGTTAAAGAAAAACTTAGTCACTTTAGGATTTGGTAATTTTAAATTCAACAAGAATTATGGTTCTTCAACTGCAAAGGTTGTAGAAGAACTCCAAGACTACTACGGATTGGTTGTAAACGGAATAGCTGATCCACCTACTTTAGATAAGATCCAGGAAGTACTTAACAGCCCCTTAAGAGAAGGACAAGTAAACAAGGATGTTATCCAGCTAAAAAAAGATTTAGTCACCCTTGGCTTTGGCGACTTTAGCTTTAATCAAAACTATTTTTCTGGAACTACTAAAATCGTTAAGGAATTCCAAGCTTTTTATGAGCTAAGAGTTAATGGTATCGTTGATAGTCGAACCCAAGACAAAATCGATGAACTAATTAATACTCCGATGCAACGTGGAGATTATCGTAAAGATGTTATTATCCTTAAAGAGAAACTAGCTAAACTAGGTTTTGTGGTTTCTAGTAATCCAACACCACAATATGGATCTGCAACAGAGCGTAATGTGAAGGAATTCCAAGAATATTATGGATTAAATGATATTACAGGAATTGCAGATTCAAAGACAATAGAGAAACTAGATGAACTGCTAAATACTTCATTACAATATGGTGGACGTCATAAAGATGTCATCCAGTTAAAAAAAGATTTAGTTGTTTTAGGATTCGGTGATTTTAATTTTAATCAGAACTACTTAGGTAAAACCGTTGAGAAGGTAGAGGAATTTCAGGCATACTATGGTCTGAGAGTTAACGGAATTGCGGACTCTCGTACTTTGCAAGAAATAAATAAGATTCTTAGTAGCTATTTACAAGAAGGACAAGTTCACGATGATGTGATTGAATTAAAGAAAAATCTAGTAACATTAGGATTCGGTAATTTCACATTTAATAGAAATTATGGTTCTACCACAGCAGCTACTGTTAGAGAGTTTCAAGCCTTTTATGATCTAAGAGTAAATGGTATTGTTGATCTCCCAACACAAGAAATGCTTAATAAATTAATTAGTACGCCTATGCAACGTGGTGATTATCGTAAAGATGCGATTATCCTTAAAGAGAAACTTGCCAAACTTGGGTTTGTTGTATCAAGTAACCCAACACCGCAATATGGCTCATCAACAGAGCGTAATGTGAAAGAGTTCCAGAAATATTATGGACTGGCTAATGTAACAGGAAAAGCAGATCAAGATACTTTAAAGAAATTAGACGAACTTTTATCAACACCATTACAACGTGGCGGGCGAGATAGTTCAGTTATCGACTTAAAGAAGGATCTTGTCGCATTGGGTTTTGGCTCGTTTAATTTTAATCAAAACTATGGATCTTCTACAGAAGCAAGTGTGAAAGAGTTCCAATCATATTATGGATTAAAGGTGAATGGTATTGCAGATCCACCTACCTTAAATGAAATGCTGAATGTCTTAAATAGTCCATTCAGAGAGGGACAAGTCCATGATGATGTTATCCAACTTAAAAAGGATTTAAATAAATTAGGATTTGGTAACTTTTCCTATAATAAAAATTATTTCTCTACAACTGCTCGAGTTGTAGGTGAATTTCAAGAGTACTATGGATTAAAGGTAAATCAAATTGCAGACCAACGCACCTTAGATAAAATTCAGGAAGTACTAAATAGTCCATTAAGAAAAGGCCAAAAGAATGACAGTGTTATCAAACTTAAAAAAGACTTAAATTCATTAGGCTTTGGTAATTTTAACTTTAATAATAACTTTGGCTCAACAACAGAAAGTGTTGTCAAGCAATTCCAGAAGTCTTATGGTCTAGTTGTTAACGGGATTGCAGATGAAGTTACTTTAAGAAAACTGCAAGAAGAAGTTAATAAAAAAGTTGTTAAAATATTCTTAGATCCTGGTCATGGTGGAAAAGACCCCGGTGCTTCAGCTTATGGTTTACTAGAAAAGAATGTTGTTCTCGATATTGCTTTAAAAACAGCAGACATATTAACTACACAGTATATAGGTGTAGATGTTAAATTATCCAGAAAAACCGATAAGTTTATAGAGCTAGTAGATAGAGCAAAAATGGCAAATAATTGGGGAGCAGATTATTTTGTTAGTTTCCATACTAATGCTTATAATGGTTCTGCTAATGGTTTCGAATCTTATATCTTTAATGGTGGTGTATCGTCTACAACAAAACAGAAGCAAAAAGATATTCACACTTACCTAATTAATAGAATTGGTACAAATGATAGAGGGATGAAACAAGCAAACTTTAGTGTATTACGTAATACAAATATGCCTGCATTATTGGTAGAATACTTGTTTATTGACAATGCTACAGAAAATACTCTACTAAAAGATAAGAGTTATCGTAATTGGCTTGGTCAAATAACTGCTGAAGCCATTGCTCAATCATATGGTCTGAAAAAGAAATAAGGTCTTTAGTATTATATTACTTTTATTACAGATAAATTAAGATGTCTTTACATAAAAAAGACATCTTTTTTATTATAAAATTTGAAAAAAATAGATTTATAAATTGCGAATATCCTTGAATTATAGGACTATTTATCGCATAATGTAGTAGTAATAATGTAGCATTAAAAATTGTACATAAGGAGGTGAAACTAAAGTGAGAAAATCTATCATACTAGTTATATCGTTGCTCTTCATATTTCACTTTAGTACACAAACAATAAAAGCAAATGAAAATGAGGAATCGTCAGAGGATGTAACTGAGGAAGTGGATAAATCTAATTCAGAAGAAGAATATTTAGATGACTCTAATGAAGAAACAACAATCAACGAAGAAGAAACTACTACCGAGGTTGACACTTCTACGAATGATTTAGCTGAGGAAAGTTCAAATAATGATGAGGATCAGATTAACGAAGATAATAACAAGTCCACAGATACATTATCTATAAATAGTAAATCTGATGATAGGGTTGAAGAACTAAATAAAAAGCTAAAAACACTAGGTTTTACAACAACTGATAAACTAGAAACAACAATTAAAGAATTCCAATCATATTATGGATTCGATAAAGTCAGCGATCTTGATAAAGTCTTAAAACAAGTAGATTCCGTACTTGATACACCCTTTAAAAGTGGTGGGCGACATAAAAAGGTCATTCAATTAAAAGAAAATCTAGTAGCCTTAGAATTTGGCGATTTTGTATTTAATGAAAACTACGGATCAAAAACAAAGAAAGTTGTTAAAGAGTTTCAGAAGTATTATGGCTTAAAAGTCAATGGGATTGCGGACAACCCTACATTAGCATTACTAGATTCAATTTTAGATACACCTCTTAAACTTGGTGGACGTGATGAATCTGTTACCCAATTAAAAAAGGATCTCGTTACATTAGGCTTTGGAGACTTTAATTTTAATAAAAATTATGGCTCTTCAACTGAAGCGACAGTAAGGGAATTCCAGAAGTTTTATGACCTTAAAGCTCATGGGGTTGTAGATCATTACACTCAAGATAAGTTAACTAGTTTATTAGAAACACCAATGCAACGTGGCGATTATCGTAAAGATGTCATTATCCTAAAAGAAAAGTTAGCTAAATTAGGCTTTGTTGTTTCAAGCAATCCAACACCACAATACGGACCTGCGACAGAACGTACTGTAAAAGAGTTTCAGGAGTATTATGGACTAAGTAAAGTCTCAGGTGTTGCTGATCAGGCCACTATTAGTAAGCTAGATGAACTCGTATCAACTCATCTCCAAAAAGGGAATCTTCATGATGATGTTGTCTTGTTAAAAGAAAAGTTAGAAAAACTGGGCTTTGGTAATTTTTCTGGTAATAGAAATTTTGGTTCAGCTACGGAAAAAGCTGTAGAGGATTTACAAAAGTACTATGGACTAAGAGTCAATGGAATAGTAGATGATCGAACCAGTACAAAGATAGACCAAGTTTTAAACAGTCCACTTCGAAAAGGGCAATCCAATGATGATGTTGTCACACTAAAAGAAAACTTAGAAAGACTAGGTTTTGGTTCCTTCAGTGGAAATAAGAATTATGGTTCTGCAACTCAGGCAGCAGTTGAGGAATTCCAAACATATTATGGATTAAGAATCAATGGAATCGCAGATGAACGTACTTTATCTGAAATAGAAAAAATACTAAATAGTCCGCTAAGAGAGGGACAAGTCCATAAAGATGTTATTCAACTTAAAAAGGATTTAGATAAGTTAGGCTTTGGTAACTTTAGTTTTAACAAAAACTACTTCTCAACGACTGCTAAAGTTGTAGGTGAGTTCCAAGAACACTATGGCTTAAAAGTAAACCAAATTGCAGATCAGCCTACCCTTGATAAAATCCAATCGATCTTAAAAAGCCATTTAAGAAAAGGGCAAAAGAATAAAGATGTTATTCAGTTAAAGAAGGATTTAGTCAAAATCGGATTTGGAGACTTCAAGTTTAATAATAGTTTTGGCTCGACTACTGAAAGTGTTGTAAAGGAATTTCAAGAAGCTTATGGTCTTCCAGTCAGCGGTATTGTTGATGAAGTGACTCTAGCATTAATTAAAGACCTGGCTAAATCAATCAGGTATACAAACTATAACCTTACTTTGAATGAAGCACTAAACATTCAAATGAAAGCTACCCCACAGACAGACTTGAAATATGCTTATGTGTCAACAGATTATGTCAGTAAAAGTGGTAAAGTAACTGTATCTTCAACAGGAAGCTTAAATGTTAGAAGTGGACCAAGGACATCAAGTAATGTAATTGGTAACCTTAAACAAGGGGATAAAGTTAATATTATTAGTGAAGTGAATGGTTGGTATCAGATTGAACATTCAAGTTCAGGATGGAGAGATGCTGCTCGTTCTGATGTGAAATATTATTTGAATCCAAGCAACTTCCAAAATAATGAAAAGCAAATGTTCCAATTCCTCGATTTATCCAGACTTAGCGGTGCGAATGCATCACTACTGAATGGCTATTTAAGAGGAAAAGGAATACTAAATGGTATGGGACAAGCCTTTATTGATGCAGGGAGAATTCATGGTGTAAATGATGTTTACTTACTGTCACACGCCCTTCTTGAAACGGGACATGGAAACTCTCAATTAGCCAGAGGTGTTAAGATTAATGGTAAGACGGTGTATAACATGTTTGGAATTGGTGCAGTCGATAGCTGCCCTGTAGAATGTGGTGCACAGAGAGCATATGACGAAGGCTGGTTTACTCCAGAAGCCGCTATCATCGGTGGTGCACAATTTATCGGAAATAATTATGTAAAATCCGGCCAAAATACACTATACAAAATGCGTTGGAACCCTGATGCAATGGCTAAAAAGGGATCTGCTTCACATCAATATGCAACAGATATTGGTTGGGCTTCAAAGCAAGTGAATTCAATCTATAATCTCTATAATGATATTGGAGTGAACACATATTTCTTTGACATACCGGAATATTTAAAATGATCAGTTGGCGTTAATATTTGCTAGTCTAGTTCTCTTTGTAGGGCTAGACTAGTTTTTCGCTTTAAAAAAGAGTAAAATTATAAGTAACTGTTTTATAATGATGAAATGTTTGATTGGCTATGAACCTCCCCCCATCAATTCTATTCATCAAGTAGAATTCATTTAAACAAACTTAGCTAATTTATTTAGATAATATAAGGAGCATAAAAAAATGGATACAGAAACAATTAAAGATTTATCTGTATATAGTGATTTAGGAATAAACACGAAGACTAATAATTTTATTAAGTGGTATAATAACGGCTTATTTAATGATGTTGATGAGAACTTTGTTACAGAAGTTCAAGATTACTGGTTAAAAAATTATAATAAGAAGATAAACCCATATATACATATAGCCTTTATGAATTTAACTGGCAGAAAAGACACACGATTAATCCCACAGGATATTATGCGAAAAGAAATCCTGCCTGTATTTAATGATTATGATAAATCACCTTTTTATGGGGATAAAAATCTTTACGATATTGTAATCAATCCAGCCCGTTCTGTTGAAACAGTCTTGAGAAATATTAACGGAAATTACTTCGATACAAACCATGAAAGCATTAGTTTTGCCAAGGCTAATGATATTTTATTAAGTCATGATCGTGAGCTAATTATTAAGCCTAGCCAAACAAATAACGGAACTGGGATTGAAAAGATCCGTATAGAAGGTCAACATATCTACTTTAAGGGTGAAACCGTAAGTTTTAAATATTTAGAAGAAGTTTATGAAGAAAATTTTATGATTCAAAAGGTTATCCAGCAACATCCAAACATGGCTGCACCGCACCCAGCCTCAGTAAATACTCTTAGAATGGTTACCTTCAGATGGAAAAATGAAATAAAGCTTTTACTAACCTTTGCACGTTTTGGTAGCGGTGAGGATATAAGGGATAATGGTGATGTAGATACAAGTCCACGTATTGCTGTCTCTGATTCAGGTGAGTTTTCTAAAATTGGATTAAGTCAGAATGGACAAACATTCACCCATCATCCTACTACTGGATTCTGCTTTGCTGATCTTGAACCCATCCCGAACTTTGATGAATTCAAACAATTTGTGATTGATTGTCACAAGAAGATTCTTCATTTGAACTTTGCTTCATGGGATATTGTGATTGGTGAGGATGGGAAACCAATTTTCCTAGAGGTAAACTTTGGAGGATCAACATCGTTTTATCAATTGGTTACCCAAAAGCCAATCTTCGGTGATTTAACTGAAGAAGTGCTTGAATATGTCAGCGCAGAATTGCAAAGAAAAGAACCTGTACTTATGTTACGTCATAGAAGACAGATTGCGGAAAGAGAAGCAAAAAGACAAGAAAGAGAAATGAAAAAGAAAGATCGAGAGTTATCTCGCCGTAAACAGACCATAAAAGAACTGGAAGAAAAGAATAAAAAGTTGAAAAAACAAAGGCGAGTGCTTAAGGAAAAGTTAGAGGCTAAGGAAAATGAGCTCAAACGAGCCAAAAAGAAGCATAGTAAAGAAGTAAAAATACTCAATGAAAAATATAAGAAGATAATCAATAGTAAAAGCTATCGATATACGCGCCCTTTACGAAAATTAGCTAATTGGTTCAAATAAACGATGATTTCTACTCTATCGTTTTAAAAAGACTGCTTTTATGTCTTATAAATACAGAACCTCAAGGATCTCCTTGAGGTTCTGTTTATTATGAATCTTGCATAACGGGTTCAAAATCAACATATAAGCCCGTATATGAAATCGTTCGTTTTCCTTTTTCATCAATATAATAGGCCTGGGTTTCTTCTGATTTATTGAAAGTAACCTTGTATTTAAATTCTTTCGTTGGTACATATCCATAAGCAGTGTCCTGATCATATGTATTAACGAGATTAAATGCAGTATTAATAAATTCGCTACGCCCATTTTTACGTGTGCTAAATATATTTTCAGAAGGGGTTAATTCACCTCTGTAAACTTCATTGTTACGAATATTGCTTTTATCTGAACAGAATATAACTTTCTCCTTCTTAGGTAGATATTGATCTCCATTAGTTAGATAAGTCGCGTGAACATCATTGATTAACCATAACTTTAATTCATTCATGCTTGTTGTAGCCCTAAATAGGTTGAAAATTTGTACACCATTTTGACCGATCACTTCCATTTTTGCATGTGGTTTGTTAGCCTTTGTCACAACAAGTGCAGTTGCCTCGTCAATACCATATACCATATCACATCCGGTTGAGGAAGCTAGGCGAATAGCACGTCCTTCACGTCCACGCTGGGAAAAGTGTGAATCGATAATTCCAAAGTCAAATAGATTGAAGCCACCATTAATTAAATATTGCAAAGTGGAGCGATCATATTTTTCTTTTTTTAATTGCGGTCCTTCAAGTACAGCAAAGTTACTCTTCCCTCTTACAATCATAATTTCTGAGGATTGAACAACTGCACCAGCTGAGGTGCCGGCAATTACTATACCGCCTAATCTAAATTGGTCCCGAATCTCCTTCAATATTAAACTATCCACCTGCTCACCATCTGCATTGCTTCGATAAAATAATTCGGTATATTGATCTTGTTTTCCCCCACAAAAAAAGAAACAAGTAAATTCACCTTCAGCAATCCGTTGGGCCCACTTGCTGTCATTGGCAACTCTTTTATTGGCTAAATCGATAGGAATCCACTCTGCATCAATTCCATACTGCTTGAAGCGCTCAATATAAGTTTTAGCGACCATTTTACTGTTCTTTGCCTTCGGGTCATTACATCCCCCTACTTCAGAATCGCCCCTTTCTTTACAATCCCAGTCATATGGTTTACTAGCAGAGGTAATGATCGCGATCTTACCATTTTCCCCACCAGATAATTCAACGATTTTCTTATAAATAGCATCTGCATGTTCACCAGTTCCTGTTTTGCCGCCAAGTAAAACTAGGCTACTATTCCTTTTTAAACCGACTGTAGATCCTATTTTCTTCATAACAGATTTTAAAGAATACATAACGATACGCTCTCCCTTCTTATTAAATCATCATAGGTACGTCATACTTGTAGCAATGGTAAAACAGATAGAAGAAACCCTATACTAGGGTAATGAAACTTCATATCGTGGCATATCTTCTCCTAGTCCATCTTAGCTAAACAAACCGGACTTTTACTAGTCTTTATCTTTAATTTAAGTGTCTCACTAGCTTTACTATCGTCTTTTTATTCCAGACTTTCAATAAAAAAAGTAGTATAATATACAGATTGCTAATATTATACTACTTGATAATCCCCTAATGATTAACAGGTTTTATTTATAATGTTTCATAATGTTGTAATAGGAGATAAAGCTTGAAATATTATGTTGTGTATAGTCATTTCTAATTTCGTAATTTGTAAGACTGGCATGAACAGCACCTAAACAAAATCTCTTATTATCGTAGTACATAACAGATTCGGGCTTGAAGTGCATTTGCAATTGGAACTTAATCGCTTCTTCTATCGCCTTTTTATATTGTGCAGCCTTTTCAGGATAATTAAAGTCATGAGCTAATCTAAAGGCCGCACCTAGTCCTTCACTTCTACATGCAGTCGGAGTTGAAGGTGCTTTAGAATGTGAGTCAAATGATCCAATCCATTCTTGATCGAACTTCTCCAGGTCAAAGCGTTGAATCTTCAAGATTGCTTCAGCTATAAAGAATGAGTGTTTGAGATACATTTCTTTTGGTCGCTCACGGTATAGATCATTTAATCCATATAGGAGCCAGTGGTCATGAGCAATCGTATCTAAATCCGCTTCAACATCTCTCTCATTAATCAGATAATTAGCTTCATTCTCTGCTAAATCCAGCCACTTCTCATTTTTATCAATTTGATAAAGTCTACATAATGCCAAGATGGCTTCGCCTGGATAATAATGTGAGGTAAAACCAGAATCCTCGCCAGTAGAGAAAATTTGCTTATGGATGGCAAATTTACCTGTCTCATCTTGAAGTTCTCCCATCCATGTTGCCATACTCTGCATCAGTGGAACATATTGCTTATCACCAGTAATCTGTGTATACTTTGCTAATGCAACAACAGAAAGGCCATTTCCACCTAATTTAGCTGCATCTTTTTCAACAATTACTTGTGCCTTTTTCCCATTGATTTCTGTTGTTTCTACTTTAGTTAACAAATATTTAATCGCTCTTTCTATCGCTCTCATTAAGCCGTCATTTGGCATTAATTCATAGGTTTCGAGCATGGAATATGTTGTCCCAGCATGTCTTAGAATATTGTATCTTGCTGGTACAGTATTATCTTCTGGGTGGTAAATATAAGCAAATTTCCCTTTTGAATTAACAGCTTGTTTAAAATAATTATTTCTTGTTAGTTTAATTGCACTCCATAAATCTTTCCGTGTTAATTTCTCATACCTTCTATGACCTCTAAAGAGTGGGAAGGCGTCTTTCTCATCAACAAACCATGACTCTGTTCTAAACTTATATAAGTTCATAAATTGAGACGTGAGCAGTTTCTTCACTAGATTTTGTTGATCAAGTAAAAAGTGTTTTTCAAATGCAGCAAAAACATGGTTAGGTTGAAGCCGTCTTCTCTGAATCATTTTGTATGCTTCTACTTCTTCAGGTAAGAAGGCTGCAGAGAAATCCTTGCTTAACAATAAGCCATCTTCTCCACGACGGTATTTTATCTCATTCGTTCTAATATTAATTCGACTCTTGTTCTTACTTCTTAAAACTGGGAAGACATCTGTTACAATATCTAATTTTATTGATACTGGTTTAAAATTGCTAGTGAGCTTTTCTCTATATTGATTAATTGCCTTATTTAAGGCGATTTCCAAGGTCTCCCCTTTCCCAGTCGTCACATAGGAACGTGAATAACCATTATCAATCGAGAGTAATACAACTAGCTCGTTGTCTTCGTTTTTGTAATACTTCTCTTCATTAAAATCGGAAATCGACACTTCATCCTTATTGTCTATGATGACATCATATAAATTCCTCATCATGTTCTCCACATAAAACACCTCTTTTTTTCAATAAATTTTTTAATTCATGCTTACAAAGATAAGACTAAAAGTAGATTTGACTTAAAAACTATGTATTAGAAACAATACACGATCATGATCTTTTCTTAGTTAAGAAGATCCAGCATTTAATGTTAATTTCCACAAGCCAATCTCCCCCTATAAACCCCATTTGTATTCAAATCATTTGCTTAAGACTCTCTGAAATGGCGTTTTTAAACCTTTTACTGCTTTATCAAGCATAGCTTTGATTCTTCGTTTATGCCCACTTGCAGTTCGTCTAAGAGCATTCATGTTTTTCTCTAATTCACTTAGATCAAATGCGATTATTTCAGGTCTTTGATCGCGGGGGCTTCCTTTAATTTCAAATCCCATTTGAATCGGTTGACTATATTCCTCTACCTTTAGATCAATTATCTTCTTTCCGAATGCTCCTTCAAGTGCTTTGATAAAATGATTGAGCTTGTCCTCATCTTCAACTGCAATCACTAAGTCAATGTTTCTCCTTGACTTTTTATCAAGCCAACCATTTAAATTGTTGGTTAATGCTAGCTGTTGAATCTTTTTAATTTTATTTCGGCTATGGTATTTAAAAGTTAATTGAATACACTTGCCAATTAATTCATTTTCTGGGCTATCTTTTATTTCGACTTCTGCCAAGCTATCATGTTCTAATGAAGCAAAAGCAGATTTTAAGTTGAAATAGATATTTGTATGCTTTCGTTTGTGGTACTTTGTTTCTGGAAAGTAGTAATCGATCATATATTTAGGTACATCTACTGCTCTTCCTTCAAGGGGAAATAGATGAAAGCCAAGTCCAGGTCGAGTATTTAACTCGATGATCACGCCTCGGTTATTTTCTTCATCAATTATCATGTCGATCCCACTGTGAAGTAATCCTGGGATTGCCTGTCTTGCCTTTACCGCAATTTCCTTTAATTGATCAGAAAGCTTATCGGTATAGTCAATTGGATCACCACCTGTTGATATATTGCTTGTTTTTCTTAAATAGATCTGTTGGCCTTTGGGTGGGATTGTTTCCAATGTACAGTTCTGTTCTTTTAGATTTCTATATAATTCAGCATTGATTCGCATGGGTTGGTAATAAAGATGGGGACTAATCTTTCTTAACTCATTCTTTTCTTTAAGCAGTTCTCTAATGGTTTGTTCACCGTCTCCGATGACATTGCCAGGAACTCGATTAATCGCACTTAATACCTTATCTTTAAAAACATAAATCCGGACTTCTTTTCCTTCAATATGTTGTTGAAGGATCACTTCTTGACAGCCTAATTTCCCTCTGACCATCTTAATCGCATGGCTGAGTTCTGTTTCCGTTTGAATATTGGCAAATACACCTTTGCCTCCACTACCATCTGTTGGCTTCAAAACAAGTGGATAGGTTAACTGTCTAGCATATTCAATTATTTCATGATCAGCATGTGATTGATTAAATGTTTTTCCTTGTGGGATGGGAACTCCCGCCTGTTCTAAGTATTGATAAGTCAAGCTTTTATCCCCACATATAGTGACTGCTTCTGGTGTGATTAAATCCCCCATTGAGCCTTGAAAGTAGTGGGTTTTGTCACCATATGTTAATTTATAATCATACTGCTTTTTCCCATCTTCGATTTTTTGATAAAAACTTAGGCTGATCCCACGTCGCCAAGCTTCTAAGGCGATCGTATACATGCTCATTCTTTTTTTCATGGCTTCTTCAGGGATAGCGCCATTTAAGTAAGGTAACCAGACAAAATTATTAGTTAACATGAATCTTCCTCCACCTTAGTTATCCATATAGATGAGATAGCACAGATCTGTCACTTCAAGCAATATGGCTACGAATCTTCTTCTATTCTTTCTTAGCCATACTTCAACATTATTTTCTTCGCCGGTATAATTTTACCATAAAACTAGATCGAAGCGCGATGTATAGCTTATCTGATAGAGTTAAGAGTTTATCTAGTATGAAATGTTTTCTTTTCATTTTTTGATAGGCTTGTTTTAAGTTGCTTTCTTTCTCGGTATGAAACCCTAATTGAATCGGTTCATGTGGGTTCATTTGGTCAACTTTTTTAATCTTTGTTTTTTTATTAAGGTTTGTAATAAAGTGGTTAAACCTTGTCAGAGCCTCTTGATCGTTTGTCGCGATCAGAAGTTCTGCTTCTCGATAACCCTTCTTTTTAATATAACCATTAATCATTTGCAATTGGACCGCTTCATTTTTTAATCTTCGTTGATATTTAAATGTATTTACTTTTCCCCGAAGATAATAGTGCTCTTGATAGAGTTCCCCTAAGGGGGCCGGTTTCACTGTGACGGCTTGCGTTGCCTGATTAAATAAGGGTTGCAAAATATCATCAAGTGGTAGATAGAAGCTCGACTTGAACTCCTGGGCTACTTTTGACTTTGGAAAGTAATAATCAATGATTGCTGCTGGAACATCACGTGCTTTCCCTTGGCCCGGAAATAGGATGGAGCCAATTTGGGCCGTTGGATTTAACTCGATCACAACAGCTTGATCTGTTTCTTGATCAAGCAAGAGATCAACGCCACAATGGTAAAGTCCCGGAACTGCTTTCACTGCTTTAACGGCAATTGCTTTGACTTTATCTGTTAAGCAATCAAGTTTATCTTCGGCATCGCCACCGATTGAAATATTACTTTTTGCATTTAAGAAGATATAGTCATCTTTTTCAGGAACTGTCGACAAGCTTCTTTGGTCTTTTTTGATAAACGCGATTAATTCATCATCGATTTTAATTAAACAGTTAGCTAATCGTGGGTTGGTCTTTCTGACTTGGTTTTTCTTCTGAATTAATTCTTCAATTGTCGATTGTCCATCACCGATCACATAGGCAGGGGTTCGCCTGATCGCACCAACAACCTGGTCACCAACAACGTAGAGGCGATAATCGTCCCCCTTGATATGTTCTTCAACAAGGATATCCTGGTAACCTTCTTTGTGGCGCGTACGAATTAGACTTTGGCGAAAGTCATTTATATCAGTGATGTTGACGGTGATTCCTCTACCAAAGCTACCATCAGTAGGCTTGATGACTAATGGGAAATTAAGCTCTTTGGCATAACGGATAATCTCATCGTCTGAGCAATCAGGCTCAAACCGCGCTCCTTTTGGAAAAGGAAGTTGGTGTTTTGCTAAATATTCTTTTGTTCGATCTTTATCAGCAGCGATTGCGACTGCTTGATTGGATACCTTGTCGCTACGTGTTCTAAAGAAATAGCGAGTGTGCTCCCCATCTGATAGTGAATAGAGTTTTCCTGGTTTATCGACATACCATGTCTTCATCTCCTTAAAGGCAGGTGCATCTTTGCTATACCACTTCAGCTCTAAGCCTCTTCTCCATCCCTCTAATGCAATCGCATAGGCATCTAGTAAGTAGCCATCAATACGAGCAAAAACACTTGGCGCATAATCTTCTAGCCACTCTGGATTCATACTGGTCATCCGTCGAACCTCCGTCTTGGTAACAATTGAACTTGCATGATACATTACTGATTTACTTTCTCTATATCGGCGATCTTTAAATAAGCGTCAAATGACTTGCCATTTAATAAATCATTAAATAGCTCAGCCTCTGCTTGTAAATATAATTCTCCTAGCTCTTGATCGATCTCAGCATTAAAATGGTCAAAGTGGCCTGGTTTAGGGGTGAATTCACCAAATACCAGCCCTTTTTCTGTTCGTAAAAAATCAATCCGCATAAATGGAACAGGTAGTTCTTTACTTAATTGTTTCACTTGCTCGATTTCTTCCTTTGTTACACCGATGCCAGTAAAGAGTTGACCATTGTATTTACCCGTCTCGATTATTTCGCCTTGATCATTCCACCAGCAATATTCCGTTTTACCTGTTCGTTTAATTTCTAAGATCAATGGGATTTGGCCATAGAAACTATAAAATTTAAGGTCTCTTGCGGGTTCTTGATCATTTAACTGCAATAAGCTTTCATAATACCATTGATCTTCTTTCACCCATTTTTTAGCTAGATCTGCCTGCATGGACTTCACTAATTGGCTCCAGCTCGTTAAATGTCTATTACGTTTAATATCGTAAATATCTTTACTATGCTTAACTAAGTAGACTCCTCTACCCCCATCACTATCCGTTGGTTTAATCACTACATCTGATAAGGTGGGTAAGGTTGCTGTCGTGAAAGTTTCCTTACTCTCCTCAGGACGTGCAATACCTAGCTGATCAACAAAACGATAAGCGATTCTTTTATCATCTAAAATTAGGTCAGGTAATTGCACGCCCAACTGTTTGAGGCGAAATCTTCGCACCATGCTATCACTATATGAATCTAACTTTGCTAGCGAGATATTCTTTTCTTCTGCTTGGCGAACGATATATTCAGGAAATCTTGCCTTTTTGTACAATAATGCCGTTTCTTGATAGAGATATTTCTCTAATTCAGCCTCTTCCAAATGGTCATAGTTACGGGATAATTGATCAAGAATTCGTTTGGTCTGTTCTTTTAGGCGTTGATCTTCGGCGCTTAGTTGTGCGATAAAGTTAAAGGTCAGTCCATTTAAATTAATTAATTCAGCAATCTTGGCTTCTGAATTAAGGTCATTTTTCCTTAAGCCTTCAATGACGCGATCGACTAATTCAGCTTGAGCCGAGTGTTCGAGTAAATAATCCTTCTTTATCAATTCCTTTTGTAAGTTGAGATTTTCTCGATAAATTGAGCGACCTCTAAACAAAATGAGAAAGAAGGCCTTTATATAAGTAAAGGGACGCATCAGTTTACTGAATTTAACTAAGCGACTGTTTTTTAAATGGTCGATATCTTTCTCTAGGCGCTTCGTTTCTTGCATGAGTCGTCCATATGCTTCCACTTTATCGCCTTGTTCATTGAGCATGGCTTGATCTACTTCCATTTCGCACTTCTCCTCTATGGCTTTAACCGTTTTCGCATCCGTTTAATCAATGGATTTCGTTCAACTTGCTTAAAATGATATTGCTCTTCTGCATATTCGCTTAATAGCAGCTCTTTATCTTTTTCAAGTTTTTGAATGCGTTTATTTAATGATCGGTCGTTTATCATTTGGATTCAACCTTTTTCAAACTTGGTTTTATTTCATAGGATTGATCAAAATACTTTGCTAATGTCCTCGTTTGGGTTTGATTTAATGCTTGCGCTGAAATCACTTCGATTCTCTTCGCTTTTATTTCCGGGCGATAAACTTGCTGTTCGTTAAGCGCATTCGGTGTTCGGATGATTAGACGATCGGTAGTAATATGCTCCCCGTAACAAACCACAGTTAGTTTCTTTTGGTTGATCAACTTTCGAATCGATGATGCGATCGGTTGATCAGGTCTAGCAGCAAACTGATCCATTTGGACAATGGCTATGTTTTCAGTCTCTTGGATTAAATCATTGAGTTCGGTGAATATCTGATCGATTTCTCGATTAGAGTCACGAAAATCAGCACTATAAACGAGCTTGAAAAAGCGACTATCTCCACTTGTACTTTCTCGTTCAGGTAAGATCGGGTTGGGAACTTGAAATAGACGATCAGTTTGAGGGAAAGAGTAGTATAGGTCATCATGTGTCTGATGATAATGGATTTGAGCTTCTCGATACTCCTTCCGAACACCCATAAAATAACCTGGGAAGCCAAAGACTGAGTTCCCTGTCAATGAGTTAGCTGATTGTCTTTGGAAAGATAATGGACCAATCGGTAAATCAACTACTGATCTTGGGCCAAAAACCTTTTTGATTCTTAAGATAAATTCTGAATCAGCTGCAAAACGGACTGCATCCCAATGTCCCAACTTAGCAAGAACTTCCTTTCTTCGAAACATAAATGATGACATATTACTAAAAATATATTCACCAGGTTTACCGCGTCGGTAAAATTGTAAATCGTCTGTTAATCGAGTTTGTTCCGAAGTGTTCCCCATCACTTTCTTATTCTTGAGTAAGTGGCTTGCTTGACGAGCGATTTTCTCTGGGTGTGACCAATCATCCCCATCATTAATCGTTATAAAATCACCAGTTGCTTGTTGTAAAGCAATGTTTCTTGCGACGTAAGAGCCACTATTTCTTGGTGTCTTTAAATAGTTGACTCTTGGGTCTTTATCTAAATAAGCTTGGATAATTGCCGCTGTCCCGTCTGTGCTACAATCATCAACAACAAGTACTTCAAGGTTGGTCCATGTTTGTTGTAGGACTGAGTCAATCGCTGTACGCACTTGTTCACCAGCATTATAAACAGGGAGGATGACCGTTACTTTTGCTTGGTCTGTCTCTGGATCTGATGCTAACCATTCAACTTGCAAGCGATCATAATCGGATTTGCCCGCCTGTCCATTTAGCGAGATTGGAGCAAGATCATAGCTGGCTAATGCACGATTGATCCAGACTAACTTGGTTTCTTGATCATCGACTAAATTAGCATAGGCCAAATACAGATCTGGATGGCTTTGTTCTGCCATGACTTGCTCCAAGATAGCTTTTGCCTTTTCCTGTTGATTTAACTGAATAAGATCTTCACTTTTAATGATCGTTCTTTTTCGTTTTTGATCAGTCGTCAGCTTATTTGACTGTAATTGATCGAGATAGTTCAAGCTTTTTTCAGCATCTTCTGGATTGTATTGATCCGCATGCCAAAGGGCCAATTCAAAACCGGCTAGATCCGATAGATCAGGGTCTTCTGTTTGTTCAAATAGTGCGAGTAATTCTCGATAACCCGCTTCTTGAAAGCCAAGATTTTTCATGCGGTATTTTGCTTCATATACCTTGAGCAATCTTTTTTGTTTATGACTAGCTGAAAATAACTGCCGCAATTGATTTTTTCTTTCATCAGTTAAACTTCTTCTAAGATAGTCTTTCATCGCTTTTGGCAACAAAGCATCATAGATAAGTTGTCCACCATCTGCCAGCTTTTTCTTGAGCAAGGTCAACATCTAGTTCACTCGCCTTCTTCGTTCATTATCCTTGTTAGCTTTTTCTCGATACTTGGCAACAACCTCTTTGGCTTCACCATCCATCATGATTTGACCTTGGTCAATCCAGATCGCTCTAGAACAGACATTCTCAACAAATCTCATACTATGGGTAACAATGACAACAGCCTTTGACTGTTCCATCATGTCTTGGATTTTTTCACTTGCTTTTTGTTGGAAAGCCATATCACCTGTTGATAAGGCCTCATCAATAATAAAGATATCCGGTTCAAGAGCGGCCGCAATACTAAAACCTAGTCGTGCCCGCATCCCACTGGAATAATGTTTAATTGATTTATCGATTGATTTATTTAAACCGGAAAACTCAACAATTTTCTCTAAATTAGCTGCTACAACATCTTTAGGAATACCAAGCAACATCCCATTTAAATAAATATTGTCTATTCCCGATAAATGACGGTTAAAACCCGTTCCGTAATTTAACAGGGCAGTTGTCTCACCATTGACGATGATTTCACCTTCATCTGGTTTTAAAATTTTTGTCATCGCCTTACATAGGGTAGTTTTCCCTGCTCCATTTCGGCCAATGATACCAACGACTTCACCTTCATGAATAGTAAAGGATAGCTTTCGAAGGGCCCAGTGATTCTCGTGTCGTAATTTGAAATTAATCCCCATATCTTTTGCTTCAATCACAACATTGTCTTTCTTTTCAATATCGACATTTTTTAATTGCAGGCGTTTCACTACTCTTCGTTTAGCTTTCGGTACGGTTTGTTCATATTGGCTAATGACTGTTTCAGGGTCACCAATAGCCCGCACTTCTCCCTTTTCTAACCACATGACACGGTCACAATGCTGCCGTGCAAATCGGTGACTGTGGGTAACGATGATTACCATTTTAGCTTTTTTGACAAGTTCCCTAATTTTCTCGCCTGCTTTTTTACTGAAGGCTTGATCACCAGTATTTAAGGCTTCATCCAGGATTAAGATTTCAGGTTCCAGGTGGGCGGCTACACTAAAGCCAAGTCGTGCCCGCATTCCGCTCGAGTACTTTTTCATCGGTTGATCAAAAAAGTCACCTAAACCTGAAAATTCGTGTATTTCATCAATGAATTTTGTGATTGTATCTTTTGGAATCCCAATCATCATTCCATTTAAATAAACATTTTCCCGGCCAGTTAATTTACGATTCGTCCCCATTCCATAAGAGAACAATGCCGATACTTTGCCATCGACTGTTAACTTGCCCTCGTCTGGTTTAAGAATTCCTGTTAGGGCTTTACAAATTGTTGTTTTTCCTGATCCATTAGAACCAACGATACCAAGAACTTCTCCTTGATAGCCCTTGAAACTAACTCCTCTTAACGGCCAGAAGACTCGGTTCTTTTCCTTCCGTTTTTCACCTTTCATTAAGTCAATCACTTGTGATTTATAATCATCACCTTTATATTTCGACTGGTAGCTAACTCCAAGGTTTTCTGCTTCGATAATAACATTTTTATCTGAACTCATTTTAAAACCTCATTCTCCTATTGATAAGTTATAGAGCTTTAATAATCTTATGTTCATTTTTGCTGTAGTGACGTAATAACAATAGAATGACGACAATTGACATGATTGCCACGATTGTTAAACTCATAAAATCTGGTGATGTTCGATACATTAAAATATCCCGATAACTATTGATAATAACTGCAAATGGGTTTAAATCGATTAATATTTGTGGAAATCTCATATTTCCATCATCACCCCAAATAATCGGTGTGGTGAAAAACAAAATCCGTGTGATATGTTTTGTCAAATTATCAATATCTCGAATAAATACGGCGACATAACCAAAAAACAAAGCAATCGCCAACAGGAATAATAATTGAACTAAAATTATAATTGGTAAATAAATAACCTGCCAACCCGGAACAACACCAAAGAGCGCTAAAAAGATCGCAATGACAATTAAACCAAACATAAAGTTAAACATCTGGGTGAGTGACAAGGCGATTGGAAAAATGGATTTCGGTAAATACACTTGGTTAATGATTGATGAATACCGTGTAATTGATCGTGTTGAGCCATTAATCGTTGTGCTCATCCAACGCCATACAACTAATCCAATGGCTAAGTAGACAGGGAAGTTTGGCCCGCCCCCACCTAGAATAACAACTCTCAGTAAATAGTAGATTCCAACGTTTAAGAGCGGGTCTAATAACCACCAAAAGTAACCCAAATAACTATCTCGATTGTCTGCCTTTAAGCCAGATTTCACAAGGTAAATTAGTAAATCTTTTCTTTTTCGCATTTCTTTTATATAGTTACGCATATTTTTCACTCCACTTATTAAATTAGGCATATTGGATAATGATCAAGTTTTATCCTAGATTAAGGGTCTATATACCCCCACTCCCACCATACAGGAAAATCCATCAGATGATATGCAGGTGATCAAGAGTCAGTAAATGCCCGATTCATTCATCTCACATGCAGTAAGGGATGAAGAAAACCCTTCTGAGTGAAACTTCATTTTATATAATGAACATACTCCCATGATTTTAAAATTGCATAATGAATGAAGTACCAGATCGCAACTGGTAAACTTAACTTCTCTATATCACGATAAACCCGCCAATTTTGTTTGGCCATTTTCAGTTTATTGCTTGACAATGAGTCAACACGGACCCGATAATTTGCTAGTGGTTTAGGTATACCTAGAGCGGTAAAACCACGACGTGTTAAGTCAAGCCATAGGGCGTAATCTTGCCGAGAACGAATATCTGCCATTTGGATCGGTCCAGTTTGGTCTTGGTCAATCATAACCGTCAAGCAGCCAATGACATTTTTCTTCAATAATTGCTTATAGGACACGGTTTCCGGGACGATCACGGGCTTGATTTCTTTCCGACCATCCGCATGTAGTTGGATTCGATTGTAAGAAGTATAGCTTAAGGCTGCCCCGGTTGATTGCATAAAAGCAATTTGGCTCGCTAATTTGTTTGGCAACCATTGATCATCACTGTCTAAAAAGGCGATATAGCGGCCTTTTGCCTCTCTTAAACCAGCATTTCTTGTCCGAGCGGGTCCCTCATTTTTGCTTCGCTCAATTAGGCGAATCCGAGGTTCTTGTGACATCATCTCTTTAACAGTTTTAACAGTATTGTCCTTTGAGTGATCATCAATCACAATCATTTCCCAATTGGAATAATTTTGTTGTCGGACAGATTCAATCGTATCGATTATAAAAGACTCCGCATTATAGGTTGGTGTGATAATCGATACCATTGGATTTATTTGTTCTTTATTCATCGTATCCCGCCTTAATTACAATCATCTCATCTTTCAGTGCTTATTCATAAAGCTACTGAAGCTTCTGATACCAGGTCAAAAGTTTACTTTCTTCGACTTGCCAGTTTAATTCATTTTTAATAGCTTGTCTACCTTTTTCAATCATCTCTTTTCGTTCTTCTGGATGGTTTTTTAAGTAGTCAAGCGCTTGTTCCCAATCGTTCGGATCATTTGGATCAACTGTTATACCACATTGATGGCGGTCAATAAAAGCTTGCCAGGTGGGAAAGTTTGAACAGACAATAGGAATCCCGGCTGTCATGTACTCAAAGAATTTGGTTAATTCCTTCCGTTTATAATGGGCTGTCGGCGGGAACACGGCCATACCAGCTAACCAATTTCGCTTTAAATAAGCTTTATCAATCTCTTGACGTTCCACAAATTGATCAATCCCCGTAAAGTGAAGCTGATCTTTCGCCGCCCCTGCTAATGCTTCCATTTTATCCGCAATTTCCCGCTGACACTTTCCATAGAAATAAATATCTAGCTGTGACGGTAATTTGGGCAGTATAGCATGTAAATAGGCACCCCGCACTTCGGTTACATTTCCAGTATAAATGACAGCATTCGCCGGCTCTTCTTCATCACGTCGAGCCGTTAATAATTGTTCATTTAAGATAGGGTAATTTAAGATAGGCTGACCATTTGGGTAGCGTTCTTGGTAATACTTTTCCGCCAAACAAATATCAAGCTTTCTGATCAAAAAGGCTTCTATTTTATTATAAAGGTGCGCGACAATGTTTTTAATCGGCTTTTTAAGATAGTCTTTTTGCAAAATGCTTGTTTGATAATCTTCATGAACATCATAAATAACTGTATTGTTTGTCTTCTTTAATAGCCAGCCAACCCAGAGTAGTTCTGGATCATGAAAATGATAATAGTCGGCTTGTTCTTTTTTTGCTAAGCGATAGGTTTGCCATGTTGATCCAATCATTCGTAATAAACGGTTTTTTCGCTTTCTTGTTGCTATGAGTTGAATACCTTCTTCCGTCACTAGCCTAGCGCCAGATTCCTTATCGTCTAATGGAACGATCAGACTGACATCATAACCTGCTTTATGTAAAGAAAGGCATTCTTTATGATAAATTCGCGTATCAAAGGGGTGGTGAACAGTCGTCAAATGAACGACTTTTTTCTGTTTTCCCAAATTAGACATCTCCCTAACTTCCTATTGTATCACATCTTCAAAAACAGATTGGTATTGCTCAACTATGTCGTCTACATTGAAAAATTGAACGCGCTCATAGCCCTCGTTAATTATATCATTAAGTTCGCTATTTGCTAAATGCAAAACGTCTATCATATTTTCCTTTAATCCATCTATGTCACCAACCTCAACAAGGCGACCATAGCGACCGTTTACTAATATTTCAGCTGGGCCAGACTTACAATTTGTTGAGACAACAGGTGTTCCAGTTGCAAGAGCTTCAGCAACCACATGCGCAAAGCCTTCAAACTTCGAGCTTAAAACAAATAAATCGGCAGCTTTTAAGAATGTATAGGGATTTTTTTGAAATCCGACAAAATGAACATATTGTGAAACATTCTCCTGCTCTGCTAGTTGCTTTAATTCTGTTTCTAGAGGGCCTTCTCCTAAAATAATTAATCGGCTCTTTAACTGCTGATTAACTTGGGCAAAAGATTTAATTAGTGTCGCTTGATCTTTTTGGTCAACAAGTCTCCCTGCTGTGACAATATTTTTCCGATCAGCCGCGAAAAGCGCCTGGTGGCTGATCGACAAAGGTTCTTCTGCTTTTTTGGTGATTTCCTTGATGTCAACTGGATTATAAATCACTTTTATCCGTTCAGGTTTAACTCGGTACCGCTTGATAAGGTTGTCCTTTACCCCTTCTGATAAAGAAATGACCTGATCGGATAAATTATATATCAAGCCAAATCCTCGTAGTCTCAGGCGCTCAACAAAATCACCATCTAAATTAGAGGCTTCCCGCACAATGCTTTTTGCTTTTGTGAAGGATAAGATCTTGGCTAAGACAGCAATTGTATTGACACGTGGAATTGTACTAAAAACGATATCAACCTCTTCCTGACGAATGACTCGGGCAAGTTTGAAGACGGATCGACTTAATCGTTTCGTGTCTAGCTTATGAAAGATGACATCATCCTTTATTTCTGATTCATAGGAACCTTGATAATTTAAGGTTACAAGAACGGGTTGAAATCTTTCTCTGTCTAAATTATTAATCAGATTTAGTAACGTTCGAGCCGCACCACCGGCTCCCATTTGGTAAATGAAAAAAAGGACCTTTACCTTTTTCATTTAAAACACAACCTTTCCTTAAAAGCTAACGATCTCTCAGTTCGCAGATCGTTCTTTACCTGAAACCATGAATTAACATGCAAAAGGATTTGTGTCTTCACACAAACCCCATCAATTTTTTTCTTCACTGATTGCTTTTATAATCTACATTTTTCTTTTTGCACGTACGGTGCACCATATTTATTAATGGCATCTTACCATTGCCAATTACCCCTGCTAATTCCGCAAAAGCTTGAAGTAGCAAAAGTAGCGCTAAAGAAAGGATAAAGGTAACAACTAGAGATGCTTTTGAATAGAGGATTGCGATTAGACCAAATAATGCCGAGAATCCATAAATGATTAAGACCGTTGCCCGATGGCTAAAACCCGCCTCAAGCAAACGATAATGGATATGTTTTTTATCCGGTAACAAAATGCTTTCCCCATCAAGTATCCGACGAACAATCGCAAATAAGGTGTCGAAAATCGGAATCGCTAAGATAATAATTGGTAAGATAAAACTAAATATTGTTACATTTTTAAATAATCCCAGCGTTGAAATTACAGCTATCGAATAGCCGAGAAACATTGATCCCGTATCCCCCATATAGATTTTAGCAGGGTAGAAGTTGTGAAAAAGGAATCCAATATTTCCAGCAATTAAAACGGTGGCCAAGTAAATAACAACAACATTGTTATCCATAAAGGCCATAATTAAAATACTGATTAATCCAATGGTCGTCACTCCTGATGCCAATCCATCCAATCCATCAATTAAATTGATTGCATTGGTAATCCCAACAATCCACATAACCGTAATAAAGACGGCTACGACTTGATTAAATTCGATTGTTCCGAATAAAGGGAGGGTAATCCTTTCTATAATGACTCCTCCTGATATAACAACCGTCGTAGCCAGTAATTGTCCGGCTAATTTAACAAGTGGCCGAATTTGATATTTATCATCAATTATACCGACGATTGTGACGATAATCGCACCATAAAAAACAGCGGGCAACTCGGGATGACTAGGTTGTAAATATAGAAGCCCAAGCGCAACGCCGATAAATATGGCAAGCCCCCCGAGTCTTGGAGTAACATGTTTATGAATTTTTCTTTTTGACGGTAAATCAACAAAACCAAATTTGAAGGCGAATTTCTTAATAGGAAAGACCAATATTAAGGTTGAAGTTAAAGTAATGACAAATGCGATAATTAAATTTTGTATATTCATCTTTTCCCCTACTTTTAAAATTGTTATCTAAAGACGGTTCGTTCTACTTCTCCACTCTATTGCTCCACATAATCTGACGTTTTCTCATTACATTACGTTACAAATCGTTTTAATTATAGCCGAACCATGATCCATTTAAAGTGAAACTTTACTCACAGTGGAACGTCTTTCCTCCACTAAGTATTTGATGAACAAATCGGGCCTTTACTGACTGTTGATCCACCGATTATCAGCAAATGGTCTCCCTTGTATAATTGAGGTGGAGACTTATAATCAGTTAATTTGTGGCAAAATCAGCGTTCATCACTAGTGGCATCCACATGATCTATGGTTTCTTGTCTATTATTCGAGTGAAAACAAGTGAGACATTTATTTATACTGTTCTATCCCAAATGTTCCTCTTATCGTTATTTGTGTATGTGAAAAGAGTTAAGACTGAATCGTAACAGTCATTAGAAGTAGCGTTCTGTTTTCTACAGACTTTTTTCATTTTTGACAGAATTCAACTACTTAATCAATAAGTAAAAACAACATAAACAGTATAGCATAAATTACTCTGGAAATTGTGGAATATTTGTATGATTCATTACGGTTCCTTTATGTTGAATCATTCATAGTCTATCACAACATGAATCTTATGTGGATATATTTCATCATAAATCGCGACTATTTATGAGGGTGAAGGGGATCGTCTGAAGGATGATATTGTGGAAAATAGTTAAAATTTATCAAATTGAAGATCTATGCTATTTTTAATCAATTAAATCTTGATTCAATGAGAATTAAGTTCGGTAAGCCTGCTTTTTTAGCAACTAGGGTCTCTACTAGAAGGTCTTGGCTTAGATGACTTGGCTTGTGTATTGAATGTGTTTTGTGTCACTGCAAATACGCCAGTCTTATTATTTCCCTATCTTTTTAGGAACTGATATCACCGTTATCCCCCACTTATTATTTCGAAGAATTAAAGTGGGGGCATGGCGATGGCTAGCATGTGTTCCTATTAAAAGTGTATCAGGGTAAGACATTCAATTAGATTGAGGTAAAACTTATCTGTCCTATTATAATTAACTATCGGATTATACTTAATTAACAAATCACTTTAGAATTCATTTTTTTCATAATTAATCACTCAAATTATTCTTTATCTTCTTTTAGATCTTTTTGGTCTTCTTCATTGTCCATATTAGGATCTGTTTCTTCATCTGTTTCAGGATCTATGTTATCTTGGTCCATGTCTTCTTCGAATAGATCTTTAGTTTCATCACCTATGTCATCTATACCTTCTTGAACATCTTCCTCAACGGACTGATTGTCATTTTCAACAGGTTGATCATCTTCAGGCGGTGTATCTTGATTTTGATTACAACCTAACAATAATCCAACCATCATTAGAGAAATAATGATTTTTCCAAACATATCGTCACCTCTTTTCTGCATTTTTACATTTATAGCTTGCCCTGCTTAATTAATTCTAATCATTCAGAAGCAGAAAATTTTATCGAGGTCGATTGAATCAAATTGAGTATGTAACCACTTGATTTGGAGTGTGTTGGTTATCTCTCATAGATATAGCCATTGAGCAATTTCCTGATCATAACTCTTTAAATAGGTGTAGTGAATAATTCATCTTATCTCATAACGATAAGGTGAATTTAATGAATGGGTAAATGTTTAAATATCAGACTGGTTTTTTGTTGGTAAAATAAATCTTCAGTCAGTTAATCTGCGGTAAAGCGATAAGAAAGACTTTAGAAGAAAAGACTGGCGAAACTTACGGTCAAGGTAAAATTGATGTTGAGCCGTTCTTTGGGTTTTTGAAGGCTAATTTGGGTTTCACTTGTTTATCTTTAAGGGATAAATCTAAAGTACACAATGAAGAGAATTTGCGTTATTGGCTGTGAACTTAAGGAAATTCACGACTAATAACTCTAAGACTCCAAAGCGTTCAAACCACTACAAAAATGAAAAGGGTTCTATTTACGAAAAAAACGTAAATAGAACCCTTTTTTACTCACTGGGACTAATTATGTGCATCAGCTAATTTCTTATTGAATAGCAAACATAATTTCGGCTTCACAGGCTATTTCGCCATCGACGGTGGCCTTGGCTTTACCTTTGCCTATTGGCCCTTTAAGTCTGGTGATCTCAACTTCTAATCTTAATGTATCACCTGGTTTAACTTGTCGCTTAAAACGGCATTTGTCTATTCCAGCCAGAAAACCAATCTTCCCTTTGTTCTCTTCCTTGCTCAGCATTGCGACAGCTCCCGCCTGTGCCAATGCTTCAACAATAAGTACACCTGGCATCACTGGATAATCGGGAAAATGACCTTGAAAAAAGGGTTCATTTATTGTTACATTTTTCTTTGCCACAACGCGTTTCCCTTCCTCAACCTCAATGATTTCATCAACGAGTAAGAATGGATAGCGATGTGGAATCGTCGCTTTAATTTGTTCAATGTCCAACATTTTAACTCTAACTCCTTTTACGCTCTTCTATATTTAACGCTCATTCATACAAGTTCACATTATTGTCAAGACTAAAGAGCAACTTAATCAATTGTTTAATTAAGTTGCTCATCTATCATTCTACTCCATTTATAATATCAAGAACATGACGCCAAAAGTCAAAGCTTAGGACATCCAGTGGATTCCCATCTCCTAATACACTAAAACCAATAATCATACCAAGAATAAGAGCAAATATGGCAAGCAAAAAGATCACGATCAGACGTAGCCAAATAGGAAAAATCCGGCGAATTGGTTTCTTTGTTCGCTTTTGTTTTTTACTTTTTTGCCGACTTCTTTGTTTACTATTAGGTGCTTGATTCGGCTTATCTTGTTGATTCATATTCGTTCTTTCCATAGGTAAAGCTCCTTAGCGTAGCTGATTAACCAGCCCGCGCATTTGATCATGCATTGTAATCGTACGTGCATTAAATTGATATGCACGTTGCGTCTGTGATAACTCTGCCATTTGTTCAGCAAAATCAACATTCGACTGCTCAAGTGTACCACTTTTAATTGAATTTTCAAGTGGGGCGACTTCAGTAACTATATCTTCAGCAACATAGGCAGTGTCTGTTATATCTGGTAATCGGAATAAATTATCACCGACCGCCTCAAGAAATTGAGGTCTAACCGCTTCTACAAGAGCTAACTGATCTTCGATAAATTCTCTTCCTGCACGTTCTGTGATAATTTGTCCAGCTTCATCAATCCGAATACCATCAATATCCTCAGCAAAAACAATCGGTGTTCCCGCCTGACCAATGACCGGATGACCATCACTTGTAGATAGCATCAATCGGCCATCTGCTAAAGGTTGCAAATAAAGAGCACCATCCCGAGTATAACGCGTTTCTGTATTTCCATTCTCAGTTACTTGAATTTGCAATAAGTGGTTATCCTCCATTAAAGCCACATCAAGCCCACGATCTGTCACACGTAAGGCACCTGCTGACAAGTTTATATTGGTATGACCGATTCGAGCACCTGAACCTAGACGAATACCATGTGGAGTTTGTCGTCCAGTTGCATTTGCCTCAACATCTTTAAAGTTATCAATGTTCTGATACATTAATGATGAGAAATTTGCTGACTGTGCTTTATATCCACTCGTGTTTAAATTCGCAATATTATTTCCAATTAAATCGAGTTTATTTTGAAGCTGACGCATGGTAACGGCAGCTTGTATATTCATTCGACTCATGCTTCATCGCTCCTTATGTTAATCTTGCGATCTGATTCACCGCAAGATCCATACTTTGGTCGTATGCTTGGACAACTTTTTGATTGGCTTCAAACAACCGATAAGCCTGCATCATATCTGTCATCGTTTGAACTTCATCGACATTTGAACTTTCTAAGAAGCGCTGTTGAACTGAAAATGCTAAATCTGCGACATTTCGAGCATCAACGATAGTTCCATCATTATCTGCAAGCATAAATAGGTCTTCATTATCTTTAATTAAATCATTTACATTTTCTGTGTAGGAAATATTTAGTGGAATAAGTCTTCCATCTAGTTCAATTTGGCCTTCATCTGTGACTGAAAAAACTTGGCCATCAGTAAAAATAGGCTCACCTGCTTGATCTAAGACATAGTAACCTTGATTTGTTGTCAAGTAGCCTTCACCATCTACCGTGAAATTACCATTACGAGTGTATCGGATCTCTCCATCTGCATTTTGAACAGTAAAAAATAGACTACCGGATTCATCAGGCAATACGACATTTATTAATGCCATATCCGTTGCCATACCTGTTTCTTGTAGTCCACCTTGTTGATGATCGGCAATTGTTTCTTGGACATACACGCCCGTATTAATTGAACCGATTTGTTGTTGATTAGGTATAGAAAATGGACGAGTGGTTTGTAATGTCTCTTTTCCCATCCGGTTAATTAATAATTCTGGGAATGCACGAATAGTCGCTTGATCTTGCTTAAATCCCGGTGTTTGTGCATTAGCAATATTATTTGATAATGTGTCTTGGCGACGTTGTTGTGTTATCATTCCACTTGCCGCTGTATAAAATCCCCTTAACAATATACCTCTCCCCTTTGACTGACGATCTATAAGTATAGATTCTTATTGATGAATAGATAGATCCAACTTGGACTTCCACCATAAAGATTGGACAGAAGCCAAGTTTTATCATCAAATGATTGTCAAATTTATTTTATCATAAAATCAGCAATAAAAATCATTTTCAATGTATTTAGAATACTCCTTGGAAATGTTGCAAAATCGCACCATTCACTTTTGAACGCTTTCTCTAATTAAATACATTGTTTATCTTATATTTCGGCCAAATCAGGGAAATATTAAATAATTGATTTCTTTTCGATTTTATCAATGTTTTCTAACATGATTCCTGTCCCTTTAGCAACACATTGCATCGGTTCTTCTGCAAGGAAAACAGGAACTTTTAATTCTTCAGCGAGTAGTTGGTCAATTCCGTGAATAAGTGCCCCGCCACCTGTTAGAATGACACCGCGATCAATAATATCTGCTGATAATTCTGGTGGTGTCTTTTCTAAAATGTTCTTAGCAGCATGGGTAATAATTGAAACCGGTTCACGTAGTGCGTTCTCAATTTCACTTGATTCAACTGTAATCGTTCTTGGTAGACCTGTAATCATATCTCGTCCACGAATGTCAATCGATTCATTACGTCCATTTGGGAAAACAGTAGCAACATGAACTTTAATATCTTCAGCTGTTCGTTCACCAATGAGAAGTTTATAATGACGTTTTACATAATTCAAAATTTCCATGTCAAATTTGTCACCAGCCATCTTAATGGATTGTGCTGTGACAATATCACCCATTGATAGAACAGCAACGTCTGTCGTTCCTCCACCGATATCAACGATCATATTTCCGCTCGGTTGGAAAATATCCATTCCCGCACCAATCGCAGCAACCTTAGGCTCTTCTTCTAAATAAATCTTTTTACCACCTGATTTTTCAGCTGCTTCTTTGATTGCTTTTTGTTCGACTTTAGTTATGTTTGTTGGGCAACAGATGAGCATGCGCGGTTTAGAGAACATGCCACGCACATTAATTTTATTAATAAAGTGTTTTAGCATCGATTCGGTGACGTCGAAATCTGCAATAACCCCATCCCGTAAAGGACGAATCGCTTCTATATTTCCCGGTGTCCGTCCAACCATCCGACGAGCTTCTTCGCCAACTTCTAAAACACGTCCATTTTTGCGATCCATGGCTACAACGGATGGTTCATTTAATACGACACCTTTTCCCTTAACATGAATTAAAACATTTGCAGTTCCAAGGTCAATTCCAATATCTCTTGCAAACATGAGTTCAATCCTCCCTATGTAAATAACTTCCTTTATATTCCTCATACCTCTAATAGTATATAATAACATATATAGCCAAGTAAAGATAAACTATTTTATTAAAATATGTTAAATTTTGATTCTTGCTTATTTTTTGAAAATAGGATTTGTTGTCGATGGTATTGAAATCACTCGAGTAAAAATAGGGATAATTTTAGAGAGGATGACAGCTGAACCTTACTACTGTGTTGCTTTACCTTCGTATTTGCGTTTTGTTGCTTCGCCGCCTCTTAAGTGCCGAATCGATTTATGGTATTCAAGAATTTCCTTAACTTCCTTTGCAAGTGCTGGATTAAGTTCAGGTAGGCGATCTGTTAAATCTTTGTGAACTGTACTTTTTGAAACACCGAATTCCTTGGCAATCGTTCGAACAGTTTTCCTTGTGTCAATAATATACTGACCGATCTGAATCGTTCTTTCTTTAATATAATCATGCACATCATTTGCCTCCTCTTGTTGTCTGGTCAAGGTGGGGAAGTTTGGATAGCACGAATAAATAATATTAATAAGTCAATTAAAAATCCTCAGACCTTCATAAGCTTTTGTATCATTTTATTATCTGTGGAGGATGATTATGCCTGTTGAGATGCTTTTATCGCTGTGTAAATGTCCGTAGGATTTCCACTTCAAGCATTCGAAGGAAGCTGAAAATTGTAAGTGAGAGATCAACTGACAGTAACGGTCCGATTGATTCAAGGGCCTTTAGGTCATACCCTTGTGGTACTAACAAATGCTTTCGGTGGGACGAGTAATCGCAAATATTTTCGATGGGGCGAGTAACCGCAAATCACTTCGATTGGACGAGTAACCACGGTCCCAGCCCCAGTCCCATTCAGTGGGGATGCCCCCCCGCTGAATGAAGTTTCACTTTATCGCAGTGCAACTGTCAGTAAGACTCCGACTTGGAGAATTCGAAGGAAACCAGGAATTGAAGGTGGGAGATCAACCGACAGTAACGGCCCGATTGGTTCAAGGGCCTTTAGGTCATACCCTTGTGGTACTAACAAATGTTTTCGGTGGGACGAGTAACCGCAGTCCCAGTCCCATTCAGCGGGGATAACCTTCCCGCTGAATGAAGTTTCACTTTATCACTTGTGGGATTGTCCGTGTTTTTAAAAGTTTTTTTGAAAAATTCAATTAAATTAAGGCAGGGGACGAATGGAGCATGATACGAATTGAAAGGTTGGCTTTGATTGCTTTTGAAAAAAATATTTTTTTAGTTCATTTAGTCAAAGAGACCAGCTAATTAAGCGGCTCTTCAACTGATATTTTCTAGTAAAATAATGATAGATTACCCCTTTTAGTAGGGCATTCATATGGATGACTTATTTAGCAATATGTATTGAGTGTCAAGCGAATTTTTCATGAACGACACTGACGATATAACCAAGTAAGATCCCTAATGCGTTTAAAATCCAATCATCAATATCAACTGATCGTGACACGACATGGAATTGATGGAGTAGAAACTGTCCACCTTCAAATAAAATCGGGATTAATAAGGCTGCTAGACAAACACGAATAAAACCATATCGTTTATAATGAAGCCAAAATCCTATTGGAAACATTAATACAACATTACCAACTAGATTTACGCCAATGATAGATAGGGGTAATGTATTGGCTTTATAGGCACGAATATACAATTTAATCGTTTCTAATGGTTCCATATTAATCGAAAGCTGATCCCTAACATCACCTAACCCTTGAAACCAAATTAAATAACTTAACAGTAAAATATAAATCAGCATTAAGCTATTATATAAGATACGTTTGCTAGTTTCGGACTTTAAGGTCCTCATCAAAATATAAACGCCAATCAAAACAGGTAAACTAAGTGCTAGTCCTAAATGTATGTAAGATAACAACGAAAGACCTCCCAAATCCATCACAATTTCAACAATGCTAGCACTGTTGATCGCACATCATTCATTATCTTATAAAATAAGCCTATGCACAATGGAAAATGAGAATTCTCTTTTACGTTTTTTTGAATTTTATCGTGTGTATTTGGCGTCCCTTAATGTAACTTCTAGTTTATTTATTAATTATCATCGATAATTTTTTCTATCAAACTTATCTTTTAATCATTGCTTGAATGCAATGCAAAATGGTCCAGTAAGGAAGTTGTATCAATTGCTAGAAATTCCCTTTCTGGTTAACACCTTCTACTTGTGGCTATCGACATAAAGCCGCTAAGAACTTCGAATTAGACAAGTAGCAATGCCCATCATGTCAGACAGAACACAATCGAGATATTAACGCAAGTAAAAATATCGAACTTGAAGCCATCAGACCTTTAACTGTCGATGCAACAGGGATCGCCTAATCAATAATCAGGTATTAGGTTGGTGTTCTTAGGAATCCCCCACTTCAATCGACTCGTAAGAGCGATAAGTGGGGGGAGTTCAATTCATCACTATGTCTTCAGTCCCACTTATTATGATCTACCTTTTTTTAATGTTCGTTCTAAAATTATAGGTGTCATATTTAGTAAAATTGAAATAATCGTTGAAATCCATAACGCTGTTTTCATCGTAGGTACTACATCTAATAAAGCAGACCAATCTTCTGCTATTACCCAATCAGACAACATACTGTATGCTGCAAGGAGTGCTAATCCTGTAAATGATAAACCCATTGCCATTGCTAACTTGTAGTCTTTTCCTTTTCCATACAGATAGAGATTTATAAAAGTTGCCACGATAGCTATTAATCCTAATATTATTTGCATCATTATCGCTCCTCTTTATTATTTATCATCGATAGTCAAAGTGTGTTTGACATATTCATATACTCTGATTTGCTTAGATTCATTTGATGTTCTAATTTTAAAAATATAATAGTGATCTTGTGAATCAACTGCATTTTTTTCATTTAATTTGAAATAGTTTTTTTGCGCGTTGGCCATTGACAATAATATATCATCTGTAATGAAGGTTAAGGGCGTATCCAAAGTGGAGAACTTATAAAAGTCTTCCTCAAATTGATGAAAATTAGCACTAAAATAATCAAACTGAATTTCATTTTGCTTAAATTTTCTAGTCCTCATTTTCAATCGCCTCCGCTAAACTAATCATTAGGATTTCTTCAAGACTAATGAAATAATATTTCTCTTTTGCTTGAATGCCAATTTGCTCATGGGAAAGATGAGTAATAAATCCCTTGATATTTTTCGTTTGATCATTTTCTAAAAATGTGATGTCTGCTAGAAATTTATTGGAGTAGGCTTGACTTATCAATAATACCTTTTCAGCGAGTGAAAGTGCATTACTAAAATCAATGACTTGTTCTGGTTTATTTAAAGCTGTGGTATGTTCTGATAAAAAGAAACCCTGCCATTTTGCCATTTTACGATCTTGATATTCTCTTGCTGATTTAAAAGGCAAATAACTTCGGTCCACACTCATGATAAGCCATCCAATCCACCGGCAGAATGACCACCGATCAACTTACTCCTTGCAATACTTCTTGAATTTTCAAATAAGGCTGTTGCTTTTTGAATTGAAAGAAATCCATGCTCTTCTCTAATTTGATCAATCGTTTTCTCCAATTTTTCTTGGCGTTCTAGTGCTTCAACATCATCAAATAGGCTATAAACCGTATATTTTTCATCGACCAAACCATCATACCTTACCGCAATATTCCGCACTGCCCCATGACTATATTTCTTTCTAAATAATTCAAGTACATGTTTCGTCAACTCATGTGTGCTTTGCGTCGGGTCGATTTTCCTCTGAATATCGATAGACTTTTTCTCTTCATCCCTTGAAAACCCAACATGAATAGAGACAACTGTTGCCTTGCGATGTCTTTTCCGTAGTCGGATCGCTACCTGTTCAGCCATTTCTGCTAGCACGATTTCAATATCACGTTGATGGATATAATCTTTAGGTAAAACCTGTGAATTTCCAATACTAGTTGATTTAGGGCAATAAGGTTCCGTCACTTTACTTTCATCAATTCCATTTGAATGGAAAAATAATTGCAGACCCATTATGCCAAATTCCTTTTTTAGAATATCGGGATTCGTATTTGCTAATTCTTTAATTGAATAGATCCCTAATTTATTTAAACGAATTTCAGTTCGGCGACCAATTCCCCAAAAATCAGTCATCTCTTTTATACTCCAAACCTTAGTTTCAACGTCCTCATAGGACCAATTTGCACGCATTGTTTTAGTATGTTTTGCTTCATTATCCAGTGCTAACTTCGCCAATAGCGGATTGGCATTACTCATACCGACTGTAGAATAAACACCTGTTTTGGCCCAAATGTCATGTTGGATTTTACTCGATACTAAATCTAGTTTCTCTTTTCTAGACATGTTTTTACTCTTAACGAAGTAATTCAAAGATTTTGTTAGATCAATGAATCCCTCATCAATAGAGTAAGGAAGGATCTCTTCCTTTGGCGCATAATTCTGCAAAACGGCTTGAATTTCAAGATTTCGCTCAATATATAACCCCATTCTTGGTGGAACGATCAAAGTCCGCTTCGCCCAACTTTCTATAAAACGAACATATTCATCCGTTATTGGTATTCGATTTTTCTTAGCAATGAAACCACGGAATTTCCGTGTTCTTACATCAAATGGGAGATCATAGCTTCTGCCGACATTTTCTCTGCCAAAAACCTTTTTAAAAGTAGGTGAGCTTGCCAAAATCAAACCCTTTGAATTATCCGCTCGACTCATCACACAAAGGGATGTTGTTAAAGGATTTAATCCTCGTTCTACACATTCAACACTGGCATAGAATGACTTGATATCGAAAAAGGCAATATCAGATTTAGGTTCTCTACTGTAATCAATCAGTCCCATTACATTCATCTCCGTAAATTACTTTGCAAATCCTAAATCCATTATACGAACTAATGTTCGATTTATCAAGTAGAATTATTTACCTCAGTATAGCCATCAGTGAGACGCCCACTTCAAATTTCATTGAATGTTAAAGGTCAAAGAATTCAATCGAGTCTTGTAGTTGATCAAATAACTCTTCACTCAGTAGTAACTTTCCTTCTTTTACTTATTAGCCAGTCGCTTCCCTTCTATAATTGAAGTTGGAAGCAACCCGTCCGTTAATCTGTAATGAAAAGTAACTATGAAAAAGCCCAAACAGGATTGATCCTATCTAGGCTCTTATCAGGCTTTTAATTTAGTAAACAAGTTAATTAAAAAGTCGCCCTTCCTACTGACCAGCGGATTTTCTTAATTGTTCAATCTCTGCCTGATCTAGCTTTGTTACCCTGGAGATAAAATCAATCGTCGCTCCCTCTTTTAACATCTCAAGCGCAACTTCTTTTTTTCCTTCCTTTTTTCCTTCTTTTTTTCCTTCTTTCCTTCCCTTTTCCTCCCATGAATTTGGTAACTGAGTAAATTCATGCGCATTATCTAGTTGGCTTATCTCTCGCATGAGTATCGCCTCCTCCTCTTCATTGAGTTTTAAATACTGTTCAAAAAAGTCATGGATAAATCGTGTTCGTGCTGGATCCAATTTCATATTTACTAAAATCCGTAAAAATTCCTTTTTCACCTGGATCTTTTCTTCTTCCTTATATCCCATTTTACTTAATAATGCAGCGGCTACCGGATTATTTGACTTCAGATAGTCTTTCCAATGCTTTTTCTTTAATTCTAAAGTCAAAAAATTAAAGGATAAGACTTGGAAACCTAGCAAATCAAGCTTAAACTGGTTTTCTTCTGTGCGTATATCATCATAACTAAAAACAGCAATGGGTAGGATTGGCTTTCTATACTTTTGATAAAGTAAACAAAAATATAAGAACATTCGCTGATGAAAGTTTTCTTGAAAGCTACTTTGGGGTTCGACGTGAACGACAATGAGCGTTTCTCTTCTTTTTAGTTTTGCTTCAATTACAAGATCAACCCGACGATTTTCACCATCCATTAGATCCGTGAATAATTCTTCCGATAAGGGTTTGATCGATCCAAAATCGATATCAGCATGGAACTCAGGAAAAAAGGCTTCTAGAAACTCCTCAAAAAAATTTCCAATCAATTCTTTAAACAACTGATCATGCTTAATATACGTTTTCTTTTTTTCATAAATCATTAGTCGTGGGTCATTTACAGCGTAATCGTTAGAAGATAATTTGTGTGTTTGATGTTAGGATCATTTTAACACATCCTTTAAAATAATGAGGATTAATCTGGGGTGTATTCTCTAATAACATGATAGCAAAAAATTAATATGGGATCAAGTGTTCGTATATGTTTTTATAGAGAAATGGTAATAAAGTGAGGTTTCCCCATTAAGTTCCAGATGAACAGATCAAGCTTTTACTAACTATCAAGCCCTACCATCAACCCATCCAGTTATTTGATTGAAGTAGTGGTCTTAAAGACAGTTAATCGATAGCAAAATTCATCTGTGCAAAAAAAAGTGACTTTCCACTCATCAAGGGAAAGCCACAATCACAAACGCGTATTCAGCTTAAAAAATTTCACCATGTTCTGGATCTCGGAAGATCTCGCCATGTTCTGGATCTCCAAAGATTTCACCATGCTCTGGATCTCGGAAGATCTCGCCATGTTCTGGATCTCCAAAGATTTCACCATGCTCTGGATCTCGGAAGATCTCGCCGTGTTCTGGATCTCTAAAGATTTCACCATGTTCTGGGTCTCGGAAGATCTCGCCATGTTCTGGATCTCTAAAGATCTCACCATGTTCTGGGTCTCGGAAAATCTCGCCGTGTTCTGGATCTCGGAAGATCTCACCATGCTCTGGGTCTCGGGAGATCTCACCGTGTTCTGGATCTCCAAAGATTTCACCATGCTCTGGGTCTCCAAAAATTTCACCATGCTCTGGATCTTGATAAAGATTCTTTTCAGCCTTAACAGAAGGTGTAGAGTCTAGTTGTATGACTGATAACCCTGTAACAATCATGAGCGTTAGGGTAACTTTAGGTAGTTTACGCAACATGCTTGTCACCTCCTTAGCATTATTTATGAATTAACTGAAGTTACAGATTCTTCAATGCTGTTAAAGGTAGGCGCGCAAAAAAATGATCGCTTCGTTGCTCTAAGAATTCATTATAAGACTGAAGAAGAAGGCGGCGATCCTGATGTGCACGACCTAAATAATACTTGGTGAACGGTGTATCTTCAGTTACTTCCGATAATAATTGTTGTGCTGTTAATAAATCGCCCCGTGCTATTGCTAAATGGGCCTGCTCACTTTTCACTGGTGTTACAATATTATTTGGTTGATTAAAATGAGCATATATAAAAGGGATATTATTATTATTAACTAAATTAAGTAATCTTGTTAACTTAATTTCTTTTGCAAATTTTATTGTCTCATCCAAATGATATTTTGCCGATTCAAAATCATCAAAAATATAGGATAAACTCAAATTAATGTGTAAGTTTGCTAAAATCCGCTTATTGTTTGTTTGTGCTAAGGCATCAAAACCATGTTTTCGTGCTAGAAGCATCTCATTTCGCTTCCAATAATGGTTAAATTGTACAAGCTTTAAACGTTGATTCAGAAGTGGCCCTAATATTCGATGATTAACCTTCTTTATTTTATCTGTTAGAAGATCAAGTTTATTTGCTAATATCTCATATTCAAACATATCAAAATGAAGGGAAATGATAAAAAATAACTGAATACATTGTAAGGATAGATCTTCTGTTTTAAAATCCTGAGCCATTGAAAGTAACTTTGTATGGTTAATTGCTCGACTCTGTTTAGCCATAATAAGCCGATATAAGTTTGCCCATTCTTGGTTTTTATAATTTGCATGGTGCCTATTCTTTTCAATGAGCTCGTCCAACTCTGAATAATAGCCATTCATCAACAAATACTCTAAACCAACACATTGAGAATAGGGATCATTCGTGTTGAGAAAAAAATTTTTCAATCTGTTAGGATGTTCTTCAATATCGACATGCATTTCTAACCAAACTGAATAGTGTTCGGCATCCATTCTACTCGTTGTATGTTCCAAGTGCGACATTGAATTCCCCTCCTATTAAACAATTTTATCTTATATCTCTATTGTTACATGTATTCAAAATTTTACAAGTTCTTTTTTTGATAAATCGTTCGACAAATTACCACATTTTTTGATATTAAGATCAATATAGTAAGCCCTTATCCGATTGCCGACAGAAGGCTACCATTTTAAACTTTGTTAGAAATTAAGCGATGAGTAGTTTAAGCAATAGCTTCTTTTATCAGTTACTTGAAAATAAAAAAACCCAGCACCCTTTTAAAAGTACTGAGTTTTTTAATAATTAGGTATGTGTTGTTGTTATGCCTGATTCTAGTTCCTGATCAGATTGATCTGGTTCTGGATTAGACTGCTCTGGTTCCGGTTCTGATTGATCTGGTTCCAGCTCAGATTGATTTAGATCTTGATCAGTAGGGTCATCTGATACATCCGCTGTTTCTTCAACGGTTATATCTGTAACAGGTTGATCTAAAAACGATTCTGGATTAACAGGTTGACCATCTTTTCGAATTTCAAAATGGACATGGATGCCTTTATCTTGACTAAATAAACTTGTTCCTGCATGAGCAATGATATCTCCTTGAGATACCTTCTGACTTGGTTCAACTTCAACATCAGTTAAGCTTGAGTAATAGGTAGTTACATCATGTTCATGTTCAATTTGAACGACATAACCGAGCAAAGGGTCTTCTTTTACTTCAATAACTTCACCACTTAATGCAGCCACTACTTGTAATGGGTCTTCATTTGTAGCAGCGATATCAATTCCCTGGCTTTGGTAATAGTTATTGTTGTAAAATACGAGTGCTTGTTCTTGCTCTTCCTGATCAATTCCATGCTCATAAAACTTTGTGACAATCTGCGTGTTCTCTTCTGACAATATCGGTAAGCTTACATTTTCCACTGGTGTTGTCGCAGGTTCTGATGGTTCATCTAAATCAAGTGGATTCTCCCCGCGTAATTCATCTTGGTAATTTAAATTTAAATCGGGTTCTGAGACTCGGTTTAGATTTTGATACCATAGCACCCCTGTAAGCAGGATTGCTGCGATCACAAGATAAAGTGCTGGGAAAAAGCCTTTTTTCCTTACAATTTGTTTCCAGTGGTTTTTAAGCCCACGTTTTTCCTCTTTCATTTTTATCACCTCAGCAACCATTCTGATCAGAAAGAGGAATTTATATACATTTAATTTTTATTTTTTTGCGAGATAAGGAGAATTGATCTCATCTATCGTTGATATTTCAACCCCACGATAATAATGAGTAACAATATCTTGATAGCTTTTTCCTTCTTGCGCCATGCCATTAGCTCCATATTGACTCATGCCAACACCATGACCGAAACCTCTTGTTGTAAAAATAATATGATCATTTTTTTGTTCAATTTCAAAATCTGTTGATTGTAAATCAAATGTTTCCCGTACTTCTCTTCCAGTAAAAGTATGTCCTCCTAATTCTACTGTTTGAACTCGGTGGCTATCAGTGTATGTCATTGGAGGTTCATTAATAGGTTCTGTTAAGTTAATCCCTAGCTCTTGCTCCAGCTCCGCAGTTGGAATGCTTTTTTGATCTAAGTATTTTGGTGACTCTAGATCCCAGGGACTATCAACACTCACGAGGTATGGTAGTGCATTTTCCCAATAGTCTTCTGCATTTTCTGTTTTTCCATTACTTGTTGAGAAAAACACCGGTGTGATTGGGCTTTGATCATAGGTTAAAATTTGCCCTGCTGTTGTTCGTACTGCTTCAGTAATTTTCTCCATTTTCCAATGGTAGTCACTACCCCATAGTTCTTTAAGCTCAACATCATTTCGATATACTTGATGTTGAACCGTATCTGTGATCGTCTGTTCGGGATCAACAGAACCTGTCGCAAGTAAATATTGAACAATATAGGTACGCGCAGCCAACGCTTGTGCTTTTAGTGCCTCTAGTTCAAAATCCGCTGGCATTTCAGAAGCAACAACACTGGCAACATACTGTTCAAGGGGGATCGACTCCACTTCACTCGTTGCAGATCGTTCAACATTAACCATCACAGCACTCTCAGCTTCCAAATTTTCCTCCATATTTATTGGTTCGCTAACCGATTCTTCTATTGGCTCTTTGGAAAAGAGTAGGATAATAATAGTTGGTAGACTTAGAACAATCATTGTAATCAGCGTACTTAGAACGACAATCGGCTTCATTATCATGTGCTTCTTTGAGTTTAATCGAATCGTAAAGCCCTCCAATCTAAAAAAATTGATAACAATATAATCTATGTAAATAGTAGAATAACTATACATCGATTCATTATTTTTTAATTGGAAGATTATTTTCCTCAAAAACAAAGCCGATAATCATGCCTATTTTTATTTTTTGTATAGAAAAAAACTAATCACCCTTATGATGATTAGTTTTTGATATTTCATCCTATAATGAAGATACTTGTTCGATTTGTTCTTCTGATTGAGTCGAAAGATCGATTTGAACTTCATCTACACGTTCAATTTCAGCACCTAATGCAGCTAATTTCCCAACGAGATCAACATAACCGCGGTCAATATGCTTTAATTCTGTAACACGTGTATAGCCTTCTGATACTAAGCCAAGTAAAACAAGTGAAGCACCTGCTCTTAGATCCGTTGCTTGCACTTCGGCGCCTTGCAATTCTCGATCGCCTTTAATCACAACACTTCGACCTTCAATTTTCATATTGGCATTCATTCGTCTGAATTCTTCAACATGCATAAAGCGATTTTCAAAAACAGTTTCTGTCACTACACTTGTACCTTCTGCTTTCAACATCAATGTCATCATTTGTGATTGCATATCTGTAGGGAAGCCTGGATAAGGGAGTGTTTTGATATCGACTGGATTTAATTTCTCTGGACCAATCACTCTGATTCCGTTTGGTTCTTCAATAAACGTCACACCCATTTCTTCCATTTTAGAAATGATCGAACGTGAGTGTTCTAATTCTGCTCCTTCAACAAGGACATTTCCGCCTGTCAAAGCTGCTGCGACCATAAATGTACCTGCTTCAATACGATCAGGAATAATCGTATGTTCTGCACCATGTAAAGAATCAACACCATAAATTTTAATCATTTCAGTACCAGCGCCGACCACTCTAGCGCCCATTTTGTTCAAGAAGTTTGCTAGATCAACAATTTCAGGTTCTTTTGCGGCATTTTCAATAATTGTTTTTCCTTTAGCTAACGCTGCTGCCATCATAATATTCTCTGTTGCTCCTACACTAGGCATGTCTAAATAAACCTTCGCACCTTTCAAAGGTTTATCCTTGTATACTTCCACAAATCCATTTCCGACATGGACATGAGCGCCTAGAGCCTCAAAGCCTTTTAGATGTAGGTCAATTGGACGAGACCCAATGGCACATCCACCTGGCATAGCAACCTTTGCGTGCCCATATCTCGCCAACAAAGGTCCTAAAACAAGCACAGATGCACGCATTTTAGTCACATATTCTAGTGGTGCTTCCGTTAATAAAGGTTTAACGGCATTCACCTTTAATTGATTATCGCTAAAGTTTATTTCAGCATTCATATGTTTTAAAACATCATTCATTGTATATACATCGGCTAAGGCTGGGACATTATGAATCTTAGATTCACCACTACTCGCCATCAGTGTTGCTGCTATAACAGGTAATACAGCGTTTTTTGCTCCTTCAACCTTTACTGTTCCAGATAGGCGGCAACCACCTTTAATTATTATCTTTTCCAAGATGCATTCTCCTCTAATATCAAAGTCTATATATCATTAGTATTCAGTCGTTAGGATTGGTGTGCCTATCATAAAGGTGAATTCACCATTCCTTCCTTTTCGTGCTGAAATTTGCATATTCATTTGTTCATTTTCAATAGGTATCGTTTGACTAAATTGGGCTGAATAACCGGATATCACAATGAAATCTGGTTCTTCTAGTCTATCAATCTCTTGGTAATTTAAGTTTTCTTCTAATCTTTCTAAAAAATAACCACTTACAATCATATCATGTTCTGATAAGCTAATACAAGCATAATCATACTTCTCTTTTGTGTAAATAGTTCCAATGAATGATTTAAACAAATTGTAATATTCTCTATTTTGAAATAAACTAATCACATCACCTGATAGATTATAATTAATCGTCATTTCTCGCTTGTCACCAGTCCGAATAATGGTTAATTCTTCTTTAAGATTTTCCCCCAATTGACGTTGATAATTCCCCAAGAGATAGTCAAAATCAGTCTCCTGCTTTGTAAAACCTGCCTGAATAATTTCTGCGTCTAGATCATCTAATTTCTCAAACTGAAAAGATTCCTTTATTGTTAATTCACCATATTCAACTTGATAGTGATGTTCTTCTGCAAAAGATAATAACTCTTCTAAAGGTGTAGCTTCTTGAATTGGAATGAATGTCTCTAGTAAACTAAAGATGAGTAGACTATGAATGATTCGCTTCATTATCGTTTCTCCTCAATCGTTTTACTATCAAGTATGACCTGAATGAAACGATCTTATACGATAATCTAATAGTAAGTTACCCTATTTTAACTACATTCAACACTCAATTTTCAAACTATCTATGCTTCTATCAACTTGCTCGAATGAAATAGCAATATCGAAGCAATTTATCCTAGCTTAATTGGTTGTAAAACTTATACTTCAATCACATGGCAAAAGCCATCTAGTGATTAGTCGAAGATCAGTAGTCAATCTAGTAAAACTTCGATCAGAGGGAGATGAAGAATCCGCTTAGATTAAGGTTCACCACGATTGACTCAATGATCCTAATTAAAATAAATATAAAAGTTGCTGTGTCCAATGGATTAAATCAAGGAAAAAGTTGCTGACAGTTGCACCAATTGTAATGGTCAAAAATATGATTACAATTCTCGCTTCAAAAATACGATTTTTCTTAAATATTTCATCCAGTCTTACAGCTTGTAACACCTGCCAAGTAATGATAATAAATACAATATGTGAGGTTATACTCATGAGTGCCTGAGTTCCAAGTTCTTCAATCATTTTTAACCCTCCTAAAATTTTTGGGTAATGTAAAAAGTTCTATGAAAACTAAGGAATAAATAAAAACATGAGATTTAGCTATTAAAAATTGGTTAAATACTAATTTAATGTTCTTGGAAAAGAGAATAATTGTTATTGATCC
>NZ_JAHLQM010000008.1 GCF_018919165.1 Amphibacillus sp. MSJ-3 | reverse complement strand
GCGGGTATATAAAGTGAGTTATAAATGAGACAAATCATAAAATATTCAAATAAAAATATAGCGTCAATGGTTTCTGTTTTTTAACTCACCAACGCTATATATTGTACAACCGTTTTTCTAAAGTAAATGAATTTTCAACTTATATCCCAGTCTCATTTCTTACGATTAGCCAAGTGTATTTCATCATTTTCTTTTATGTTAGTGATTTAGTTTTAACTTTCTCCGTTTATAATAAGGACTTTTTTTGCTCCAATGCCCCTTGATGATCCTGCCTTACCTTTTCTAATAAAGCTAGATCGCTTATCAATCGGTAAGCTGTTGAAGCAAGTGCTTTTGCTCCAGTAATAATTGCCTGATCACCCTGCTCAGATTTAGCTGCTTCACGAAATTCCGCTGTATGACCGATTAAGTCGTCTGGGCCAATTTTTATATGACCATGGGCTGTTGGGACTTCGTAACTAATATTACCCGCATCCGTTGAACCTTTGCCTTTACGCTTTTCTTTATTGACTTCTTCACCAACAGCTGTCAACTCTTCATCTAATACCTGATCTAGAGCAGGCGTTGGCACGAGATCTTTCACTGGATTTTGGAATCGTTCAATCACAACCTTTGTCCCTGTTGCTAGGGCTGCACCTTTTGCAATCGCTCGAACTTTTTCTGCAATTTCCTTCGTTTTGTCCCAAGAGCTAGCTCGAATATAAAAACGAGCTGACGCAAATTCAGGGATAATATTCGGCGCATCACCACCATGTGTAATAATACCATGAATTCGAACATCATCTGGTAGCTGCTGGCGTAGTGCATTAATACCATTGAATAATTGAATGACTCCATCTAAAGCGTTGACACCTAGATGCGGTGCACCCGAAGCGTGTGCAGGCTTACCATAAAACTTAAAATCAAGTGGATCAACAGCTAAGGATTCTGGTGTTAAGCCTGTTTGCCCACCAGGATGAAGCATAAGGGCAACATCAATATCTTTTAAAAATCCCTGATCAGCAAAACTCCCTTTTGCACTACCATTCGGCCCTCCCTCCTCTGCAGGTGTTCCCAAGACTACAACTCTTCCACCTGTATCATCAATGACCTCTGCAAGGGCAATCGCAGCAGCCACACTAGTTGTTCCAATAATGTTATGGCCACAAGCATGACCAAGCCCAGGTAGTGCATCATATTCCGCAAGAAAAGCGATGGTCGGTCCTGTTTTACCACTATCCTTGATCGCATAAAACGCTGTTTTGTGACCAGCAATATCCTTATCAACTTTAAAACCCGCTTGACTTAAGTTTTCACTATGCAAATCACAAGCAAAAAACTCTTCATTTCCGATCTCTGGATTCTCATGGATTTGATGACTTGTTTTGATGTATAACGCTTGATTATCTTCAATTGACTGGAATAGTACATCCTTTACATTTTCAATCACTGTCATTTAAAAAGCCTCCTTTTATCGATTAACTTATTCACCTTGTTTTAAATCTTCAAATAACTGTTCAATTTCCTCATCAGTTAGCTTAACAATAGATGAACCATGGTTCGTATCTTCAGCGATTGCAGCTTCAATATCTGGTTCTTGATAAAGCTCAACAATCTTTTTGTAAACTTCATTATCTTTATCTTCTACTCTGGCAGCAATCAAGTTAATATATGGATAAACACTCTCATCTTCTGCTGATTCACGATAAATCGGGTCACTCGCCGGATCAAAACCCGCCTGTCCTGCAATCCCATTATTAATAATCGAACCTGTAACATCAGGTAGGACACGTGGTGATTGTTGTGCTGTCATCGGGGTGATTTCAAGATTTAAAGGATTATCTATTATCTTACTCGGATCACCAAACAAGCCAAAATCATCTGCTAAAGTAATTAACCCAGCACTTTCTAATAGTCGAAGTGCTCTAGCTTGATTAGAGGGATCATCTGGAATCGCAATCTTATCACCTTCCTTAAACTCAGAAATATCTTCAATCTTTTCTGAATAAATCCCTAACGGAGCAAATACTGTTGAGCCAATCGGATAGAGATCATTGCCACTTTCATTGACATATTGCGCCAAGAAAGAAAAATGTTGAAAAGCGTTTAAATCAACATCCCCTTGAGCAAGCGCATTGTTTGGTAAGGTATAATCGGAAAACTCAATTAACTCTATTTCAATGCCTTCCTTGGCTGCCTTTTCCTTCAAAATTGGCCACTGTGCACCATCAACACCATTTACCCCAATCGATACTTGAACCGGTTCATCTGCCGAGGCTTTTGTTTCACCTCTATTATCTTCACAAGCAATTAAAAATAATACTGCTAGTAAAACTAAAAAACCTTTAATCTTTTTCAAATCAGACCACTCCTTATATTTTTTTAAAAAAACTAACGACGCATTATTTTTCTAGAAATCGTATTACCTAACCATTGCGCACTCTGGACAAGAATGATTAGAATTATAACGGTAACAGTCATCACACTTGTATCAAAGCGCTGGTAACCATAAGTCATCGCTAAATGACCCAAGCCACCACCACCAACTGTCCCGGCAACTGCGGAAAAGTCTATTAAACTAATTGTCATAAATGTTAAGCCAAGAATTAAAGGACCAAGCGCTTCGGGAATTAAGACTGTGATAATAATCCGAATTGACCCTGCCCCCATTGCCTGAGCTGCCTCAATCACACCCGAATCGATACCGACTAGATTATTTTCCACTACCCGTGCGATTGAAAAACTAGCAACGATTGTCATTGGAAAGATGGCAGCAACTGTACCAATTGTTGTACCTATCACTTGACGGGTTAAGGGTGAAACTGCAACTAGAAAAATAATGAACGGAATTGGGCGAATTAAATTAATGATAAAATTCAATAAGTTAAAAATGACCTTGTTTTCAAGAATATTATTTGTTCTTGATACATAGAGGAGCAGGCCGATTGTTAGTCCAAAAATCGTTCCAAAAAACAGTGTACTTGCTACCATAAAAATAGTTTCAGCTGTTGCATCAACAACACGTGGCCAAAAAGTTATCCAATCAACATTCATCCTAATAAACCTCCTTTATTTCAACACGTTTTTCCAGTTCCCCTAACACCTTCTTCGTATTTTGTTCACTCCCTACAAAGGAAATAATCATATTGCCAAAAAGTTTTTCCTGTAATTCTTGTACCGACCCATAAACAATATTAAAATCCACATCATACTGCTTAGTAATCGTTGATAATATCGGATCAACTGTTGCTGAACCTTTGAAAATAACTTGATACAGCTTTCCGCCATTTGTCTTTTGCCATTCTTTTAAAATGGACTCAGACGGCAAATCTTTTTGAACAGATTGGATAAAACGTCTCGTTGTCAGTTGCTGTGGATTAGTGAAAACATCAAAGACTTCACCCGTTTCTATCACACGTCCATTTTCCATGACCGCAACTTTATCGCAAATCGATTGAATCACCCGCATTTCATGAGTAATCAATAAAATGGTTACTCCTAGTTCACGATTCACTTTTTTCAGGAGTCTTAAAATATCTTCTGTTGTTTCAGGGTCTAAGGCCGATGTCGCTTCATCACAAATTAAAATCTCTGGTGAAGAGGCAAGTGCCCGTGCAATCCCAACACGTTGTTTTTGTCCCCCTGAAAGTTGCTCCGGATAATCATTTGCCTTATCAGTCAAACCCACAAAAGTTAATAATTCATTGACTCGTTCCTTTATTGCCTGTTTTTTATAGCCTGCAACCTTTAAAGGATAAGCTATATTTCCAAAAACATTTCGAGATGTTAGTAAATTGAAATTTTGAAAAACCATCCCGATTTGACTTCGTTGCTTCCGTAATTCTCTTGCTGACAACTTACTAATATCAGTATCCCGAATATAGATAGACCCTTTTGTCGGATACTCCAGTTGATTAACCAGACGTAATAAGGTACTCTTCCCTGCCCCACTAAAGCCGATGACACCAAAAATATCCCCTTGATTAACCTGTAAAGAAACATCCTGTACAGCATGAATTTCCCTCTTACCAACTGCGAATGTTTTTGAAACATTTTTAAATTGAATCAATATAATCCCCCCAGATGTAGCTATTCAAACACTTTTAACAAGCAAAAATCCCTCCTTTTCTTAAGATGAAAAGAAGGGATTCTTAAACTATATTAGAAACCGTCCGTTCTCATCTTTCAAATGCATCTCGCACTTGTAGGAATTGGCACAGTATTCATTTAGAATCTGCTGCCGAGATATCATAGGGCCTAATCCCTCCATCTCTCTGGATAAGAAAACGACAAACTATTCAGTTTTTTAAAAATATTTAAAACTAATTATATATCGGGGAAATAAAATGTCAACCTTTTTTTGAAAATTCTTTTTTAAGTGAAATCCATTGTAATTTCCAAATTTGTTCGCAACTTTCTTGATTTGCTCTCAACTTCTGCGATTTGCTCTCAACTTTTGCGATTTGCTCTCAACTTTCACGTTTTGCTCTCAACTTTCATGATTTGCTCTCAACTTTCACAATTTGCTCGCAATTTCTACTAAATACTCTTAACTTCGTTTTTTAATATAGCTCTATAATTAAATTTCTTTCCCAGGCACTTAAGATTGCAATCCTAAATATGGATTTTAACCGGGCGTTCTTCGTATTGTTCTTGCATTCCATTATCAACTTCTCCATAATGATAAGAAAGGACATTCAATTAAGAGGTGAAATCAAATGAAAAAAGTTAAGCGTAATGATCCTTGCCCTTGTGGTAGTGGGAAAAAATACAAAAATTGTCATGGTGTTTCAAATGTTATTGAATTAAATCCAAGCAGATACAATACACAACTCGAACAACTTCACGAGGGCCTCTTGAGATTTGCCTTTGAAAATTATGAAGTTGAATTAAAAAATACTATTACAGATTATATACCAGATGATTTTTTAGATGAAAATCCTTTTTTTGAACTATTTTCCGATATAATAACCTCTTGGAGTATATTCCTACAGCCTCTTGCTAATGGAAAAACCATCTTTGAAATGTATTATCAAAGTCAACAAAAGAAAATAAAAAATCCAAGAGTAAGAGATGTTTTTACATCCTGGAGTCAGATTCCAATTAGCTTTTACGAAATCAAGTCAGTTAATAAAGAAAATCTACTAATCGAGGATATTCTAACAAATAAGATCTATCAACTATCTCAAGGCGGAGAGGAAGATTTCCTAGTAGGCCAAATATTAACAGGACTAATCATTCCTTATATTCAGGAGTATAGGGTTTTCCTATCTGTTTTTGAACTGTCTATTGATCGAGAAGTATTGTACGAAAGCCTTACTAAATTTACAAGTGACGAAGTAAGGGATCGCTTTCCAGAAATCCTAGCCGAAACAATGATCTATGATATTTCAACAAGTGAAATCGAGTTTGACCATTTTCTATATGAAAGGGTTGCAGACCTGTTTGAGGAACATGTTACCAATAAAGGTGGTAATGAAGAAATAATTATGGCTGGAAAACTTGTATGGAAAATATTCACTGATCATGAATACCCATTCATAAAAAAACCTGAAGCATATGCAGCGGCTCTCGATTATGTGATGCAAAAGAGAGTTTTAGAGATCAACCACCAAACTCAGAAAGAACTCGCTGCTGAATATCAAGTAGCAGCCACGACAGTATCAAAAAATGCAAAACAGATTGTAACTGCTGTTGAAGAAGAATTATTTGAGTTCTCATCAAACTTCAAAAATATGGATGATCAATTAAATGATCCTGATGATTCTACGATGGAACAAATGATGCGAGACATCCAAAAGTTGTTAGCTGAGCAAGAATTCGATACAGATGAAGAAATGAATCAATTCCTTAATGAGGTACTCAATAATCCAGAATCCACCTTACCCCCTTCAACTTCACCAAGGGATCTGGCACAAGACAAGCTATTTGCAGCGGAAAGGGCTAATGGCAGGAAGCGAAAAGAGCTAATCAAAGAGGCCTTGGAGATTTACCCGAATAGTCCTGATGCCTATTTGATGATGGTTAATGATGCTAAAACATTGATGGAAGAGTACCAACTTATTTATAAGGCAGTTTCGGTTGGAAAAAAAGATCTCGGAGAAGCATTTTTCAAAGAAAACGAAGGACACTTCTGGGGTTTGGTTGAAACACGACCTTTTATGAGAGCAAAAGCGGAACTTGCCAAATACCATGTTAATTATGGTAACACCTCTGATGCCATAACTGAGTTTGAGGAGATGCTTATTCTAAACCCTAATGACAATCAAGGGATTAGATTCCTGTTATTCCCTTTATACGTTGATCAGGAAAGATTTGAAGATGCAAAAAACCTAATCGAGCAGTTTGAGGATGATATGAGTGCTAGTTCACTTTTCAGTTATGCCTTGGCTAACTATTTCACCGAGGGACTTACACCAAAAACAATTCAAATACTCAAACAAGCCAATCACGAAAATCCCCATATTAAAGACTATTTAGTTGGAAATATGAAGGTCCCCGAGGTATATTTTGACTCTATCCACGTAGGTGATAAATCAGAAGCCATCACTTATGTTCAAGATAATAAATATCTATGGGATAATGCGACACCACTTTTAAATAAATTAGCTAAGTTATAAATCACAAAACAGCTAAAACAATGAATTAAAAATTGTTTTAGCTGTTTTATTGAATCCAATCGATTTGCAACGTTGAAAAACAAAATTAGTTTTTATATTATCACTAGCTAGTGTCTAGCAGATAAATATTCAAGTTCAGTTTTAACTTTCCGGACCGAACTTAGCTCAATTACCTCTCAACAGAAAAAGACTTTTTCCATATTTTTAGCAAGAAATTTACAGATAAAACAAATAGCTGCTCAAAAAGGAAGCTTGTCCTGGTGAAGACATATCGCCTAAAAGAGGGTTACCATAGAGAAAGGAGGAGAATCGCTTAGAATGCTCTCGCACCAACGATTCTCCTCCTTATGGGTCTAGCTTATTATGATAGGGGCATAGGGACTCGAACCCTAGACTCGCAGATTAAGAGTCTGCTACTCTACCAACTGAGTTATACCCCCATGATTAACATTACCGCTTAAAAGACTTATGGTCTTTTTTAAAGTTAAAGTAATGTCCCACGACACTATATTATTTTACACCCAGTTTTTTTAAATTGCAACACCTTTCCATCATTTATTTGAGAGGAAATTTAAGGTTAATGGTAGAACAACAGCTATAATCATATTGGGAAGACATATCGCTAGGCTTCCCCTGTTACCCATCAGAGAGTTCAAAATAATCGCCCTTAGAAATCCCACCACAATAATCCAGGTCCAATCTATAGACTAAGTAAATGTAGAGTAAAATTAAAAAAACTCAAAGGATGGAGAATGAGCTATGTTCAAAAAATAAAGTGAAACTTCAATCAGTGGAGGTTTTGAGCCTACATAAGCTAGGTCATGTAGGTGTTATCATAAGAGATGGGGGTTAGTTTGCCTTTCTCTATCCCCCACTGATTATTTCTACAACATGGGTGTGACCAACCAATCAGGCTTTTACAGGTATTTGATCTCCAACTTAGCTTGCTCAAAACTTGAAGTGAGTGTCTTATTGCCTGTTAATGCAGGATAAATCGAGTGCTGCTAAATCCCATAAATCCCAAGGAAAGCGAGTTGGGGGTAATGACTGAACACTTAATGGTTCTCTCTTAACAGGGTGTTCTAAGGAAAGCGAGTGTGCCCAAAGAGCAATTTGCTGTCCTGGCTTGCTCTTTTGATTGCCGTACTTTTGATCACCTACAATCGGATGACCGACTGTTGATAACTGAACACGAATTTGGTGTGGCCTACCAGTATGGAGCTTAATAGAAAGTAGACTGAAACCCTGTTTTGATTCAATAACTTGGTAGTCTAGCACAGCTTTTTTTGTTTCTGAGTAATTGGATGTGTCTACAAATACTTTATTTTGGGCTTTATCTTTATAAAGGTAGTGTAAGAGCTGATCCTTTGTTTTACTTGGTATACCATGAACAATCGCTAGATACCTTCGTTCTATCACCTGCCTCCGAATCATGTCAGAAAGTCTTGAAGCTGCTTTAGAGGTTTTACCAAACACCATTGCCCCGCCTACCGGGCGATCAAGTCGATGAACCAGAGCTAAATAAACATTACCTGGCTTTTGATAACGTATTTTCAAGTCCGCTTTTAATAATGTTAACAAATCAGGGTCACGACTGCTATCCTCTTGAACAGGGACATTTATTGGCTTTTCAACAAAAAGTAAGTGATTATCTTCGTATAGTATTGGTATTTTCATCTATCTTTACTCTCCTCAAATCCTATATTACATCTATCATAACATGTTAATACAGGATAAATAATCAAGCAACAGCTAGTAGTGGAAAATAGATAAAGTGAAACTTCAATCAGTGGGGGTTTTGAGCCTACAGGACCTATCATGAAGACCTTACCACAGGAGGTGGTGGGTTTAGTCTGCCTTCCCCTAATCCCCCACAGATTGGGACTGCGGTTACTCGCCCCATCGAAAATATTTGTTTCTGCCACAAGAGTATGATCAGGCAATTGATCTCCAACTTATCTTTAAGGCTTAAGTGGGAGTCTTATTGCCTGTTAATGCGGGATAAAAATAGCACTGGTGGCAGCAATTTATATCACCCCACCAATACGATCGCCATCCCCCAACCATTTAATAACCCAAATCAGCTAATTCTGCTATCATCTCTTGAACAAGTGCCTCTTGGTAACCCGCGATTTTATTTTCAGCTAATGCTTCTTTTACGGGTAACAAGGACCTCAATTGAATGGCATCTAATTGTTTGAGTCTCTCCTCTGTTAACACATTCATTGGCGATTTGGATTTTTGATATGAAATAAGATCCATCTTCCACAAGTTTATCTGATTGGGGTAACGATTAACCAATCGCTCTGCCATTCTTAATCCTTCCGGATCTAGATCTCCCGCATAATGAAGTGTACAACCTGATTGAACAAGCTGGTCAATTAAAATAAGGGCGGACAACTTAAACTGACCATGGGTACAGAGCAAGGGGACCGCTGGCAAGTGATCAAGGATACTAGAATAAACACCGGAATTCTCCACCAGCCAAACTTGATGTTCACCATTGGCTGGATAAGCAGACACAATATCTTCTAATTCCCTCAAAGGCACATTCATCACACTATGATGGTCTGATGCCGCTTGCCACACGGGGTGTATCCCTTTGTCTGTTCTTACAATGAGATTCACACAGGTCACATAGTTTGAAATATCATCACGCAAAATATTATAGGAGAGTAGCAATTCATTTATACTTTCACTATCAGTTGGGACCATGACAGGACCTGATTGGACCCGATCAAGTGACAAGAGGTGGAGAAAAAGTCTGCCTAAGTTTGTATTTAAATCAAAGGTGTGAGGATTTCTAGTTATCCTCTGACTGAACATCGGTAAGCGTTCATGCATTTTAGGTAGATGTGTGATCGCATCATTTAAATGGACAAGCATTTCTTCAAACTCTCGCTCTGATAGGTCAATTAATCGATAAATCCAATGGCTATCTGGGCGTCTATGCTGTAATTCTGTTAACCAGCTTGCTAGCGCGGGAAATTGGCGAGCAGCTTGACTTAAAAACTGCTCTTGCTGCTTGATTCTTTCTTGCTTTTTTTCTTTATTAGAAATGAGCTTCTCATTAAAATATGCTTCTAATAACTCTTTTAAGGTGACATCGTAAAATCGAGTCTTGCTTAGTTGTCTTTCAAATGACTGAAGCGTAATGCTACCTTTTTCTTTTAATTGTGTGGGCGTACTACCGTAAAAACGAGCAAGCGATTCAAGTTCACGATCATCCAATGTCGTTATTTTCACTGAACCACCTATTCGTCCAAGTGATTGAAACTTTTTCTTAAAAAGCAGGAAGAGATGGTCATATCCATTATCCGTTCGAAAATAGGCCAATGCTTGTTCTATCATAAAATCACCCTTTTAACTATTCTACAAATTGACGTTTCTGACCATCCCAATGATAACGAATCACACTGACATAATCAGCATTTTTCGGCCTAACTAATTCACTGATTGCTAATTCACTCACTGTATCATAATCCCCCCAAAGAACCTGCGAGTTCATGATATAATTAAAGTCTAGTTTCTCAACTACATCAAACATTTGTCGAATATTATTTTCATCGACACCTGCAAAGGCTTCATCTAAGGAAATGATATACGGTGCATCTGGTGCTGCCTCTAGATAACGAGAATAACAGGCAGTAAAGAGCGGGATATACATGGCCAAGGCTTTTTCTCCACCACTAAATTTGAAAAACTGATTATTTGTTAATTCGCGTTTTGATTCACCTTCTCGTTGATAGTAGAGAACAAAGGAGAACCATTTTCGATAATCCAACACTTCCTTAAGCACCTGTAATAGGGTTTGTAATTCACTACTATCCTCAAGCATCTCCTTGGCCTTATCGATCTTGGAACGGAAATGAGTAGTAATTTTCTCCAAATCCTCATCCTTCAAAAGCTTCGGATCTTGTTTAAGCAAGTGAACAAGATCAATCGTGTCTAATTCTTCATCTGAATCAGCAGTTCTTGGTTTCCATCGTATAGAAAAGGTAATCCCTGAGGAAATATCCCGTGTCTCCATTAGCTCCTTCATTTGGACAACCCATTGCTCCGCTCTTCTAATCCTTGCTCTTAACTTTTGTCCAACTGAATGGAAGAGAATTTCCTCATATAAAGCTCGATCCTGATCATCTAAATAACTTTGCTGCCTTGCCTGATCCAACTCAATCTCATTTTGAACAGTAAAAGGACTCACTTGCTTACCCTGATAGTTAAGTTCAATAATCGTTCGGGTTAACTTTTGTTTCCATTGCTCAATATGTGGGATTTGATCATCACTTACAGGCTGATTCATCCAATCAGGAACTTTGGTAGGAGCATCATAAATAGTCATACTATACTCCATTAAGTCAGTAAGTTCTTTATAAAAGGTCTTGCTTAACTGACCATTCAATTTATACCGGTCTTTTCCCTTGCTTTCCTTAAACTTAGAAATCGCTACTTCTGCAATTGATTCGATAGATTCATCAGAAGAAAAAGCCACAAAACCACGGTTGAGTTCACTTTGAAATGAATCCTGCCAAGCTTCTTTCATATGGAGCCAAAAGTCAACGCGCTCACCCTGAGCTCTTATCTCTTGATTTATATGGTCTAACTGCGTTTCTTTGCGGGGTTTTTCTTCCCGCTTCCCTATTAGCTTTTGCTCAATTTCACTTAGGCTTGCTTGGACTTTTTCAATTTGCTTACGAACATCCTCAACACCTTGTTGCTCTAACTCTTGTTCGATTTGAGCGATATTTTTCTTAACCAATTCTATTTGTCCTTCGACAATATTTAGTTCACCTTGAAGCTCAACAACTTCAGCTTCAACTTCAGCAAGGCGCTCGGTTAATTCTGCACGACTCTGCAGATAATTGACATATTGGATATGTTGTTTTTCAAGTTTAGATAAGTCCTTGTCATATCGCTTCATGGTTTGGTTTGCCTCTTGATAGGCAACTAAACTAAATTCAATCTGATCATGGCGCGTTTGCTCATCCAATTGATATTTAATTTGTTTATAATTGCCATGAAGAATCTTTAATTCATCTGATAAAACTTGAATCTGCTTTTTATGATGCTCAATTTTATAGCGAAGCTCTTTGATTTGTTGATCACTTTCTTGAAGATCATCATCATTGGGAAAAGTCGCTAAGTACTGATCTGATCGTTCTATTTGCTTTTCTACTTGATTAACCTGTTCAAGTAAATCACTTTTCTCTTCAGCAAGTTCAGTAAGCTCACTTGTTAATCGATCGATTTGAGCTTGTCTAAAGCGTATTCGTGCCTGACGACCAATATAGTGGACATTTTCAATCGGTAAGGCATGTCCCTTTATTAATCCCAATTGATAGTAGCCTTGTTCATTTATTGATAGTTGACTGTTAGAATCATGATCATCAATTAAAATACTTCTTAATACATCATCAATTCGCTGATCAGTTAGTTGATTATTGCCATCAAGATCGGGTTTTAAATAATCTGCCAATGTGTAAGCCATCGTCTGTGGCTTAACAGTGAAAATCCGATCATGGCTAATCTCGACCTCTTTTTCTGTTATTAATGTATTTAGCATGCCGCTATCAATTAATGCAGCCTCAATCCGTCTCCGCACAGCATCATCAACATGGTCTTGAAATTCCACCGCTGCATAAAAAGGGACAAAGGCAATTCCTTGTTTTTCAAGCTCTGCTCTTGCTTCTGTCGTTAGCTGATCAACAAGTGGCTCTGGATCCTTTTTATTCTGCCACTCTTTGAGTTCAGTCTCTTTCTCGGTTGTAGCCTGTGCTAGCCTTTCCAGCTCAAACCGCAAGTGGGATAAATGATTTTGTTGCTGGCCAATATAGTGATAATGAGCTTGGCGAAAGGGTTCCTTGATAACTTCAAATGATGTCGGTTCATATAGCGTATGAATATGCCGTCCGACCTCTTGGAGACTGCTATCATCAAGATCTAGCCAGGGAGCTCCGTTGAGCCACTGGTGAATTTCATTAAGCTTTTTATCCTTATCTTCTTCAAACAGTTTTCTCCATTCTTGCTCTTGATATGTCAAATGATCACGTGCTTTACTTTCCTCAGCAAGTGCCTTGTCCTTCTCTTGGTAACGCATTTTTATATCTTCATATTGGCGAAATTGGTCCATCACTGCTTCAATATGTTCGACATGCTGAGCCGTTTCATTTTGCCAAACAGTAAAATCAAATTTATTTTCTTTATGACGATTAAAGTCCTGCTTGTTTATTTCATGCTGTTTTAGGAAGGAAACTTCCTCTGCATCATTTTGCAAATCAAGCAATAGATCATCGATGGCTTCTGTGTGACTATAAATGGATTCATCAGTTTTCTTCAAACTTTCGCGAATATGATAGGTTTTTTGATGCCTTACATCCAATTGACCTTGCTTACGATCAAAGTCAAGCTCTTGCTGTTCTAATTTCTCCAATTCATCCTTCTCTTCTTGTGCCAGATCCCATATCTTATGGCTACGCAGACGCTCTTCCTGCTTCTTCACTGCCTCCTGCTCGATTTCCAACATCCTAATTTGATCTGTTAAATCAGAAATGGTTACACTTAATTGTTGTGCCTCAACCTGCTGATCCTGATAGGATTGCTCAGCCTCATGATATCGGCCTTGAGTATCAAGAAAGCCTTTTGCTTGTTCAAAAATAGTTGCTTCATTGTATTGACTATACACTTGATTAAGCCGGCGAATAGCAGACCCTTCACGATCCAGTTGCTCGATTTGTTGCTTGGTTTGGTCCATTTGTTCAATTGTATCTGATAAATGCCGCAAATCTTCATCGGTTAATGGGGGTAAGGCTGCCTCTAAAATCTCATAAATAACTGTTGGCCGGAAGTCTTTTGACAGTTTAGGACTTCTTAATTGAATTAACAACTTAATCAAGTCTTCATAAGCCTCAATTGTTTCATAACCAAAGAGATACTTATTAACAAGCTGTTTATATTCGCCTTTCGTTTGAACAACTTGGCCACCTTCACCAACTAGGTTTTCCCATTCAATCCGAGACAAAGGGATTTTCTGACTTTTCCCAGCATTATTTTCTGTCTTGTAAAGCTGAATGTCCCTGCCAATTCTCCGATTATCAGTTAAAACAAAGCCCCAGAACTTCATCTGTTTATGACGTTTCGCTTGTAAGCCAATACCAATCGTTAAAAACTGTTCGGTTTCCTGTCGCTTAAATTCGATAAATAAATAGCCTGTCCGTTCATCACGATTAACAATATCCTTTTCCCCAAGTAAGTAATCCTCCATTCGGCGAGCCTTTGAGCCAAAGGGATCTAAGCGATCGGGTGATGTACGCCCATCTAATAAGACAGGTAAAAAACTTTGCATCGTTACGGATTTTCCTGAACCATTACTCCCACGGAGCAAGAGTTTACCATTTGAAAAATCAAAAATTTCATCATCATAATACCAAAAGTTTAATAAGCCCGCACGGTTCATTTTCCATTTATTCATCTATCCCACCTACTTCCTTTAAATAGTCAGCCGGGTATTGTCCGATCATTCGTGCAATTGCCGGGTAAAGAATAAGCATATTTGTCCCTTCATCAATCGTCGCCATCTCCCAATCTTTATATAAGGTCAGAAGTTCTCCTGCAATACTTGAATAAGACATCTCCCGATACTTTTTACTCCAACCATGTCCATCGTGTGCTTTCACTGTTTCAACAAGTTGATTAAATTCCGCTAACGTTAGACGTATTTCGCCAAAAGGGGAGATTTCATAAGCATCTCGATGCTCTATAATATAGCGCTGTACATGTAGGGCGATGTTAGTGATTGCCCTTTGATCGGGATATAGAGTGTACCTTTGCTTACGCTCTGGCAATGATAAGAGGGCCATATTTTTAAACACCTCAAGCCTAAAAGGTGTGTTTTCCTCTAAATCATCCCGTAATCGATTACTGTAGTTTCGGATATAAGCAAAATCAGGATCATGCTCACTCTCCCGGTAAACAACAGGTGAAAACATCAGTTTACGATAAACGCGTTTTCGTCTTCTATCTGACTGGTGCCGTTCCCACTCACTCGCCAAGATTCCATCCATTGTCTGGTAATTGAAGAGGTCATCAGGATATGAGCGCATAAAGTACCGGGCATAGACGGTGACTTCATAGAGAACTTCCTGCTCTTCATTCATTGCAAACAAGTCAATATCACCATCAATTGCAACAATAATATTTAAGTCGACCATCTTTTTTAGCATGCGAACAAGTGACTTTCTGTGCTGATAATTGGTCCAATCTAACTGAAATTCACCAGGAAATAAATCATGGATATCTTCCGCAAGATCAGATAATAAAAATTGTTCATCAATTGATTTACGTTCAGCAAAGGCTAGGCCACAACAAAAAATTGCATAGTCCAATGGTGACGTGAAGTCTTGGATCCCCATCCAAGCCTTGGGGTCAACAGGGATTTTCTCCAATTTAATAAAGTGCTGATGTACAATTAAATTGAAGCCAAACTTATCGAATACATAGCGTTTCAATGCTTTCTCCCGTTCGCGAATGTATTGATAAGCAGAAGGATTCTCCGTCCTTAAGACCCAGAACTGTTCAAATAAAATCGCCAATGCCTCTTGTGTATCTCCATCAAACGCTGCTTGACTCATAGTGAGGATTCCCCCTCTTCTAAAAACTCAAAAGTAACGTTCGGCATCTCTAAGTCGCCATCTTCAGCGCGAAGTAAGACCCTTCCCTCTTCATTCACTAACTTAACTTGTCTACCTAATTCTGTTTTTATGACGCGATCTTCCTTCCCAATTGCTTTACCTAACCATAATAGCAGCACTTTGCGGACTGGTGGCTCAACAACTGGTAAATTGGCAATCTTAATTTTTCGGTCATGGATATATTTCTCAATCAATTCTTGTTCCTGACGTCTTTCTTTTAGATGAGCTTGGGCCATTTCTTCCTTCACTTCTGCACGATCAACAATGGCACCTGCTCTTGTTTTTTCCCGGTAATGACGAACAATTGGTTTTGTTTCATGTTCCATTGGCTGTTCATCCCATACATCCGAGTAAATATCATCCGATGGTATTTGGTCGATATAAAAATGTCGCGTATGAAAGACTCCAAAAACAACGGATGATAGTTGATGCGCCTCTTCTAAGGTATCCAATGAGTCAAACCAACGCGCCAAATATAAATAATCCTCCCGGCGACTTCGATAGTGTTGATGACGTTCTCCTAGACGCTGTACGACTCTTGTAATCCTTCGAATCGATTCATTGGTTCTTTCTTGTAACAGATCATATTCACTCTCACGCTGGTCATCGCCTAGAAACCAAGTCTTAATCGAGGACCATTTCCCTTCATAATCCTCATATTGATTCACTTGGTCATCATGACTAAAGCGAAAAACCTGCTGGCTATGATTCATCACCTGGTCGAAAAACTTTCGTCGTTCTTCTCGCTTGATCTGACGTAACAGATCCTGAATTTGAATCGCAGTTGCCTGAAGGGCGATGATGAAATCTCTTAAATAAGTTGTAAACTGATCCTTATAGATTAAGAAGGCTTCAGTTTGCATACGTTCTTCAACTTCTTCACTATTAATATAGGCAAAATAATCCGATGTATTTTTAGTAATTTGCCTAAAATAAGACAAAACATCTTCCCATATTTGGGCGCATTCCTCATCATTCTCGACTCGTTTGCCACTTATAATTTGATTAATCTTTTCCACTGATTCATACAAACGTTCAAATTGTGTCCGCTCTAATGAGCCACCGAAACTTTCACCTGTATCCTCTATACTCATTAACATCCGTTCAAATTCAACTGTATAGGGTGTGCACTGATATCGAAAACGTTTCTTTTTAAACTCTTCGATTGTTCTCGATTTACCTAGTTCCTGACGGGCGACCAGATTGCCCCACTTTACCAATGCATCCAAATCTAAGTGGAGCATTTCCATCGTATAATGATTAAAATCCTCAAATTGCATCAAATGTTGGTAGATCTCCTCAGGAAAGAGAAATTCCCTCATCCGTTCATGCTCTATAAAAAAATAGCGTAAAATGCTACGATAACGCCAGGCATTATCAGCCGTTAAATATGAAGCCTCAGTCACTCGATCATACATTGCAAACACCTACCCTAGCTTATTCATCCTGCCTAATCTCTATTTTAACTTTTCTGACAAAAATAATCCATTATTCCTAAGGGCTAAATGTCGTTCTTTGTTGAATAACTCGCATTGCTTGCCAGTAAATATTCAATCCCGCTTCAGGGCCAAGCCGAACGCTTACCAGATACACTACAAAAAACCATGCCCTGCAATTAAGCTAGGCACAGTTTTAGCATGATAGTGAAGGTATATATATTTATTAGACCAAGCCCTCCATCATAACATCGATCAATAGAAGCCTTTAATGAAAGAAGATCCAGTCAGATCATTTAACAAGAGCCGATCTGCCTTTTTTCTAATTCACTGAGATATCTTCCGTTTCTTATTGTAAAGATCCAGAACAACGGCTAGTAGTAAAATTAAACCTTTAATTGCTTGTTGCCAATCTACTCCGATTCCTAAGATTGACATTCCATTATTTAAAACACCCATCACCAGTCCACCAACGATCGCTCCCATTACAGTACCAATCCCACCAGAGGTAGAAGCGCCCCCAAAGTATACTGAAGCCATGGCGTCTAATTCTAGTGATTGCCCCGCTTGTGGAGTTGCAGCATTTAACCTTGCAGCTAAGATCAGACCAGCTAAGGCAGCCATTAATCCCATATTAACAAAGACCCAAAAGGTAATTTTCTTCGTATTAATCCCCGACAGTTCCGCAGACTTTTTATTCCCCCCAGTTGCATAAATTTGTCTTCCCACAACTGTTTTATTTGTCAAGAAGCCATACAGAATGACAATAATAGCAAGGATAATCAAAATAACTGGAAAGCCTTGATAAGAGGCAAACACGAAACTCAATAACATAATGATCGCGGCTAAGAAAATGGCGCCTAGGATAAAAGTGGGTAGTGATGAAGTTTCAAACTGATTTTTCTTCCGTTTTTTTCGCGCCTTCCACTGTGCATAAATAACCAGAAGTGCTAGAATAGCGCCTAGTACTAAAGAGAAAATGTGTAATCCATTTCCGCCAAAAAGATCAGGTAGGTATCCAGTCGATATCTTTTGAAATCCAACTGGAAATGGAGCCAGCGATTGTCCACCTAGGACGACTTGTGTTAAACCCCGGAACATTAATAAACCAGCTAGCGTCACAATAAATGCTGGAATCTCAACATAAGCTACCCAAAAACCTTGCCAGGCGCCAATAAGTGCGCCAATTAATAAACAAATTGGAACGGCTATCAAGGGACTAACACCATTATTCACCATTAACAGTCCGGCAATTGATCCAACAAAGGCCATAACTGATCCAACCGAGAGGTCGACATATCCTAATAAAACAACCAATAACATACCTGCCGCCAATACTAAGATATGACTATTTTGCAGAACAATATTTGTAATATTTAAGGGGCGTAGAAAGATACCACCTGTCATCAACTGAAAGGCAATTAATAAAATAACCAAAATAATAATCATACTGTACTTACTAAAAATATCGAGTAATTTTTCACCTAATTGAAATTTTGCTTTTGCTTGCGTATCATTCACTACTTTTTCCATTTAAATTACCCTTTCTTTCTCTATTGTCATCAGATTCATCAACACTTCCTGATTAGCATTTTCCCGAAGAACCTCACCTGTAAATCTTCCTTCATTCATCGTATAGATACGATCACACATCCCTAGTATTTCTGGAAGTTCAGATGAAATAATACAAATACACTTACCTTCTGCGGCCATTTCTTCAATAATCGTATAGATTTCATATTTTGCACCTACATCTATTCCCCGAGTCGGTTCATCAAGAAATAATATCTCTGGTTCCGTTGCTAACCATTTTGAGAGGACAACCTTTTGCTGGTTCCCTCCACTTAAACTAGCAACATTCTGGAAGACAGAATTCGTTTTAGTTCTCATTCGTTTTCGATAGTCCTCAGCAAGCTTTGTTTCCATTTCCTTATCAAGGATGCCATGATGACTCACTTTTTCTAGACTCGAAAGCGTTGTATTTTGCCTTACGTCCATCAAGAGATTTAAGCCAAGTGACTTACGATCTTCTGAGACATAAGCAAGACCATTATTTATTGCTGACGGAACACTACTTACATCGATTTCTTTACCATTTTTAAAAACCTTTCCAGATATCTGACTTCCATAAGACCTGCCGAATACACTCATGGCAAATTCCGTTCTCCCTGCACCCATTAGTCCAGCAATCCCGATGATTTCCCCACGACGAATGGTTAGATTAAGATTTTGATTCATCACTCGGGAGGAATCAATTGGATGATGAACAGTCCAATCCTTTATCTCGAAATAAACTTCACCGATATTTGCCTGCCTATCAGGATAGCGATTGGTTAGGTCTCTCCCAACCATGCCACGGATAATTCGTTCTTCACTAATTTCATTTTTTTCTAGCGTCTCAATCGTTCTTCCATCCCGTAAAATCGTAATCCGATCCGAAATATTGACAACTTCATTTAATTTATGCGAAATAATAATAGAAGTAATCCCTTGCTTTTTAAAGGCCTTCACTAATTCCAGTAAGTTTTCGCTCTCTTCCTCATTTAAGGCTGCTGTTGGCTCATCGAGTATTAATAATTGCACATTCTTAGCAAATGCCTTGGCAATTTCCACAAGTTGCTGGTGTCCTACACCAATTTGAGAAACCAAAGTATTTGGATCCTCTCGCAAACCAACTGTTTTCAAAAGCTCCTCTGTCTTTCTCTCTGTCAGATTCCAGTCTATGACCCCGCGTTTTGCTTGTTCATTACCTAGGAAGAGATTCTCCTTAATTGAAAGATATGGACTTAAAGCGAGTTCTTGATGAATAATAACAATTCCCTTTTCCTCACTGTCCTTTAATTTCTTAAATTGACATAGCTCACCATCATAGATAATATCTCCTGAGTAACTATCAATTGGATATAGACCACTTAATATATTCATAAGTGTTGATTTACCAGCACCATTTTCACCACATAAAGCATGAATATCCCCACGTTTAACTTTTAGATTCACATCATCTAGAGCTTTCACGCCGGAAAAGTCCTTCGTTATATTTTTCATTTCTAAAATATAATCAGGCATGTGTTCACTCCCTTTATTCTATTAGGAAAGAATAGGAATAGTTTAATGCAGAACTATTCCTAAAATAATAGATTAATTACTTAATTCCTCTTCTGTATAATATCCTGTATCAATTAACTCTTCCTGATAATTATCTTTATTAACAGAAACCGGTGTTGATAAATAGGTTGGGACAACTTTCACACCATTATCGTATGTTTCGGTATCATTGACCGGTACCTCTTCATCGTTGTGAATCGCCTCAATCATTTCAATTGTATTCTTAGCCAAAATACGTGTGTCTTTAAAAATAGTTTGTGTTTGTTCTCCAGCTATAATCGACTTAACCCCTGCAACAGTTGCATCCTGTCCAGTTATTACAGGTAACGGTTTATCTGAGGAACCATATCCCACACCTTTTAAAGATGAGATAATTCCTAAACTAATTGGATCATATGGTGACAGGATGGCATCAAGATCTTTATCTGTATAATTTGCGCTTAAGAGATTATCCATTCTTGATTGAGCTGTAGAACCATCCCAGCGTAAAGTAGCAATCTGATTAAAGTTTGTTTGATTTGATGGAACAACTAATTGACCACTATCAATATAAGGTTGAAAAATTGACATGACCCCATTGTAATTAATCAAGGCATTGTTATCATCCGGTGAACCACCAAATAATTCAATATTAAATGGGCCTTCCCCTTCTTTTAAGCCAAGCTCCTCCTCAATATAAGATGCCTGTAATACTCCAACAGCAAAATTATCAAAAGTAGCATAGTAATCAACATGTTCCGAATTCATTAGCAATCGATCATAAGCGATCACATCGATATCTGCAGCATTCGCTTGTTCCAAAACATCAGTTAAGGCCGAACCATCGATTGAAGCAATAACTAATGTATCTACTCCTTTGGCAATCATGTTTTCAATTTGAGCAACTTGATTTTCAACTTTATCTTCGCCATATTGTAAGTCTGTCTTGTATCCCAAGTTCTCTAATTCTTCAACCATATTATTTCCATCTGCAATCCAACGCTCCGCAGACTTGGTTGGCATCGCAATCCCGATATACCCTTTTTCGTCTCCCGAACTTGATGCACTATCACTACATGCCACTAAGACTAAAGATAAGGCTACCAATAAGATTAAAAAATATTTCCTTTTCAAGATGATTTTCATTACATAATGCCTCCTTATTTTTTCTACATTAACTATACCGATTATATAAAGCGCTTTCATTGAATATATTTTTATTAATCTTCTTTTTTTATCGAATTTTTACTTATTAATTTTTAACATCTTCACTTTTTTTCGTTTTTTCTTGAATTATTTTACTTACTTCTTTATCTTAATTTTTATATGTTATAATGATTTGTTAGCGTTTTCAGTACGCGGTAGTAATGACTAGATGGTCACTCATTTTCAGATCAAAAATATAGGATGTGAGTCGAGATGGAAAAAGCCCCACTTTTTTTATTATTGTCTATTGTTTTTTTAACAAACTGTACAAGTCCAAATGAACAATCGGAAATCAATACAACTCCTGTCATTGGCTTTTCTCAATCCGGAACAGAAAGCAGCTGGCGCAAAGCCCATACGGACTCCATCATTACCGAATTAGAGAAGGAAAACTACCAAGTTCTCTACCGTAATGGATTTTTAGATCAAGAACGCCAAATTCAGGATCTTAGAAGATTTATCGCATATAAAGTAGATCTAATCATCCTAGCCCCCTTAATTGATAGCGGATGGGATGAGGTCTTAGCTGAAGCTAAAGCAGCCGGGATTCCAGTCATCACTGTCGACCGAAGCATTCAAACGAAGCAAGCAGATTTATATATGGCACATATTGGCCCAAGTTTTAAAGCGGAAGGAAATAGGGCTGGCCTTTATTTAAGTAATCACTATTCAGAACAATCATTGGCTGAGATTAGAGTCTTTGAATTAGCAGGACTTGATCAGGCTAGCTCAACAACTCTTCGCCAGGAGGGGTTTCTCGAAACAATTGGACGGGATCCTAGAATACAAATCGTTCAAACAGCTCATGGTGACTTTATTCGGTCAAAAGGAAAGGAAGTAATTCGTGCAGCCATTCAGGCAGGTGACTTCTCTAATATCCATGTTCTATATAGCCATAGCGATGAAATGACCTTAGGGGCCATTGAAGCCTTCCTAGAACTCGCACCTGAAATCTTAGAAGAACTTGTGATCATTTCAATCGATGGACAAAAGGAAATGATTGATCTCTTAAAAGATGGGCTTGTAAATGCCGTCGTTGAATGCAATCCCCATGCTGGATGGTACGTTCAAAATACAATCACGCGGTATTTAAATGGTCATACCATTCCAAAGGAAATCTATATTCCAGAAACGATTTTTTCCGATCAAGGTGACCTATCCATGATTCCAACGAGAAATTATTAACGGAGAATTTATCATGAAGAAAAAGACGATCAAGGAAGTTTTTCTACAATCTAATCGGTGGATGGGACTAGTCGCAACCATTCCTTTAATAATTAGCGTCATCATCTATACACATCACTTGTTTGTTTACCAAAGAGCTGTCACCAATATCCACCAAGCAAACAAAGTTTCATCTCGCTTCCGCACAGATGTATTGGAGGACATTTGGGATTTAGTCTATGGACAAACCACACCTGAAAGATTTAATCATAACAATACCGTCAACGATTTACGCCAGGAAATAGAGATTATCAAGCATAATACCGAGACCCAAACAGGGACTTCAACCCTTAACCTAACACTAGAAGCCATTGACGCATTAGAAGATCATATAGAAAAGATTGAGTATAATATTTTGAACAATGAATCCCTTGAAAAAAATGAAGGGATTATGAAGCAGGTTGAATCGAGCAATTTATTAGTCCTAGATATTTTACAAGAATTCGTTGAAATTGAAATCAATTATGCTTCCAATAAGGGAAGTAAAGTGATGCATTCCGTTGTCATCCTTTCCTTTATTCAAGTTGGTATTTTAGTCTTTAATTTTATCTTCTTAAAAAAAGTCAATCACTATTTAGCAAAAAATGTTGAAGAACCCATTCATGAATTAATTAAAATGGCTGATGAAATATCACAAGGTAATCTCAAGTACCGTACCGATCTACCAAACATAAATGAGATAAGTATTCTCAGTGCCCAAATGAATAGGATGGCTGATCGGCTCAACATTCTACTAGCGGAAAACGCAAAAAAGCAATACCATTTAGCACAGAGTGAAATGCGAGTGCTTCAAGCTCAGATTACGCCACATTTTGTATATAATAGTATGGATGCTATCCTAACTTTAGCTGAACAAGGAGACATCGATTCTGTCAAAAAAATGACCTATGCACTGTCTGACTTTTTCCGAATCTCATTAAGTAAAGGACAAGATTGGATAACCGTTGAGAAAGAAATAAAACACATCTCTGATTATTTGCTTATTCTAAAAATTAGATATGGCGAAATGTTAACTTATAACATTGATATTCCCCAGGAAATGTTCAATTTTAAAATACTTAAGATGGTACTACAACCGATTGTTGAAAATGCCGTCTACCATGGGATAAAGCTTGTCCGTAGAATTGGCTATATTCATATAAGGGGCTGGCATGATAATCAACATCTCTATTTCTCGATCGAAGATAATGGCAAAGGGGTTCCAGAAGAAAAACTAACAGAAATCCATGCGGAATTAGCTAAGGGAATAGAGACAAATTTTAAGGAAGGGTACGGCCTCTATAATGTGAACAAAAGGTTGTTACTCTATTATGGTGAATCCGCAAAAATCACCTTTGATAGTACACTTAATAAAGGAACAACCGTTAAAATCAAATTACCTTTGCAGACATTCGACTAAATGATTGAATAGCGAAAGATTTTCTTACATACGTTAGCAAGGGGTTTACTTGGTGACCCTCCCAAGTCGAGTGATTGATTATCCTATGATATGAGGTGAACATTAATGTATAAAGTTTTTATTGTCGAAGATGAACCACTCATTCGTGACAACTTAAGAAATGAAATGATGAGACTAGCTAAACAACTCCCAATTACATATGCAGGAGAAGCATCTGATGGTGAATTAGCCTTAGCTTCAATTATTGATATAAAACCGGATATCCTAATCACGGATATCAGAATGCCATTCATGGACGGTCTAGAATTAGCCAATGAGGCGAAGAAAATATATCCGTGGATTAGACTTCTCTTCATTAGCGGTTTTGACGATTTCTCATACGCTAAATCTGCACTTCAATTGCAGGCAGAGGACTACTTACTTAAACCAATCAAGTCAAAGGAACTCGAACAAACTTTAAGAAAAATCACTGAAAGCCTAGAGGAAAGAAAAGACCAATTTAGTGTCAAAGACGAGAATGAAGAATCACTTACTCAAGAAGTACACAAGAATCTTTTCTTAAACTGTCTGTTCAAAGGTGATTTAAAGATGAATGAGGTCATTGAAGAATCTAACAACTTTCAAAAAACAATTGTTGGCAAAAAGATCTCTGTTATCCTCGCTACCAATCATTATAATAAGAGCTTTGAAGATTATTTTCACTTTAGTGAAAAACTCAACTTTTCCTTTGGCGATGATGAAGAAATCCTATTCTCTAGCATTTCTTCTCGCTATATTAAGATTTTAGTTTTTCATTATGATTACAACACTTTACTCGATAAATGTTATCAAGTAGCTCATACATTACTTCACGAACTTGACATCGACTCTTCCGATTTAGTCGTCGGCATTGGGCCAATCATTGATCGAATCAGCGAAATCCCCTATAGCTATGAGATGGCGAAGCAATTGATAGGAACTTACGGTATTATCCGTTCGGAAAAGATTATTAGTTTTGTTGATAATCTAAAAGAAGGTGAAGTGTCACCAACAAATCCCTTTAAAATTGATTTAGCTGATAAAATAACTTCTATTTCAGTTGAGAATATGGACGCATTTATCGAATCCTTAAATGGCAGTCAATTCGATACAATTGCCCGGCAAAGAATGTTTCGCTTTTTTGTTTTACTAGAAATCAATGCCCTAATCTTGAAAAAACAAGAAGGAAAGGATGCCCCAGTCTATCAAATAGAAGATTCACAGGAAATGAACCAGATCGCCAAGTCTTTAGATAGATATACAAACTATTTAAAAGATACCTTAACCTACTTCCTTGAAGTAGAAATTCACCCATCCATGGTGAAATATAGAAGTATCATTCAAAAGGCACTTCTCTATATGGATGAGAGTTTCTCCGACCCTGATATGTCTTTAAATACAGTTGCGGAAATTGTTAACCTAAGCCCTTCCCACTTTAGTACCATCTTCTCACAGTCCTTAGGGCAAACCTTTATTGATTATCTTACTGAACAGCGAATTAATAAAGCTAAACATCTACTAGCGACTACTAATGACAAACTAACAGCTATTGCTTTAGAAATCGGCTACAATGATTCAAATTACTTCAGCTATTTATTTAAAAAGAAAGAAGGCCTCTCCCCGACAGAATATCGAAAACAAATGAGGAAAAGACCTGTTCATTTCAAAGATAAGCCTAGCTAGTGTTGATTCAAATCTGTATTTTAACAAATGGAAATCCGTTAAAAATGGGCAGAACCTATACAAGTTCGATTTGCTTGGTGGAACTAGGTCAAGGATAGGAGAGATCCCTATAAGCAAATCGTTATTTACAAAAAGCGTAAAAGTTAATCAAAGGCCATTAGCATTTCCTGAATTTATCCAGAAAATCAAAAAGTTAAATTCATCTTATCGTTTATACCGGTAACAAGGATTTAAATCGATTTACCCTTCATAGCCAGTTGCTCATCTAGTCACTTGATAACTTTCAAATGTCTTAATTTAATCTGGAGGATTGTTAACTCTCTCTCCAATTACAATTATTCTATAGTTCTTTGAATCAAAAGGAGGACAAGTTAATAAGGTTACTAAATCTCTGCCTTTTTGTACCTTAAGATACTCTGTTTCAGTTACCTTTATCTTTCGATTATCTATCACCCTATAATTTAACTGTTCATCTAACCTATTTATTTTAAAGATATCACCAGAATCTAATTTATGAATATTAGTAAAAAACTCTTTTGATGCCATCCCTGAATGGCCAGCCAAAACACTATGCGTATTCATACCACCAATTGATTCTTGGGGATTTTCAATCAGTCCAATCCCTTTTGCTAAAATATCATTTGATGCACCGTAATAAATGGGTAAATGTAAGTTGAGCTTTGGAATTTCAATTGTTGCAAATACGTCGGCATCGATGGCACTTTTAGGGAGGTCCTTTTCAAATCCCCCATTGAAGCTTTCCACCACATCATTCAAATGCGCCTCGTAATATCGCTTTGATACAATAGGATAAAGAACTAGACATATTCCAACTAGGAAGATAGCTAGCATGAGTGTTTTTTTATATTTCATCATCCTATTCCCTTTCTCTTCTTTATGACTTTTCGGACTACTACCAGTACCGTTATCACTATAATTAAGCCGCTCACTATCAAAGTATACATTTTCACTTTACTATTTTTTACAGGTTGCATCGCTTCTTCACTATCTTGATCTTGAAGGTCTTCCAGTGGGATACGTGTTCCTCGGACTAATAAGCGATGACTATTTATCATATAAGGTTCACATGTTATCAATGTAACGTAATCTTGGTCTGGTACGATTGATAAATCATCCATTTCATGTGGAAGGACAATTTTAATTTGGTCAACCTGATAAGCTAATGTTTCATCTAATGTATGAACAAAGAATTTATCGCCTATCTCAAGTCCATCTAAATTTCGAAATAATTCAGATGTAGGGAGTCCTCGATGTCCAGTTAGAGCAGCATGTGTACCTTTTCCGCCAATTGGTAATGATGAACGCGGTAGATGCCCTACCCCTTTTGATAAAACAGTATCACTAACACCGCTGTAGATTGGAAGTTCAACATCTATAGTTGGGATGCTAATATACCCCATCGCCTGGCCAACATTTATAATACTTTCATACTCAGATATCTTCCTTTTTTCCTTATCATCTTCAGAGAAAGGATCATCTATAGTTTTAACTTGTTCTGTTAATAATCGATTATGTTCTATTGCGTCTTCCTTTTTTCTATTAAGTGTCTCTGCATCAATTTCATTAATGTTACTTTGATAATCTTCGATTACTGTATAGTGCACAATGCTATTAAGATAGTTGGTTATAATCGGGAACAAGAAGATTGATAAACCCAATAAAAAGGTGAGCGTAATAACTATTCTTTTTTTCATGTCCGTACATCCCTACTTATTTAAATAAGGAATAGGTGTTCAAACCTATTCCTTTTTTATTAAAACTTAAATTTCTTTATTCACTTGGCGTTTTTTATTATTTAATAAGTTAAAACCTGCGATACTCATTAGCAGTAACCCGGAAACAGTAAATACTAGTGTTCCCATGCCCCCTGTTTGAGGAATCAACCCTTCTGGCATATTTTCAATTAAGAATTCTTGTGTTAAATTCGTACCATCATCAATGACAAATTCAATCGGATTAGCTAGCAAGTTATATCCTTCTGGAGCTTCAATTTCTACTAGTCTATATTCACCCGAAACTAAACGATCCCAAGTTAATACCCCACTAGCATCTGTTGTTTTTACTGAACCAGCTACATCTACCCAATTACCATTTTCATCACGTTGTTGTAATTTAAAAGTTGCTCCTTCTAGTAAAATATCATTATCATTCTTTGCAACTTTTGTAATTGTTACGCTTCCTTCTTCTGGTGTTGTAATCGTTGGATCTGACTCTTTATCACCGTCGTCACCTTTATTATTATCCCAATCTACGACTGCTGTATTCTCAATTGGGCCTTCGCCTAATGCACTTTCATCTACTACAGCGGAGAACTCTACATAAAGTACATCACCTGGATTTAGTTTAGCAATACCAGCTTCTGTTAATGAAACGTCTAAAGTAAAATCATTATCTTCAGATGCTTCTACTAAGACATAGTCCTCATTAATCACTAGGCTCTCTTCAAGATCATTGATGTATACCTTTGTAGAACCAACTGTGTAGTTAAGACGATTGTCGATTTGGTCATATAGTGAAAATTTAGCATATTCATCTATATCAGTTGGTGCAATCGCTGATAGACGAAAATCTACAGTTTCACCAACTAGAGTCGTTGTTTCTTCTCCCCATTCAACTTCGTTTATATCTTTTTGTTCCTTGAAAACTTCTGGTTCTTTATAGTTTTGGAAATCTGGTAGAACAATCGTTTCAGGCTGTTCATCACCAACTACTTCCTCAATTTCAAAAGGTATCTTTGTATTATTTAATAAATAACCATCTACTGTTTCAACTTCTTCAAAGTAATAAGAACCTGGTGTCAAGCCTGTCACTCTAATATAACCATCAAGACTAGAAATATAGTCTACTTGATCAACTCTAGTTCCATCTTCATAAAATAGGTGGAAGGTAACACCTGCTAAAGCATTTTCCTCAGCATTCTCACCAACTTTGACAAATTCAACCCCACCATTAACCGGCGTATTCTTTGGATACACATGTACGTCATATAATAACTGTGTACCATTTTCAATCGTTAATGGAACATCAATGTAATAAGTAGCAGGATCTGTTAAATGCCCTGGTGCAGAGACTTCCTTCAGTGTATAGCGACCAAGATCTAAATTATCAAATGTAACTAGACCATTTGAATCTGTTGTGCCTCGAATAGCCTCACCTGGGGTTTCTAATTCAACCCACTCTTCTTGATTATTTGTCCCTTTTACTAATTCGTGTGTTTGCTGAATTTCATAAACAGTCCCTGGTAGGGGTGTTGCTTGATCGGGAATATCAATATCCTGATCTAATTCAATACCTGTGCCATCAACCTTTTCTGATTCGTCACCATCGAAACTATACTTATGGACTGAGATTGATCCTCTTTTTGTGAAATCAACCGGTGGATCTTCGGACGCAAAGGCTGACGTCGTGAAGTTAACCAATAAAAGTAATGCGATTAGAAAAACTCTAAAAAATTTCTTTTTCATTCTTATACCCCTTATCTATAATTAATTTTTTTGAATCTTGAAGTGAATAGACTTAAGCCTGCAGAAATCATCAACAAAAGTCCTGTTACTGTAAAGACTAGACTTCCAACTCCACCTGTTTGTGGAAGCTCCTCTTTCGGTGTATTTTCTACCATATAACTCTGTTCATGCGTTGTTTTATCACTATCAATCTCAAATTCTATCGGATTAGCAAGTAATAAATAGCCTTCTGGGGCTTCAACTTCTATAATTCTATACTTTCCTTTAGGGAGTTTACTCCAGTGTAATTTCCCATCTTGGTCAGAAATCTGTTCTTCCCCAAAGTCCTCCCATGTCTCTCCAGACTTAATTTGCAAACGAAATACTGCGTCAGGAAGTGGTAACTCTTCTAATAAGTCATTTTTAAAAATCTTAAGAATATCTACACGACCTGTTAATGGGATCGTATTTGTTTCATTTGATTCAGGATTACCTTCTTGGTCTGACTGATTAATAAATTCAATCGTTGCCTGATTCGGAATATTTGTTAAATCCCCCAATGTTGTTTCATTTACTTGTGCAGTAAATATTAAATTTAGTTTAGAAGTTTCAGTAAGTTTACTAATTCCTGCCTCTGTTAATTCGACGACTAATAAACCATCTTCCCACTGCACTGTATAATCCGTCTCTGGTTCTAATTCAACATTTGAGTTAGTCGTTAACTGTGCTGATTCTTTAACGTAGGTTAATCTAGAGTCAAGTTCATCTAGAATTCTGAATTCCTTATATTTTGTAATGTCCTCCGGTAAAGAAGATGTGATTTTGAAATCAACTGTATCTCCAACAAGTGTTTCAGATGTATCTCCATACGCACTGTCATCTTCAAAACTGTTCTTTTGTTCTTTTATTAACTCAGGATATCTATAATTTATAAAGACTACTTCTAATTCAACAGTACCTTTCTCAATTGTTACAGTCTGTGGCTCAGCCGTAGACATATAGCCTTCCGGTGCTTTGGTCTCAGTTATAATGTAATCACCAGGCTCAAGATAATCAATTTTATAAGCGTGAGATATTTCTTCTCCTTCTCTCGGAATATTGAGCTCAAAATCATTAGGACCTTCTACAGTAAACTCTGCACCTTCTAAGGGTTGATTACTGCCATCAACTTTTACTATATTTAACGAACCACTATAAATCTGCGCTGTATCACTGATTGGATTGGTGTATCTTGAATAAAACATAGCTGTATTATCAATAACCACTTCTTGTTCCACAACTGCTTGATAAGTGACAACAAATTCACTTCCAGGATTGAAATTACCTAAATGGATCTCACCATCATTCCAATCCGGGGTCGGCTCCACATCAACACCGTTTAATTTCACGGTCAATGAACCCTCTAGATAGCTAAGTTCAGCAGGTAAATCATCTTTAATAATCCCTGCTATTATTTCTTGTGTATTCCCTTCTTCTGGGTAATCTAGTGTCACTTGGTATTCGACTGTGTCACCTAACTTCATTATTGCTTCATCTGAAAACTCAGCATTTTCACCATCTTTAGTGATATTACGCACTAATTTTTCAATTGTACTTTCTGTTTGATCAGGCAATTCAAATATTCCAACTTGTTGGAGATTATGTGAATCACCGGTTGAACCAGTAAATCCCCAATAGACGAGTGACCCACCAAATGTATCGATTACATCCTCTTGCCCATTAAATTGGTAAACGATTGGATCATAACCAGCAATATTATAAGTCAAAGTATAGGTGGAACTATCCCAATCTACTTCAACTTTGCGCCAACGCTTGTCTGTCAAATCTTGGTCAGCTGCGTCTTGTAAATTATCTGGCGATTTAAAATAAGGTGAAGATACATCATGCTGTTTATAAAAAGGATCTTGAGCTGCGCCTCTCCAAGGAGGTGTCTTGGTTAAATCAATATGCCCATAGAATTTATCACCATTAGCGCCTCCGTTACCGAAGTTAGGTGTCCCGTTATCATTTGTATTTTGTTCATGATTGTTATAAAAGGTATCAAATTCTAGAATAAGGGCATTCCTAATGAAATTACTTTTATAGGGGTTGAATGGATCGTTATCATCATTATCCTTGCTATATGCCCCTAATCCAGCACCATTTGCTCCAAGTGTACTTTTTAACGGCACTCCACTCGTATTTGTGTGTCCCTGAATAGTAAATGTGATTCCGTCCGCTCCCCGCGTACCATCATAATTACCATTATCCCATTTGTCTCCTAAATTCGTGTACATCAGCATAGAGAAATCCTTGTTCATATCAATCGGGTTCCTATACCAAAGTCCACCGAATTGCCATTGTTCATCCTGTGTAATAACCACAACGTCAGAACGATTAGGATCCAATGAAGGGCCATGGTTTACCCCCCAAGTACTCCCTCGATTTGCTGTAATTAATTCAAATGTATCCGTAAGAATGATGTCGCTTTCAGGTAGCTGATCAAAATCGTAAAAGTCTTCATAAACGATCTCATCTGAATGAGCATCTGCATGAACAACTTTTAAGCTACCAATATTATTTACAGAATATATGATAAACAACATCGAGAGAAGAATCAGTATATCCTTAGGGTAACGCTTCCACCTCATCTAAACACATCCTTTCTTAAGATATTTTTAATATCTGTGAATAAAATACATAAGCTTTACCTATCAATTTACACTCGATAGGGCAAGCGTTTGCATTTTCGGCAAAAATATAGGTCCTTATTATTAACCCCCTTTTCTCTCTCTTTTTTTGAAATTTTATTGAACTTCCCTGTATGATTATTAAAGTTACTTGCTATTTCTATCTTCCATCGTAGAAACCATTAACTATGTACTTAATCTTTAAAACTATAGTTCGGTTATAAAGAAGTATAACGACTCTTACTATTTCTATAACTGAAATAAAACTAGACAAAAACTGAATTGTAGAACTTTTCTGTCAAAATTGGCGATTAGGATCTGGTTAAACGACTGTTCCCGACTATACCCGCATTCAAAAGTCATGACTAAATAGCTTCTACTTAACACTTAGACCATTAACCATAATTGACATTCTTTTTGATTTGATTATTACATCAAGTACTATTTCATCTATTAAACCGCCTATAATCATTAAGTCACTCGGCCGTGCTCATCTGACTATATTCTTAGTCATTTACCAGCTATGTGTGTGATTAATGACAATATTAAGAAAAGTATATTCTTAAGGGTTGGTTAGTTGTAAAATAAAAGAGAGAGGATTTTCCTTAAAGAATTGGATAGATTTCTGGTATTGATCTACCACTGACCAGCGAATGTCTAAAGCTGAATTTTTTTCAATCAGCAACTCATTTTTTAATAACCTTCATTGATAGTTGTAAGTGGTAGAAATAACTGTATAAGTAGAGGTGATATTGGATGTGAATATAGCCACTCCCCATCTATCGCTTAAAAAAGGATAGGGAATGCTAGTATTCATCAAGCATTGGTGGAAATCAAGCTCAGAAGATCACAAGTAGAATTCAAGTAAAAAGGACGTGATAATAAGGGAGCTAAACAAGAATGATCTATTTAATTTTTTAAAGTCCTTCAGATCAAAGCTAGAAATTAGACTCATTAATAGGGATCATAACTTTAGTAGATTACAGAAAAATGCAAGCGGTTACATTATAATCAAAAATTGGGTGGTTAAATACAAATGACCCTAACTATATTTACCTTTTCAGCGTGCTTCCAGATAAAATATGTTTAGTCATTTGTCACTTATTGTTCAGTTATTGTTCGGTTATTGATAGTAAAATTAATACAGTTATTCTACTTTTTCGAATGAAAACTATATAAGCATCATTTTTTGATGAAATGCAATCATACTTTATAACATTATAAATACTATATTCAAAATAATATGACTTACCTCAACACTTATTATATATACAGTAGGAGCTGATTATTTTGTTAAAGGTAATAATTGCTGACGACGAACAACTTGCAATCTATCAATTAGAAAGATTCCTAAAGTCATCTAATATCGTTGAGTTACAAGGGGCATATTTAGACGGTTATAAAGCATTCGAAGCAATTGTAAAGTACAAACCCGACCTTGTTTTTCTAGATATTAATATGCCAGGAATAGACGGGATAGAAATCACTAAAAAGCTTCTTGAAAAAAATATCAACACCATTGTTATTTTTATAACAGCTCATGATGAATATGCGATAAAAGCATTCGAAATTGGTGTAACAGACTACGTATTAAAACCATACACAGAAAAGAGAATACACCAGATTCTTCATCATTTCAACAATTTGCTTCCACCAACACCTAGAAATCAAGAAAATACAGTAATGATACATACTTTTAAATATCTCCACTTTACGAAGAACGGTAAGGAAATAAGGAATATCAGATGGAGAACATCAAAGTCACGCGAACTATTTATTTATTTAGTACAAAATAGTGGGGAACTTGTCCGAAAAGATGTATTAATAGAATTATTATGGCCAGATATTGAAGTGGACAAAGCTTATGATAATTTATATACGACGATTTACCAAATGAGAAAAACCCTAAAAGATATTGGCATTGACATTGATATCATTAATACAGTAAATGGCTATGAAATAGATTTCAAGGAGACAATTTATGATGTCATTGAGTGGCGAAACTTAATGATTCAAATAGAAGACCGCATATCGGATAATGGGAATCTGCAAGAAATAACGGTTTTATATAAAAAGGCTTTAAAACTTTATAAAGGGCATTACTTAGAAGAAGAGCCTTATATATGGAAAGAAAATATTAAAGAACAATACCGAATCATATTTTTAACCATATCGAAAAGCGTTATCAGTTTACTAGAAGAAAACCAAAAATATACAGAGGCTATACTGATAGCCTTGCATATCCAAGAAATATATCCATATCTTGTTTATCCTTATTTTGTTTTAATGCAGCTATATGACAAGTTTGGTGACCATTATAACGTTCAAGTTCAGTATAGAAATTTGAACACAATGCTCGAAGATGAGTTCGGCAGTAAGACGGATAAAGAAGTTCAAACGTGGTATCGAAACTGGTTGCAATCGCTATGATTAAATATATAGAGCAAGTTTGAATTGACGATAAAACGATTATTCCTTTCAAATAAGTAGCGGACTACACCATATCTTAGCAATTATTTATTTTTTTTAATTATTAAAATAGATATAAATAAATGAGCAATTCAAACGATATTTAAAGTAATCGATCTAATTCATATATTTTAACAATAAATGGTGAATCGGAGTAACAACCTGCCAGATATTTTTTCAATATGGGGTCGTGTTGTTACTTCACCAATCCCTCCAATTATAGAAGATAACTGGATTTTTATTTTTTTAACTTTTTTACAATATAAACATAACCTAGAGGATGATAGATATGAAAGCAATACTGATTGACGATGAATCCCTTGCTTTAGACTTTTTAGAAAGTCAACTTAAAAAAATTAGTGATATCTCAGTCGTTCATAAATTTGTTGAATTTAAAATTGACCGAGATGCAAAAATATTGAATGAAATTGACGTCGTTTTCCTAGATATAGAGATGCCTCAAATGAATGGGATTCAATTGGCAGAAAAGCTTCTTGAAATTAAACCATCTTTGATCATTGTTTTTGTAACAGGATTTCATGAATATGCAGTTCAAGCATTTGGATTAGATTCATTAGACTATATTCTCAAGCCGATTCAATTAAATCGATTAAAAATAACAGTAAACCGAATCGAAAAAATGCTAGACTACTACCGAATGAAGAAAATATCAGAAAAGAATCATCTTCAGATAAAGGTTTGCAAAGAATTATCCTTTGAAATTGCCGGTGATAATCCCGAAATTGTCCATTTTCGCACAGCGAAAGCCCAAGAGTTATTTTTATATTTATTATTACATAATGGAGAAACCCTACTTAAATCTGAGTTAGCCGATTTGCTAAAGCTAGGTGAGCATGATTATTCACAATTATATACAACAATTTATCATATCCGTAAAACGTTAAATCAATTTTGCCAATATATATTATTGGAGAATGTTAAGGACGGATACCGACTGACGCTTAACAATGTTGCTATCGACATTGTCGAATGGGAAAATTCTATTCTTTCTGCACCACCTGTCAGTAAAGATAACATTAATAAGTATGAAGAAATTATGAAATTATACACAGGTCCTTATTTACAAGAATATAATTACTTTTGGGCTGAAGCCGAACGCAAGCGATTAGAAGAGTTATGGCTAAAATCTGCTCATCAAATCGCAGGTTTTTATTTATATTATAACTATCTAGAAAACGCTGAAAAATGGTATTCTAAAATATATAAGTTAACACCAGCAAATGAGAAAGCAAACTTTTCCTTAATGAATATATATGACCGTTTTGGCTATGGAGTCCTTGTCGACCACCAATTTAATCAATATAAAAGTACCTTGATAGAACTTGGTTTGGAAGTAGAGCCCCACATTCAGAATTGGTATGAACAATGGATTCGAAATAAGAAAAGATCAGATCACAAAAGTAAATCTCTGAAAGGGGTTTGATCAAATTGCAAGCCAAAAGAAATAAACCAACCAGCTTATTCATATTAATCGCCATCTTGCTATTCTTAACTAGCCTTCGCTTGTTATGGTATTTTTATTTTTATTATTCCCCTTCTGAACAACCTGTCGCTAAAGAAGGCGTATTAGATTTACAAGACTATGATTTAAGTGATGATCAAATCCTTGCACTTGATGGAGAATGGTCGTTTATTCCGGAAAGGCTCATTGAGGATCCACAAGACCTTCATCCCAATCAGATTGATCAATTTATTAATATATCAGAGCAAGAAAGGGTCGATGAATCCATTAAATATGGAACCTACTATTTGAAGATTTATCTTGATAAGGATACCGATTTTGGCCATTTACTTTCTATACGTATACCATCCACAAATACAGCATCAGCACTATATATAAATGGTCATTTAAAAGAACAATCGGGTATTGTATCATCAGATAAAAGTCAACATAAAGGGAAAGGAAACCCTTATCTAGCGACATTTAACATTGACGATAATGAAATTGACATAATGTTACAGGTTTCTAATTTTGATACTACTAAAGGAATCTCAGTCAGTAAGCCCTTTAAATTTGGTAGTTTAAAAGCAATAACAAATAATAAAAATTTTGAAGATTATTTGGTCATAAGCATGGTTGTTATTTTGATTCTTCACAGTGTCTACAGTCTTCTAATTTATATCTTTATTCATCGTGAAAGAATTATGCTGTTTTTCGCAGTCGGATTTCTTTTTCCTGCCATGGATGAGTTACTTACTTATAATAGTGCCTCAATGGAATGGTTACATTTAAATTATGAATGGTCATTTAAATTTAAAGAAATCATTTATCTGGGAGCAGCTTTATTTCTTGTCCAAATGATGAGATATTTATTGAAAGACTTTAAGAAATACAAACAATTTAAATGGTTCACCATTCTGTATGGGGTTTGCGCACTCCTAATCATTTTCTTACCCCTTAATGATTTAATCGAAGTTAATATGATCTTTTTCGCTCTTTATTTTATCTCCTTTATTACCGTGATACCATTAGCATTAAAGGACTATTTTCAATACAAAGAAGAGTCTATTTTCATTGCTGTCATTATAATCGGCGTCATATCCGGGATTATCTGGGGACTTATTAAGGCAGTTTCAGGAATTCATTTGCCTTTTTACCCATTTGATTATATCTGTGCTTTTATTGGATTAGCACTCTTTTGGTTTAAACGCTTCTATCGACAAAACGAACAAGTGAACGATCTTGTTGATGAGCTGAAAATTGCAGATCAAAAAAAGGATGAATTTCTGGCAAAAACCTCCCATGAACTACGCAACCCGCTTCATGGAGTGATCAATATTGCCCAAACAATCTTAGCTGAACAAAAGCATTCATTAACAGAGAAAAATAAAGCTGACTTAAAATTACTCATTCAAATTGGACAACATATGAGTTTTACCTTAAATGATCTACTTGATATCACACGACTCCAGGAACAAGATATTGACCTTCATAAGGAAAGGGTAAATTTACACACAATTACTACTGGGGTACTTGATATGATTTATTTTATGACAGAAGGAAAAAACATTTCTTTACGATCAAAAGTTCCCGCTTCCTTCCCCGACCTTTACGCGGACAAAAATAAATTGATTCAAATATTATTTAACTTAATCCATAATGCGGTGAAGTTTACAAACGAGGGGACTGTAACCATTGGTGCTTCACAGGAAAAAAAGATGGCCATCATCACAATTACAGATACTGGTGTCGGTATTGATAAAGAAATTCAACCCTATATTTTTCAAGCCTATAAACAAGACGACAAGAGCACAACTGCCATCAATAGTGGGATTGGCTTAGGACTCAACGTTTGTAAACAACTTGTGGAATTACATGGTGGAACAATTAAAGTGGAATCAGAGGTTGACAAGGGATCGATATTTACCTTCACTATTCCTTTGGCAGAAACTTCAACAGCTGAACTAAATCGTAAAACAGAAATGACTAGCTCTGCGCGGATAGAAGAGGAACCCGAATTAATGACGGAGTCGGCTGATACCCTTTCTGAAAGTAAAGTGACAAATACCAATATATTAGTTGTTGATGATGATCCTATTAATCTACGCGTTTTAAAGAATATCCTTGATACAGATTTCGACATAGCCACGGCTACAAGTGGTCATCAAGCATTAGAACTTTTAAATACCAGGGAATGGGATTTGGTCATTACAGATGCAATGATGCCAAACATGTCAGGTTATGAATTAACAAGGACGATTCGTAAACAATTTACTCTTTCGGAACTACCAATTTTAATTCTGACGGCAAGAGCACAAGCTGAAGATGTTTATACTGGCTTCCAAGCAGGTGCAAATGACTATTTAACTAAACCAGTGGATAGATTAGAATTACAAGCACGCGTGAAGGCATTAACAACATTAAAGCAGTCTGTTAATAAACAACTTCGCATGGAAGCTGCCTGGATGCAGGCTCAAATAAAACCGCATTTCTTATTTAATACATTAAACACGATTGCTTCTTTAGCAGAAATAGATACAGACAGAATGGTCAAATTACTTAACGAATTTGGAAATTACCTGCAACGTAGTTTTGATATCCATAATACACAACCTTTAATCTACCTTGAAGAAGAATTAAAGATCACACGTTCCTACCTATATATTGAACAAGCTAGATTTGGGGATAGAATCCAAGTGGAATGGGAGCTTGAAGGTGACTTGTTAGCAAAAATTCCTCCATTATCCATTCAACCCTTAGTAGAAAATGCAATTAGGCATGGTATTCTCAAACGGCAAAGGGGAGGAACTATCACCATCAAAACTACAGATTATCAAGGTTATCAAGAAATAGCAATTAGCGATGATGGTGTGGGAATGAGTTCGGATAAGATCACACATCTTTTAACTGACCCACCTGAATCCGTGAAGGGTATTGGTATTTCAAATACCAACCGGCGTTTATTAAAATTATACGGAAAAGGATTATCAATCCGAAGCATACCTAATCACGGCACAACAGTATCGTTTCAGATTCCTAATGATGAAGTTGCTAAAATGTCTAGTCAACAACCTATAAATAAACTAAAGAGTTCCTAATTGGGATAAATCACACTGTCGATTTTAACTTAATCGGAGAGGGGAAATCTTGATTTAGGACTGTCTAAGGTTGCAGGAACAGACTAAAACACGCAAACTTTTATCTTTTCGATTGATACGAAAAGATACCTTCTAAATTTTCGTGGCCACTGAAAAAGTAAAAAAGCGACTTGGATCTGTAAGGTCAGATCTAGGTTGCTTTTTTTGTTGTATAAGATGACTAAAATCCCAATTCAAGGTTAGTCATTAAAAGTCAAACAACTTACCTAATAGAACGCACCGTTGATTTTCACTCCAGGTGGCAACTCCTGCGGAAAAAGTGCGCGTCCGGAAATCCTTATTGCAACACGGCAGTGGAGCAATAAGGAATGTTAGACTAAAACCGCCACGTCCTGTGGCAACGTCTAACTGACCCACATCCCGTGCGCCCGAGGACGTACCCAGGGAAAGCGTCCACCCAGACTGTAAATCACGGAGCGACACTTCTAAACCATTTAAGTCGTGATGAATCCATATAAATAATCATAATATCAAAAGGGAATCCAGTATCTATTGAATCCCCTTTTTATTTTTTAGCCGCGTTTTGTTCCACTCTCTCTTTTTCCTTATCTTACTTAACGATCGGCAACCATCCTGGTCTGGTCTGTATATATTCCCACATTGCGTCAGGGAAGGCTAAGTCTGCCCTGTCTTCCAAATGAATTTCTGTCCGGATCGTGCTTTCTTTTCCTGTTTTGACTTTAATAATCCAATCAGGTTCGACAATTAGTTCCCTACCTATCGCTAATAGTGGTAGGTTTAGTTCTTCGATTGCTGAAATAGCATCGTCTGGTGTAATGATTTGGCCAACCCCAATAATTGGCGTATCTGCACCAACTGTTTCAACAATTGCTTTAAGGACTGGTGTTTGATCTTCCGAATTACGGATAGAGCTTTGCAGGTAATGACCGGTGGATATGTGAATATAGTCGAGTTCTTTTTCTTTTAATTCCCTTAATAGAGCTAATGTATCGTCCAGTGTGATGCCTGGCTCTTCGATCTCTTCGGGAGAAATCCGGTAACCTAATATAAAAGGTCGATCAGCATGTTTTTTGATTGCTGCTTTAACGGAATCAACAACTGCTAGCGGGAAGTTCATTCGTTTTTCTAATGTCCCGCCCCAGTGATCATCTCTTTGATTAGAGTGTGGTGAGAAAAATTGCTGGATTAAATATGTGTTGGCTCCGTGAATTTCTACACCATCGAATCCTGCTAGAATCGCTCTTCTCGTTGCTTGGCCAAAGGCTTCAATGATGTCATGTATTTCTTCATCTGCTAATGCTCTTGGTATTTCAGCATTTTCACGCATGGCTGCGATTGCACTTGCACTGACAGGTTGAAGCCCTCTGAGTGTGCGGGCTGATCCCATTCGGCCAACGTGGAAAATTTGCAAGATCGCTTTTGTACCCGTACTTTTAATCGTGTCTGCGAGTTTGGCTAAGCTCTCAATATGCATGTCAGATGCAGCGCTTAATGAGCCAGCGAATTTTCCATCTTCTCTAACTTGCGCACAAGAAGTAATCACTGCACCAAGGCCTTTTGTCCGACGTTTATAATAATTGTGCTCATCTGTCGTCACCATGCCATTTTCAAATGCTGAGTTTGTGGTCATCGGTGCCATCACAATCCGATTATCGATCGTAACACCCGATTTAAAAGTAAACGGTTCAAACAAGGGCTTATATTTTTCCTTCATTTGTAGAGCCTCCTCTTTTAATATAATACCTTTATTATCCTTTATATATGTGGAATTAACTAACTTTTTGATCTTTCTTTTTGTTCAGCGACCCTCTTATTCCTTAGCTTCATAAACCTTCAACAACTTCCCTTTTACTGTTGTGTTCTTCATCGTTTTTAAGACTAGGGGACCTTTGCCATTTAAGATTTCGATAAAAGTTGCCCGATCAAGAATAGTAATAATCCCAATATCCTCTGCGGTTACACCCTTTATTTTAGCGATTGTCCCTACAAAATCAACTGCTCTAAGCTTCTTTCTCTTACCACCATTAAAGTACAGTTTCATAATATCTTTATTTAGATTTTCATTTTTTTCTTTTTTTATCGTTGATTTTAGGTTGATTTTCCGATCAAAGGCTGGCCGATTCTTAGCCACTTCCGCTTTCTTTGGAGCTGCTGATCGCTTAATCTCAAAACCAAGATAGGCTTCAATCTCTGGTAAAAACTTCTCTTCAGACGGAAGCATAAATGTGATTGCTTTCCCTACCTCGCCAGCCCTCCCAGTTCTTCCAGTGCGATGGACGTAGCCCTCCTTTTTTAGTGGCAGATCATAGTTGATAATATGACTGAGCTTATCAATATCGATGCCTCGCGCAGCTAAATCAGTTGCCACTAAATAGCGAAAACGGCCGTGTTTAAAGTCACGCATCACAGCAAGCCGAGCTTCTTGGGCCATGTCACCATGGATTTTACCACATGGATAGCCTGCTTTAATTAATTGATCAGTCAACCGATCAACGCGCCCTTTTGTCCGACAAAAAATTATACAGCTATCTGGATTTTCAACGATCGTTAAATCACGGAGGAGGTCATATTTTTGATCATCTGACACTTCAATCAGCACATGATCAATTTCATCTGCTGTTATTGCACCTGTCTCTATCTCAATGTCGACAGGTTCTACCATATACCTATGCGAAAGCTCTTTAATCTCCTTTGGTAAGGTAGCCGAGAAAAGCATTGTCACTCGATCTTTAGGTAGGGCTTTGATAATCGCCTCGACCTGTTCGATAAAGCCCATATTCAACATTTCATCCGCTTCATCGATGACCAAATAGCGGATCTGGTCTAACGATAGTGTCCCTTTACCGATATGATCAAAGACACGGCCAGGTGTGCCAACAACGACATGTGTCTTTTGTTTTAATTGTACTTTTTGGCTTGCGAAAGATTGCTTACCAAACACAGCCAGCGCCTTAATTCGTTTAAAGCGCCCGATGTTGGTAAAATCCTCTTTAACCTGAACAGCAAGCTCTCTCGTTGGTGTCAAAATTAAGGCCTGGGGTTTATTCTCAAGCCAATCAATCGATTCAGCAATCGGAATTGCATAGGCGGCTGTCTTACCGCTTCCGGTTTGCGACTTCACGATCAGATCTGTTTGTTCTAAGACGAGTGGGATCACCTTTCGCTGCACGTCAGTTGGTGTGTGATAAGCTAAAGCCTGAAGGGAAGTGATGATCTCATCACCCAATTTATAATCATTAAACCTTGAATTCTTCATTTTTTGACCTCTTTTTAGGTTAGTTTCTATTTAATATTGTACCACGATTAGGGAAATCGATTAGGCTTTAATACATAAGTCTAAATCTGAGCAAAGCAGGTGAGATAGGATAGATGACATAATCTTTTAAGCTTGAACGATCAAAAAGCGGGGTCACTAAGCTTAAGTAAACTTTGACTTTGTGGAGGACGCCTCCCCAATTAAGTTTGGGATCAACGAAACAAACTTCTGTTGACTCTTGGCAACTTGCTTATAACCCGGTAATTTCTAAGAAAATGACAGTGAAGAACTTACAGTCAGATAAGCTTTAGTAAACCTTTTTAAATAATCAAACTATTTAATTGAGAATTGTTATCACTTAGTGTATGATTAAATACATATAGTTAAGTGAGGAGAATGAGACATGCAAATATATTGGACCAAAATAAATCAGATTATTGAAGAAACACCCGAGATTAGAACCTATCTGCTCGATTGTCCGGAAGATTTTACTTGGGAGGAAGGTGCGCATACCCACTTCGCATTAAAGGGTTTTAATGATGGAGATAAACCGAATCGTAGTCTAGTTCGCCATATGTCTATTTCTACTTTACCACATGAAAATTCAATTGGGATTACAACACGGATTAGGGAGCAATGTTCTGAGTTTAAAGCAATTCTAAGAAACCTTGAAGTCGGTCAAGAAGTAGCCCTATTTAAAACAATTTCAAACGTACAGCTAAAAAGGGAAAATAAAAATATTTACTTATTATCCGCTGGTGTCGGTTTAGCAACTTTTAGACCGCTTGTACTTGAGTATTTCGAACACGATGACAGGATTAACCACATCCATTCATTGAATATTGACTCTTCAAAAGCGTTCTTATTCACTCATATCTTCAAGTCTTCACCTGAAAAGAAGTTCACAGCCCAGTTTGTCGATAACCGCCAAGATTATTACAATGAAGTGGAAAGACTGGCTACCGATCAGGATGGACTTTTCTATCTTGTTGGTAGTGATGAATTTATCCTAGAAAATATTGAATTGCTTTATGAACGGGGTATCAAGCCGGAGCAAATCATCCTTGATAAGCACGAACAACAGCGAATTGAACTTTTAGCTCTTTAATTGTCATTTGATTCATGACATCCATTCAGTTTCTTTCGTTAAAATGAAGCAACAAAAACAATTAAAAGCTTCTAAACATTTACCAGACCACTGAAAAGGTCAAAAATGCAAGCTGGAATTAACTTCAGCTTGCATTTTTATATACTTGATCTATCTTCTGACCTAAAAAACGAAAGCACTCCGGCATTAGATCCATACAGGTCGGAGATCAGGTCATACTTGGTTAAGACTTTCTCTTGGAAATGAGCCTACTTAGCAAACTCACAACGATTAATGAGGAAGTACTTAATGGAATTTACGTTAAGCATATTTTAAACATTATGCTAACGTTCGCCCATGGTTGGTGAACAAAAAAATACCCCCTAGGAAATCACCTAAGGGATATCTTTTACTGGTTATCTCTATCCGTTAATCATAATTGCCATCCTTCCAAAGGACCAGTTCATCAGCTGCCAGTGTTTTTTGAACATCAATAATCTTCTGGTTTGAACTGCCTCGGAAAGCTAAATTCAAGTCTTTTTTTGCCTCGACAAAGCGTCCATCAACAAGGACATCAATCAGTTCAAGTAAGTCAATCTTATCCTGACTACTTTTCATTAATTCCTGATAAGTGTAACCACTCCATGACCAAATATCTTTACTTGAGCCAAATACCTCTCTTACCCTCTTACATAAAGATAGAGTCACTTGAGTATTTAAAAATGGCTCCCCACCTAATAAGGTCAGTCCTTGGCAATAATCAGCTTTTAAGTCTTCGATGATTTGGTCTTCCAACTCTTTTGTATATGGCTGACCATAGGAAAAGTCTTGTGCCGCCTTGTTGTAGCAACCTCGACAAGCAAAAGGACAACCACTGACATATAAACTACAGCGAACCCCTTCTCCATCGACAAAATTATAAGGTTTATAGTCCGCGATATAGCCTTTACTTAAGGCTTCAGCTGTCCAGGTTATTGGGAGGGATTTAATAAGAATCAGATCCCTTCATGTGCTTCTTACGTGAGGAGATTTCCTCATGTCGTCCTTCTACCATTGGGCGTTTCTGTGGATTACCTAAATAGCCACAGGTTCTCTTAACCACGTCACAGGTCTCTGGATTTGTATTGCCACAGTTTGGACATTCAAAACCCTTCTCAGTTGGGTTGAAATCCCCATCAAAGTTACATTCATAGCAATGGTCAATTGGCGTATTCGTCCCTAAATAACCGACCCGATCATAGGCATAGTCCCAAACAGCTTCCAAAGCCTTTGGATTGGTTTGTAATTTCGGATATTCACAATAGTGGATAAAACCACCACTTGTATATGGTGCATATTCCTTTTCAAAATCAATTTTTTCAAACGGTGTCGGCGCCTTTCTGACATCATAGTGAAAACTATTCGTATAATAGCCCTTCTCCGTAATGTCTTCAATTGCACCAAACTTCTCACGATCCAGTCTACAAAATCGGTCGGTTAAACTCTCGCTTGGCGTTGAATAAACACTAAAATGTAGATTTGCTTCATCGCCCCATTCATCTGCTTTTGCCTTAAGAATTTTAATGACATTTAAGGTGAAGTTTTTCGCCTCAGGGTTGTCCTCCCATGCCTTTCCGTAAAATGCAGCAGCAACCTCATACAATCCGATGTAACCTAAAGAAACTGTTGCGCGTTTATTCAAGAAAAGTTCCTCTACTTTATCTGACGTTTTCAGTTTTTCACCAAAAGCACCGTGTAAATATAAGATCGGAGCATTCTCTGGTTTTGCTTCCATTGTTCGACTTGCTTTAAACATTAAAGCATCTTTGATTACATTTAAACGTTCTTCCAATAATTCATAAAATTTATCAAAGCTTTTATCTGCTTCAATCGCAATTCGCGGTAAATTTAGAGTGACAACTCCAAGGTTCATCCGACCTGATGTCACTTCATTTCCTTCTTGGTCCTGCCAAGACTGTAAGAAGGAGCGACAGCCCATTGGGACTTTAAAGCTACCTGTCAATTCAACAATTTTGTCATAGCTTAAGACATCTGGATACATGCGCTTAGTCGAGCATTCTAAGGCCAATTGTTTAATATCGTAATTTGGATCTTGTGGCTCAAGGTTTACACCCCGCTTCAAGGTAAAGACGAGTTTTGGAAAAATAGCCGTCCGTTTTTCCTTACCTAAGCCATTAATCCGAATTTTGAGAATAGACGCTTGAATTTCTCTTTCAATCCAGCTTGTCCCCAAACCAAACCCTAATGTTGTAAATGGGGTTTGCCCCTGAGAGGTATAAAGTGTATTAATCTCATATTCCAAACTTTGCATGGCATCATAGATATCTTTTTTAGTTTTTTCTAAAGCAAATTTTTCTTGCCGTTCCACACCTTCGATCCACTCTTTGGCCGTTGTCAGGTTCTTTTGATAGTTGATTTCTGCGTAGGGAGCTAAGACTTCATCGACACGGTCAAAACTACACCCACCATACTGACTTGAAGCAACATTCGCAATAATCTGTGCCGTCTGAGCTGCAGCAGTCTGGATGGATCGTGGCGATTCTACCTCAGCATTGCCGATTTCAAATCCCTCTTCAAACATCGTTTTGAAGTCAATTAGACAGCAGTTTGTCATCGGTGCATAAGGTGTGTAATCTAGGTCATGATAATGAATTTCACCTTTTTCATGGGCATTTGCTACATGAGGGGGAAGCATTCTTAGTCCAATGGTTTTCCCGACGCTTCCTGCCGTTAAATCACGTTGCGTATTAAAGACCTTACTATCCTTGTTGGCATTTTCATTTACAACCGTCGGATCTTTATCTAATAATTGATCAATTTTTTGGTTAATATCACGGCTATTTTTCCGTCTCTCCGCTTTTTCCTTCCGCCTTTGGATATAGCTATCAGCTAAATCCTTCATCCCATGGTGATGTAAGCGTTCTAAAACATATTCATCGATTAAAGAGGTATGAATTGAAGTGGGTTCACTTTGTTGAATAATGCGATCTACTTCATTCGTAATCTCTTCAATCGTTACTTTTGCATAAGGTAAATTTGATTTTTGTACAGCTTGAATGAGGGCATTTTTTATTTTAGCAGGGTCATACTTCTGCTTCCGACCATCCCTCTTCTCAATTGCTTGATTGATCAATGTTAATTGAATACTACTTGTATCGATCATTTCTTTAAATCCCCTTCCCATCCTATTGTTGATAAGCAGTGATACTTACCGCTGCTATGATATAAGAAAAAAAAAGACCTCTAAAAAGGCAAATCCCCCCTCAGAACCTTGTCTGATTCTTTGCCTTGAAGTAGGAATATTTCTCTATGCCACTTTTGAAATAACTTGACTTAAGTAGCTGCCCTTATCGTGGCAGAGCTACCTTAAATCCATTTCAAAAGGCGATGAAGTTTTAATAGTTTCACTATATCACACAACATATTGTGGATCAATAAGATGCTCGGGACTATATTTAGTATTTTTCTTTTTGTTCACAATTTCGCCTTTTCTCAAAATCTTGCCAAAGTCAAGCCCAAATTTCCTTTTATAGCTTATAAAAATCTAACCAAATAAGCAATAAGTCACCCATAGCTACTCTTTATCTACGCTCATCGAGAAAAAAGAAATTACCATTACTGATCTTTCTATTACCAGCTATAAATTGAAACTTCAACCAGTGGGGGCTTGGGCCTGTTAATGCGGGATAAAAATCCCCTTCTCTATTGCAAAACCTCTTACAATTTAAAACTTTCTCATCCCTTGCTTTATAAAATTTAATTTTTGGTGATGTGACTATCCTTTTCATTTTTAAGTAACTAACAAAGAAAGCAAAAAAAAGCTCCTCAGACTAGACAATGGAAGATTGTCTCCCATCTAGTTTGAAGAGCTTCATCCAATTATTATCACTAACAATTGGATGACTACTGTCTTTTACTTTTTATTCGTGTAGGTATTTACCATTTGTTTCAATAACTTGTTTATACCAATCATAGGATTTCTTCTTATAACGATTCAATGTTCCTGATCCATCTTTTTGTCGATCAACATAAACAAAACCATAGCGCTTATCTACTTCGGCTGATGCCGCACTGATCAAATCAATAATCCCCCATGATGCATAGCCAAAAACCTCAACCCCATCTTCAATTGCTCTTTCAACCTGTAGTAAGTGTGCTTTAGTAAAGGAAATTCGGTAATCATCATTAATTATGATCTTACCCTGATCATCATATTCAACTTTGTCCTTATGCCCTAACCCATTTTCAGCTACAAATAGTGGTAGACCATATTGTTTATAGTAATAATGCAGCACATAGTACAAGCCCTGGGGATCTATCGGATAATCATACTCACTGTAATCAACATAAGGGTTTCGCAATCCACGTAAAATATTACCCGCACTTGTATCATACTTACTCTCATCTTTAGCTACAGTTTTACTATTGTAGTAACTGAAGGAAATAAAATCAACTGTGTGACGTAATAGACTCAGATCCTCTTCTGTGATCTCTAAGTCAACATTATACTCCTTGTATAATCGTTGTGCATAATAAGGATACTCCCCTTTACAATGCACATGGACAAAATAATCAAGTTCCTGCTGTTGATGAAGCGCCTCGATTACATCGTCAGGATTACAGGTCATTGGGTACTTTGCAGAAGCCGCAACCATACAACCTACCTTTAATTCTGCATCACATTCATGCGCTAACTTGGTAGCCAATGCACTTGCTACTAATTGATGATGGGCGATTTGATAACGCTCAGCCATCGATATCTCACTTTTATCCGTTAGCACTCCTGCTGATAAGAGTGGTGATAATAAGGTAACATTAACCTCATTAAAGGTTAACCAATATTTTACTCGATCACCAAAGTAATCAAAACATGTTTTAGCATACTTTGCAAAGAGGTCGATTACCTTTCTACTTCTCCAACCATCATATGTTTTTGCAATATGCAGGGGAAGTTCATAGTGCGATAATGTAATCATTGGTGTAATGTTATAATAAATTAATGTATTAATCACATTATTATAAAAGGCAATCCCCTTTTCATTTGGTTGTTCTTCTTCCCCGGTTGGATAAATACGTGACCATGCAATTGAGAGACGAAGTACCCTAACATTCATGCCAGCTAATAGTGCGATATCCTCTTTATATCGATGGTAAAAGTCATTACCAATAAGCTTTAAATTGTGTGGCTCTGGCTCTTCTGTCAGTGGTCCTCTCACACCATTTGGCATCAAATCTTGAATAGAAAGCCCCTTTCCATCTTCATTATAAGCACCTTCACATTGATTTGCTGCGATTGCTCCACCAAACAAGAATTCCTTTGTAAATGCCATCATAAGACCCTCCTATTTAATTACTGTTAATAATCCATTGTCTCTAGTTACGGTTTCACGACTTGTCTCAATGATATCTAAATAGTCATTAGAATTTGTGATGATAATCGGCGTTATACAATCGTAACCTGCTTCACGAATTTTCTCTATATCAAAACGAATCAATTCCTGCCCTTTCTTGACAGTTTCATTAATAGATACAAGCGCTTCAAAGTATTTTCCTTCTAATTTTACTGTATCAATACCAATATGAATCAGCAACTCCACACCCTGATCAGATTTTAAGCCAATTGCGTGTTTCGTTTTAAATAAAGCCTCTACCTTTCCATTAAAAGGTGCATAAACAACGCCTTGACTTGGTTCAATTGCAATCCCCTTCCCCATAGCCGATGTAGAAAAGGCAGCATCATTTACTTTAGCGAGCTCTACTGTTTTACCTTCAAGTGGTGCATAAACTTTCTCATTATCTCGCGTTTCAATACCTTCCGCTTGCTCTACTTTTTCTTCCGTTTTTTCAACGGTTTCCTCATCCTTATGGAAAAGGTAGGAAAATACAAAACCGAGGACTAATGCAATACCTACTGTAATCGCAGCATGGAAAAATGAATTATCTGGTCCAAGATAAATTGGCAATGTGAAAATTGTTGATGTACCTGCAGAATATGCCTTCACACCTGTAAGACCCGCATAGAGACCTGCTATACCACCTGCTAACATCGTTGCATATAAAGGTCGTTTTAACTTTAGCGTTACCCCATACAATGCGGGCTCAGTAATTCCACAGATGGCAGTAGATGCACAAGATGATGCTAATGCTATCGTTTCTTTTTTCTTTGATTTAATTGCTACCGCAAACACTGCAGCTGCTTGCGCCATATTACTTGAAAGTGCACCTGGTGAATAGATGGTCGTATAACCTACAGTCGCTCTTTGCACGGCTTGGGCAGCCCCTACACTATAATGCATCCCTGTCATAACTAATAAAGGATTAAATGCTCCAACAAGGGTTGGTACAAGCCAGCTTACTCGCTGGTCCAAGAAGTTAAAGAAAGTTGCAACATACTCACCAACAAATGCACCAATAGGGCCCAATAATAGTAAACCAACAGGGGCAACAATCAATATAGTGATAATTGGTACAAGAAAAGTCTTAACTGCTTTTGGCGATATTTTCTTAGCAATTTTTTCAATATAAGATTGGAAGTAAACAATTAATATAATCGGAATTACACTTGATGTATATGTTGCCATATACATAGGTACACCAAATAAAGAGACTGCATCCCCTGCGTCTTTTAAACCAATTAAGGTAGGATGAACAAGCATTCCAGCAAAGATAAGCGCAAGATATTGGCTTGTCTTAAACTTCTTAGCTGCTGAAATCGCAAGGAAAAATGGCATATAGTAAAAGACTATATCAGAAACCATATATAAAATCGTATAGGTTTGTGACTCAGGTGTCACCCAATTGAAGGTTGTCGCTAGTGATAAGATCGCTTTAAGCATCCCCGCCCCAGCTAGTGCACCAATAATGGGAACGAAAATTGCTGCTATTGTATCAAAGAAAGAAGCAATTGGCCCCTTTTTTTCCTCTGGAGTACTTGAAGAGTCCCCATCAATATTTGCTACTGACATGATCGCATGATAAACATCTTCTACATGCGTCCCTATAACAACTTGAAATTGGCCTCCTTTATTTACACAACTAACAACTCCACTTAAGTTCTTTACTCTATTTTGGTCTACATTTTCTTCATTTTTAAGTTGGAAGCGCAGTCTTGTTATACAATGTGTTAAGGAAACAATATTGTCACTGCCTCCAACCTCCTTAATAATTTCTTTTGCTAATTTTTCATACTTCATTATTAAAAACCTCCTTGGAATTAAAAAAATACCCAAACAATAGTAAAAGCATTGGTACTTTTACAAATTGCTTAGGTATTGCCTGATTGCTCAGTAACAAGCCTAATCGAAATATGTTTTTTCTCTCAAGGTTAAACGATTAATGTGTAACATCAGGTAGAACATCTCTTCCTTAGTTATAGTCACATTAAGTTTCTTCTTTAAATATACTGCAATTTTCTCCACACATTTATAGGTATCCGGATATTTTTCATATACTTGTATAAATAATTCAGGTTCTATCGTATTTCTCCTTTCACTAGGATCATGGATACGCTGTAAAAAGTAACGCATGTGGATGATAAAACGGCTAAAGTTAACGGTTGTCTCATCTACTTCCATCTTAAAATGGAACTTAATAATATTTAGAATGTCTTGAATAACTTCCGCATCATGCATGGGTGTTTTTTTGGCTACATTGCTTTGCTGGCCGTTAACAAAATGCATAGCGATAAAACCTGCTTCATCTTCGCTTAACTGAACCTTTTCCTCCGCTTCAATAAGCTTAAGTGCGGTTAAAGCAGCTTGAAATTCCGCCTTGTAAAATTTCTTGATTTCCCAAATAAGTGCATTTTTCAGATGGCCACTTTGTGAGGTGCGTTGCAAAGCATAAGATATATGATCTAATAAACCTATAAATACGGAGTCATTAAAAGTCACCCCGAGATCTTGCTCTGCCTGATCAATAATTTTCCTTGTAAGATCAACATATTCTATGGAAGCAAATTTCGTCATGTGCTTGAGTTTCTTTTCTTGGCTGGCATCTTCTAATACAAAAACCTGTTCAACCTTTGCTTCATCCAACTTATCATTAACTTTAGCATGGAAGCCGACACCTTTACCTAGCACAATTTTCTTGTCCTTATTCTGATCCTCGACAAGAACCACACTATTATTAAAAATGCGAATAATCCTCATACCCATACTCACCTCCCAAAAAAAACCTAGACTTATGGACATATTCATTGAATATATCACAAAAGTCTAGGTTTTGCCTTCTGATAATGAAGTAACAAGCCTAAATATGTTTTTATTATAACCGCTTTCATTTCACTAGTCAAGCCCTGAAAAGTTATTTATTTAAATTCGGCCGATATAGCCTATCAGAGAGGGCTAGGTAGCCACAAGAGCAATCCAATCCCTAGTATAATATCTGCCATGGGGGTTGATTTGAATAGCTTGTAAATACAAGCGAAAATCCTAACTAAGCTAAAAAAATATATTCATAAAAAGGATTTGAACTAGGCAAATATGAAGAAGAGCAAGCAATTCTAAAGGGACAAGAAAGCATTTAGAGCTAGATAAAGTGGAACTTCAATCAGTGGAGGTTTTTGGACTACATGAGATGGTAGATTTAGTCTGCCTTCCCCCTATCCCTCATTGATTGTTATTGCCACAAGGATGTGACCTAAGGGCAATTGAACCAATCGGGCTTTTACAGGCAGTTGATCCCCCACTTATCTTGCTCAATTCTGATAGTGGGAGACTTATTGCCTGTTAATGCGGGATAAACAGGTAATTAAGTAAAAAGGAAAACACACCTCAGCTCGTTTTGATGTGTGTTTGTAAAAATAACTAACTACTGACTAGCTGCCATTCTCCCGAGTGGACTATCTTCCTTTATCATATCCTGAAGGTCATAAACGGAAATCGGAAACATAGGAAATCCAAAAACATAAGGCGCCAGATCATAGAGTTGAAAATAGATGACAAGGGTTTTATCAGCAATATAAAAGTCTTGATCAGGTCGAACACCTTCAAATTCACCTAATAGCGGGATCTCCCTTTGTTTGATTTGATCATTGATCAAGTGTGACAGTTTTTCGATATAAGCACTGCCTGGCTTAAATAAATCTTTGAGCTGACAGAGCCTTTCTTTTTTCAGATCAAAAGTTAAAGCCTTGATTATCGTCAAGCCATGTGCCGCCTGGTGGTGATAGGTATAATTAGACAGTGATAAACTCAGGACCTGACGTTGATTGTTTTTCAACTCATATAACCCGATCATTTCCTCTACAATTGCCGGCATGTTAGCAACTTGTGTATCGATCAGTTGCTGCGTTTGATCAACAATCGCCTGATTAATCAATCTTGCCAAACTTTGCTTCTCCACCCCGATAACCTGCGGATAATAAACGGTTTTTCTTGGTCCATCACTAATCTTCAGCGTTTGAATATTGATCGGAAATCCAGCGCGCATCTTACCATCCCCTCCTATGTAAACAGTGTATTCACAGTTGAAAATTGTGTGTCTACCTAGTAGAGGGTCAAGTGAACAAGAATCGATAGGTTAGAAATGGTCCCTGGCTTGGCGTCGTTTAATAAAATCTTCCAGCGACTCCGCCTGTAAAAACAGGTTTATCTCCTTCTCCCGACCAATCGTAGAAGGTAATGTTGATTTATCTTCTTTCCTTAAGGCGGTGACCTCAGCCAAGGCTTCAGTAATCTTCCTATTCTTTGGATCAATGGACTTGGCAAAACGTAAATTCGTTTCTGTATATTCATGACCTGCATATACCTTAACTGTATCTTTAAGATGTTTAAACTTTTGCAAGCTATCATAATGGGCTTGATAATCACCTGTAAAGACGCGTCCTGTTCCAGCTGAAAATAAGGCATCACCACAAAAAAGTGCATCCCCCACGAGATAGCTAATGTGCCCATCCGTATGTCCTGGTGTTTTTAAAACAGATACAGGCTTTTCGAACAGTTCAAAAGTATCCCCCTCATCTAAAATATGGTCATTCAAGGGAACCGTTTCTTGTGGACCATAAACTGGTGTACCTGGATGTAGCGCTAAAATTTGCTCAACCCCATCCGTATGGTCGTGATGATTATGGGTTAAGAAAATCGCCCCTAATTCTAACGCTTCCGCTTCTAGATAAGCGATAACGGCACTTGCTTGACCAGGATCAACAACAACTGCAATTGAATCTTTCTCAATCACCCAAATGTAATTATCCGAAAAAGCTTTGATTGGATGAATTTTCATCAGCATCACTCCTCACCTCCAGTATATACTTTTCACCTATACACTTCCATCAAGGAGCAAACTACTTCCTGTAACTGAAATAAAGAGACGACCTAAACAATTAGGCAATTGATTGCCACTTATTTTGCTCACATCTTGAAGTAGGTATCTTATTGCCGGTTAATACGAGATGAACAGCAGTTATTCCCTTTGTTAAAGATAGGGGTAAAAAGGGTATACAAATAATACAGCTCACCATTTAATCAAGGTGAGGAAGAAAAAGTCTTAAAACAGAGGAGAAGATGATCACCATGAGAAAGACATCCCTTTTTGCCTCCATCTTTATCATATTCAGCTTGGTATTTATAACGGCCTGCAGTGAAAATAGACCAGAAGTTGATAACGAAAGCAATGAAGGAATTGAAGAAGATCAAGAAGATGAAGGAAATGATCAAACCAATCCTGAAACAGAGGAAAATCATAGTGACGAAAGGGATCAAGGGCAGAATGAAGGAGAAATTGTAGCTGAAAACGAGGCCTTTCGGATTTTTCAACCTGCTCCCAACAGTGAGCTTGATCATGAATTCACTGTAATCGGACAAGCTCGTGTCTTTGAGGCAACGATTCAATATGAATTTAAAGATGGTGACGAGATAATAGATAAGGGATTTGTTACAGCAAGCCAAGGCGCACCTGACTGGGGCGACTTTGAAATAAACTTTCAATTTGATGAACTGACCAATCCACCCGCCACCATTATTATCTATGAAGAAAGTGCAAAAGATGGTTCACGCTTATACGAGTTAAGTATTCCTGTCTATGAAAAGGACTAAGCAGAGGATTTTTTATGTATGAAGTGATTCAATCAGGGATATAATAATAAGGAAATTTCAGTCTTTACCCCTTTACAAATAATAAAAAGCGGTAAGCAAAGCATAGAGCAGGTTGAAGATAGGGATCTGCCCTGTCATCCCATTATTTCCTCACTAACGAAGGATTTGATACTGAAGATGATAGCTACCATCGTGCTAAGTCATTGATGGACTTCCTATCAAAACTGGAATTTCAGAGGTTCTGGCCCTGGCTAGAACCTCCTTTTTTATATGTCTTAACAAATGTTTTTCAATGATAAATATACCTTACTACGGGATTCTTTTCTGTTAATTGGGTGAGTGGGTAAAATTTTAATTGCATATTTATTGTATTTGTGGTTATATTTTAGTAAACAGTAAAGAAAGGACCTGGGCAAATGGTAGGTATACGAGATGTCGCAAAACGGGCCGGTGTTTCAATCGCAACCGTTTCTAGAGTGTTGAATCAGGATCCAACTATTTCTGTTACGGAAGAAACCAAACGAAAAATTGCTGAATCAGTCAAATTTTACAACTATCAAAAGAAGAAACCGACGAAAAAGCAGGTAATTAATGTTGCGTTAATCACCACCGTTTCAGAAATCGATGAATGGGAGGACCCTTATTTCAGGGTCATTCGTCGTGGGATCCAAGTACAAGCAGAAATGAGTCAAGTTCACATAAAAAAAATCTTACGATTATCTGAAAGTCCTCTTGATTTAGAGGCACTCAATGATTGTCAAGGGATATTGATTATTGGTCAGGTGGCAGCTTCAGTGATTGAGAAAGTATCTGCTATCAATTCCAATCTGCTTATCATTGATGATCCGAGAGTTTCACCAAAAATTGATGCTGTATTCACAGACCTAGGGCAAGCGGCAATCAAGCACTTAGAGCGCTTGTATGCAAAGGGGCATCGTAAAATTGCCTTTATTGGTGGAAAGCGGGTTGAAATCGATGAAAATAGTCGAAAATACGAGACAGAAGATGACTATCGACGGGTTGCATATGAAAAATGGATGGAGGAAAAAGGCTTAAAAGAGAATATCCAAATTTATCTAGGGGGCTGGACAACCTTAGATGGCATGCAAGCAACGAATCGGTTATTAGCGGAATGCCAAGGATCCTTACCAACAGCAATCATGGTTGCCAATGATCCTATTGCAGTCGGTGCCTACCGATCATTACAAAAACAAGGATTATCGATTCCTGATGATATCTCAATTGTTAGCTTCGACGATATTGAAGTAGCTGAATTTTTAACGCCTTCTTTAAGCACCGTCAATATTCCTACAGAGGAACTAGGTAAGATAGCTGTCAGGATGTTAAATGAACGAATCAAGGCGGTACGAGATACCCCTATTCAAGTTGTTGTTTCTAACAAGATCATTATTCGGGAAAGTGAAAGGGAAGTAAGGTAAACACTAAAAAGTGTTTACCTTACTTTTTTACATCCATTTTAGTTAAAAGTGTTGACATTCAACCAGTAAACATTTATATTTGAGGTAACGAAAGAAAGCGTATTCATTATAATATAAAAGGGGAGAGCAAAATGACTTCTATGAAAAAAGTTTTTATAGCATGTATGACCTTAAGTATCGTTTTCTTGTTAGCAGCTTGTGGAAATGGTGATAGTCAGGCAGATGGAAAAACTGAAATTGAATTTTTCAATCAAAAAAAGGAAATGCAGACAACCCTTCAGGAAATCATCAAAGACTTTGAAGAGGAAAATCCAGATATTACAGTTAAATTCACCAATGTACCTGATGCAGGAACCGTTTTGAAGACAAGGATTTCTAGTGGAGATATACCGGATATTATCAATATTTACCCACAGAACGCCGACTTCCAAGCGTGGGCTAATAGTGATATCTTTACCGACCTGACTGGTAAGGACTACTTAAATAATTTAACCGAAGGCGCCGCAGAGGCCTATGCAATCAATGACAAAGTTTACTCGGTACCATTGACTAGTAATGCTTGGGGCTTCTTCTATAATGTTGATAAATTCGAAGAACTAAACTTAGAAGTCCCTAAAACTTGGGATGACTTTGAACAACTGATTAAAGACATTCAAGGAAAAGAGGAAACACCATTTGCTTTATCATTGACACAAGAAGATGCTTGGACCTTAAATGGCTACCATCAATTAGCATGGGCAACAACCAATGGCGGGTATGAGGGTGCTAATAATGCCTTAGTGTTTAGTCCAAAGGGCTCGATAAAAGTTGGAAATGCTGATTTTGATGCTGTTGCAGATCAGTTAGATTTACTAAATGGCACAGGTCAAAAAAATGCCACAGGTGCATCCTATGAAGATGCAATCGCTACTTTTGCTAACCAAGAAGCTTTAATTCTACCGAACGGAACATGGGCACTACCAGCCGTACAAAATCAAAATCCTGAATTTGAGATCGGTATGTTTGCTTACCCAGGCCAGGAGGAAGGTCAAGAATTAACTGTAGGTGCTGCAGATTTAGCATTATCGATTGCTATGGATTCTGAAAACCAAGAAGCAGCTGAAAAATTTGTTGAATATATGACTAGTAAAGAAGCAATGCAAAAGTACTATGATGTCGATGGCTCTCCAACCTCAGTTACTTCAGTAGATACGGAAGGTAAATTTTCAGAAACTGCCGGTGTAACACAATATGTATTTACAGATCAACAAATCGTTTGGTTACAAAAGGATTGGACATCAGAAGAAACCTTCCACCATTTAACAGTTGAATATGTAAATAGTCAAGATCGTGATCAATTAGCAACGAATTTGAACAACTTCTTTGATACCATGAAGTAATAGGGGATGATGATATGAAAAAGGATAATGTTTTCAATCGTAACTGGGGATATATCTTTGTATTTGTTCCAGTAGCATTACAACTCGTCTTTTTCTACTTACCCATGCTGCAAGGCTTCTTTTACAGTTTGACAGATTGGACAGGCTTAACCCCTGATTACAATATGGTCGGTTTGGAAAACTTTCAAAGAATGCTCACTGATCAAAAATTTATTAAGTCCATTGGCTTTACCCTCTTCTTCACCTTGGGACTAATCGTCGGTGAGATTGTTTTAGGAATCGTGATTGCACGATTCCTAAACCGTAAGATGAAAGGCGTAAACTTTTTTAGAACTGCATACTTCTTCCCAGCCGTATTAAGTACTGTAACTTTAGGTTTGATTTTTAAGCAGATATTTAACTATGGTCTACCTCAATTGGGGGAATCTCTAGGTATTGGCTTTTTAGAACAAAATCTGATTGCCAATGAACAAACCGTTTTTTGGGGTGTTTTATTCGTTGCATTATGGCAAGGTGTTGCAATGCCAGTCGTTATCTTCTTAGCTGGCTTGCAAAGTATTCCAAAGGATGTCCTTGAAGCAGCCTCGATCGATGGCGCAAGTAATGGACAACGTTTTTTGCATATTGAATTGCCTTATTTGCTCCCATCAGTTAGCATGGTTTTTATCATGGCCTTAAAAGCCGGTTTGACCGCATTTGACTTAATCTTTGCCTTAACAGGTGGCGGTCCTGCTGACAAAACGACAACATTAGGTCTATTGGTTTACAACTATGCCTTTAATAACAATCAATACGGCTATGCCAATGCGATTGCTGTCGTCTTGTTTATAACTATCGCGGTCATATCTGTTTTACAAATTCGTTTGTCTAAGCGCTTTGAAGTCTAAGGGGGAGAAAAAATGAAACGAAAAGGATCAATATTGAGCTATTTATTTTTAGGTATAGGGTTTATTTTGATTTTCATCCCACTTTATATGACTGTCATCAGCTCATTTAAGGAGACCTACCAAATCACAGGAGATTTCTTTGGACTTCCCAATCCATTTACTTTGGGTAATTTCCAACGAATACTCTCAGACGGAATCACACAATATTTCTTTAATTCAACGTTGATTTCAGTTATATCTATCTGTTTAATTACGTTTTTTATTCCAATGGCCGCATTCTCAATTGCCAGAAATATTTCTAAGAATAAGGCTTTTGCCCTGATGTATAGTTTTTTGATACTAGGTATCTTTGTTCCTTTCCAAGTAATCATGATACCCATAACTACAATGATGACTAAATTAGGGCTTTCTAATATCCCAGGATTGATTATTCTCTACTTAGCTTATGCAGTACCGCAAACCTTATTTTTATATGTTGGTTATATCAAAACTGGGGTTCCAGCTGAGTTAGATGAAGCAGCTGAAATTGATGGCTGCGGTAAATTTAAAATGTATTTCAGTATAGCCTTTCCTTTGATGAAACCAATGCACGCAACAGCTTTGATTATTAATGCACTATGGATTTGGAATGACTTCCTCTTACCATTATTGATTTTGAACAAGGATTCATCAAATTGGACCTTACCATTGTTTCAATACAACTATCAAGGACAGTATTTTAATGATTTTGGCCCTTCCTTTGCATCCTATGTAGTAGGAATAGTAGTCATTCTAATTGTATATTTAATATTCCAAAAGAGTATTATCTCAGGCATGACTAGTGGCTCAGTAAAATAATAGTCAGGGACCAACTAGGATAGGCTGACTAACCAATGGAGGATTAATTTATAATGATAACTTTTGACCAGCAAACGAAAACTTTTCACTTACAAAATAAAACAACCAGTTACATCATTGGAATAGAAGAACATAACTATTTGACCCACCTTTATTTCGGGAAGAAGATTAACCACTATTCAGGTGGCTATCGTTATCCAAGGACCAATCGTTCTTTTTCGCCTAATCCCGCTCATTCAAAAGATCGTCTGTTTTCCTTAGATACCTTACCTCTCGAATATCCTGGCTTTGGGCACGGTGACTTTCGAGAACCTGCCCATCTAATCAAGCTAACATCTGGAAGCCGTGTCAATGATTTCCGATATGTTTCCTATGAAATTCAGGACGGGAAACCCGCGCTTGAGGGATTGCCAGCAACCTATGTACAGGACGAGACGGACGCGATGACCTTGGTTCTTACATTGCAGGATACCATCAGTCAACTGACCTTACGCTTGTTCTACACAATTTTTGCTGAAGCATCGGTTATCACGCGTTCGGCCCAGTTAGTGAATGATGGAAGCGAAACAGTTGAAATCAATCGGTTAGCAAGCCAAGCGCTTGACTTTGGCAATCAGCCCCTGGAATTAATTCATTTAAACGGGACCTGGGCTAAGGAACGACAATTGACCCGAGAAACGATTCATCCTGGTATCAAGGTGATCGATAGTAAACGGGGTTCAAGTAGCCATCAGCAAAATCCATTTGCCGCCTTTGTAACACCCCAAACCACAGAGTTTCAAGGTGAGGCATATGGTTTTAGCTTATTGTACAGTGGCAACCATGAAACAATCGTTCAAAAGGATCCCTTTGACCAAATACGGGTAATCATGGGGATTAACTCCTTTAACTTTGGTTGGCAGCTCCAACCAAAGGCTAGTTTCCAAACTCCAGAGGTGGTCATGGTGTATAGTGACCAAGGCTTGAACGCGATGTCTCAAACCTACCATGATTTGTTTAACCAACATCTGATTCGAGGCAAGTACAAGCATAAAGAACGGCCAACTTTGATCAATAACTGGGAAGCAACTTATTTTGACTTTAACGAAGACAAAATCATGAACATCGTATCAGAAGCCAAAGCGCTAGGAGTTGAAATGTTCGTCTTGGATGATGGTTGGTTTGGTGGCCGCGAAGATGATTTTACCTCGCTTGGCGACTGGGTAGAAACAGAGGGTAAATTAGCCTGTGGCCTAGAAAACCTGGCACAACAAGTTCATGACCAGGGAATGAAATTTGGTCTCTGGTTTGAACCAGAGATGATTTCTGAGGACAGCGAGTTATTCCGTGCACACCCAGAATGGGCCTTAGGGATTCCAGGGCGGGAGCGATCTTTAAGCCGCAGCCAATATGTCTTAGATTTCTCTCGAGCGGATGTGCGTGAAAACATCTATCAACAAATGACAGCAATCTTTGACCGTGTGCCTCTAGATTATGTAAAATGGGACATGAACCGAAATATGACTGAGGTCTATTCAGTTTTGTTAGGACCAGAGCAGCAGGGCGAAGTGGCCCATCGATATATCTTAGGCTTGTATGAATTTTTAGAGCGCTTGACCACAAGCTACCCGGAGATTCTATTTGAAAGCTGTTCTGGCGGAGGCGGCCGTTTTGATGCCGGATTCCTCTATTACATGCCCCAAACATGGACGAGTGACAATACCGATGCCATTGCCCGCTTGAAAATCCAATATGGCACTAGCTTGGTATATCCAATTTCCAGTATGGGGGCACATGTATCGGCGATTCCCAACCATCAAACTGGCCGTGAGACAAGCTTAACAATTCGTGGCAATGTTGCAATGTCCGGAGTCTTTGGTTACGAGCTAGATTTAACTCAATTAACAAGCGAGGAAAAAGCTGAAATCAAAGAACAGGTAGCCTTTTATAAGCAACATCGTCAACTCTTGCAGTTTGGTGATTTTTATCGCTTGAAGAGTCCCTATGAAGGCAATGATACCGCCTGGATGTTTGTTTCAAAAGATCAAAAAGAGGCCATGGTCTTTTATTTCCGCGTACTAGCAGATGCCGCCCACCCTCTAGTTACCTTGAAACTGACAGGTTTAGCAGCAGATGCAGTCTATGAAATCAATCAAGAGGAATTTGGCGGGGATGAATTGATGAATATCGGTTTTTATATTGATTCGGAGCTTTATGGTGATTATGCGACTCAACGCTTTTATCTAAAAAGAAAGTAAAAGCTAGAAAGAGCCCATTCATTTATGTAGTGACACAACTACTGGTAGATCATTTTTAAAGAGCTGAAGGACTAGGACGCATTTCTTGTCCTAGTCCTTCTTATTGCTTTTTAAGCAGATCTTTAATGGATGGTCTTAAAATTGATTCAATTACATTAGAATCCACAATTTTATTCTTATATTTCCACGTAATTCAGGGTGAATATTATGTATAGAAAAAGCTGTCCAACAGTCAAATATGCGACCTTCGGGCAGCTTCTAAACGCAAATTATTTTTCACCACTTATTGCGACTAAAATTTTAGATTGTGTTTTGTCCTTTGTTAATGTTTCGAATCCATTTGCCACAATCTCATCTAGCTCAATTTGACTGGTAATAATCCCTTGAGGATTTAATTGACCAGAGCTCATTGCATCAATCGTTCTTTGGAAAATAGAAGGTGTATAAACGATGGATGATAAGATGTTGACACCCGTATTTGTAAGTTGAAGTGGATTCCACTCAATTGGTTTTGCGAAAATAGACTCGATCATCATATTACCACGTGGCTTTGTTACATCAATCGCTTGTTTAAAGGTTGGGGCGACACCAGCTACTTCAAATGATACATCAACCCCATCCGGAACGATTGAACGTACGGCTTGAACAGGGTCACCATTACCAGAGTTAATGACATGTGTTGCACCTAATCTTTTTGCCTTTTCTAATCGATCATCAGATAAATCTAAGGCAATCACCTTGCTTGCACCAGATGCTTTTGCTGCAATGACTGTTAATAAGCCAATCGGACCTGCCCCAAATACTGCAACAGAATCACCCAATGAAACACCCGCATCTTTTACCGCTTGGACAGCAACAGCCGTTGGTTCAACTAGTGCACCATCTTGTAATGTTAAGTTATCTGGTAAATGATGGACGTTTGATACAGGGACATTCGCATATTCAGCAAATCCGCCATTTCCGTGTAGTCCGATAAAGTTATAGCCATCATACCGATCCACATCTTCATGCTTGTTCCCATATGTTAAGGTAGGATTAATAACAACACGGTCACCAACTTTAAAGTTTTCAACCTTTGCACCAACTTCTTCAATTACACCAGCAAATTCATGCCCCATAGTAAGTGGAGCCATTTCACCAGTCAATTCAGCTTTTTTATCAACTGGAACAAAGACTGGACCCTCAATATATTCGTGCAAATCACTCCCACAGATACCTGCCCAAGCTACTTTTACCTTTACTTCATCTGCTTTTAAGTTACCTAGTTCAACGTCTTCCACTCTAATATCTTTTACACCATGCCAAACTGCTGCTTTCATTTTTCACCCTCCAAAAAAGTATTAAAAATGACGCCATAAAATAACATCTTTAATCGCTGTTCGGGCATTCTCAAAATCAGACACTTCTATACATTTAATAAATGTTTCGATGGACTCATGGTAAGATTCAACTAAATCCATTTGCCATTTAGTTTGTGCTGCTACATTTGTAACAAATATCGTCTTTTTAAAAAATCGTAACATAGCTATATTTCCTGATACATCAATAAACAATTTTAATAAGTGGGCGAATGAAACAACATATTCATATATATCTTCTGTAGACTTCTTTTGTTTCATTGTTTCAAAACGACGTAATAGTTCATCTTGTAGGTCAGATGTCCACTTCGTTTCACATTTTGTAAACGCAAAGTCCAATATAGAGTAGAGAGCTTCCAAATAGTCACTTAATTCCTGGTCTGATACTGTTTTAACCCTGACGCCTTTATGTTGGATTTTCTCAACAACACCATCCCTTTGTAATAAATAAAACGCCTCACGAACAGGGGCATGACTTACCTGTAACTCTTTAGCGATGCTTGCTTCAACCAAACGCTCACCTTGCTTATAATAACCAGAAAATATACGAAATAATAATTGCTCAGCTATTTGTTCTGCAATTGTTGTTTTTGAAATTGATTGATTATTGAGCCCCATCAGACCACTCCAATAAGTTTTTTTCCTGTCTATTTTAACACAGTTCAACTTATCGAGTAGGTAAAATTAAAGTGTTACATTATAGATTATCGATAATCTATAATGTATTTTAATTGAAAAGACCATTATTTTCAAACTTCTTGCTTAACTATGTATGCAAACAGTGTAAAGAATGATTAGGAATTAAAACATAGAAATATCATGCTTCATTTACTTTCTACATGGATAGATGGGGCTTACCTATTTCAAGAGATAATGTAATAACAACTCTTTTCATACATAAAATTACTTGTAGGATTACTAATGCAAATGACAGTGGGATTAAATCTTAGGGGAAATTTACCCTCCACTATCATTCGCTAATTGGCGTATCAATTAAAAAAGTGAAGGGTAAATAATCTATTAATTTACGATTAAAAACATTGGTTTTTGTTCATCTAAAGTTAGTCATTGAGTGGAGAAGATCCTATGAAACAATCTGCTTGATAAGATTACGTTTACCAGACTTCCTTGGCAATCTCCACTACATGTTTCAGCTTATTCCATTGATCCTCTTCTGTGATCTTATTTCCTTCTTCTGTACTTGCAAAACCACATTGAGGACTTAGCGCCAATTGTTCGAGCCGTAAATATTTACTGGCTTCATCAATACGTTTTTTAATAACTGTCTTATCTTCTAATGGTGCCGTTTTAGAGGTAATCAAGCCTAAAACAACTTCTGTGTTTTTATCCTTTATATGTTTCAAAGGTTCAAAGCCACCAGCACGATCGGTATCATATTCTAGGAAATAAGCATCATAACCTAATTCGTCAAAACGACGGGCAACATAGTCATAGTCGCCGGCACCATGAATAAAGGTTGAACGGAAGTTTCCTTTGCATAAATGGGTACCAACAAGTAAATCTTCAGGTTTATCCTTCAATATGTCTTGCGTTGTTTTAACAAGGAGATCAAAAATATCATCGATTGGCAGACCATAACATTTGTCCTCGATTTCCTTAACAAATTCCTCATCCGTTAATGCGGCTAAAATCGTATCATCAAACTGGATATATCGGCACCCCGCTTCATAAAAAGCATGTAAAGCGTCCTTATAAGATTGACCAAGGTCTTTGAAAAATAATTCAGCGGTTGGATAAAGTTCCTTTTCAGTTTTTGAAATTTCTCTATAAATTGAAACAAAAGGTGCTGGAATCGTCATTTTCGCTAGTTGTGATCCATCCCCGTGCTTATCAACCATTTCCTTTAGGAATTTGAAATGGTCAATAAACTCATGGCCCTCCCACTTAATTTTACCATCTACCTCAACTGTTTCAGCTTTTGTTTCATCACCATCAAAGATAAAACCCGTATCCTTTTTAATTTTTTTAAAACCAGTTAGACCAAAGTAATAATCAAATTGCCACCAGGCACGACGGAATTCACCATCTGTAATTGCTTTTAATCCGACATCAATTTGTTGTTTAACAATCTTCTCAATCTCAAGATTTTCTATTTCCTTTAATTGCTCCAAAGTTAAATCACCTGAGGCAACTTTTTGACGTGCTTCTTTAATATTATCTGTTCTTAAGACACTACCAACATGATCTCCTTTAAATGGAAGTTGTGTTGACATATTACTCCCCCTCCTATTATCGAACTTTTCAAAAAATTTAGTCTAAAAAAATTAGCCAGAAAAATGAAAACAACTCGTCCAACAGTCAAATTTAGTTCCAGATATGAGAATAGCTTTTAAAAAACAACATAATCAATGAATATTCTGCATGCCCCACTCAAGATAAATGCCTATTCACATTTTATCATGAAAGCCTTCAGATGAATAGGAGCTCATTGTAAAATTCCCAAAACGGAAGCTATAATAAGGCGAAACTTCAATCAGAGGGGATTTGAGGCCTGCAGGACCTAGGCCATAAAGACGTTACCACAAGAGGTGGTCGTTTTTTGTCTGCCTTCCCCTATCCCAACTGATTGTTCGTACCATAGGGGGCATCCTAAAGGCCCCTAAACCAAACGGACTTTTACAAGCAATCGATCACCCACTTATCTTAAACGCTTTTGCCCAAATCTTGAAGTGGGAATCTTGTTGCCTGTTAATTCGGGAAAAACGATGGACTCCCCAATGATACTTTCTTTATGTTCACATGGAAGTTTACAACACCCCAAAATACACTTTACTTTTAGCCGGCATGGTCACTGAACCTTACTTATTGGTAGGATTCAGAAGCTCTCGAATACATGCTATATCTGCAAAAGTCTCCATGTTTCTCTTTCATAAAATTTAAGCTATAAAATACACCTAATTCTACATTCTAACGACCAAAGCTTCATATGGCTGCAATTCAATATCTTTTAATCGAGCATTATTCCGCTGATAATTACTGATAATTACTTCTGCAGGCTCCACATCCAGATGACTAAAGTGAGATGAATGTTCAGATATATTTGCAATAACCAACCATGTTTCTCCCTCATATCTTCGGTAATAAGCAAACACCTCTTCAGGCGTATTATCTACAAGTTCGAAATCTCCCCACACCACGATTGGGTTTTCTTTTCTAAGTTGAATAAGTCTTTGATAGGTATAAAAGATTGAATTCGGATCCTCTAAACTTTGCTTTACATTAATCTTTTGGTAATTTGGGTTTACATGTAACCATGGTAGCCCAGTGGTAAATCCACCATTCTCTGAATCATCCCACTGCATAGGAGTTCTTGCATTGTCACGTCCCTTTGCATTAATTGATTCGATAATATTTTCTTTTGAGTATCCTTTTTCTAAACGTTCATGATACATGTTTATACTTTCAATATCTTCTACTTCACTAATGTCATTTATCGGGTAATTGGTCATTCCAATTTCCTCACCCTGGTAGATATAAGGCGTCCCCTTCATTAAATGCAGTAATATCCCAAACATTTTTGCACTTTCTGTTCTATACTCCTCATCATTACCCCAACGAGAAACAATACGAGGTAGGTCGTGATTGTTCCAGAATAAGCTATTCCAACCTTCATTACCTAAAGACGTTTGCCATTTAGATAACACTTCTTTTAATCTACCAATACTCAACGCTTGTAAATCCCACTTTTCTTTTCCAGCTTGTTCATCTAATCCAATGTGCTCAAACTGGAAAACCATTGACAATTCATTACGTTTTGGATCTGAGTATAGTTTAGCAATTTCAGGAGTGGCCCCCCAAGTTTCACCAACTGTTAAGACATCGCGATTACCAAATGTTTTGCGATTCATCTCTTGTAAGTATTCATGCAATTTTGGCCCATTTCCTGTAATCTCTTGATCAGGTACTTTTCCAATCAAATCAATAACATCCATTCGAAATCCACCGATGCCTTTGTCTAACCAAAAATTCATCATATCGTATATTTCTTTACGGACCTCTTCATTTTCAAAATTTAAATCCGGTTGTTTTTTACTGAATAAGTGCAGATAATATTGACCACTTGCTTCATCATATTCCCAAGCAGATCCACTAAACGTCGAACGTAATCCATTTGGTACATCACCATCAACCGGATCTCTCCAAATATAATAATCCCGATAGGCATTGTCCTTACCCTTTTTGGCTTCAATAAACCATTTATGCTCATCCGAAGTATGGTTAACTACTAGGTCCATAATAATCTTAATTGATCTCTTACTCGCTTCCACAATCAATTCATCCATATCTTCGATAGTTCCAAACTCATCCATAATATCTTGGTAATCGCTAATATCATAACCATTATCATCATTTGGAGATTTATATACTGGACTTAACCAAATCGCATCAATACCCAATTTCTCTAAGTAATCTAAACGGCTAATAATTCCTCTTAAATCACCAATACCATCCCCATTACTATCCTGAAAGCTCCTTGGATAAATTTGATAAATCACTGAGCTATGCCACCATTTTCTTTCCATTTTATCAACCTCATTTCTCTACGTATACGTTTACGTAAAATGTTTATTTTTATCTTGCTTTCACAGAATCTCTTTCCACGATTTCAAAAGGAATCACTTTGGATTTAATCTTACTTTTATTTCTTAAAGCATCTATAACACTTTCACAACCACTCTTCCCCATTTCATAGAAGGGTTGACTAACTGTTGTTAAGGGGGGGACACTCATATAAGATATTCTTGAATTGTCATACCCGATAATAGATAGATCATCAGGAACATTTAAACCATTTGCATATGCAGAATAGATTCCCCCTAATGCAACATCATCACTGAGGCAAAATACTGACGTAACCTTAGTTTCCTTAATTAGTGTTTCCATTGCATCTTTTCCTGAATCAAAACTATAGTCTCCATACTGGATTTTAACAGGGTCTATTTTAATTCCTGATTCTTCAAGCGCCTTTTTATACCCCTCTATCCGAGGGATTCCCGAAACCTTATCTTCCGGGTTTCCTCCTATACATGCGATACTCCTATGACCCTTTTTGATTAAATAGTTTACGGCTGCGTACGATGCCGCATAGTCGTCAACTTTTATATAAGGGGCTTCAGAACGTTCTGAAATCGTAGACAGTAAAATATATGGAATTCCTAAGGATTCTAATAGATCAATTTCTCTATCCCTTAATTCTACAGAAACAATAATCAATCCATCCACCCTGCGTTCAGCCATCATATTAATACTTTCATAGATTCTAGAACGATTTATTCCAGAGTGGTTGATAATTACACTAAAACCATTTTCATAAGAGACATCTTCAATACCACTTACAATATCTCCGTAAAAATTACTTGCAACATTCGGCATAATAACACCAATAATATTACTTTCTCTTGTCACTAAACTTCTCGCCATTTCATTTTTTCGAAAGCCAAGTGACTTTGCTCCGGCTAATACCTTTTTCCGTGTTTCCTCACTATAGCCCCCTACATTGTTTAAAACCCTTGAAACGGTTGCAATTGAAACATTCGTTAATTCTGCTATATCTTTAATTGTTGGTGCGATTTCAATCCCCCCTCAAAAGCAAAAACAAGCAAACTCTTCAGGTTAAACGTTTACGTAAAACGCAATATTTATCTTGAAGCTTCCTGTCATTATATATATATCGTTATTGAATGTACCTTTAAGCGAAAAGTCTACTCTTATTGTCTGCAATTCCACTCAACTTATAAATTTCAGATCATTCCAAACCGTTTATTAACTTGTTCATATTTAAAGTAAATAACAGAGTAAACGTTTACGTATATAAATTATCACTTTTATTTTTATAAGTCAAGAGATTTTTTAGTCTTTATCTCTCAATATCTAGGGGTGTGTTGTAAAATGAAGCGCAACAGTTAAAAAAGACACGAAGATTCGTTATACTAAAGTCACCACAACCAGTATATTGAAGAAGTTCATCGATAAATTTTTGTTTCATCGCAATCTCCTCTTTAACTATTTTATTATGATAGGTAAGTATAGAGCTATTGTTTTTTATCATCTGAGCATCATAGATTTGAACTTTAAATCATTCACTAATAACTTTCTAAAATACAGGGTTATAACTTATAAGCAGTTTGTTCAGCAAATATAAAAAATTGTGTTTAAATTAAAATCTAACAATTTGATCTTTCTCACGCAATTCACCATCAGGGTCTTTCCATGTAGTTTTTGTTGTTACCTTATATCTCTGAGCATCCAAAAACTTAATCCCTATCTAAATATCTATTTCAACGAGTACTACTAATAATCCTTCGTTAAAAATTGCCCTACCTTAATCTGATGTTTACAACAAATAATATGCCCCCGCCAAGCGAGAGCAAAGTAATGTGCCACTTCATCAATTTCATTTCTTGCATAGAATTATTCATCCACCGCAAAGGCCCCAGTCCTTCCGCCTTGCGCAACAATTGCCAAGTCTCCACGATACCTACAGAATCTAACTCCACATTAATATCTGATTAAATAATAAACCCACTTCACATACTCAACCGCAACAACATAAATCCCTCTAAAATTAAACCACCAAAATCTCGAATTAAAAAATCTATTTTTCGAACCTGTAAAAAATAATCTTACGCTAGTATCCTGATAAACCTTTTTAAAAATATATCTCGCTCGACTCGTATGAAATTCACTAGTCACAATGATCACCGACCTAAACTCCCGATCCAAGACAATTTCCTTTGTCAAAGTAGCGTTCGTAAAAGTTGATTCAGCTCTCGATTCTAAAATAACCAAATCCTCTGATATGCCCTGTTCACGTAAAATATCCTCATCAAAATCATCTGAATTTGATAGAATTAAATAACTTCCATACCCTTCATTAAATAGCTTTATCCCCTTTTCTAATCGACCCTCAAAGCCACTCAATACGATAATAGCATCTGACTCTTTCAGTTGATCAACCCTCACCAACAAATTGCCCGCAGTGATCAAAACAATAATGACGATGACAATTAAAGTTACCATAAACTAATTCCTCTTCTCCTACAACAATTCAAGCGTTTAAGCTAAATCTATATTTCTATTTAAAAATTGCAGAAAACAACGATATACAAGCCTACTCATCTTATATTATCAAAGATACTCTATTTTTATAACAAACACACGAGCTAAATATTGCAAATAATTGATAAGAAGCACTTAATCGACGATAAAAGAAAACAACCCAGACTTGTGTGATTCCCAAATCTGGATTGTTTAACCCGCTAACCTAATTAGTCCTAAACCAAAACTCTACTGAAAACAGAATCCGGATGAGCTTAGCATTTTTACAAGACAATCAACCACCCGGCAACTAAATATACAAGCGCCGCAAAAATCTTTTGGCAACACGGGTATCCATCACTCTATATTCTACTCTACTGTCTCCGGAAACATCCCATCAATCACCTTACTCGCCACATCGATCCCTTCACCAACCCAGGGGAAATGGTGGAGTGTAATCATTGGGTCTAAGTTCACTTCAATGATGTTAACCTCATCACCGTTAATTAAGACATCTACACCGGCTGCTGTCACACCAGGAATAGAAAGCATCGCTTGTCTAATGTACTCGATTGTCTCTGCGCTAATCTCAGCAGTGACATCAATCGCATCACCACCTGTTGAAATGTTCGAATTATCCCGTAGATTGACGACGGTATCTTTAGCCGGAACAGATTCATAAGTATAATGATGCTTTTTAAGCACACGCTCAGTTTCTTCATCCATCTCCAACAATTTATGAATCGGGTTACCAACTCTTTTACGATCCGCATTCTTCAATTCAATCAACTCTTTTATATTATGCTCACCGTCGCCAACCACGTTCGCTGGTACACGATTAACAATACCAACAATTTCTTCATTGACATAAGTGAAGCGATACTCCTTCCCTTCTAAAAACTTTTCAACTAAAACCTCATTATTTTCTACTGCAATCTTTTCAAAACACGCTTCAAACTCATCATGTGTATTGATATTAACGAAAACCAACTCACCCTTCTTACCGTCGTAAGGTTTTAAAACAACTGGCAAAATTGACTCAGCCCATTTCCAAGCTCTGTCTAAATCCGTTTTAGCGAAAACGGTATTTTCAGGTGCATTAAAGCCTTTGCTCTTAAGCAACCTGCTCGTCACTTCCTTCATATCCATCGTTGTCCTAGCCAAATCAGAATTATATGAATGCGTCACTATCCCATCATGGATTGTATAACTCTTGCTTGGGTGCGACATGTTAAAATCTCCATCAGGTAAAATCTCTATTTCTACCCCGCGTTTAATCGCTTCATAAACGAGCAATTCATCACCAAAACTCAAAGTCCTGCCTACTACGTCTATATATTTCAGTGTCATATCTATCCTTCTTTCAAATTGTAATTAGCTGTGTGCATTCATTATACGCTATCTAAAAGTAACATCAAAATAATCATCGTTAAAAAGTACAAAATAAAATTGGTTTACACATGTGAAATTCATCGATCTAATAACTCTTTACGGCTATTCGGTAATTCACAGTCTTTTTTATGTTTACTTACAAGTACCATAAATAAGATACATCCACTTTAAAATTATTTACACATACGATTTAGTTCTATCGTGCATTTCCTTTTCTTCCACGTTTTGCTCTCAACTTCCGTGATTTGCTCTCAACTTTCATGATTTGCTCTCAACTTTTGCGATTTGCTCTCAACTTTTAAGATTTGCTCTCAACTTTTGCGATTTGCTCTCAACTTCGGCGTTTTGCTCTCAGCTTATCACATTAGGAGAACTATATGCAGATAACAATCTTAATAATATAGTTATGAATCAAATAGTCCACATTAGTCTTAAAACTTATTCAGTGTTTTTCTACAAAATTGCTTCAATATTATTGTGTGGAATCTACATTAAAGCTCTGTTTTAAATTTTTTTTATCCTTAAGCTAACCTAGCCTTGAATCTAAGCAAACAGCCTTAAGCTCATTATTATCAATGGCTTAAGGCTGATGTTTTACGAATGTCTATTTATGCTAAAAAACTAATTAGTATCTAACTCTCCAATTATGATTAACGGTTGCTTCGATCACTTTATGTTCTAGAATGTAATTGGCAATCAATTCGGATACATCAATCGGAATTTCCTTCACAACCGGGCAGGTTTGATACATCATGTAGTCACCGCCACCATTGGAACGATAGTTATTCATAACAACATCTAGCTCCTGCTCTGGCAAGAGTCTTTCTCCTTTATAGTCCAAACGGGTGATACGCTCTCCTACAGGTTTACGGATATCAATCTCGTACTCGATACCTTCCCACATATCATAGTTATAGTGGGCAGGCTTTGGTGTGCTAAATGCTTTGCTCACTTCTACTCTGCCATCAGATTGACGTTCAAAGTAACTTGCAGATCGTTCAAGCGCATCCTTGATAACCTCTCCAGTTACGCGAAGGACAACCAATGTATTTGGATAGATGTAGTTAGCAACTACGCTGCGCATTGTGACATCATTCGGAAAACCTGGGGAAAGATTATCAAATAGAGCTGTGTTAGACACATCAACTCCAGCGGCATCCATTTGAACTTTATTAATAAATTCAATTAAGGCATTATCTTGGAGGCGAATCGCCATTGGATCTGTAACCGTCATATCGCCTGTAATTTTTCCAATTGGCTGATCAAGCCACTTTTGGGTCTCATCCTCATAGGACTGAATAGATGTGACTACATTCGTGTCAGGCTCTACTCCTTCTACAGATAATAGATCAGTATTCGTCTCAGTCACTCGATAATGTCCCTCATCCTTTTGGAAAGTTACCGTCACCTTACCAAGTGCAAGACCGTTATTTCCCGGTTGGATGACAGGCACACCATTAACTTCTCTTCCTGCTATTTGACGATGCTGATGTCCCGTTAGAAGTAGATCAATTCCTTCTAGCTCAGTACAGAGCTGGTAAGCTTGATTCTCTCCTGTTAATGCTTCTGTTGGTTCACCTGTTTCCAGATCACGTTCAAAACCACCATGATAGGAAACAATCAGAAAATCAATCTTTTCCTCTTTTTTAAGTATTGGGATCCATTTCCTTGCGCTTTCGACTACATCTTCAAAGCGAAGTCCCCTAATGTGTACTTCCTTCTCCCAGTTTGGAATATATTTTGTTGTAAGACCAAGGACACCAATGCGTGGTCCATTTTCAAAGGATTTTATAAGGTAGGGTTTTCCGAAATAAGGTTCACCTGTCTTGGTATCTACAATATTGGCGGATAGCCAAGGTTGAGTTGACTCCTCTACCGCCTTATTTAATAGGGGGAGTCCATAGTTAAATTCGTGATTGCCAATCACACTTGCATCATAGTTTAAATCATTCAAAATGGAAACCATCGGATTTGGTAAGGTATGCTGGGAGCGTGCATAGTGATAGGTAAGCGGAGTGCCCTGAATAAGATCACCGTTGTCAATCATTATTGTATGTTCATTTTTGGCTTGCTCCTGCTTGATAAGTGTTGCAATCTTAGCTAAACCGAGCTCTGCCTTTTCATTTGTACCATAATTTTGTGGCAAAACATTCCCATGAATATCACTTGTCTCCATGATGACCAATTTAAAATTTTCCATTATAAAACTCCTTCATTCTGTTAATTGAGCCTATCAATTGATAAAAATAGTTTAAAAAAACAAGTATAGGCGAAAGGGAATAGTTCATATGCGAATTTCCCCACACATGAACTATCCCCCTTATTCCAGTCTTTTTAACCACGTACCAATTTTCCACGTATTTTGTTTGAGTATATTTCTACAATTAGGATTAGGATAACTAGGCCAATTAAGATGGAACCAACCTCATTCCACCGGTAAGCATTCATGGCGAAGATCAAGGGGGCTCCAATACCACCAGCCCCAACTAATCCTAGGATAGAAGCTTCTCTTAAGTTCATATCAAACCTATAAATAACAATTGATAAAAACATGGAGAATAATTGCGGGATAATGCCATAGCGTATTTTTTCAAATGTTGTACAGCCAATCGAGGTCATTGATTCTAAAACGCCAATATCAAGATCCTCAATGGCATCAACAAACAATTTCGATAACATACCGATTGAAACTAATGCAATTGTCAATATCCCTGCAAATGGCCCGGGTCCAGTTACCCGAATGAGCATTAAACCATACACAAGAGATGGAACGGTTCTTACCATAATCAGAAATAATCTGGTTAACCAAGCAACGGGTGCTGGCACGATATTCGATGCAGATAAAAAGGCAAGTGGTACTGCCATGATTGCTCCAATAATTGTACCTAAAAAAGCAATTGCTATTGTTTCAACTAATAAATACGGAACACCTTGACTAGTAAAGGATAGCAATAGTTCCAAGTCAGGATTGATAATACCTGTGAGAATACTAGCGGCAATCGACCAGCCACTTTCTTGCATATTCTCAAAACTGAGCGCTGTTAATGACCATACAAATAGGAAAAGTAAAATCGTTGTTACAACAATGATATACCGTCTATTCTTAGGTGCTACTTTTAATTGTTTTTCAATTGTATCCATCATCTTGTTCCCCTTTAGATTAACCTTTTTCTGAAGTGTTCACTGACTCTTTCAATAAGAAAGACGGTAATTATAAGCATAAATAGAATCATTCCTACACTTGAATAATCACGCCAGCCTAAGCCTTCATTGAGCAATAATCCAATCCCACCAGCACCTACATAGCCTAAAATAGAAGCATAACGTACATTTCCTTCAAAGCAGAACAGAGAAGTAGATAAATAATTCGGTAAGACTTGAGGGAAAATGGCATAGCGAAATGCCTGTACCCGTGTCATTCCAAGTGATTCCATTGCCTCAAAAGCATCCATGTTCACATTTTCAATCTGCTCATATAAAAACTTCCCAACATAAGCAATTGTGAATAGAAAAATAGCAACCGTTCCAGCAAGTGTCCCTAGTCCAAATATAAAGGTTGCAATAAGTGCCATTACAAGTGTTGGCATCGTTCGTAATATACTTAAGAAAACCCTCGCAATCCCTACGATGACTCTGTTTTTCACAATATTATTTGATGCTAGATAGGCAATTGGGATCGCAGTAAGTGAACCCAATACAGAACCAAGCAAGGACATTTTGATTGTATCCAGTAATGGCTGCCATATATGTGACGTATAGTCCCATCGAGGCGGGATCATGTCTAAAATAATGACGAAGAATTGATCCCATCGTTCAAATAGTACAGGCAAACTAAAACCAGTCAACTGTACCGAAAAATAAACCCCAATCAGAAGTAGAAGCAAAATAAGAGGGGTAGGTGACCTTTTTTCAATAACGACTTTTCCGTTCGGTAGGGCTATCTTCTTCGGAGGGAAAATCTTATCATACATCGCTTACTCCTCCTTATCCTCTATCATTGTTTTCTTTTCCATTTGGCCTTTATAGATATTATCTAGGATTTCATCTGTAACTTCTTCTGATTTACCATCGAATACAACCTTACCATCTCGAATACCAATGATACGGTCTGCATACTCCAAGGCTACTTCAACATGGTGAATATTAATGATGACAGAAATATTCATCTCCTCATTAATACGCTTAAAATCATCCATGACTTGTTTGGAAGTAACGGGATCAAGAGAAGCAATTGGTTCATCAGCCAGAATAATATCTGGATTTTGTGCTAATGTACGTGCTAGTGCAACACGTTGTTGCTGGCCACCCGATAATTGACTCACACGGATATATGCCTTATCAAGAATACCCACTTGATCTAGTGCACTCAGTGCTTTTATTTTATCTTCCTTAGAGAATATCCCTGTCAACCTCCGCCAAAAAGGAAGTTCTGGAACCAAGGAAACTAGGACGTTCTTTAATACAGTTGTTCTTGTGACAAGGTTAAAAGATTGGAAGATCATCCCAATCCGTTTGCGGAATTCCCGAATTTCACGGCCCTTTAAAGAACTGACCTCAACATCATCCACAATTAATTGTCCGCCAGTAATATCATGCATCCGGTTAATACAACGAAGTAAGGTTGATTTACCAGCACCAGACAGCCCAATGATGGCAACAAATTCTCCTTGTTCAATTGTTAAATTAATTTCCTGTAGTGCCTTTACCTGATTTCCATATGTTTTCTCAACATTAATAAATTCAATCATCCATGGATCTCCTATCTTATCAAAAATGAGGATGCCCCCCACAGGGATCGTTTCCTCTTAAGGAATCACCCTGTCCAGAACAACCTCATTGATTTTATAACTTATTTTAGATTTCTTACAACCTCTTGTGCTGTTCTTTCGTCATCATAATCAGAGTCTTTTGATATCTGATAGCCTTCGTGATTATAGATAGAGATAACTTCTTTTCCTTCTTCTGTTTCTCCGATATTAATGAATGCTTGTTGAATGGCTTGTTTTAAACCATCATCCATAATATCAGAGTTCTTGCTGACACTGACTGTATCATTATAAATTCCAGGTGTTACCCCAATGACATTTGTTTCTTCCCAAATTGATTTTTCACGGTTAAAATCACTTGTCCAACTGTCCTCATTATCACGTCTTGCATCAGCATATGTTACAAGCACATCAATTTGTTTTCCTTCAGCTAGACGGGCAAAAGCACTTCCATATGAATCTGATTGTATGACATTATCAAGATCAGTAATTGTCTTATCAAAATTATCGCCCAACCAGATTGCTGGATAGATATAACCCGCTGGAGATGAAGATGACATAACAGCCCAAGAAGCGCTATTCACATCTTCCCAAGTCAATTCTTCGCCATTATTTACTTTTTCCGCTAATTCTTGTCCCTTTTCAGATGGACCTGCAATAATAAGGGCACGATAATAAGTTACTTGTTCATCTGATGGTTCTGTAGGCTTGTTATCATTCCAATCACTCGCATTATCAGAGTCTTTATTTAAGCCTGCACGAGTTGCTGTTAAAACAACTTCTGCACCATCATCATATAATACATATGTCCCACCAGGGATGAGTCCAACATCTATAGTACCAGCAGAAAGACCTTCTCCAACAGCTTCATAGTTTGTCCCAACTGTAATATCTACATTCTCTACATCATAGCCTTGTTCAGCAAGTTCCTTTGTTAAAAGCTCTTTTAATGGCTCTGTAGCCGTAATAATTTCTTCTGGTTCTCTTGAAGGTACAAAACCAATTGTTAATTCATCGATTTGTACATTCCCTGTATCTTCTGATGCTCCATCGTCAGATGTGCCATTATCGCTATCAGTGCCTCCACATGCTACAAGTACAGAAATAACTGCTAATACCATGAAAGACAATAAATATTTCCTCATTATTCTCTTGCCCCCTAATAAAATTCTTTTGTCTCAATTGAATTGTAACGATATACGATCATAATCGTCAAGGTATTTTAGAAAATTAACATTGAGTTTACAAAACATCTCGAGCGTCTGATATGACTATTATTTACAAACAGTAATTTACTATGCACCTGGTTTAGTCGTTTAAAAAACAAGCCCTATTTGAAGAAAAGCGCTTCAAAATTAGGAAGCTTTTACTCTGATTTCATTCAAGGTGTGAAATAAATAATCTCTATTGGGGTATAGATGATAATGAACATCTATTTCAAACTTTATTTAAAAGGGAGGAAATTATTGTGCAATATGTCATTATCGGTGGGGTAGCTGCGGGAATGAGCGCAGCTATGGAAATTTACCGTACAGATGATTCAGCCAAAATTACCGTGCTAGAACGAGGAGAAGATTATTCTTATGGCCAATGCGGATTACCTTATGTGGTCAACGGAGTGATCCCATCTATAGACAAGGTTGTTGCGAGGACTGTTGAACAATTTAGAGACAAATATGGGATTGATGCAAGAATAAAGACAACTGTGACCGGACTTGATATTGAAAAACAGGAAGTAGAAGCCCTTGATCTAGAGACGGAAAAACCCCTTCGAGTGCCTTATGATCGATTACTTATTGCAACAGGTTCAGATCCAATTGTGCCAAACTGGGAAGGAATAGGCTTGCCAGGAATTCATGCCTTTAAAACAATGACAGATACAAAGAAGTTAATGGAGGATTTGACGGATGATAAGAAGGATGTCACCATCGTTGGTGGTGGTTACATTGGTCTTGAAATGGCGGAAAGTTTTAATACACGGGGGCTTAAGGTAAGGCTGATCCAACGCGAACCACAAGTAGCCGAAATTTTCGACCCTGAGATGGCCAAGTTCATTCAAAATGAAGCTGAAAGACAAGGGATTGAAATTATTTTAAATGAATCAGTCCAAAGCTTTTCGGGAACTGACAAAGTAGAGGAAGTAAGGACTGATAAAGCTAGCTACCAAACAGATTTAGTCTTACTTGCTATTGGGGTAAGTCCAAATACAGATTTTCTAAAAAAGACAGGGATTCATATGTTGAGAAATGGCGCGCTCATTGTGAACTCTTATCAGGAAACATCAATTTCAAATATCTATGCCGCAGGAGATTGTGCCTCCCACTACAATCGAGTTAAAAAAATGAACGACCATGTTCCGCTCGGGACAACTTCAAATAAGCAAGGTCGAATCGCAGGTGCAAACATGGCAGGTCACACGATGACCTTTAACGGCATTGTCGGCACATCGATTATTAAGTTTTGTGATTTGACACTGGGGCGAACGGGTCTATCAGAAAAGGAAGCTAAAGCACTCAATTTACCATATGAAGTGATGGCAAGCGAGGCTAGAACTCATGCTGGTTACTACCCAGGCTCAGAAGAATTACATTTAAAACTGCTCTATCATAAAGAGACTCACAAACTATTAGGTGGGCAAATAATTGGTAAAAAAGGTGTCGACAAACGTATTGATGTTCTAGCAACAGCCTTATATGCTGGGCTGACAACTCCGCAATTGCTCGATCTGGACCTGGGCTACGCCCCACCATACAACGGTGTTTGGGATCCGATTCAACAAATGGTAAGAAAATCAGGACTAGTTTAACTTATGACATCTAAAAACAGATTTTCATATGAGCATTACAAGACCAATTCTCAAATTATTTTCAACCGCCAAAAACACTGATATTTATAGAAAATTCAGTATAATCAACTAAATCGTCTATTGACATGGAGAATCAAAAAATATAGTATTTAACTACTTATGGCGGAAATCAAAGTCAAGACAATGCCGCCTGAAAAATATAATCATTGGAGGGACTCTCGATGAAGTACACTCGACTATTATTTTTGCTGTCCATTATTTCACTCTTATTCATAACAGCATGCGCACAAGACACAGATGATGCGCCTGAAGCAACATCACCAACAGAGACTACAGGAGAAGAAACGACAACAAGCGAAGACGATACAAGTGCAGAAGCATCTAACGAACTCTATCATGAGATCGGTGAAACTTTCGTTATAACAACATATTACTCCGATGCAGATGCAGAGGTAACGGTCAATAAAGTATGGACAGAACCTGCTGATGATCATATAGAATATGTAGAGGAACGTGTCAGTTCAATAGAAGAAGATACAAATGTTACCTTTATTGATTATACGGTAAAAAATATAAGTGATGAAGATATTAGCTTATCAGATCTGCTACCAACATATACAGCAGCCAATACAGAAGTAGATGTATCTTATCCTGAAAATGATCTCTTTACTGATGAATTGGAATCCTATGATTACATTCTTGAATCAAATGATTCACTAGACTTAGTAGGTGCGGTTGTCACTGAGGAAAATTATGAATATACATCCGCCTTCTTATGGAACATCACACAAGATATACCGGAAGTTGTATTTTTCACTCCACAATCAGAGCTAGAAAGCCAGATTGGGATATATGAAATTGGTGAGCCAATTTATTTACTCGATTATAAAGACAACGGAAGCCTGCAAGCTACAATCAATGATGTGAACATTGAGGAAGACCCTGACATCGAACAAGGAAGTGTTGACTTAAGTCAGATGTCAGCATTAGTAGTCGACATAACGATTGAAAATACAATCGATGACCTTATAACCATTGAACAAGCACTACCAGTCCCGGTTATAGATGGTGAAATGGTAACTCGTACATTTAATTTTAATAGCGATGGAAATTGGATTGATTTATACGAATCAGAAGGTGTATTGGAAAAAGGCGATAAGATAACAGGAAAGGCCTATATTAGTGTGGAAAAAGATAAGATTGATGATGTCCAATTGTATTATTTCCATCAAGACCTTCTTACATTCCCTGACTATTCCAAAGTGCTGGACTATAACCTATAATCACTAGGCGCTCGAGCAAGTGATCATTAAGGTGAATTAGACAGTAGACATTTATTTAAAGGAAAAATAGCTTTTAAAGCCCATTTTGCCTCAAACTAAAATAGCCCAAATCAGTTCAAAATGGAGCTTCAAAGCAAAACCCTACCAACATATTTTGGTGGGGTTTTTTCCGTCCATATGAGAGCACGATGGATTGGTTGGTCTATTCAAATTGAGAAAAAGAGTGCGCCCAAGCCTAGCTAATAAAGTGAAACTTCAATCAGTGGGAGACTTGTAAGTTATATCTCAATATAGCCAAAAATTGTTTGTGCTATAATCATGACAACAACTATTGTTACAAGGATAAGAGGTGAAACATATGCAGGATATTCGCAAAAATAATATCGACCGGTTTTATGGCTACAGTCAGTTTTACAATCAGAATCGCCCCATCCCACCAAATACTATGATTAAAATACTGACAAGATACTTGACCCATAAGCCCAATCAAGTAGTAGATGTCGGATGCGGAACCGGATTGTCATCCTTCATCTGGTTAAATCAAGCAAATAATATTATTGGCGTAGAACCAAATGATGAGATGCGTGAAGTGGCGATCGCTCAATGGCAAGCCCAAGAAGAGCCTAAAAACCTTCGATTTGTAAAGGGAATGTCAGATCAGCTAGATATCGACTCAGATTCCGTCGATATTCTTACCTGTTCTCAATCCTTTCACTGGATGGATCCCCAACCTACATTGCGTGAATTTGCTCGAGTTCTACGCACTGGCGGAGTTTTCGCAGCTTACGACTGCGACTGGCCCCCTTCCTTTACGATGGAGGTAGAAGAACATTACCAAGCACTGATTGAACAGGCTGAATCCTATATAACCGAACTCGCAGCCAGCGAGCAATTAGCATTTAAATGGAATAAAGATGACCACCTACGACAAATTCGCGATTCTCAACTTTTTTCTTTTTCTAAAGAAATTGTTTTTCACCATTGGGAACCATGTGATGCAGGCCGATACGCCAATATCGCTCTAAGCCAAGGCGGATTACAGACAGCGCTCAAATTAGGGACCAATGATCTTCATGACGCAATCAGCGCCTTTCAACAACATGTAGAAGAAGCCTTCGGAGGAGAGAGCCAAGAAATTCTCTTTAGCTACCGTATGCGTCTTGGGATTAAGTAATTTAAAAGACCAAAAGCCACCCGTTCACACGGGTGGCTTTTTCGGTTGTACAATATATAGCGTTGGTAAGTTAAAAAAACAGAAACCATTGACGCTATATTTTTATTTGAATATTTTATGATTTGTCTCATTTATAACTCACTTTATAATCCCGG
>NZ_JAHLQM010000007.1 GCF_018919165.1 Amphibacillus sp. MSJ-3 | reverse complement strand
TATCAAAAATGAGGGATTACGCTTATTAGCATAGAAACAAAAACTCTTGGAACAAGAGGGTTAGCTCGGTCAGTTTTCGTTGGCTAGTAAAAGCAGCGATAAGTCGAGAAGCCCCCACTCCAATTAGACCGCAAGGTCAATAAGTGGTGGGTAGTTCACCTTGTTAGGCTCTAATTTTACGATTTTGTATTTTATTGAATATTGATCCCAGGTCATCATTTAATTTAGTTTTATAGTTAGCGAAGTCAGGATGAAAAATACCCAGAGCATTTAATTATCAAATGTTCTGGGTACTTTTATCGTTAAGAAATCTTCTGCTAAAATGGTTGAGGGAAAAATGACACAAGCCTCACTTAAAAAATTAGATAATTCCTCATCTTGATATCGGGCGGAAATATGTGTTAAAACAAGTTTTTTCACTCCTGCTTGTTTAGCCAGTTGGGCGACTTCTACATTAGAGCTATGGAAATATTGATAAGCAATTTCCTGACTATTTCCATTGAAAGTTGCTTCATGGATTAATAAATCACTTTGATCGATAAAATCTTTGAATTGTAGTGGGTTTCTTGTATCACCAAAGATTATAAGCTTTCGTCCTTTTTTCATTGGTCCAACAACGTCTTTACGATAAATTTGTTGGCCACTTGGTAAATGAGTTACATCATTTGCTTTAATTTGTTGATAGATTGGTCCAGGTTCGATACCAAGCTTTTTTAACTTATCAACTTGTAATTCACCAATTTGATCTTTTTCAGTGATTCGAAAACCAAATGAATCAATACCATGTTCTAATTTGATGACATCAACAATAAAATTAGTTTCATTAAGTTGGTAACCATCAAATATCTCAACTATATGTAGTGGATATAATAATTGTGTGCCACTGACTGATAAACTCGTTTCGATAAATTGTTTAATCCCTTTAGGACCATAAACAGTCAAAGGGGTTGTGCCTTCTTGAAAGGAGCGACTACTTAATAGTCCTGGTAAACCATAAATATGGTCACCATGAAGATGGGTAATAAATATTTTTTCGATTTTCCTCGGACGGATCGACGTGTGTAAAATTTGATGTTGGGTAGCCTCACCGCAATCAAAGAGCCATACTGACCCCTGATTCTCCATAAAATGTAGGGCGATAGCACTTACATTTCGAGACTTTGAAGGAAGACCCGCACCTGTACCTAAGAATGTTATATTCATAATAAAGCCAACCTTTTCTATTCAATATAAGTATTATTCAACGTAAGATTTAAAGTAATGATAAAAATGATTTTCAATTTATATTAAACATGCTGCTAAAAGAATAAGTGTCTTTTCTCTATCGCAAGATCTGGTCGATCTGTTATGATCATATCACAATTCGCTTGAAAACACTTTCTCATTTGACTTGAGATATTTACTGTATAAACACCCAAGTATTTTCCTATTCGATGGTATTTTTCTGTAACCGTTCGGTTAACGTAGTTGTATTTTAAATGAATCCCATCAAAGTGAAACTCCTCACACATTTGTTGTAAGGATAAGCTATGTCTTTTTGTCAACAAGGCCACTCTTGTTTCTGAATTTAATTGTTTAAGTTTTTTTAATGTAGCACTATTAAAACTAGAAAAAATAACTTGGTCTAATAGGCCATGTTGTATGACTTCTTGATAAACGATCTGTTCAATATTTGGATTGAGATTTTTCTTTGTTTTTAATTCAAGATTGAGTAAGAGGTTTTTTCCTTTTGCCCATTGTAACAAGTCTGTTAAAGTCATCATTCGTTCGGATTGATATTTTAAATCAAACCAAGAACCAATGTCAAATGTTTTTAATTTTTCACTAGACCATTGATTGACATTGCCAGTCGCATGTGTCACTCGGTTAATATTTGCATCATGAATGATCATTGGAATACTATCTTTACTAAGCTGAATATCTGTTTCAATACCATCTGCACCTTGTTGATAAGCTAATTCAAAAGCGGCTAAAGTGTTTTCTGGTCGGTAAAAACTAGCACCACGATGGGCAATCACAAGTTTTTTAATAACCAACACCACCTATTTATTGATAAGATTTGCAGTCTCAATAAGATCGTAGCATAATAAAGAGGAAAGATGTAGTGGGGAGTTGAAATTTGTGGGAAACTTAAGTGAAAAGTCAATAATTATTACGGGCGCAACAAGTGGAATTGGTCTGTCACTTGCTCGAGGATTGGCAAAGTTAAATACGAATCTTATTTTAGTTAGTCGATCTGAAGAGAAATTAAAGCAATTGCAAACTGATTTGAAACAAATATCGAACGGTCAGGTTCAAATATATGTAGCAGATTTAATGAATAGAACAGAATGTCATTCCGTATTTAACAAGATCATCGAGCACAATCAGAAAATAGACGGCTTAATTAACAATGCAGGAATCGGTGTTTTTGAATCGGCAGATTTAATTAATCATGAAGATATTGATCAAATGGTTCAACTCAATCTCTTATCAGTTATTGAAACCACCCAACTACTCATTCCAATCTTTAAAAAACAACAATTTGGACATCTTATAAATATTGCATCATTTGCTGGGAAAATGGCAACCCCAAAATCGGCAGTTTATAGTGCAACTAAAAGTGGTGTTATTGCTTATACTAATGCAGTAAGATTAGAGATTGAAACAAATAATATATTTGTTACATCCGTTAATTTGGGTCCTGTTAAAACTAGTTTTTTTAATCGAGCTGACCCGACAGGACAATATCAAAAGGCTGTATCAGCTTATATGCTAGATCCAGATTATGTCGCAAATAAAATAATTAAATATTTATTTAAACGAAAAAGAGAAATTAATTTACCCTGGTGGATGTCTTTAGGGTCCAAAATCCATTATCTATTTCCAACTATAGTTGAACAATTATTAAGAAAACAGTTTAGTAAAAAATAGGGATAAAATATAAGATCAAGGGGAGATGAACAATGAAATTATTAATGGATCATAAAACAGTTGCTAAGTTAAAAACATTTCAACCGGTAGATAAACCTTACTTGTTATTAAAATTCGATTCATCAGGAACTGCCTGCACAGTAACAGGTACTCCAACAATAGAATTTACCGATCAAATTGATCCAGACTATCATTCTGTAGACCAGACGGATTTTGATGTTTATATTAACAAGTTCGATTATATGTTTTTTGAACAAGTGATTGAATTGGAGGATATCGGAAATGGATTTAAAATGACAAGTCCTTCTGGCTTGTTAAATCCAATCATTCCTAATAATCAACTTAATAAAAACCTGCCATAATTGACTAAAGTTATTAAAATTGGAGATCATTTTAATAAGACCGGTGGTAATTTATCATCGTTGAGTTAAGCAAAAGGGATATGGTGAGCTTTGAAAACAAAGGACAATGATCTTCCTATAACATGTTGTATTGCAGCTTTTCTTGTCCTAGGTGATGATTGGGAGCTTGTTCTTTTTTTAGAGTTGGTTCTGGTCAAGTGCCTGGGACTGGGAATCCCATCGAAGACATTTGTGATTACTCGTCCCGCAGAAACATTAGTCCATGGAAAGTAACCGTCAGTAGTGAGAGGAATGCGTTAGATTGACAAGGTTTTAAAAAAGCTTGATACAAATGATTAGGCATAATTTAAAGCCTAAATATACGATATGGGGAGTTTAAATATGAAAAAGTTCGAAGAAAAGACGATACAAAGTGAACAAATTTTTTCAGGAAGAATGATTGATTTATTTGTCGATCAGGTTGAACTACCAAATGGTGAATATTCAACAAGGGAAATCATTAGACATCCTGGAGCAGTAGCCGTGATTGCTATTACAGATGATCATAAGTTAGTGATGGTTGAACAATATCGAAAACCATTAGAAAGAAGTATTTTGGAAATCCCAGCTGGTAAGCTAGATCCGGGTGAGGATCCAGCTGACACCGCAATTAGAGAATTAGAGGAAGAAACAGGTTATACAACAGATAAACTGACATTCATCACATCGTTTTATACTTCACCAGGATTTGCTGATGAAATTCTTTATCTTTATCTAGCCGAGCAGTTAAAGGTGGCTAAAAACGGAAGGGAAACGGATGATGATGAGTTTGTCGAAGTTTTTGAGTACGGTCTTGATGAATTGGTCAACTTTGAAGCAACACAAAGAATACATGATATAAAGACTAGTTACGCAATTCAATATTTAAAGTTAAATAATAAATAAACACTGTTTTTGTTTGCTGAAGTTTGTTCATCTTCTCCTAAAAAAATGAATAAATCGGACTGATACGAGTCATTATCTCTACTTATCGTTCTAAGTTATCTTTGAACGTTTAGGTGAATGGCTTTTGACTTGTTAAGGTTGGAAGAGAAGGATAGTGTTATGTTAAAACCATTTTTTGCTGATTTACATATTCATATTGGTCGAGATCATCTTAATCAACCGGTTAAGATTACCGGTTCAAAGGAATTAACACTGACAAAGATATTGCAAGAATCAAGTCGAAGAAAAGGACTGGATTTAATAGGTATTGTTGATTGCCATGTTCCGACAGTCCAAGATGAGATAAAACAACTGCTTGCAACTAAGCAAGCAACTGCATTAGAACAAGGTGGAATTCTATTTGAATCTGTCACGCTCATATTGGGAGTTGAACTAGAAATTTATGATCAAAATTGCCAAGGACCAATCCATGTGCTCTGCTATTTTCCACATTTAGAAGTGATGGCTAAATTTACTGAGTGGTTAAGTACCCGGATGAAGAATATTCAATTGAGTTCTCAAAGGATATATACTTCAGCACATGAACTTCAACATAAAGTAAAGGAACTTTCGGGTCTATTTATTCCCGCGCATATCTTCACTCCTTTTAAGAGTTTATTTGGTAAGGGTGTAAATCAATCTCTGACAGAAGTCTTCTTGCCTGAACTCATTGATGCTGTTGAGCTTGGATTGAGTTCAGACACTTTAATGGCAGATCAAATTTCCGAATTACATGATTACCCTTTTTTAACAAATTCCGATGCTCATTCATTAATTAAAATAGCACGGGAATATCAGGCAATCCAGATGGAAGCCTGTCATTTTGCTGATTTTGTTGATGCTTTACAAGGACGGAATGGGCGTTGTATTCTTGCTAATTACGGGATGCACCCACAATTAGGGAAGTACTATCAATCGATTTGCAAATATTGTGGTGAAAGATCCTTCCGTCTAGATACCTGTTTAAATTGTCAGCGAAAAGGTAAAATAAAGGGTGTATCAGAAAGAATTGAAGAACTAAAAGGGGAGCAATTACAGAAAACTAACCGGCCACCTTATCATTATCACGTTCCACTAGATTATATTAATGGTTTAGGTAAAAGAACATATGAAAAACTGCTTGAGCATTTTGGTACGGAAATGTCCATATTACACGATACACCAATTGAAGATATTTCTGATTTAGTTGGAGAACGAATTGCGAATCAATTAATTAAGATTCGCTCTGGAGAGGTAGGGATAAACAAGGGCGGAGGCGGAAAATACGGGACAATAATAGAATGAATTAATCAGACTAAAAGGAATGATAAAGTAAATCCTCACTCAGTGGAGGGGGCTTCCTTCACTGGGTGCTTCTGAATTTGTCGGTTTTTTTATTGACAGTCGATCCTTACTTATCATCAGGTGGTTTTCTATGGTATTATTTGGGGACTATAGAATAGTTAATCTACGATAATTGATCAATAGGTTCTATTCATCTCTATCACATCATAACTTTTAATATAGTTATTAAACAGAAAGAAAATAACCTATTAAATGAAGGTGTGGTGGAGCTGGATCATGAGAATAAACTACCAAAAAGAATTCGTAAAACATTTTGAAACTTATCAATTAAGTTATTTTTTTATTTTAATTCTATTCCTAATGGGATTAATTTTTGGGGCAATAATTGTTGTAACTATGCATTTCACGCAAAAACAAGATTTGTTATTTTATTTGAATCAGTATTTTGCTAGAATTGATAATCAGTTTATAATGGCAAATCATGAGCTGTTTAAATCTGCATTATTATCACACCTTCAATATCTGGTTATTTTTTTTGTTCTTGGATTATCAATTATTGGTTTACCAGTTATTTGGGTTATTGTTTTTGTTAAAGGAACTTTTATCGGTTTTTCAGTAGGATTCTTCGTCAATCAATATGGTTTCAAAGGTTTACTGTTTATTAGTTCTGCGATTCTCCCGCAAAGTATTATTACTATCCCTGTTTATTTATTAGCAGGTACTTTAGCGATGATATTTACAAGTCAATTAATAAAGAAGCTATCAGGGAGAAGGATGGTAAGATTTACTTTAGAACCCCTTGTTCAATATTTTATTATTTTTATGATTTTATTTGCTATTTGTTTTCTAGGAGCACTTGTTGAAGCATATATATCAGGAAATTTGTTACAATATACTGCACAACTTATTAGATGATAATTATTATAATAAGAATATCTGTTTTAATTTTTAAATTATAATAATTTTAATTGACAGGTTCTCACTCCCTGATTATAATTGAGAATGTAAGGGAGGTTTCCGTTATGGAACATCGAATAGAACGCATTAAAAAACAATTGCATGCAAAGAGCTATAAATTGACCCCGCAACGTGAGGCTACCGTTCGTGTTCTTTTGGAGCGAGAAGAAGATCATTTAAGTGCTGAGGATGTTTATTTATTAGTTAAAGAAAGAGCTCCTGAAATCGGTTTAGCAACTGTTTATCGAACTTTAGAATTACTATCAGAACTTAAAATTGTTGATAAAATTAACTTTGGTGATGGAGTATCACGATATGATTTGAGAAAAGAAGGTGCTGCGCATTTCCACCATCATCTAGTTTGTATGGAATGCGGAACAGTAGAGGAAATCGTTGAAGACTTATTAGGAGATGTTGAGAAAATTGTTGAAGAGGATTGGGGATTTGAAGTTAAGGATCACCGGTTAACTTTTCATGGGATCTGTCGAGACTGTCAAGCGAAGTCATAAATTAAATGAAAAAATTAAAGTGCATTTTGAGAGGGGGCTGAATAAAGAACGGCTCCTTTTTTTAGTTATACGAGAATAAATCATTGTTTTTTTGTGTTTACCAATTGCTTATCTTGTTAAAAATGATAGTGAATATACTTTTAATGAAATTGAAAGGAAGTTTAAAAATGATTAAACTTAAATTAGCTATCATTGAAATCATCAAATTGGTGATCATTTTTATGACAACCATTTTAATTGTTTCCTACGGTCTGTCGCTGATGCAAAATGAATATCAGCAGCGATTAAGGGAATTGGAACCAGAGAAGGCTGCCGAACAAGTAAATTTATTTAACTTTTTCTTAGAGTAAGGAAAGAGGAGGAAAATATGAATTTAGATTTAGAAGACTTCATTCATTATATTCATATTGAACGAGGATTATCTGACAACACACTTGAAGCTTATCGACGAGATATAACGAAATATATTAATTATTTAAGGGAAGTGGAGTTTATTCATAAATGGGAGGATGTAGAACACGCTACGATTACACGATTTTTATACTACTTAAATGATAATGGTGCAGCTTCGACATCGATTTCTCGAACTTTGTCATCAATTCGTAAGTTTCATCAATTCTTGTTAATGGAAAAGGTGGCTTTAGTTGATCCGACTGTTTACATTGAATCCCCAACTAAAACAAGAACATTACCCAAAGTGCTCTCTACCCAAGAGGTTGAACAACTGTTAGATATTACTGCGGATGATCCCCTATCGATCCGGAATAAAGCAATGATTGAGACATTGTATGCAACGGGTATACGTGTATCAGAATTAATTAATTTGAACATAAGTGATTTACATTTAATGATGGGATTTGTTCGATGTTTTGGTAAGGGTGGGAAAGAGCGTATCGTTCCACTTGGTGACTTAGCCAAAGAATCGATAGAATTATACTTAAACAATGGACGATCTTATTTAGTAAAAGGTAAGCAAACAGATAAGCTCTTTGTCAATCATCATGGTAACCCATTAAGTAGACAAGGATTTTGGAAAATATTAAAAACAATTGCAAAAGAAAATGGAATTGAAAAAAATATTACTCCACATATGTTAAGACACTCTTTTGCGACACATTTATTAGAAAATGGCGCAGATTTAAGATCTGTTCAAGAAATGCTTGGACATGCAGATATTTCAACAACACAAATCTATACCCATGTATCAAGAAAAAGGTTACGAGATATTTATAGTAAACACCATCCACGGGCATAGTGGAAAAACATGAAGAATAAATTTCTTCATGTTTTTTTTGTTTAAAAAAAACAAATGATGGCAAAAATGGGACTATTAATAATGAGGAGGATAGAATCATGAAAAGAATAATAATGGTCGCTATGACGATTATGATATTGATTCAACCATTAACGATATTGGCAGAGGAACCCGATCTTGGTTTAAACGGGAAAAGTGCTATTTTAATTGAACGTGATACTGGAGAAATTTTATACCAGAATAATAGTAATGAACAGTTGCCACCTGCGAGTATGACAAAATTGATGACATTGTTACTTATCGCCGAAGCCATTGATCAAGAAAAAATCACCTTAACGGATTCAGTTATGGTTAGTGAATATGCTGCATCAATGGGAGGGTCACAAATCTTTTTGGAGCCTAGTGAAGAAATGAGTGTAGAAGATTTGCTAAAGGCCGTTGCGGTTGCTTCCGCTAATGATGCAAGTGTAGCTTTAGCCGAATATATTTATGGGAGTGAACAAGCTTTCGTTCAGGCGATGAATGAGAAGGCTAAGGAGCTAAATCTAACAGATACGAAATTTAATAATACAACAGGTTTACCTACTGAAGATCACTATTCTTCAGCATATGATATGGCTATGATTGCTAGGGCTCTATTAAGATATGACTTTATTACTGACTATACATCTATTTATGAGGATTATTTAAGAAAAGGTACAGAAGATGAGTTTTGGTTAGTCAATACAAACCGTCTAGTGAAATTCTATCCAGGGGTTGATGGTTTAAAAACTGGTTTTACTAATGAAGCAAAGTATTGTTTAACCGCTACTGCGGTAAAAAATGATATGCGCTTAATCGCTGTTGTTATGGGAGCAGAATCAGCAAAAGAAAGAAATGCATCCATTTCACGTTTGTTAGATTATGGTTTTTCACAATATCAACATCAAAAAATTTATGACCTACACGAGCCAGTTACTGACATAAAGATCCTAAAAGGAAAAGTTGACCAAGTACCAGTCATTACGGATGATGCGCTGTCTGTATTGACAAAGAAAGGAGTAGATTTAAGTCAACTTGAAACAAAAATAAAGATAAATAAGCACCTTGTAGCACCTGTAGAAGCGGGAGAAGTCATCGGAAGTCTTGAACTTCATTTGAATGGAGAGCTAATAAATGAAGTAGATTTAATCTCAGGTCAATTAGTGGAGCGTGCTAATCTATGGCAACTAATGATAGATTCAAGCAAACGGATTTTAAACTTGGGAGTATAATCGAGCCGAAAAAGCCCTCCTCTTAATCAGTATTATGCTCGAAAAAGCACTAGTTTTTTCTAGTTTTGTCGATTAGAAGGAATTTTATTAACAAAAGCAGAAATTTATAGCAGTTGATAAAAATAATAAGGAAAAAGTGAGGGAGGATTTTTAGGATGTTAGAAAAAAAGTTCTTGATTAAAGATGATATATTACTTGTTCGCTTAAAAGGGGAACTCGATCATCATGAAGCAAATGAATTTAAAAAAATGTGGCAATTAGAATTGAGGGAGAATTGTATTCGCCATATTGTCCTTAATTTAGAAGAATTAGATTTTATGGATAGTTCTGGATTAGGTGTGATTCTTGGCCGCTACAAAGAAATTAAGCAAGTGAATGGTGAAATGGTTATTTGTGCGATTTCGCCAATGGTGAAACGACTATTTGAAATGTCTGGCCTCTTTAAAATTATGAGATTAGCACAAGGGGAAGAAGAGGCCTTGATTTATTTGGGGGTAGCCTGATGAAAAATCATATGCAAATATCATTCAAAAGTAGAAGTGAAAATGAATCCTTTGCCCGAATTGTCGTTGCTTCATTTATAGCACCAATTGATCCGACACTAGAGGAATTATCAGAGGTAAAAACAGTTGTATCAGAAGCTGTAACAAATGCTATTATTCATGGCTATGAACAATCTGATGAATTTGATATTTATTTAAGCTGTGAAATAAATGATCGACAAGTAAGAATTATCATTGAAGACCTTGGAGTTGGGATTGCTAACGTTGAAGAAGCTATCCAACCATTGTATACATCAAAGCCTGAGCTGGAGCGATCTGGAATGGGATTTACGATCATGGAAAATTTTATGGACCACATTTCTATTGAATCTGCACTTGGACATGGGACTAAGGTAATTTTAGAAAAAACATTTCAAACATCACGCTCCATTCATCAATAGGGAGTGAATGGAATGACAATAAATGAAGTAAAAAAACAAAAACCATTATCAGATCAAGAAGTGAAGCATTATATAAAGCAAAGCCAAATGGGGGATCAATCTGCTAAAGACATTTTGGTTGAACGCAATGTTCGCCTAGTTTGGTCAGTCGTGCAAAGATTCTTAAATCGTGGCTATGATCAAGAAGATCTATTTCAAATAGGATGTATCGGTTTGATTAAATCAATTGATAAATTTGATTTATCTTATCAAGTGAAATTTTCAACTTATGCTGTTCCAATGATTATTGGTGAGATCCAAAGATTTATTAGAGATGATGGTACAATAAAAGTCAGTCGATCGCTTAAGGAATTGAGTCATAAAATTCGGCGAGAAAAAGAAGCTTTAACAAAATCATATGGTCGTTCGCCAACCATATCTGAGTTGGCGTGTGCGCTTGACATCACGCCTGAGGAAGTCATCCATGCCGAAGATGCGGCCAAGCACCCTCATTCCATACATGAAACCGTTTATGAAAATGAGGGAGACCCAATCACCTTGCTTGATCAATTGGCAGACGATGAAGAAAATTGGTTTGATAAAATGATGATTGCTGAAACAATGAAGAAGTTAGAGCCTAGGGAACAACTAATTGTATATTTACGATACTATCAAGACCAAACACAAGCTGAAGTTGCGCGTAGAATAGGAATTTCTCAAGTTCAGGTTTCACGTTTAGAGAAGAAGATATTAACAAATATGCGGAAACAGATTCTTCAATAATTTGTGAATATTTAAAGTCGCACGATATGGTTTCCTTCATTATCGGGCCAAAAGTAGTTAAGTGATGAAGGCGAAGTCATGTTTGAAGTCATTCCTCCCATCCAGTGATTGGTGGGAGGAATCGATGATACAAAGAATGTTTTGTTGAAATTTCTTTGTAAGGTGAAGCGGGTTAAATCCTAATCAACCATGTGTAGGCACTTTGCTAATCTAATCCGCATTTAATAGAAGCATTCCTTCGGTCCATCACTTTTATTTGTGTATATTTAGATATGATTTACTTATACTAAGGCAAAGTTAAGCTCAAGGAAGTGAAACATATGTTTAAACAAAAAAAATTACCAGTAAAAATTGGCCAAATTAAACGTGTTGAAAGCTATATGCGTAAACATGTTGGTATTGGTGAATCATTCGATGCAGACTTTCGTGAAATCATTGTTCTTAGTCATAAAATTCAGTTATATTATATAAACGGATTGTGTGATACTCCGGTTATTGTTGAATTACTGAAATCTTTAGTAGATATAAATGATAATGAAGTAGAGTCTAGGGAAGTTGTTAATATCGTCCGAAATCGTCTTGTCCATCAGCAATTAGAGGAGACAGATGATATTCATAATGCAATCACTCAGATGTTATCAGGATTAATGATTATTTTTATTGAGCATTATGATCAAATCATGATTGTAGATGTTCGGACTTATCCAGGTCGTGAGCCCGAAGAACCTGATACAGAAAGAGTTGTTCGTGGTTCAAGGGATGGCTATACAGAAAATATTATTCTAAATACAGCCCTAACAAGAAGACGAATTAGAGATCCAAGACTAAGAAATGAAATTCTCCAAATTGGTGAACGTTCAAAAACAGATGTTTGTCTTTCCTATATTAAGGATTTGGCTGATCCAGAATTAATTAAAATTATTAAAAAAGAATTAAAATCGATTCAAACAGATGGGTTATCGATGGCAGATAAAGCATTGGAAGAATATATTGTCCATCAAGGTTTCAATCCTTTCCCAATTGTTCGCTATACTGAACGACCAGATGTAGCTGCAAGTCACCTTTTTGAAGGACATGTTGTTATAATGGTTGATACATCCCCAAGTATGATTATCACACCAACGACTTTATTCCATCATGTTCAGCATGCAGAAGAATACCGACAAGCACCTTCATCTGGGACCTTTGTTCGCTGGATTCGTTTCTTTGGCATTTTCATTTCCATATTCCTTTTACCGTTTTGGTATTTACTTGCAATTGAGCCGGACTTATTACCTGAGGCATTAAGCTTTATTGGCCCGAATGAGGATACTGGAAATGTTCCTTTATTTTTGCAAATCATTCTAGCTGATGTTGGAGTTGAACTATTACGGATGGCCGCTATCCATACACCAACACCATTATCAACAGCGATGGGGCTCATTGCGGCTGTTTTAATTGGTGATATCGCAATCAAAGCGGGCTTATTTACAGAAGAGGTGATCCTCTATATTTCCTTTGCGGCCATCGGATCATATGCTACTCCAAGTTACGAATTGAGTATCGCCAATAAACTTGTTAGAATTATGATCGTATTGTCTACATTCGCTTTTGGCTTACCTGGTTTTATGATCAGCTCAACTCTCTATTTATTAGCATTAACGAACGTTAAATCATTTAATGTGCCTTATATGTGGCCGTTCATTCCATTTAATTTAAAAGCCCTGCTCCAAATCCTGATTCGATACAGTGTTCCAGCTAAAGAAACGCGCCCAAGCATTATACACCCTAAACAAAAAGTTAACTAATTAAAGGATTAGAGTTGATTAGATGTTTGACTTGTGGTAAATTAATTCTATTCAAAATGAGTTTTCATCAATTACGAAGTATCTTTTTTAATCAAGCCAAACCATATAGATCCTTTATAAAGCATCTGAAAATTACTTACGATTCATTTTAGTTAATAAAATAACATCCCTTATGATAGGCTAACTATATCATCAATCTATAATAAGGGATGTTTACTTTTAGTCTGTTTGGGAATTAAGTTTGGCTGAAAACTTTATTTGGAATAGATTCTCACAAAAGCAGCAAGTGAAAAATTACTTTTAAAGGTCTGTTCAATATAAAGCGAAATTTCAATCAGTTGGATTTTTCGTTCTTTTTCCATAGACTGTTAGTTGAGTGAATCAGGATATTAGCGTTCTTATCTCTAGCCTAAAGTGATTGGCTTTATTTCTAAATTTTTAGGTGAAGGGTTTGTGGACGGTTATTTGGGATAAATAGGGGGATCATAAGGTGAATGAACAAATAAAGACAAATGAGAAAGACCACCTTATCTTTGGAGGCATGGATACGATTGACTTAGCGAAGAAATATGGGACACCACTTTATTTATATGATGTTAATAAGATTCGCCAAAATGCTCAATCATTTGTAAATGAATTTAAACGATTAGGTGTTAAGGCTCAGGTTGCTTATGCCAGTAAAGCCTTCTCATCAATTGCTATGGTACAAGTAGCTAAACAAGAAGGATTAAGTTTAGATGTTGTCTCGCAGGGTGAATTGTATACCGCATTAAAAGCAGATTTTCCTGTTGAAAGAATTCATATGCATGGGAATAATAAGAGTGTGGATGAGTTGAAAATGGCAATAGAAAATAAAATTGGCTGTATTGTTATCGACAATTTCCACGAAATAGAGTTACTCGATCAGCTTTTGAATACATATGACCAAGAAATGAACGTATTATTACGTGTTACCCCGGGGATCGAGGCACATACACATGATTACATACTTACCGGAAATGAAGACTCAAAATTTGGTTTCGATATTGGTAGTGGACAAGCTGATAAAGCATTTAAACAAGTGTTAAACAAAAAACGAATCCATTTGAAAGGCATCCATTGCCATATTGGTTCGCAGATTTTTGAGACAGACGGTTTTATTATGGCGGTACAACGTTTGTTTAAACTAATGAATGATTGGAAAGTAAACAATCAATTTAATGTTGAGGTGTTAAATTTAGGTGGTGGTTTTGGTATACGTTACACGAGTGAGGATCGACCTTTACCACTTGGACATTATGTCAGTGCATTAATTAGTGAAGTTGAAAAACAAGTTCAATATTATCAACTTGACTTTCCGGAGATTTGGATTGAGCCCGGTCGGGCAATTGTCGGTGATGCTGGAATAACATTGTATCAAGTTGGCTCGAAAAAAGAAATTCCAAATGTGAGAAATTATATTTCTGTAGATGGTGGAATGACTGATAATATTCGACCGGCACTTTATGAGGCTAAATATGAGGCGGTATTGGCGAATAAGGTCAATGCACCAAAAACATATCAAACATCTATAGCAGGTAAATGCTGTGAATCTGGGGATATGTTACTTTGGGATGTGACATTGCCAGAAGTTGACTCTGGTGATATACTAGCTGTGTTTAGCACTGGAGCATATGGCTATTCAATGTCTAGTCACTATAATCGTTTTCCTAAATTACCGGTTGTCTTTGTAGAAAATGGTGTAGATAAATTAGTTATTCAAAGAGAAACTTATCAAGATTTATTACGTCACGATTTATCATATGAATAGATAGGAGATGGAGATAGAAAATGAAAAAACAAGCAACGATTACTTTTGAAAATGGAGAAAAAATAGTTATTGAGTTATTTGAAAATGATGCACCAGGAACAGTAGCCAACTTTGAAAAATTAGCTAATGAAAAATTTTATGATGGTGTAACTTTCCACCGAGTTATCCCTGGTTTTGTCGCTCAAGGTGGCGATCCAACTGGTACAGGTGCTGGAGGACCAGGTTATACAATTAAATGTGAAACAGAAGGGAATCCACATAAGCATATAGCAGGAGCCTTATCAATGGCACATGCTGGAAAGGACACGGGTGGAAGTCAATTTTTCCTTGTTCATGAACCACAACCACATTTAGATGGTGTACACACAGTGTTTGGTCAAGTGATTGAAGGAATGGATGTTGTCTTGAGAATAAAACAAGGGGATGTCATGAAAACAGTTGTTGTTGAAGAAGTATAATCTTTTACTAACTTTGATATTCACCGGTGATTAACTGTCTGTAAGATCCTCACTTCAATAGTATCAGGGGTACCATTGGATAATAGGTGGGGAATCAGCAGTTAGTAAAAGCCTGAATTGTTCATTAACACTCACTGGGGATGCTTAAGCTCCGCGCTGAGTGAAGGTTCGCTTTATTATTATAATAGTCAATAGAATATTGATCAGATCATTTATATTATGATCTAGTAAAGGGGTAGTTATGTTAATCCGATATAAAAAATCGATGGAAAAGATTGCAATGGGTCTATTATCTTTTATGCCTGAAGAAAAAGATGTGAAGAAGCTTCAACATACAATGAAAGCATATGAAGAAAATGAGAACTGGCACCTTTATTTATGGAGAGAAAATGATGATGTTTTAGGCGCTATTGGTGTTGAAATAAACCAAATAGATGCAACTGTTACCGTACAACATATTTCTGTCAATCCATCACATCGAGAATTAGGGATTGGTCACAAGATGATTAATGAAATCCGTGAAATTTATGAAGAGAATTATCAAATTATTGCCAATGATTTAACGGAATCATTTTTAAACAAATGTGAATAGCCAACCCTCAATCAAATGATCATACCATGAGTTATTTCGATATTTTCTATATTGAAATAACTTTTTTTATCGTCAATCGACTGACTTTAAGATCTCTAATTTAATAATACTAGAAAAGCTATCAGAAGTTAATTTGGTGATCAATGATCAGTAAATGCCCAGTTTATCAAGTATGCTCTGTTCCCGGGAATCTCCCCCTTCAATCAAACAGCAAGGTCGATAGGTGGGGGAGCTCAATTGATTACAATAGCAGATAAGAAAATCCAAAACTTTACTGTATGATAGCCTTAAAGATCTTTTAATCTATGGCAGGAACTGTGGCTAGTGGATAATTATGTGTTATAATTAATTTGATTTATTGAAACTGTATAGAGGAGCCTTCTGTATGATGGAATCTTACCATGTTCGAATCGATGGTTTTGAAGGACCATTAGATCTTTTATTACATCTAATTAAACAATACGAAATAGATATATATGATATTCCTGTTGCCCTGATCACAACTCAGTATATGGAATATATTGAGACGATGCAAAAATTAGATTTAAATATTGCTAGTGAGTATTTAGTGATGGCAGCAACCCTACTAGCGATTAAAAGTGAAATGCTCCTTCCAAATCAAGAATTAAATGAAGACGATGAATATGAGGAAGGTGATCCACGTGATGAATTAATTGCTAGATTAATTGAGTATCGAAAATATAAAGAGGCTGCTGAGCAATTAAAAGAAATTGAAGGTGAGGAGAAGGAGAGCTATACTAGATCACCTGAGAAAATCAATGATCAATTGTCCAAGCCTTCTCCAATTAAAGAAAAGTCTGCATCTATTTATGATATGTTAGCTGCTATGCAAAGTATTTTCAATCGACAAAAATGGAATCGCCCAATGACAACAACAATTGAAAAAATGGAAATACCAATTCAGCAGAGAATGGAAGAAGTTTTGGAAATCGTAGAATTAAGTGAAGAAGGAATTCCTTTTGATCAACTGTTTCCATATTACTCAAAGTCACACATTATTGTGACCTTTATGGCTATGTTGGAATTAATGAAACAGAAATTAATATACTGCGAACAAGAGCAGACTTTTGATCAATTGATTTTACATAAATGGAGGTAAGTAAGATTGGAATTAAGTCAAAAAAAAGCGGTTATAGAAGGACTATTATTTGTTTCTGGGTCTGATGGCTTAACAATTAAACAAATCGCATCGATAATTGACCTTGATCTTGATACGGTTGAATATTTATTAAATGAATTAAAATATGATTATGAAAATACAGTTCGTGGTATTCAAATGCTTGAATCAGAAAAACATTTTTATTTAACATCAAAACCGGAACATGCCGAATACTTCAAAAAATTAAAATCAAATGTCCATACATCCAAACTGACTCAAGCAAGTCTAGAAACCTTAGCGATAATTGCTTATAATCAGCCGATTACTCGTGCTGAAATTGAAGAGATCAGAGGAGTGAAAAGTGATCGGCCAATCCAAACGGTTCTTTCTCGGGGGTTAATCGAGGAAGTAGGTCGAAAGGATGCAATCGGGCGACCAGTGATGTTTGGAACAACCTTAGACTTTTTAACATACTTTGGTTTACGTTCATTAGATGAATTACCCCCATTAAATGAACAGATTGATGAGGGGGATATTACAGAAGAAGCAGATTTGTTTTTTGATCAATTGAATAGAGAAGAAACATGATATAGAGCGCTGAATTTAATTAATTTAGCGTTATTTTTATCGCTCTTTTTATCCAACATTCATTGGGGGGATTTCGCATACTTAGTGAAGGTTCACTTATTTGCAATCCAACATAAGGCATAAGTAAATTATTTATTGCATAAATATATAAATAAATTGAGTTGTAAAGAAGGTGCCTTATGAAAGGAAGAAAGATAAAAACCTTATTTATCATTATACTAACGTCGATTTATACTATAACAAGCAATGAATATGTATATGCAAAGCCAATGATTTCTGCTGAACAAGCAGTTTTAATGGATCAAGAGAGTGGTTTAATTTTATATGAAAAAAATACGGACAACCCTCAACTAATCGCAAGTATTACAAAAGTTATGACTGCAATTATTGCGATTGAACATGGGGAGTTAACAGATCAAGTAAAAATAAGCCAACAGGCGGTTTCACAGGAAGGGTCCTCAATTTATTTAACAGAAAATGAATCGATGACATTAGAAGATCTTATCTATGGGTTAATGCTTCAATCTGGAAATGATGCAGCTATAGCTATTGCTGAACATATTGGTGGTAGTGCTGATGGTTTTGTTTATTTAATGAATGAGAAAGCTAAATGGCTCGGAATGGATGAAACACATTTTTCCAATCCGCATGGTCTTGATGCGGATGATCATTATTCTACTGCAAAAGATATGGCCCAATTAATGAGATATGCAATGGAAGATGATGTATTTGCAGAAATAAATCGCACGAAATCATATCAGGCTAAGAGTAGAACATATGCATGGCAGAATAAAAATAAATTATTAACCAATTATTATCCATATACGATTGGGGGAAAGACTGGTTATACGAAAGCAGCGGGCCGAACACTGATAACTGTCGCTGAAAAAGATGGGACTCAGTTAATTGTTGTGACGATAAATGATCCGAATGACTGGTTTGATCATATGCGTCTTTATGAATGGGGATTTGAGCAAATAGAACAATCAGAATTAGCGACACATACTAGTTTAGAAAATATGATGGATAAATCATTAAATGAAGTCATGGTTCATTATTTTAAAAAAATGGTGGGATTACAATAATGGTACATCTAATTTGGGCTGGATTAGCTTGTACGGGAATCATTTATGCATTATTTAATGGAACAATGTTAGAAGTAAATGAGGCGATTTTCACAAGTGCCCAAGAAGCTGTTCAACTTGTTATTGGACTAACAAGTGTACTCATCTTCTGGTTAGGAATCATGAAAATTGCTGAAAAAGCAAACATATTAGTTGCATTAAGTCGCTTTTTTAAACCACTAATCGCTTGGCTATTTCCTGATTTACCAGAAGACCATCCGGTTATGGGATATATTACATCTAACTTTATTGCAAATTTATTTGGGTTGGGAAATGCGGCAACCCCACTTGGACTAAAAGCAATGAATGAGATGAAGAATCTTGAGCAAAGTGAACATGCCAGTCGATCAATGATAACCTTTTTAGTAATAAATACTGCTGGATTAACATTAATTCCAACGACGGTCATTGCACTAAGAATTCAATATGGTTCAACTGCACCAACAGAAACGGTTGCAGCAACAATTATTGTATCATTAATCACCACGTTTATCGCAATTATGATTGATCGATTATTTTATTATAGAAGGGTGAATCAGAAAAAATGATCGATATCATTTCTCTTATCAGTATGGTTGCGATCCCGCTATTTGTTTTAATTGTTCTTGTTCTAGGTACATTTAAAAGACTACCAACTTATGACTTGTTTGTTGAAGGGGGGAAAGAGGGGCTAACAATAGCCGTTTCTTTGCTTCCTTATTTATTAGGCATGCTTGTTTCTATCTCAATTTTTAGAAGCTCGGGTGCACTTGATTTTGTAATTAGCTTGCTAGAACCCGTCTTAAATATTATTCGGGTTCCAAGCGAAATTGTCCCATTAGCTTTAACCAAACCGATATCTGGAACAGCTGCATTAGCTGTTACCTCAGATTTATTAAAATCATATGGACCTGATTCCTTTATTGGTAGATTAGCTTCTACTATGCAAGGGAGTACAGATACAACTTTATATATAATCACCATTTATTTTGGTTCAGTAGGAATTAAAAAAATGGGAGATGCATTGAAAGTTGGACTACTTACAGATATTATTGGTATAATAACTGCAATTACAGTCATTACAATTTTATTTGGTTGAATCATTTTACTGCAAATTAATAAACTGTAATCCCCTTAATTCATTAAAATAAATGGAACCATTGAATCAAATGGGTGATTAACAGTTATTAAAAGCCCGATTTATTCTTGTAACACCAAGTGGGGGGAAGAAAAGAATCTCACTAGCTAAAAGGTTCATTTTTTTCGCAGTTAGGTCATTATGCATTCATTTGATTGAAAAGTTATTTTGATTACAAATAGATTGATGTAGAGTTGTATTCATCTGGATTGTCTGGCAAAATAAGAGGTAATTACTCTGTACGGTAAACTATAATAGAAATTGGTGGTTTTTTATGACAATAAATAATGAACGATTACAAAAGGTTATAGCTCAAAGTGGTATCACTTCAAGAAGAAAGGCGGAGCAATTAATAGTTGATGGGAGGGTGAAAGTAAATGGGAAAGTTATTAAAAAGCTTGGAACAAAGGTTAATAAAAATGATCGAATTGAAGTAGACCATGTTCCAATTACTAAGGAAGAACTCGTTTACTATCTTCTTTACAAACCAAGAAGATTCATCTCGAGTGTTAAAGATGATCGTGGAAGAAAAACGGTAACAGAATTGGTTCCTAATACCGATAAAAGGGTGTTTCCTATTGGTCGCCTAGACTATGATACATCTGGCTTAATTTTACTTACTAATGATGGGGAATTAGCTCAATTGTTAATGCATCCAAGTCATCAAATTGATAAAGTTTATGTTGCTAAAATCAAGGGAATCCCATCCAAAGCTGTTTTAACACTTTTTAAAAAAGGGATCCTATCTAAGGGAGAAAAATTAAAAGCTACCCAAGTTAAATTACTTTCAGCTAATAAACAAAAAAATACTTCAGTGATTGAAATAACATTACATGAAGGAAAAAACCGTCAAGTGAGACGTATGTTTGAAGAAATCGGTTTCCCGGTGTTAAAATTGAAGAGAGAAAGATACAGCTTTCTAGATTTAACTGGATTACAGCCGGGTGATTATCGTGAATTAACTAGGTTAGAGATACAAAAATTAAGAGATGATGCTATGAAAAAGAATTAATCAACAATCAGATAGTGACTTTCAAAGATCAAAGTGCCAAACAAGTTGTGATTAAAACGTTTGGAGTTTTCGGACTCAGAAGCGAAAAATGTTGACTAGTCATATTTTTTGGTGATTAAGAGAAATTTACTGGGTATATAGAAAGGGGTAGTATGATGGATGAGCAACAAACAATTTTGATTATAGAAGACGAAGCTCGCATCCGACGATTATTGATAATGTATTTAGAAAGGGAAAATTTTAAAATAGATGAAGCAAATAATGGGGAAGACGGAGTGGCTTTAGTTGAGGAAAATAAATATGATTTAGTTATTCTTGATCTAATGTTACCATCCTTAGATGGAATAAGTGTATGCAAGAAAATTCGCGAAAAACATACGATGCCAATTTTGATGCTCACTGCTAAAGGAGAAGAATCCGATCGAATTGAAGGTTTTGAAGCAGGGGCAGATGATTATGTTGTTAAACCTTTTAGCCCAAGGGAAGTCGTTTTACGTGTTAAGGCATTACTTCGACGTTCAAATGGTTCTGGACAATTAAATCAAAACAAGATCTCGAATAATGTACTTATCTTCAAACAATTGAAAATTGATAGTAATGCTCATCGGGTCACTGTAGCGGGTCAAGATATTACATTAACACCAAAAGAATACGAATTGTTATATTTTCTTGCAAGTCATCAAGACCATGTATTTGATCGGGAAAGCTTATTAAAAGAAGTTTGGCAGTATGAATTCTTTGGTGATTTAAGAACAGTAGATACACATATTAAACGATTACGGGAAAAGTTAGGTAAAGCATCTGAAGAAGCCGCTCAAATGATTGCTACTGTTTGGGGGGTAGGCTATAAATTTGAAGTGGATGATGATTAATGATTTGGAGAAATGTTGTAGTTAAATATAGTTCGGCTTTTATATCGGTATTTATCATTTTATATTCAGCATTAGGATTATCTATATATCATTATCAGAAAAGCAAATTAATTGCTGAGACAAAACAACAACTTCAAATATCAGTAGAAAATATTTCGGATTATATACTAGAAAAACCGGAAAGCCTAAGAGAAGATCATGAACTTCAAAATTTATTAATCAATGAAATGGAACTACTCCTGATCGATGATGAAGAGTACCATGATTATCGGATTGAATCATTTTCAGCAAATGTTTCACAAGCAAATCATGTTTACCTTGATCAAATTGATTATAATAATCAGGAAGTAATGATTGCTGGTATAGATTTAGGTGATGATTTACTTGCACTATACATACCCATGTCCAAGCTATCAGAACAATTGATCGTTTTAAAATGGACACTTATTTTAATTGGATTTTTTACTATTACTACATTTATTATATTCACATTTTTTCTATCACGTCGTATTTCAAAACCATTAAAACAAATGCAAAATAGTACGCGTCAAATAATTGGCGGAGATTTTAATATTAAGTTACCAATTAAGTCACATGATGAAATTGGAGAATTAGCCATGGCCTTTAACCGAATGAGTCGCCAATTGGGTAATCAGCTAGCAAACCTTTTACAGGAGAAAGAAATTTTATTCAGTATCATCAGATCGATGAAAGATGGCGTGATGACCATGAATTTAGATGGTGATATTATTATTTCAAATCAGGAAGCTGATAACTTTATTGCTGATTTTCATTATGAAAATGACAGTACAAATGTAAAACGTTTACCAGATGATTTTAACCAACTTTTCCAATCTGTAATTGATAAAGGGTCGAGCCAGAATTTCCATAAGAATGTTCAAGGGAAGGAATGGGATATTATTATTACTCCCTTGTACAGTGAGACAACGATACGTGGGGCGGTTGCAATCGTTCGTGATGTGACAGAACGGTATCAGCTTGATCAACTAAGAGAAACGTTTATAGCGAATGTTTCTCATGAGCTTAGAACACCTATTGCCCTTTTGCAGGGATACAGTGAAGCAATAGTTGATGAAGTGGCAGAAACGGCTGAGGAACAGCGGGAACTGGTACAAGTCATTTATGATGAGTCACAAAGAATGGGCCGACTTGTTAATGAATTATTGGATTTAACTCGTTTAAAATCAGGTCATTTAGATTTAAATCTTGATAGCTATTCAATCAATTTATTGGTCGAAAAAGTTGCAAGGAAATTTTCCAATCGATTAAATGAGAGTAACATCACATTTCAATATGAAATTGATAAAGATGTTCCGATTTTCGAATGTGATTATGACCGAATGGAGCAGGTATTTACCAATTTAATTGATAATGCGATTAAACATACGCAAGATAACGGAAAGATAACATTAAATATCTATAAAGAGAATAATCGAATTATTTTCATGCTTAAAGATACAGGAACAGGTATACCGAAAGAAGATTTGCCATTTATATTCGAACGCTTCTATATGGCTGATAAATCACGTACAAATGTAAATAAAGGTAAAAAGGGGACTGGTTTAGGCCTGGCAATTGTTAAGCAGATCATTGAGGCTCATCACGGAACGATTGGTGTACAAAGTAAGGAAGGGGAAGGTACTACATTTAAATTTATCTTACCAATTCGTCAAGAGGTCTAGAAGTCGTTATCGATTAAATGTTGAGTATAAAAAACGAATGTAAAAAATGTTTGACTTATGTTAATATTTATAGTGCATGTTTAAAAGCAGAATAAAGCGTGCAATATTAGATCAGCCTGCCAAGCTTTAGAAAATGTTGGTGGCTAGGGTAATATTGTCTTTTTTCTTTGCGCTATTTCCATCTGACTTGTGAACAGCTTTCGATGAGAAAGGTTTCTTAAACTTTCCGCCCAATTTAGAATAAGTCATTTTTTTAGGAATAAGTATACTGTAACTTTTAATATCAATGATCGACTAATATAAAGACAGGGGGTCTTATTCATGGAGACCACGTTTAATTCACTTTATGACCAATACCACGTTGACCTGTATCAATATGTGTATTATATGGTTAAGAATCAACACGTTGCCGAAGATATCGTACAAGAGGTATACATTAAAGTATTGAAATCATATAAAAATTTCCGTGGAGAAAGCAGTGAGAAAACGTGGCTTTTCTCTATCGCCCGTCACACAACAATGGATTATTTTCGAAAACAGCAGAGACAGCAAAATAAGTTAGCAAACTTTTTTAATAAAGATCAAAATATGGCACTAATAAAAGATCAAGACCCTTTACCAGACGAGATTGTACAATTAAACGATGAAATGAAGAGAATTTATCAATTATTAGATTATTGTACACTTGATCAAAAAAATGTATTAATCCTTCGCTATATACAATCTTTATCTATCCATGAAACTGCACAAATACTTGAGTGGTCAGAAAGCAAAGTTAAAACAACACAATATCGTGCGATAAAGAAATTACAACAATTAATTGATAAAGATTAGAAAGGGTGAAGCAATGATGGATCAAGATCAGGAATATAATAAAATGATTGAGCAACTAAAAGCCTTGCCTAAGATTGAAGATCGACAGAGCAAAACATTACTATATGAAAAAATTAATGAGACAATACATGGAGTAAAAGTTGCTGATAAACATAATTTTTTTAAATGGTTTATCCCATCTATTGCGACAATTGCATTCGCTGCTTTAATTCTTATTATGATTCAAACAGGAGTATTTAAGCAAGACCAAATAGCTAATCAAGCTACAGAACTTCAAAATAATATGCGTGATATAGACAGTCAAGAAATTAGAGAAAAGAGTACACTTGAAATCAATGAGAGTCAAGAATCCAGTGATGAAAATATGGAGCATTCAACTAATGATGCTAAAGCGATTGATGAAGAACAAGATCAAGAAACAAACCAAGCCAAACAGTTAGTTTATTATAATGATCAGTATGATCTGCCCATTTATAATATCGCTGTGATGGATCAAGAAGCTATGTATGCTATCCCAATCTCGTTAATTGACACAAGTGCAACTGATGATGGTCACCCCAATGATGCTTATAATCGAATCTCGTCATTTATTGATGAAGAAAGCTTTGGTGTTAGTCTTTTCCCTTTTGAAGAAGTTGAGTTTGAATTTAGTGATGATTATCAAACGATAAATATGAACGTGGCGGATGACTATCAATTTCCACAAGGTTCAACGCTAGCAAATATCTTTCAGGATATGATCAATTTTATGTTTGCCGATTATCCAGCAGAAGGATTGAACCTTCAAACGGAGTCAACTGATTATATTGAATTGGGATCGTTTGGGAAACTCTCTGTTTTAGAAATAGAGCCAATTAATCATCTAGCTTATAAAATTTATCAATTTGAAGATAAAGAGCGATTGTTAGTTCCGATTAAACAAAACCTTGATGGTGAACAGTTCTTTACGATTGATGAGGCACTTCGTGAAATGCAATATGATCAATCAGAGTTCTCTATTTATGGAGTGATTCCATCAGGTGTTGAATTTTCTGTTGATCCATCAGATCAAGATGTATTAAGGATTAATTTCGAAGCCAACTCATTATTTGGTGATAATCGAATGACCAAAGAGATGATTGAAGCCATTTTAATGACAGCAAAAAGCTTTGACTTCGATCGGGTTAATATTGGATTGGAGGATGATTTATTGCAGGTGGGATCATTTGACTTAGAACTACCGATTCCTGTTCCAGATGCAGTAAACCCGGTCCTTTTACACTAATAAAAAGCCTTAATGGGAGTAGCCGTAATGAGGAAAGTAATAAACCAAATGACGGTTTTTGAGTATATTTGAATAACAGTGTAACAGCATGTGTAAAGCGCATCTGTTACACTGTTATTTTGGTTTATCTGTGTTGTGTATTCCCCAAAAGAACCGATTTGTATTGTCTAGTTAATGATTTATAATCACACCCTAAATTCAAAAGAGTACGATTAATTCCCCCTTTAGATAGTGATCATTTCTATATACTCCATAAATATTTATACTTTCTCATAAAAAAATGAAAGTCTTCTTTTTGAAAGTTATTATATAATAAATTGATGAATTGTTTGATTGGAGAATTTTAAATGACAAGAAAGCCTAAATCTTTAAGTCGAATGTTAAGTACAGTTTATTTATTTTTTTTAATGATAGTGATCATTTTCTCTATACTTTTTGCAAGTTTTACTACATCTAAAGAAGTTGCAAAGACAACATTTCGTAATGTAACGAATAATGTTACAGATAAACACAGAGTTTTAGAGCGAACATTTGACCAATTATTTGAACAAATGGTCTATTTGAATAATAATCCAAATTTATTTGACGTGATCAATAATGAAAGCGGTTCCATAGATCAGCAATTAATATGACTGAGACAATAAAGAATCTCTATTACCGCTATCAAGATGTATTGAGTTCTATCTATATCAATGTAAATGATGGTGAATTCTTTTTTAATGGGGGAAGTATTCCGCAAATGCTCACAGAGATTCATTATCAAGACTTTTTTGATCTAACGGAAAATCAAGATAGTGATTATTTTTGGTTAGATGCGACACACAATCCTTTTTCCACGGAACATGAGGGGTTGATATCACTGGGAAAGGTAATTGGAGATGATAGTTCTGAAGCAAGTGGTGTGATTGTTTTTAATATTAAAAGGAGTTGGTTAGAATCCGTTTTAAATGATGGTTATATTACGGAAAATGGATCCCTATTTTTATTGAGTAGTCAACAGATTGTTTTTCCTGAAAATAGTGAAATTCCCTCCTTAGTTTTTAAGCAAATTGAGGAAGGTCAACAAAAAATTCAGGTAAATAGTAAAGACTACCATACCGTGGCCAAAGCGTTTTCTATTAATGATTGGAAACTAATAGCTGTATTTCCTGATCGAGATTTAAAAATAGGACAAGAAAGTTATTTTACCTTAGCCCTTACATTAATTGTTTTTCTGATTGTCATTGGGACACTTATTATTGTTGTATTAGACCAATTTGTTTCCGTTCCCATACGCCGTTTTGCTTATGAGATTGAAGGGATTAGCATTAATGGACAACCTCAACAATTAAATGTAGAAGGAGTTAGATTTAAAGAATTAATGATTTTGTATGATAGTTTCAATAAAATGATTCATAGAAATAGCAGATTAATGCAAGAAAATCATGATAATTCGGAAGAACGGAATAGATTAAAAATTGAGCTATTGCAGTCTCAGATTAATCCTCATTTTTTATATAATACACTATATTCAATTCAGTCATTAAGTGATATGAATATGAATGAAGAGGCTTCAATGATGACTCGTGCATTGGCTGATTTTTACCGTCAGGGAGTAAGTGATGAAAAAATTATTGTAAGTTTAGCAGATGAATTATCACACTTAGAAATCTACTTAACAATTATGGAACTCCGTTATCGTGGCCGTTTTATTTATAAAATAAAGGTTGATCAACAGGAGGCATTAAAAGCACGAATTCCAAAACTATCTCTACAACCAGTGGTTGAAAACTCAATATCTCACGGATTAAAGGAAATAAGTGAAAAAGGATTAATAAAAATCAATGTTAAAATGGTAAAAGATAGTGTACAAATTATCATTTTAGATAATGGAAAAGGAATTAAACCCGAAAATATCATGAAAATTAATCGAGAAATCAATCAGCCAGCAGGTAAAAAGAATAACTTGATTGGAATTGGTTTGAGGAGTATTAATTTAAGAATCAAACAATATTTCGGTGAAGGATACGGACTCTGGTTAGAGCGCACTACCAAAGGAGCTCAAGTCAAAATCATTATTCCGAAAGGAGAAGAAGATGCGAAGACTATTGATTGTGGAAGATGAATGGATTATTCGCAATGCTCTTATGCAATTACCTTGGCAACAAATAGAGATTGAGGAAGTGATTGAAGCAAAAGATGGCAAAGAGGGACTAAATAAAGCATTAGAATTTTCGCCACAGGTCATTGTTACAGATATCAACATGCCATTTATGGATGGAATTGCAATGGCAAAGGAGGCAATAAAGAAACGAATGTGCCAAATTATTTTTCTAACTGGATATAATGAATTTAATTATGCGAAAGCAGCAATAAAAATTAAGGCATTTGATTATATTTTAAAACCAGTAGATAAAGATGTTTTAATTCCGCAGGTTAAAAATGCTTTTGATTTATTAGAAGAAGATTTGATAACTCAACAATCAGAAAAGAAATTTAAACAACATTCTTTTTTAAATCGACTATTCTTTTCGCCCTGTAGAATTAGTCATAATGAACTAATAAGTGCTTTTACACTACCAAAGAAATACCATATTCTATTTATAACTCAATATAGTACTTATGTTAAATGGATCAAACAATTATGCGATCCAATCATTGAATTAGATGATAGAAGTGTATTTGGATTGATTGATCAGGGAAAATGGCAAACTAGTCAAAACTCTTTTGATGCTCTTAATCAAGAATTGAAGTTAAATCGGCAAACATTGGTCATTAGTGACTGCTATAACATGCAAGAAGACTTTTCAGCAGTCGTAAAAAAAGTCCGGGAGAAGTTTGAGTGGATTCGTTTTTCTCAATACGGCATTGTTAAGGAAAATGAAATAAAATCTGGTAATAAATTAAATGAGCACCTACTAGCATTAGAAGTTCAATTTGTAGAAATGATTCAAAACCGTCGCTTTTTTGAATTACATAATCAATTAAAAGAGCTAGAGAAAAATAAGGACTTTTTGAAACATCCGGTCACTATTTTAAAACCTATATTAGTGAAGTTTCTATTCTTGATTTTTTATGAGGGTGATTTAGGGAGAATGGAGTATTATTATGTCTATGAGCGTCTAGAGAAAAGTCAAGACACAAAGGAAATTCTTCATTTGTTACAGGTACAGCTAGAGAACTGGATAAAAAAAGAGAATTCAAAGAATCAACCAATTTCTTTAGTTGACCAGGCGGTAAACTATATTGATCAACATTATTCCGACGAATCCTTATCTTTGCAAAGTGTGGCAGATCACATTCATGTATCTCATCCTTATTTGAGTTACCTATTTAAACAAGAGTTAGGAAAAAGGTATACTGAATATGTTTTTGAGCGCCGAATTGAAGCTGCAAAGACATTATTAGAGACAACAAGAAATAGCATTACTGACATTGCATTGATGACTGGATTCAATAATCCGAATTATTTTTCTAGCTGTTTCAAAAGGTATTGTAAAATGACTCCAAAGCAATATCGAGAACATGTAAAATCTATAAAATCATAAAAGTACTTCCTAAAGTTATTTTATTTTAAATATCCCCTTTGAAGGATGACCATATTTCCCTATCCACTTTGACATTGTTTAAAAAAATAGAGTTTTTCCTTAAAAAATCACAAGTAATATGTAAGCGTTTTCTGTTAAGTTATATTTAGAAACGTATTAAGGAGGGGAGGGAATTGGAAATCAGACTTACTCTAGGACAAAGCAAAAAGAAAAAACATAAATTCGTTAAAGCACCTTATCTATTATTATTACCTTCTTTTGTTATGATTACTGCTTTGCTATTTTTTCCAATGCTAAGAATCTTTTATTACAGCTTCCAACATTATGATATTTCAGCACCTTTTTATGATGATTTTGCAGGGATCGATAACTTTGTGAAGATATTTACCGAGGACCCATTGTTTATTCCAAGTTTGGTTAATAGTTTCAAATGGGTACTTTCTCAAGTCTTATTGCAATTGTTTTTTGGTATGGGAATTGCCTTGTTATTGAATAAAGATTTCAAATTTCGCGGTTTAACTCGTGGCTTAGTCTTTATTCCATGGGCAATTTCAGGTGTGCTTACATCTGTAATTTGGAGCTTGATGTACAACGAACATATGGGTGTATTTAATGATCTATTAATGAAGATCGGGTTGATCAATGAACCCAAAGCTTTTCTTTCAAGTACAACCAGTGCATTTGTTGCAGTAGTAATTGCTGAATTATGGCGTGGTATTCCTTTTTTTGCGATTACTTTGCTAGCCTCTTTACAAAATATTTCCGCAGAATTGTATGAGGCGGCTGCAATGGATGGTGCAAATCGATTGACTTCATTTATTTATGTAACACTCCCTCAGTTGAAACGAACAATTGTCTTAACTACATTGTTACGGACAGTGTGGGAATTTAACAACGTTGATTTACTATATAATTTAACCAACGGAGGGCCAGCAAATTCAACAATGACCTACGCAATGTATATTGCCAAAACAGCTGTTCATGGAAGTGATTTTGGATATGGCTCAGCTTTGACTGTGATTGCATTTATTATCCTTTCAATCATCGCATTTTTATATTTGAAAATTTCAAAATTCGAGGAGGCCTAATTTATGCAAATTAAACAAGGTAAGTTAGATAAATCATTGACTTTTTATCTTCCTATGCTAGCCATGTTAATGTGGACATTGTTTCCTGTTTATTGGACCTTAATTACGGCCTTTAAACCTGAAGGAGATATTATTAAATCGCCTCTTCAGTACTTACCAAAAAATATTACATTTGAAAATTTCATTAATGCATGGAATGATGTTGGTTTTGATATGTACTTTAAAAACAGTTTTTATGTAGGAGCAGGTACAGTAGTTTTAACTCTTACCTTATCGATATTAGCAGGCTATGCTTTAGCTCGGTATGACTTTAAAGGGAAACGTGCAGCGATGTTAATTCTTTTGATGACACAATTTATTCCTAGATCAATGTTAATTATTCCCTTGTTCGTTATGTTTAGTAATATCGGCTTGATTAGTCATCCACTTTCATTGATTCTAGTCTATTCGGCGGTACAAGTCCCATTCTCGGCAATTTTGATGAGCGGTTTTATTGCAGGAATACCTAGTGAACTAGAAGAAGCAGCGGCAGTAGATGGTGCGAATCGATTTCAAGCGATTCGTCAAGTCATTCTTCCATTATTAATCCCAGGTATAGTAGCAACAGGGATCAACGTATTCATCTATGCTTGGAACGAATTCTTGTTAGCGTTGATGTTAACAAATGTCCAAAGTAAATTTACATTGCCTGTTGGATTGAGTTTTATGCTAGGTGAATTCAATATTAATTATGGTGCATTAGCAGCTGGAAGTATTATCGCTTTAGTACCATCTATCTTTCTATTTATCATAGCTCAAAAACATCTCGTTAATGGAATGGGTGGAGCGGTGAAGGGCTAAAAATATATATTTAGGAGGAAATAGGATGTTTAAAAAAAGAGATTGGTTAGCTATTTTAGGAGTTGTTGTTTTTTTCGTAATGGTATTAACAGGGTGCGGTTCAGAAGATAGTACTGGAAATGCTGACGCAGGGTCAGACAATGATGGAAGTACTGAGGAACCTGTGGAACTTGTATTTTGGGATGAAAATGCTGGACCAGATCGTACACCTATTTGGGAAAAATTAATTGATGAATTTCAAAAGGAACATACTAATATTAAAGTTGAATATGTAGGTTTATCTAAAGATGAAGCCAAATCAAAGCTAGACGCTTCGATAGCAGCAAATGATACACCAGATGTCGCCTCGTTGCAATCTAGTTGGTTACCCGAGTTTTCAATTCGTGGAGCGCTATTACCATTAGATGATTATTTTGAAAATTCACCATTAATAGATACCATTAATGAAGGGGCAATTCAATTTAATAAGGATATTGTGCAAGATGGCCAACTCTATGGAGTTCCTTATACTCAAAATTTAGATATTTTATGGATTCGAAAAGACTTATTTGATAAAGAAAATATGACAGCTCCAGAAACATGGGATGCCTTTTTTGATTCAGTTGATAAAATGACTAAAAATGATATTTACGGATATACAATCCGCGGTGGAGCGGGTGGCTCTTTGCAGTTACAACGGTTAATGTATGCTTATTCAGGAATTACTGAATATATTGATGAAAATGGAAAAGCAACAGTGAATGATCCAAAACATGCGGAATTTTTAAATAAATACTTTGATTTGTATCAAAAAAATACGCCGAAAAGTGATATTACTAATGATTATAAAGAAATGGTAGCTGGTTTTGATACTGGGAAGGTTGCTATTTTACATCACAATATAGGTTCTTTTGGTGAACATAGCAAATCATTAGAGGCGGATCAATTTGAAGCAGCACCACTTCCAAAGTCGATAAACGGAAATTATGTGGCTGAGGGTGGAAATACGATTGGAATTTCTATATTTAAGAATACAGAACATCCGGAAGAAGCATTTAAATTGGTGGAATTCTTAAATAACGCAGCGAGTCAAAGTCACTGGAACCAAATAGTTGGCCAGATTCCAACAAACTCAGAAGTATTAGAAGAAGAATGGATTAATGAAGCACAACATATAAAGGTTGCTTTTGAAGTTTATGACAACCCGGATACAATGTTATATCAGCCACCGTTTTATTTACCAGATTACCGCTCAATATTAGATAATAAGATTGATCCTGCTATTCAATCTGTTATGAGTGGGGAAAAAACAGTAGAAGTCTTTTTAGATGAATGGGCAGAAGCTTTGGAGGCTTCAAATGCTAAATATAAAGAAGCAATGCAATAAATGGATAACGATACCACTGATCAATTTTGATTAGTGGTAGTTATTTAGGAGGAACGAATATGAAAAAAGAGGATTTATTATCTTTAGCAAAAATAGCTTGCGAGACGATAATGTCAACTTTTACACCCTATCAATTACCACCAGCTGGGCATTTTCATTATCACCAAAGCGTCTTTTTGGATAGTATGTATCGCCTGTATCAGGTAACTGATGACGAAACCTATTTCGAATATATCAAAGGGTACTATGATTCTCTAATCGATGAAAATGGTAATTTATACTTTGATCGTGATCAGCTAGATTCATTGCAAGTAGGAACCTTGTTATTTCCTTTATATGAAAAAACAAAAGATGAACGTTATTTGATTGTTGCTAAGCGTTTAATGCATATCATTTACAGCATTAATAAAACATCAGAAGGTGGCTTTTGGCATAAAGATAAATATCCATATCAAATGTGGCTAGATGGCTTATATATGTCAGGTCCGTTCTTACTCCAATGTGCACACTATTTTCAAATGCCGGATTTAGTTTTTCAAGTACTCATGCAAGAAAAATTAATGCGAAAACATATGTATAATCCATCGACAGGGTTACTTTATCATGCTTGGGATGAAAAGAAGGTCCAGCCTTGGGCAAGTCCAGAGACAGGATGTTCACCAGAAGTATGGGGGCGTTCTGCAGGTTGGTATGGGGTAGCATTGGTTGAACTCCTGAAATTATTGCCAAAGTACTCTCCAGCAAGAGAGGATATAAAAGACAAATTAAAAAATTATAGTAAAGTGCTTTTAGGCTATCAAGATAAGGAAAGCCATTGTTGGTATCAAATAGTAGATAAACCAGAACGAGAAGATAACTGGCTTGAATCTTCAGGAAGTGCATTATTTGTTTATATTATTGCTCGTAGTGTTTCTTTAGGTTTATTAGATGAAAGTTACAAAGAAGTAGTAGAAGATGCGTTTAAAGGAATTATAAAAGAAATGGTAACGATTGAGGATAATAAGTTCTCATTAAACTCTATTTGCATAGGGACATCAGCAGGGGTGTATGATTACTATATAGAGCGTCCAACCTCAATAAATGATCTACATGGTGTTGGTGCTTTTATATGGGCATTGCTAGCGATATATGACTTAAAGGATGAATAAATATGATGAGGTGGCTGAATTTAATTTCTATCCACCTCATTTATTATATTTCCTGCTTTATTAGAAAAGTAACAAGACACTAATCCTAAAAATCATATAATACGATAAGTGTCTAAATCAACCTCTGCTGATCCGTTACGATTGATTTTTAGTAGTAGAGCATATTTAAAATAATGAAGGAGATATCGCCTGATGTTCGTTTATTATTATCTAATAAAAAGGGGTTGTTTGTACTTTAATTGACTCCGTCGGACAGCTTTGATGCGCATCCTCCATATCATCCACGAGGATATCTGGAATTTCTACTTCACCTGTATTATCGTCTAACAAGGCATAAGCTAATCCTTCGTCATCGTAATCGTATATATCAGGAGCTAGTGCACCACATAATCCACATGCAATGCAAGTTTGTTTATCTACCCGTGTGTAATATGCCATTTCTTGATGCCTCACTTTCAAAAAACTCTCTCTTATTAATTGTAAAACTGTTCATTTAAATAAGCAAGAATGGAATTATTTATTTACTCTTGCTATGATATAAAGTGAATATGGAACTTATGATTTTGAACTAGGGGGTATAGATCAAAATAAGATTTTGATGCCCTTAGTCGAAAAGTACCGATCCGTGATAGTTTGTTTTTGTGCGTATCACCTTGTTTTCGTTATGCCATTTAGAACTCCAACTTTTTTAAAAAAATAGCATTTTTATGATTAGTTTATGTGCTAAATTAATAGATTAGTGAAATGAGCGATTGATTATGTTTAATTATCTTATTCTATTAGCAGTAGATCAAATAAAGGGACAGCGTACTACAGCTTCTATTTATTATATTTTTAAAGGTAGAAAGTCTGCCCAGACAATACAAGATGCCCATCTCTATCAATTAACGAATCTATATGGAATTTATAATCAAATTAGCAGAGAGGACTTTGAATCAGTTCTTGTCCAGTTAAGTGAACAGGGGTATCTAGAAAAAACTCATCAAGATCGCGCTATTATTAGAGAAAAAGGGTTGCAATACTTAAGGGAACATAAAAATAACTATCCCTATCATTTGTTAAAAGGTATGGCCTATGCTAATCAGACAAATGAGTTTATTGCGCGCTTGTCTTTAACTATTCAAACATATAGTTATTTATCGATGAATGTCAATCGATTTCAGCCCATTATTGATACGACCCCAACTCAAGTATGGGTCAAACAATACTATCAAAAAAATCAAGATGTTAAAGAGTGGCTGACGGATGTTTATCATCAATTGGAAGGGTTTCTATTGACGATCGATGATCAACAAGCCCGAATGTTTGTTGATCGATTGACAGGATATCAAAGATTTGGTCTTACGATCCAACAGTTATCTGTAAAATATAATTTATCGAAACACGATGTTTATCTATTATTAACATTGAGTTACCATCAACTTCTATCATTTATCGAAGTAAATCAAATGAATCCCTTATTGGAAATGATTCCAAACCATAATCTACAGCAAAAGAAGATGATAATTACGAAGTCAGCGGCAAAAACATATCAGCTCATTTTGAAAGGATACACAATTGAGCAGATAATGGAAAGACGTCGATTGAAAAGAAGTACAATAGAAGATCACATCATCGAATTAGCTTATGCTATTCCAACGTTTAAACTATCCCCATTTATAAAGCAAGACATATTTAACGAGCTTGTAGATAAAATTAGCCAAATAGAGGATCGACAATTATCAGCAATAAGAAGACAATTGGGTGATCATTATAGTTACTTCCAGATTCGATTAGCACTAGCGAAAGCGCGTTTGAAAAATAGTGAGGAGCGTTATGATGGATAAGTTGGAAACTGCCTTACAAAAATATTTTGATTATGATTCTTTTCGACTTGGCCAGAGGGAAATAATAGAGGATATTTTAGCAAAAAAACATGTTTTTGCAACGTTACCTACAGGTTCAGGTAAATCATTATGCTATCAATTACCTGCTTACATGCTAGATGGGGTGGTCCTTGTTGTGACACCATTACTTTCATTAATGGAAGATCAAATCAGACAGCTGAAAAAAAGAGGCTTTAAACAAGTTGTTGCGATAAATAGTTTTAAGACAGCAAGTGAACGGGCACTAATCTTTAATGATTTATCTACATATAAGCTGATATATTTATCACCAGAAATGCTACAGAAAAAAATAATTAAACAAAAATTAAGTCAATTGACCATCGCCTTGTTTGTTATCGATGAAGCGCACTGTATTTCCCAATGGGGCCATGAATTTCGTCCCGATTATTTAAAACTAAATGAGATAATCGATCAGCTGGGACAACCCACTGTACTTGCATTAACGGCTACGGCAACATCTGATGTCCAACAAGATATTGTGAATCATTTTGATACAATTCAGTTTAACAAACATATTTATCCGGTTGACCGAGACAATATTGCATTTATGGTTCAAAATGTTAACAACCGAGTTGATAAAGATAAGTTTTTAATAGATTTGTTCACTAAACTTACCGTTCCGACTATTATTTATTTTTCTAGCAAAAAGGAGTCTGAACGTGTTGCTCTATTATTAAGTGAAAAGTTCAATCAATTGAGCATAGCCTTTTATCATGGTGATCTGGATACAAATGAACGATTGCTGATCCAAGAACAATTTATTGAGGATCAAATCAATATTATTTGTTCAACAAGTGCTTTTGGAATGGGTGTAGACAAACAAAATGTACGTTTGGTCATACATTATCATCTTCCGACCCAAATTGAATCTTTTATTCAGGAGGTTGGACGAGCGGGACGCGATCAATTAGAAAGTGTTAGTATAGCCCTTATTGCACCAGGTGACAAACAACTCCCATTAAAGTTAATCTTGAATGAATTACCACCAGTTGATATATTGGAATTGATCACCACCCATATGAACCAAACCAACCAAGAATGGATACAAATAGTCCCTTCCATGATTACTGATATTTGGGGATTAAACGAAACACAATGGCGTTTTATAAAGAATTTTTTCGAAGAAACTGGTATCCTTATAGATGAAGATAAAATAAATATTAAAAAGATAACTCCGATGTTGAGACGTGATTTTATTCGAAAAGTCGAAGAACGTAATCGATATAAACTCCGAAAGCTTAATGAACTGTTTGAATGGATTGACACGAAGGATTGCCGACGTGAACAATTATTTAAAGATTTTCAAACAAGTGTCAGGTCTGCAAAATATCATTGCTGTGATCGATGTGGTTTTGAGGTAGAACAATGGTCACCGGAATCGGTTGTTCGAAAACAAACAGCTAGTTCGTGGTCAGATCAATTAAAATCAGTTTTATTACCTTTTAAGGTAGGGGGGATAGATAATGGATGAAGCAAGAGATAATCAAGCTCAATTGTTAAAACAACAAATAGATGAAATGAATCAAAATGAAGTTATGGAAGATGAATCAGAGTCATTCTTCGATGGTGTCCCTGATGATATCGATGTACTAAATTTACCACCAAGAAGTGTTGTACATGATGAAAAGCGTACAAAATTAAAATGGAAAATTAGTATCGCTTTTATAAGATTCATTGCGATTTTATTTTTTATTACTGTCATTCTAGTATTGACTTATAACTACTGGGGTAATTACTTTTTTTAGGAAGGCCGCGTCCCTTTCTTACAGGCCAATTAAATAAGCAAACCAGTTTGTATTATTTTATTAACGGATTTTTTATCTGATGGGATCACTATACAAGTAAAATTACCCTATTCGTCAAACATACTTGTTGACAGGTTTCTCTGCCAACAGTGGTTTCTCTTATTGACCAGGCTACATATAAGACTGACTATATAATTCGGCTATGAAATAGGTAACAAAAAATCTTTAGGCTTCGCCTATCACACAACTGGGCTGGGAGACTTCTGGTGGAAAATGATAAAACTCCAATTCATCAGTAAAAATATTAAAGCCAAATGAATTTAATCTCTCGGGATTAGTTTCATTTGGCTATTGTGCTGGCTCCTATGCGATAGATTTTGGCAAGTTTTAACTGAAAAAATTTCTTATTTGCAACATTGCCTTGTTCTCCATAATCGGTTTACCATATTCGAAAATTTGATCTGGAGTAACTACAGTTGCACTGGCATACTCAGATAATAAGGCAATTAAATCTTCTTTGATATGCTCTTCGGGTAGATTTTCAGAGAAATACAAATAATAATGATCTTGGTAAAAGTAAATGGATCCAGAGTCAATCTTTAATGATTCTACAGCTTTAGCAAATTGAATAATATCTTCAAAGTCTGCAAATAAATATAGAAGTGACTTTCTTTCTGAAAGGGTTACTTGCATTTCAATATAGTCATCTTCTTCGTCCAAGTCTTCTTGAGTTACGATAATTAACATGCCTTGTGCTTGTATCATGTATATTTGAACCGTTAATATCCCAGACAAGTCCATATCTAATTCATCACTAGCTTCAATCATCATATCATGAAATAGAATTTGCATCCCTGGTAAGTTCTCTAACATTAAGTCGTCTGCTAGTCCTCGTTCAATCAAATCATCAAAAGTTAAAAAGATTTTAAATTTATTATCTGAAATTCTTTCTAAACGCATGTCAATCACCCCCATTTATGTTATGATGCCCGATTATTATCGAAAGACACCTTTTTATTATTATATGATACAACGGACAAAATTGAAACTTATACAACTTAGCTAAACTTCTGTTTTATTTGAGAATCACTGTAAAAGTTCCACATATTTTGTGTATAAAAAGTTAACTTTAATAAAAGCTAATGAGTAACTAATGAATATTAGGATAACTCAGGAGGCGATAAAATGAAAGGTAAGATTGTAAAGTGTTTAATGACATTAATGATTATTTCAGCTATGAGTCACAATCACTGGCATGTCTCACATGCATTTAGCCCGCAGGTTATTCAACATGGTGCAACTGGAGAAGATGTTGTTGAACTTCAAGCAAGACTACAATATCTTGGATTTTTTAATAGCCAAATTGACGGAGTCTTTGGCTGGGGGACATATTGGGCATTACGAAACTTTCAGTATGAATATGGAATGAAAATTGATGGCTTAGCAGGAGAGCAAGCGAAAAATAAATTAGTAGAAGTAACAAAATATCATAAGGAATTTGTTCGCCAGAATATTGAAGCGGGTAGACAATTTACTCATTATGGTGGAATGAATTTAGAAGATCAGGTTAAATATGATTCTTCAAAAACAAAAGCAAAAGAATCTCAACAAAAGGGAACTACAGAACAAAAAGCGCCCGAATCGCAAAACCAACAGACAGAAAAGAATAGGCAAGAATCAAATCAAATAACGCAAGATGGAGAATTGAGTACTGAGGCACCGATTGAACCGACCGCAGTCAATATTCCAAATGGATTTTCGCAAAATGATATTCAATTAATGGCACAAACTGTTTATGGTGAAGCGCGTGGTGAACCTTATGAAGGACAAGTTGCGATTGCTTCAGTGATATTAAATCGAATTCAGAGTCCGATATTTCCAGATACTGTTTCCGGTGTTATTTATGAACCTTTAGCTTTTACAGCAGTGGCAGATGGCCAAATTTACTTAACTCCTGACGAAACAGCAAAACGAGCAGTACTCGATGCGATTAACGGCTGGGACCCAACTGGAGAAGCGATATATTATTTTAATCCAGATACAGCAACAAGTAGCTGGATTTGGTCACGTCCACAAATTAAGAGAATTGGTAAACATATCTTTTGTAATTAAAATGGAGGGATTCGGATGAAAAGATGGATTGGTATGATCATACTTTCAATTGGCCTAATAGTCACAGCAATTTGGGGCTACCGCCAATTTACAGAAAAAGAATCGCTGATTGTTCAAACCGAAAATAATTATCAACGAGCATTTCATGATTTAACTTACCATGTCGATCTATTATATGACAAAATTGGAACAACGCTAGCGTTAAATACCAAAGATACACTGTCGCCACAAATGCTTGAAATATGGCAATTAACTTCACAAGCTCAAAGTGATGTGAGTCAACTCCCATTGGGACTACTCCCATTTACTAAGACGGAAAGTTTTTTAGCGGATATTGGAGAATTCACCTATCACGTAGCTATTCGTGATCTTGATGATGAACCATTATCGAATGACGAGTCAGAACGTTTATCCTCATTATATGAATCCGCTAATGAGATTCGAAAAGAATTAAGAACAGTCCAACACAAGGTTTTTTCTGACCAACTCAGGTGGGTCGATGTTGAACTTGCATTAGCGAATAACGACCGGGAACAACCTAATCATATTATTGATGGTTTCACAGCAGTGGAGGAATACACATCAGGATTTGACGAATCACATTTTCATAATTTATCAGCGGATTTCCCATCTCAACAAGAATCATTTCAGTCGATAGATGGTGAATCGATTTCGGAAGAAAAAGCGGGTAGATTGATTCGGGAACAGTTCGACCTAACCGATGATCTAGAGATTGATTTACAAAAAAGCGGGAAAGGGGCGCAACTGCCGACCTATAGCGGTTCCTTCACCCATGAAGATCAGCAAGGTTATGTAGAGATAACGGAAAAAGGTGGTCATATTTTATCTTATATGATTAGCCGTGATTTATCGGAGGAAACAATTAGTTTAAATGATGCGGAAAAGAAAGCAGATCAACTTTTAAAAGAACAAGGATTTAAAGATGTTAAACGATTGCGTTCGAGTCAATATGATCATACAGGTTTATTTCAATATGCGGTAAGTCAGGATGATGTTTGGATTTATCCTGATCAGATCTTAATCAAAGTGGCATTAGACACGGGTGATGTTATTGGCTTTAGTGCAACTGATTTTTATCGAAACAATCGAAAGCGAGAGATTGAAGAACCCAAATTATCACTTGATGAAGCAAAGAAAAATGTAAGTTCATCATTAAATATTGAAGATCAACATTTGGCGATCATTGAAGATCAAGCGGGTAACGAGGTACTTGCTTATGCCTTCTTTGGTACGCTTGACCAAGATACCTATCGTATTTTTATAGATGCAAATACAGGTAGTGAGGTTTTTGTAGAATTAATGCATGATGTTGAAAATAAATGGGGTTAAAATAATCGCTTGATTAGTTAATCAGATTTGAACAAGGGAAAAGCATCCATACAATAAATGTGATGCTTTTTCTTATTCTTTTGATATATAATCTTGCTAAGTCACTATGTTTTTTGTCATAATATAATTAATGTCCTTTTTTTATGATTTCTAAGGGGATACTTTTCATTAGAACAGAACTTAAAGAATGATAATCATGATTAAAGGAACAAGCTTGACTTAAAACAGAATCAGAATGAGAGGAAGACAGGATAATGAAAGACAAGGGGATTGCTATTGCAATCGATGGACCAGCTGCAGCTGGTAAAAGTACTGTTGCAAAAAAAATAGCAAACAAATTAAAATATATTTACATAGATACTGGAGCGATGTATCGAGCGATAACATTAAAGGCAATTAAGCAGGAACTAGATATCGATGATGAAAAAGCTTTACATCAATTATTACTTCAGACTGAGATTAAACTTATTCAATCTGATCAACAACAAAGAGTTATCCTCGACGGTCATGATGTAACTGAGGAGATTAGAAATGAAGCTGTGACCAAACAGGTATCTGCTGTTGCTAAACATCAATTAGTTCGTCAAGTGATGGTTGACCGTCAGCGGAAGTTTGCTAAAGAAGGTAATGTTGTAATGGACGGAAGGGACATCGGAAGTCATGTGATTCCGGATGCTGAAGTGAAAATTTTCCTTATTGCATCAGTTGATGAAAGAGCGGAACGTCGTTATAAGGAGAATATCAGAAAAGGTTATCAAACGAATCTTGAACAATTGAAAAAGGAGATTGCTACTAGAGATAAGTTAGACACTGAAAGGGAAGTATCTCCATTGATAAAAGCGGATGATGCAGTAGAATTAGACACGACATCCCTAAGTATTGATCAAGTAGTTGAGCGAATACTTAATATTATCAAGAAGAAAGGGTTGAAATAGATGTCTTTTTACCGATTTGCGCGAAAAGTTGTCTGGTATTTATTAAAGCCTTTTTATCGAATGGAGGTTATTGGTCAAGAAAATATCCCGGATAGTGGCCCTGTTATTATTTGTTCTAATCATATTTCAAATTTTGATCCACCAATTGTTGGTTGCTCAGCAACTAGAGAAATTCATTTTTTAGCCAAAGAAGAACTGTTTGAAAAGAAATGGCTTGGCAAATTGTTAACTAGCTTAAACGCATTCCCGATCAAGCGTGGAATGAAGGATCGTCAGGCATTAAGACATGCTTTGAATCTTCTGAAAGAAGGTAAAGTTTTGGGCCTATTTCCAGAAGGAACAAGAAGTAAAACCGGTGAACTGGGGGAAGGTTTGTCGGGAATTGGCTTTTTCGCCCTTCGCTCGGATGCTATTGTTGTCCCATGTGTTATAATTGGTCCGTATAAAATCGGACATAAATTAAAAATTGTTTTTGGTTCTCCAGTCGAAATGACTTCATTGCGTGAAGAAAAAGCATCTGCTAAAGAAGCCACTGATAAAATTATGGGGGAAATAAAAGTTTTGTTAAAAAACAATTCTTAAATATAAACAATATGACTTGACAAATTCACTTAAATGTTAGAAGTTAGAAAAAGATAGTTATATTTCTTGTTGTAAATTGAAGGAGGCACTTTTTAATGGATGAAATGAATAAAGAAGTATCAGAATTGAAAGAACTAACTGTAGGGGAACTTGTAACTGGAAAAGTCGTTAAAATTGAAGATAAGCAAATCTTAGTCGATATTGGTTGGAAAACGGATGGGATTGTTCCGATCAATGAATTATCTAATCTTCATATCGAAACGGCTAATGAAGTTGTAAGTATGGATGATGAATTAACTTTAAAAATAAAAAAAATTTCTGATGATGAAGTGATTTTATCAAAACAGGCAGTTGACACTGAACAGGCATGGATTGAACTAGAAGAAAAACTAGAAACCGGTGAAGTGTTCGAGGCAACTGTTAAAGAAATTGTCAAAGGTGGATTAGTTGTTGATGTTGGTGTGAGAGGATTTGTTCCAGCTTCATTAGTAGAAGTTCACTTTGTTGATGATTTTTCTAGCTATTTAAATAAGAGTCTACAGTTAAAAGTTATTGAACTTGATCGAACAAAAAATCGTGTTATTTTATCACATCGAGCTGTTGTTGAAGCAGAAGAAGCCATTCAAAAGGAACAATTATTATCAAGCTTAACAGAGGGACAAGTTGTTGAAGGGAAAGTTGCCCGAATCACTGATTTTGGAGTCTTTGTTGACTTAGGAGGCATTGATGGTCTCGTTCATATTTCTGAGTTGGCACATGAACATGTTGATCATGCAAGTGATGTAGTTAAGGAAGATGAGCCGATAAAAGTTAAAGTACTTTCGGTCGATCCCGAGTCTGAGCGTATTTCATTATCTGTTAAAGCTACTTTACCTGGTCCGTGGGAAAATATTGAAGATAAACTAACACCGGGTGATGTAGTTGAAGGTGTAGTGAAACGATTAGTTCATTTTGGTGCCTTTGTTGAGGTACTCCCAAGAGTAGAAGGATTAGTCCATATATCACAAATTTCGACTGAACATATTGGTAGCCCTCAAGAAGTTTTAGAAGTTGATCAGAAAGTAGAAGTAAAAATACTTGATGTTAATGAAAAAGAAAAGCGTATTTCTTTAAGTATTAAAGAGATAGAACTCGAAAAAAACCAACAAGAATTAAAAACATATGAAAGAGATGATGATGAGTCAGGCTTTTCTTTCGGTGATGTAATCGGTGATCAATTGGATAAATTAAAAGAATAAAAAATCAAAACATGTAGTTGAATATTTAACTACATGTTTTTTGTTTAGTAATTATGCATAATAGCCATACTGAATTAGAAAACGGAGGGTTCAGAATGGTCTATTATTGGTTAAGTTGGCTTGGTGTTGTTATCTTCACTTTTTTTAGCACATATCCCACTAGAACTAAAAGATTAATTGTCATTGGATTATTATTTAATATTATTTTGATTAATATCCAGATTAATTTAGCAGAATTCACTTTTACCATACCCTATCTCTACTGTCTAATTGCTTTTTGGCTAATCACTCTATTAAAACCAATGCATTATTTTAATTATTATTTATTGTTATGTTTAATTTTAATGTATACTGGTTTTCGCTATTTATTAATCACAAGCCCAATTTGGTTATTTGTTAATGATTTTATTCTTATTTTAATTGTCTTTGTACTTTTTCTTCTGATATTTGTTAAATCAAACACAGAACGAGTGGTCATACTTGTTACTTCATGTTTAACAGGAGAATGGCTATTTGCTTATAATGTTCGAATTCTTAATTGGCATCTGGTTATTGGGGATAACACATTATTTAGTTCACTTTATATCGCGGTATGGCTACTGATCTTTTTTCATCATTTAAGATTTAGTTATAAGACGATTTAAAGTTAGCAGAAAAGATTGTTTAAAATGCATAGTTTTGCTAAACTATATGAGTTAGTGAGAAGTATTTATCTTGTGTAACAGAATGGTCTTGATTCTATCAATGATCAAATAAAGACTTAATTCTTGTTAATATGTAATGAAGTGAAGATTTACTTTTATATGCAGTCTTTGATTGAGAAAGAGAATCTGATCACATTCCAATGAAGATGGTAGGAAATAATGATATTTATTAAATTATAGAAAGGATGACCCTTTCATGCGGAAATCTGTAGTAGCGATAGTTGGAAGGCCAAATGTTGGGAAGTCAACTATTTTTAATCGACTAGTTGGAGAAAGAATATCGATTGTAGATGATACACCGGGAGTAACAAGAGATCGAATCTATTCAAAAGTTGAATGGTTAACAACTGAATTTAATTTGATTGATACGGGTGGAATTGAATTAGGTGATGAGCCATTACTTGTTCAGATGAGAGAACAAGCGGACATTGCGATAAACGAAGCTGATGTAATTATTTTTATTGTAAATGGTAGAGATGGAATTACAGCTGCTGATGAAGAAGTTGCTAAAATTCTCTATAAATCAAATAAACCTATAGTATTGGCTGTTAATAAAATTGACAATCCCGAAATGCGAGAAAAAATATATGAATTTTATAGTCTTGGATTTGGAGAACCCTTCCCAATATCAGGAACCCATGGATTAGGACTTGGTGATATGCTTGACCGAGTTATTCAATTGTTTCCCGATCTTGAAGTAGAACAAGAAGCGGACGATTCACTATATTTTAGTGTAATTGGTCGTCCTAATGTTGGAAAATCTTCGCTTGTCAATGCGATATTACAACAGGATCGTGTAATCGTAAGTAATATTGCAGGAACTACTCGTGATGCAATAGACTCACCCTTCACCTTTGATGGTCAAGAGTTTGTGATTATTGATACGGCCGGAATGAGAAAACGAGGGAAAATTTATGAAGCTACTGAACGTTATAGTATTTTACGTGCTCTAAAAGCGATTGAGCGCTCTGATGTTGTCTTAACCTTAATAGATGCCGAAACGGGTATTATTGAACAAGATAAGAAAATTGCGGGTTATGCACATCAATCTGGTAAGGCAGTCGTAATTGTTGTTAATAAGTGGGATACAGTTGATTCAGATCAGCAAGCAATGAAGAAATTTGAAGATCAAGTACGAGCTCATTTTCAATTTTTGGATTACGCCCCTATTATTTTTCTATCCGCATTAACAAGCAAACGAATTCATACTTTAATGCCGAAAGTACGTCTAGTAAGTGAAAATCATTCGAAACGAGTTGAAACAAGTGTTCTTAATGATGTAATTATGGATGCGGTGGCGTTCAACCCGACTCCAACGGTCAACGGAAAAAGATTAAAGATCTTGTATACAACTCAGGTAGCAATTAAACCACCAACATTCGTTGTATTTGTTAATGACCCAGATCTTATGCATTTCTCATATAAACGCTTTTTAGAGAATAGGATTCGTGAAGCATTTGGCTTTGAAGGTACCCCTATTAAAATATTTGCTAGAACACGTAGTTAGGAGATGACATGATGGAGAAGATTGCAGTACTAGGTGCTGGAAGTTGGGGAACAGCCCTAGCAATTGTTTTAAGCGAAAATGGTCATGATGTCCGATTATGGACACATAAAGAACAACAAGCAAAGGAAATTAATCAAACACATCGTAATCAAGCTTATCTTAAAGATGTTGTGCTTCCAAAACAATTAAAAGCTTATAGTAACCTTAAACAGGCACTAGATGATGTTTCGGCTGTTGTTTTTGTTTTACCGACCCAAGCTATTCGCTCAGTATGTCAACAAGTTAAAGTTGTTCTTAAACACAAGGTAACTATTATTCATGGTACGAAAGGAATTGAACCTGAATCTTTTAAACGGGTATCTGAGATTATGGAGGAAGAACTTCCGGAAGATCTATTTGATGAAATTGTGATTTTATCAGGTCCGAGTCATGCAGAAGAAGTCAGTGTTGGCCATCCAACAACAGTAACGGCTGCATCCAGATCTAATCGATCTGCATTACATGCCCAAAGTTTATTTATGAATGATCGTTTTCGTGTTTATTCAAATAATGATGTCATAGGTGTTGAATTGGGTGGCGCCTTAAAAAATATTATTGCCTTGGGGGCAGGTATATCTGATGGGCTTGGTTTTGGAGATAATGCAAAAGCTGCACTTGTAACAAGAGGATTAGCTGAGATAGCTAGATTAGGAACGGTTATGGGAGCAGATCCACTTACATTCATGGGTTTAACTGGAATTGGTGATTTAATCGTTACATCAACAAGCCGTCACAGCCGTAATTGGAATGCTGGTTATAGACTAGCCAAAGGGCAAACTTTAGAATATATTTTAGAGGATATGAATATGGTTGTAGAAGGCGTTAGGACTGCAAAAGCAGCCTATCAGCTTGGAAAGAGTAAAGGAATTGAAATGCCAATTACATTTGGTATTTACAAAATCTTATTTGAAGATGCAGATCCTCGTGAAATTGTTGAACAATTGATGACACGGACTAAGCGAAATGAAATTGATGAAGTACATGGACTACTGAAACAATATTATAGTCGAGATTAAAGATGAACAGGTTAATTGCTCCTTGCATATAGTATCATGAAAATGTTAAGCAAGGAGGAAACTAGGTGAGTGATAACCAGAAAAATATTTTTAATCAAATTAAAAGTAAAACAAATATAAAGCCTGATGAAATCTTTAGCGTGGCTAATTCCGTTCAAAATGCTGATTTTACCGACGAAAAGACAGTAAGAGATCTTGTTAAACAGTTAAGTCAATTGGCCAATAAGCCAATTTCAAAAGAAAAAGAGGATAAACTTGTTCAAACCATTACCCAAAATAAAATTCCAAAGGATATCAATACTTTAGGGCAACAATTTAAAAAATAGTATCGACTGGGTGTTTGTTTATACATCAAACCATCCACTGCATAAAATATTATGCACAGTACTCACATTAAAGTTGCTCCTGGGTGTTAATCTTAGTCAAACCGAGTTAGAAAGCCCCTTCTATCTCGGTTTTATTTATGTTTTCATTAAAATAGAAATCAAGCATATATCTCTATTGATCGATTAAAACAAGTAATCTTAGAAATATTATTAAATCTGCTGTCATAATCCATTGGGACAACATCATAGACTCATAGTGTCAGTAGATCGCACTTTGCGATGTTGAAGGAGACCGGGAGGGGATTATGTGGAAAAAGTAGATCTATTTAAAGATATTTCGAAACGTACAAATGGCGATATTTATCTTGGAGTTGTTGGGGCGGTTCGCACAGGAAAGTCAACCTTCATAAAAAAATTTATGGAGAATGTGGTTATACCAAATATGGAGGATGAGGAAGAACGAAGCAGAACGCAAGATGAATTGCCACAAAGTTCAGCTGGAAGAACAATTATGACAACTGAGCCTAAATTTGTTCCGAATCAAGCTGTTCAATTAGAAGTCGATGAAGGATTAGCTGTTAATGTCAGATTAGTTGATTGTGTTGGTTATACGATTGAAAGTGCACAGGGATTTGAAGATGAAAATGGACCTAGAATGATCAATACCCCATGGTATGAAGAGCCTATTCCATTTGATGAAGCAGCTGAAATCGGAACTAGAAAAGTAATCCAAGAACATTCAACGATTGGTGTAGTTGTAACTAGTGATGGAACAATAGGGGATATTCCTCGTGAAGACTATCTTGAAGCTGAAGAACGGATTGTTGATGAATTAAAAGAAGTTGGAAAACCTTTTATCATGATATTAAATTCAACAAAGCCTTATCACCAGGAAACAGAGCTACTGAGACAATCATTAAATGAGCAGTATGATATTCCAGTTATTTCAATGAGTGCAGAAGGAATGAATCAAGAAGATGCCTATAATGCTTTAAGGGAAGCTTTATATGAATTTCCAGTACTTGAGGTTAACGTCAATTTACCGAGCTGGGTTATGGTGTTAAATGAAGATCACTGGCTAAGAACAAGCTATCAAGAGGCTATTCAAGAAACAGTGAAAGATATTAAGCGATTACGAGATGTCGATCGCGTTGTAAACTATTTTACTGAATACGATTATATTGATTCAGCTAAAATTAACGGAGTTGATATGGGGGAAGGAATTGCTGAAATAGATTTGGACGCTCCAAATCATTTATATGATCAAGTATTAAAAGAAATTGTTGGCGAGGAAATCACAGGGAAAGACCATTTGCTTGAGTTAATGCAAGACTTTGCAAAAGCAAAAAGAGAGTATGATCAAATTTCTGATGCACTAGCAATGGTTAAACAAACAGGATATGGAGTTGCTGCACCTACAGTCAATGACATGACTTTAGATGAACCGGAAATTATTCGTCAAGGCTCTCGCTACGGTGTTAGATTAAAGGCAATTGCTCCATCTATCCATATGGTGAAGGTTGATGTGGAATCTGAGTTTTCTCCGATTATCGGAACTGAAAAGCAAAGTGAAGAATTGGTTAGATACTTAATGCAAGATTTTGAAGATGATCCACTGTCTATTTGGCAATCAGATATATTTGGTCGTTCATTAAGCTCAATTGTTCGAGAAGGGATACAAGGGAAAATCACATTAATGCCAGAAAATGTCCGCCATAAGTTACAAGAAACATTAGAAAAGATAGTAAATGAAGGTTCTGGTGGAATGATCGCCATCATATTATAACGACTTGAAAATCAAGTCGTTTTTTATTTTGTGACAAAAGTTGCATTGTGAGTGAAGCTATGTTACGATTTAACTGTTTAAAGCTTGATCTATCAGTCTTTACCAATATTATTTATCCGAAAAATATTAATTTTTTCCTTAGATATTTTAAACAAAATTAATTAATCTTGTATTTTTTGTTGAATTTGTAGAAAAACTCGTTTATTATAGGCTTTGTCACCTAATTAATTGGTGATACGAAGTATAGAATCAAGCGATATTGTGAACAAATGGATTAAGACCATTTAAGTTCTTATGCTTCAAGAATTTAAATGCGGGAGGAGGTGAATATCATGAACAAGACAGATCTAGTTAATGCTGTTGCTGAAAAAAGTGAACTTTCTAAAAAAGACGCAACTAAAGCTGTTGATGCAGTTTTAGAATCTATCATGGATTCACTTAAAGACGGTGAAAAAGTACAATTAATTGGATTCGGTAACTTTGAAGTGCGTGACCGTGCTGCCCGTAAAGGCCGTAACCCACAAACTGGTGCTGAGATCGAAATCCCAGCTAGCAAAGTTCCTGCTTTCAAACCAGGTAAAGCCCTTAAAGATATTGTAAAATAATATTTTACATAGGGCGTGATGAGGGTGCATTAATTGCACCCTCTTTATTTTATTTCAAATGAACTAACTGTAAGCCACGCACTTCAATCATACAAGGGGATCCATCGAATGAAAAGTTAGGGATCACTGGTCAATGATAGCCTGGTGTGTTTCTTTAACCTTAATAAGTTGTAAGGCTTGTCTAAGGGGTTTAAAGTAGATGAGAGTGACGATGTTATAGTACATACTTACGTCTATATTACATGAGTCTAAATATTTACTTCGCAATGATTTTCTTTATCGAAGTGCAACTGTTAGTAAGTCTCCCACTTGAAGAATCCGAAGGAAAGTAAGAGTTGTAAGTGGAGATCAACTGACAGTAGCGGCCCGATTGGTTCAAGGGACTTTAGGTCATCCCCTTGTGGTACTAAAAATCAGTTGGGGTGGGGGGGAGTCAGCTTAAACTGACTAGGTTCTGTGGTAGGATCTGTATGACTTAGGTCTTGTAGGTCTCCCACTGATTGAAGTTTCACTTTATCTATAGTGATTAAAATAAATTTAAATAGGTGATTAAAATGGAATCGGACTTTTTGATTATTAAAGCTGAAGAAGATGGTGTCCAGGTTATCGGCTTGACAAGAGGTGAATCAACTAAGTTTCATCATTCTGAAAAATTAGATCAAGGTGAAATATTAGTCGTTCAATTTACTGATCATACTTCCGCAATTAAAATAAAGGGAAAAGCAACTGTTCAATCTCGCCATGGTAGTATAGACTCTTTATAGCTTACTAGGACGAAAATCTATTTATATCAATTGCATCATAGGTATATGGTAAGGGGTAAAGTGTAATGGAGATTAAACAACTAGTACAAAATAAATTAACAAATCTACTTAATCGAATCGAAGTAAATAACCAGCAACTAACCAGTGATTTTAGAGTGGATATTGTAATTAAACTAATTAATCAATCAAATTGGCCAGTAGATAAACAAGTAGATATAATTACTGCCATTGCCTTATTACAAATGTCTGTTGATATTCATCAGCAAATAGCAAATCAACATTGTATATCCAATGCTTGGCAGATCTTAAATGGCGATTATTTAAGTAGTCAGTACTATGTTCTAGTCGCTAAGTATGATGAGCCTTGTTTAATTCATTCATTAGCCCTAGCAATTAAAGAAATCAACCAGTTGAAAGTTCAAGTGATACATCAACAACGTCCTAATGATAAACTTTATTTAAAAAAGAAGGTTGAGATTGAGCTTAAGCTTCTTTTTCATCTCATCCGCTACTTTGATCTACATATGTTGGAGGCTTTTATTAAAGAAGTTGGCTATTATTATTTATTAGAGGCAGAACGGAAATCGTTACATATGAATTTAAAGCAGGTAAATGATCGCGAAATTTCTAATTTAGATATATTACAAATGGAAAGTCAATTATTACTTACTCAAATAAATAAACAAATTCCACTATATTTACAAAACTTAGCTACATTTATTGACATCTGCTTAAAAGAGCATTTCACAAATAAAGCCAAATTACAAAGTTGATTAATCCCTTTCATCACAGACTAACTGACTTTAAGACTTCCGCTTCGATTATACAAGGAAAGTCAGGGTTTATTATATAATTGTAATTACCGGTATGAGGTTGATCCTATGTATATACCTAAACAATACGCATATCTAGAAGAGGACTTGCAACAAATTAATCAGATTTTACTAGCGACCTTTTCACAAGCTGAAGAACCAATTAAAACTTTGAGTACTCAACTAACAAAAGCCGGTGGTAAGAGGACAAGATCTTTATTATGTCTTATCTCAAGTTGTTTTGGTCAAGAAGGTCAATCGAAACCCTATCGATTAGCTGCCGCTATAGAGTTAATTCATATGTCTAGTTTAATTCATGATGATATCATTGACCATGCGCCTTTAAGGCGTGGCATAACAACTATTCATGAGGCTTATAATAATCAGTATGCTACTTTTATTGGAGACTATCTATTCGCTCAAGCACTTGAGATGATGGCGGAAATTGAGAACGTTTATGTGCATCAAATTTTTGCTGATACAATAAATAAACTATCCATGGGTGAAATAGACCAGCTGAAAAGTCGCTATCAAATTAATTGTTCGGTGACTAAATATTTAAAAGTTAATCGTAATAAAACTGCTAGATTAATTGCTGTTTCTTGTCAATTAGGTGCACTAATGACAAATGCACCAACCTCAATTCAACAATCTTTGTATTGGTTTGGATATTATTTGGGGATGTCTTATCAAATTATTGACGATATCTTAGACTTTACTGATTACAATCAAAAGCTTGGCAAATTAAACGGTCAGGATTTAGCAGAAGGCTATCTAACGTTACCATCGCTTCTAGCGATTAAAGATAAAAAGCTTTATGATGAGATTAAAGAACATTTTCAACTACTTTATATGGGTTACCCTGTTGATTTAAAACCCACGATAGAAGAGATTAAACAGACAAAAGCGATTGATGAATCCTATCGAATCAGTCAATGGTATTTAAACCAAGCCTTGAAAAAAGTTAATCAATTACCAAGTCAAGTAGAAAAACAAATATTATTACAGATAATTGGCTATTTAGGAAAAAGGAATTATTGAGTAGGTTATATTTACTAGATAACATCAAACTTCAATTAATTCATGATTTTCTCCAATTGCCTTAAATGACCGGAAGTTTAAGGCAAGCTAGATCATTCATTTTTTATACCCAGTTAGCTAATTGTAGGTTTTACTCACTGAAATGTAATATATATATCATTCTATCTTAAGGCACTAGTTAGCTAGTGAAGGAGAAAAAATTCATGTCAGATTACCAAGAATTCATAACATTGATTAAAAGAAAAACAAAAATTGACTTAAGTTTATATAAAGAAGTACAAATGAAACGTCGCTTGACATCCTTACGTGATAAAAGAGGTTTTAAAGATTTTTCTACATATTATCAAGCTCTTGATAAAGATCAGGATATGATGGATGAGTTCCTTGATAAAATGACCATCAATGTTTCGGAGTTTTTCCGTAATATTAAGAGGTGGCAGGTATTGGAGGAAAAGATCCTTCCCGAATTAATCAAAAATAAATCACAGATCAGAATATGGAGTGCAGCATGCTCTACTGGTGATGAACCATATACGATCGCAATGATTTTAAGTCAGAAGATGGATATGTCCAAAGTATCCATTTTAGCAACCGATATTGATGAAAAAATATTAGAACGTGCAAAACAAGGAATTTATACAGAACGTGCATTAAAGGAAGTACCAAAGGCATTAAAAGACCGCTTTTTTTCTTATGACAATTCATTGTACACAATAGATGAGAAGCTAAAGCAGGTAATTACATTTAAAAAGCATAATTTATTATCTGATCCCTATCCAAAGGGTTTTGATTTAATCGTCTGTCGAAATGTCCTTATCTATTTTACTGATCAGGCAAAAACAGAAATATATCAGAAATTTAGTCAATCTTTAGTTAATGAAGGAGTATTTTTTGTCGGGAGTACAGAACAAATTTTCACACCCGAAGCTTATCAACTCAGATTATTAGATACTTTTTTCTATCAAAAGTATAAGTCATGAAATATAAGAGACGAGCATAATCGGAATGATTTATGAACGTTTCTTTTTTATAATTATAATTTTCAGTAAGACTCCCGCTTCAAGCATTTGAAGGGAAGTAAAGATTGTAAGTTGGGAGATCAACTGACAGTAAGGTCCCGATTGGTTCAAGGGCCTTTAGGTCATACCCTTGTGGTGCTAATAATCAATTGGGATACCCCCACTGATTAAAGTTTCACTGTATCTAAGGGAAGTAAATTACATATAAATTATTTTTAAACTGAAAATGTTTGAATAAAAGGAATTGTCTATTAATTTATTGCACACAGAAGTGCTAAGGTGTGTTATATTAATAAAAATATAAGAATAATTGAGGGGGAAGGTTGATGCGCTATTTAACGGCTGGTGAATCACATGGAAAGCAATTAACAACGATTATCGAAGGTGTACCAGCATTATTGCCTTTAACAAGTGATCAAATTAATCAATCGCTTTTAAGAAGGCAAAAAGGGCACGGTCGAGGAAAACGGATGCAAATTGAGAAAGATTTAGTTGATATTGTTGGTGGAGTTCGTCACGGTTATACGCTGGGTTCACCAATTGCCCTAGTTATTAAAAATGATGATTTTAAACATTGGCAGGACATCATGGGTGAAGATCCGATTGAGCCAGATGCAAGTTTACGACGTGTCGTCACCCGCCCAAGACCTGGACATGCAGATTTGAATGGTGCGATTAAATATGGGCACCGTGATATGAGAAATATTCTAGAACGATCGTCAGCACGCGAAACAGCTGCTCGAGTTGCTGCGGGTGCTGTAGCTAAAGTATTATTGAATAATTTAGGAATAAATATCGTTGGTTATGTTAATGAAATAGCTGGTATTAAAGCTGAATATTCAACAGATTTAACGATTGAAGAAAAAATTGCAATCTCTGAAGAATCCCCTGTCCGTTGTCTTGATTCAGAGGCAGGACAAAAGATGATGGATGCTATTGATAAAGCAAAGAAGGAAGGAGATTCTATCGGAGGTATTTGTGAAGTATGTGTCGAGGGGATGCCTGCTGGAATCGGTTCATATGTTCACTATGATCGAAAGCTAGATGCACGGATTGCCTTTGCGGTTCAAAGTATTAATGCTTTCAAAGGAGTTGAATTTGGGATTGGCTTTGAGGCAGCGAGAAGGAATGGTAGCCAGGTTCATGATGAGATCACTTGGTCTGAAGAAAGTGGTTATACACGAAAAACGAATAATTTAGGTGGTTTTGAGGGTGGTATGACTTCAGGCATGCCAATTATCGTTAAAGGCGTTATGAAGCCTATTCCCACTCTTTATAAGCCTTTACAAAGTATTGATATCGATACTAAGGAACCTTTTAATGCGAGTATTGAACGATCAGATTCATGTGCTGTTCCCGCAGCAGCAGTTGTAATGGAACATGTTGTTGCTTTTGAAATAGCAAAAGCAATCTTAGAACAATTTCCGTATGACCAATTTCCAAAACTTAAGGAAGCCATTGATCAATATCGTGAGGAAGTAAGGTGCTTCTAATGAAAAAAATAACTGTTCATACAAGTACAAAACAATATGATGTCACAATTGGTAAAGGATTAAGACATCATGTTCTGGATTTTTTAACGAAAAGATATAGTCGAATATTTATTATTACGGATAGTAATGTAGAACCCCTCTACTTGGATGATGTTATTCAATCTATTGAAAAGGATTATCATGTGACTTATACAGTTGTTCCAGCAGGTGAAGGTTCAAAAAGTATGCGGTTCTACTTTGATATTATGACAGAGGCAATTCGATCTGGTTTAGATCGAGATGGGCTAATTATTGCCTTAGGTGGTGGAATGATTGGTGATTTAGCAGGTTTTGTTGCAGCAACTTTTATGCGAGGAATTGATTTTATCCAAATGCCAACAACGATATTAGCACATGATAGCAGTGTTGGAGGGAAAGTAGCTATTAATCATCCAGAAGGGAAAAATTTGATCGGGTGTTTTTTTCCACCAGTAGCTGTAATTTATGATGTTGAGACACTGCACACCATTCCATTTACTGAAGTGAGGTCTGGTTATGCTGAGATTGTTAAACATAGTATGATTAATGAACCTCCTTTTTGGGAGAAATTACAACAAGTTGATTTGAATAAACCTTTGGATGATAATTATTTAAAGCAGGACTTATTAAGAGGCATTGAAGTAAAAGCAAATATTGTCGAACAAGATGAGCGTGAAACAAATATTCGTCAGTATTTAAATTTTGGCCATACATTAGGTCATGCTTTAGAGGCTGAGCTTGGTTATGGGAAAATCACACATGGAGAAGCAATCGCAATCGGGATGTTATTTGCCCTCCAAGTTAGTGAAAAGTATTATAAGTCCCAATTACCTTATGACGCGCTTTATCAATGGCTAATAAATAACCAATATCCAACTCGACTTCCACAATTATCAGTGGCAAAATTAGTGGAACGTATGAAACGCGATAAAAAGGTGAAGGATCAAAAGATTACAATGGTTTTATTAAAAGATTTAGGCAAACCAATGATCAAACAATTTGATGATCATAAAATTACGGTTTGGTTAGAAGATTTTTTACAGGAGTTGAATCATCATTGATTAGAGGAATAAGAGGAGCGACAACAGTAAGTCAAAATGACGCTATAGAAATCATTGACAATACACGTCAGTTAGTTTTAGAAATGATCGAACAAAATAAAATTTCCGCATCAGATGTTACATCTGTACTCGTTACAGTGACAACAGATTTAAATGCGACTTTTCCTGCTAAACCAATTAGAGAATTACCAGGATGGAAATATGTACCTGTTATGTGTATGCAAGAAATTGATGTTCCTAACGGTTTACCACGTTGCGTACGGATCATGATGACTGTAGAAACAGAGCTTAAACAAGAGCAAATCAAGCATATCTATCATCATGAAGCTAGAACATTAAGACCAGATTTATTTGAATAATTGGAGGGGTTGTCAGTGCAAGCGAAAGGTATATTTAAAGAGATGTCGCCATATAAACCAGGCAAGCAAACAGAGGACGTTAAGCGGGAATACGGGCTTGAGAAAATCGTAAAATTAGCATCGAATGAAAACCCATTTGGTTATTCAAATAAGGTTGATCAAGTTATAGAACAAGAAGCCAATCATTTTGAGATCTATCCAGATGGTTATGCTACTGAACTAAGAGATATACTTAGTGAAGATTTAGGGGTTGAACGTGATCAACTTGTTTTTGGATGTGGTGCAGATGAACTAATTGATATTATTTGTCGGACTTTTTTAGAGCCAGGCACAAATACAATTATTGCTAGACCGACATTTCCACAGTACAAACACAATGCTTTAATTCAAGGTGCGAGCGTTAAGGAAGTCCCTTTAATCAATGGTTATCATGATTTGCAAAAAATGTTATCAGAAGTTGATCAATCGACTAAAATAATTTGGCTTTGTTCACCCAATAATCCAACAGGATGTTTGATTAATGATCAATCTTTACAGAACTTTTTAACACAATGTCCAAAAGATGTTCTCGTTGTCTTAGATGAAGCTTATCATGATTATGCAGTAGCTTCGGATAAACCAAATACACTTAATCTATTAGATAAATACCCTAATTTAATTATTTTAAGAACTTTTTCTAAAGTATACGGTTTAGCTGGATTAAGGGTAGGCTTTGGTATAGCTAGTTTGTCGATTATTGAAGCATTAAATATAGCTAGGGGACCTTTTAATACAACAAGATTAGCTCAACAAGCAGCGATAGCCGCTTATAAAGATAGTGACTTTGTTAAGCGAACTGTTGAGGAGACTATTAAGAATAAACAGACCTTTACGCTCTTTTTAGATCAGGTAGGGTTAGAATACTATGATTCTGAAGCTAACTTTGTTTTTGTCAAATTACCGGTGTCCGGGGATCTTCTATTTGATTATTTAATTAAGAATGGTTTTATTGTTAGATCGGGCGAAGCCTTAGGACATCCAAATGGTGTAAGAATAACGATCGGAAATTCAGAAGACATGGTAGAATTACAAGATAAAATTAAGTTGTTTTTAGATAAATATACGGAGGATGGCATTAGTGAGTAAGAAAATATTAATTGCGGGACTAGGGTTAATTGGTGGGTCCCTAGCATTAAATATAACTGAACATTCTGATCATCATGTCATTGGTTACGATATCGATCAAAAATCATTGTCTTATGCCCTCGAGAAAAAAATTGTTCATCAAATTAGCACAAATTTTGAAGCCATTATAAAAACCGTAGATTTTTGTATATTAGCCGCTCCAGTATCTAAAACAATCGCTTTATTGGAACGAATTAAAACCGTTTCCTTTGACAAGCCAATTATTATAACTGATGTATCATCTGTAAAATCTAATATCATGGAGGTAGCAGAGTCAATTCAGTCAGATCATGTTACCTTTATCGGTGGACATCCAATGGCTGGATCGCATAAACAGGGAATTGAAGCTGCAAAAGGTCATTTATTCGAGAATGCAATATATATTTTAACACCAACAAAAAGAACTAGTGATGAGTCGGTGGCAGAGTTAAAAAGTATATTGTCTAGTACAAAGTCTAAATTTATGACTTTAAATCCACTTGAACATGATGAAATGACAAGTGTTATCTCACATTTCCCTCATTTAATTGCTTCCTCCTTAGTCCAACAGGCAAAGAGCTGGCAATTGAAACACGATAAAATTCCAACTCTTGCAGCTGGGGGGTTTCGCGATATTACTCGAATCGCATCTAGTGATCCAGCGATGTGGCAAGATATATTTTTCCAAAATAAAACAATTTTAGCTCAATTACTTCATGACTGGATTAATGAAATGCAAGATTTAAAAGCCTTATTAGAAAGCAATGATAAAATAACGATGTATCATTATTTAGAACAAGCGCGCGAGTACCGTGATGGATTAGATCGAACAAATAGAGGGGCTATCCCTGCATTTTATGATATTTTCGTTGATATTTTTGATCAAGCAGGTGCTATTTTGAATGTAGTTGAGCTCCTATCTAGTCAAGAAATCAGTATAAAGAATATAGAAATTCTAGAAATACGCGATGGAATTACTGGTGTCCTAAGATTAAGTTTGATGACCAAGGACGATCAATTAGCAAGTCATAGAATTCTCATAAAAAATGGTTACGAATGTTCGCTTGACTAATAGAGGGAGAGATATTGTATGAAAAAGATTCATTTAAGTCCTATAAAATCACCTTTAACAGGAACGATAACGGTGCCTGGCGATAAATCAATTTCACATCGAGCGATTATTTTTGGTTCACTTGCTAAAGGAAAGACAACAATTACTCACTTTTTAAATGGTGAAGATTGTTTAGTAACTATAAAGGCTTTTCAGGCAATGGGAGTAGAGATTAAGCAAAAAGGTGAAGAAGTTATAATTGAAAGTGAAGGACTTGATTGTTTAAAAGAACCACTAATACCAATTGACTTAGGTAACTCTGGTACAACTGCAAGATTATTACTAGGACTCTTATCTGGACTACCTTTTCACACTACCTTATTTGGAGATCAATCACTAACGGCCCGCCCGATGGATCGTATTCGGGATCCCTTATTAAAGATGGGTGCACAAATTGATGGGCGTAGTAACGGCAGTTATTTACCGATTGCGGTTCGTGGTCAATCTTTAGATGGTATTACATTTTATCCACCAGTAAAAAGTGCTCAAGTGAAATCAGGTGTGTTACTAGCTGGTTTATTAGCAAATGGTGAAACCACCGTTATTGAAACGATCAAAACTCGTGACCATACTGAAAATATGCTGACTGCTTTTGGTGGGAAGATCAAGATTGAAGGAAATAAAGTAACTGTACAAGGTAAACAAACTTTAACTGGAACAGATATTGAAGTGCCTGGTGATATTTCTTCAGCTGCTTTCTTTATTGTAGCAGCCCTACTTATTCCTGGAAGTGAATTAACGATCAAAGATGTTGGGTTAAATCCTACCCGAATAGGTATCTTAGATGTTTTAAAGCATATGAATGCAGATATTGTCATTACTGAAACAAAGCAGGTTGGTGGAGAGAGTATTGGTGATTTAAAAATCACTTATTCTGAACTAGTTGGTGTTGATGTAGCAGGTGACGTTATTCCACGTATGATTGATGAATTACCAATTCTCGCCTTATTAGCAACACAAGCAAAAGGAATCACGAGGATTCGTGATGCGGAAGAACTTCGATACAAAGAGACGGATCGAATTTCAAGTGTTGTTAATATCTTAAATACGCTAGGAGCCAAAGTTAAAGCAACGCCTGACGGTATGATCATTGAAGGTGAAACAACCTTAATTGGTGGACAAGTGGATTCTGATGGTGATCATCGTCTTGGGATGATGATTGCAATTGCCTCCTTGATCTGTCAAGAAGATGTGATATTAACAAATCCAGATGTCATTAATATTTCATACCCTACTTTTTTTGACGATTTGAACGCATTGCAATCGAAATAAAATTGCTAGCTATTAATAAAGTGAACCCTCACTGAGTGAAGGTTCACTTTATTTCTCCTTTCAATAAATTGAAATCAGTCCTATATTTCGTTATGATTAAGCTATTCTAAGTTTTCTTTTGAAAGGTTGTTATAAGTATGAATACAATTGATCAAGCTGTCCAGTTAATCGAACAAGATAAATTAAAAGAAGCAGTAAGTATATTACGTAAATATATCAGGAAAGCTAATGATGATGAATTAGTGATGATTGCTGATCTGTTTATCCAATTAGGATTGTTGAATGATGCTAGATCGATCCTTGAATCCTTACTGGAGCAATATCCAGAAGAAGCAGATATTCAACTGGCCTTAGCCGAAATATATATAGATTTAGAAGAAGATGAGCTCGCGTTGGTACAATTACAATCGATTGACTCATCAAGTGAAGCTTATCTTGCTGCATTAATAATTACAGCTGATTTGTATCAATCTCAAGGGTTATTTGAAGTTGCGGAACAAAAGTTAATTGAAGCTAAACAATTAGCCCCAGATGATTATTTGATTGATTTTGCCCAAGGCGAATTAGCCTTTTCACTTGGAAATTATAACGATGCTCTTTTTCATTATGAGAAGGTGTATCATCAAGTTGATCAGGTGGCGGATGTTGACCTTTCGCTTCGTTTAGCTGAATCTTTAGCAGCGATAGGAAAGTTTGAAGACGCACTTGAATATTATAAAAATACAGCTAGCGATGAGCCGGATATTTTATTTCGCTATGGCTTTATAGCTTATCGAGCAAATCGACTAGATATTGCGATCAAAGTGTGGGAAGAATTAATAAAACAGGATCGAGAATTTGCTTCTGTGTATAATTATTTAGCTGAAGCCTATGAAGAAGAAGGTTTAATTGAACAAGGCTATGAAACGGCAAAAACAGGTTTAACATTAGATCCATTGAATAAAGAATTATTATTAACAACCGCTTCGTTGGCAAGACGAATGGGTCAAATAAAGGAAAGCTATCGGTACGCACGCGAATCAGTTGTTATAGATCCAGGATTTAAAGACGGCATTTTATACTTGATTGAAAATTATCGCTCTGATGGTGATTTTGAAGCAATAATTGAACTTCTCACTCATATTATAGAACAAGGCGAAGAAGATGGATATTATAAATGGGAGCTTGCTAAAGCTTATGAGGAACAAGAAGACTATAGTTTAGCCTTACAATTTTACCAAGAAGCATATCTGGATTTTAAAGCTGATAGTGATTTTCTTAAATCGTATGGTTACTTTTTAGTTGAGGAGGGTAGAAAAAAAGAAGCGATTCAAATTTTCAATCGATACTTAGCGATTGAGCCAAGTGATGAAGAGATAGAAAATTATTTAGCACGTCTTAATGATTGAATTCATTTCATAATATCTATATCTAATTAAAAGGATGAGTGTTTAGTCATAATATTAATCCGTTACACGGTTTAACTTTAGTTAGTCAAGTGATTGAAGTGTGGTAGATAGGGGCTAGCTAGAAATAAAATGTCATGGCTTTCCTGAAATATAACACCAGCACAGCATTCCTCATCTAGCTGTAGAGGATTATAAGCAGGGGTTAGCAGTCAGAAAAGCCCGATTCACTCATCTAACACCAAATGGATCTCGGGCCAGTGAAGGTTTACTTGATATGTTGTTAGGTGATTATGAAATATATTTGATTAACAGATGTGGTAACTTTCCTAATGAATAGGAGGGGAGATGTTGAGTACGTCAATATCGATTCAAGATAAAAAAGTATTTATCAATTGGTTTTTAGCACATTATCAGTTGAAAAAACGAGAAAGTGTCTGGATATTAAATTATTTAATCAATCATGACAGTTTATTGAATAATGTCCACTTTATTAGGGAGGCGCGTTTTTGCCCGCGAGGGATGATTATTTCAACACAATGTTCTTCTGAAGTAGCTTTCCGATTTTATAAAGATCATATTGTGACGACAGATGCAGAAAAGTCATTTCATGATATCCGTTTAAATCGCCATGAGCCAATATATATTCAATTGTCATTTAAGAACTCACATCAAAGCGCAGAGTATAGTGCCGTATTAGAGGATAATCCTTTTTTACCTGATGATTTTTTTATTACAAAGAGAGAAAAACAATTGGCTAAGGAATTTTTAAATTTTACCTTATTTGAAGCTGAAAAGAAACAATTGATGGATAAAGTTGACTATGCACTTGATCATCAAGATCGTAAGCGTTTTATACATTATGCAAATAGATTAAAAAAGCTCAATGATGACTATGATGCGGATCGATTATTTATAGATGATCAATAGGTGGATTATTATGCTGGGTTAATGATCAACCCACTAAAACTAAATTTACAGAGTTTAAGGGATACAAACATTTCGTTGAGACGGATAACCACAAAAATGCTCCAGTAAGTTATTTCTTGGCTTTTGCGCCGATTAATTATGCCTCAGATACAGTCCCCAAATGTTATCGTATCGCAAAAAGCTTCTCACGAACGGTAAATGGAAGTTGAAACTGTCTAGAGTTGGGAAATTCTAGACAGTTTTTTGTGGAGAAGATGAGAATAGATAATGATTAAAAACTGTATTGACAGAGTTAATTTGATCAGGCATTAGATGAATCCGGGAGAGTTTACATATATATAAAGCTTGGTATAATTGTTATAAATTAAATGGTCATTTCTCATAGGTTATTTTTAGATTAGGCATTGCTTTATAGCAAGTTGATTGACTGATAACCTTCCTTCAATCCGATAGAGGAACCATCAACTAAAAAGCTGGATCAACAGTAAATAAACCCCAATCTGTCCATCTAATACTCAGAGAAAGATGAAAAATTAATTAACATCATTTATGAGAAGTTTATTTTTAATATTTTCTTTGAAAGGATTTGTAATTATGTCTTGGCTATATTCAATCTTAAAGGATCGAAATTTTTTAATTTGTCTATTCATTATTAATTTATTGGGAACTATTTATGGCTATATTTGGTATGGAGATCAACTTGCCTCCACACCAACTATCTTTCTTCCTTTCGTACCTGATAGTCCAACAGCAAGTTTATTTTTTACACTTTTTTTAGGTTTTTATCTATTTGGTCGACATGTACCTTATATTGAGGCACTAGCAATGGTTACCTTATTTAAATATGGAGTTTGGGCAGTTATCATGAATATACTTGTACTCATCATAGAAGGAGATTTATCGCTACAAGGATATATGCTGATTGCTTCACATGGAGCGATGGCGATAGAAGGCTTACTGTACGCCCCAATCTATAAATTTAAGTTAAAACATTTGGTTCTTACTGCTATTTGGACATTACATAATGATTTTATAGATTATGTTTTTATGATGATGCCGCGTTACTATTCGTTAGACTTATATATAAATCAAATAGGTTATTTTACTTTTTGGTTAAGTATTATTTCCATTTTATTGGCTTATTATTTATCTATTAAGAAAAGGAGGATGACTATTTATTGATGAAACACTGATTCGGGTTTATTTGAATAGGCTATAACAAAAACATGGGAGGCTATTCAAATGCTTGGATTAGTGAATCATTTTCTTGCCTTCGTTTCGAGTAAACAAACCGCAATAGATGATGCCTTTCAAGGAATTGAATTATTAAATGCAGCATTAATTATTTTTGCTTTCATCATTGTCTGTTTAAGTTATGCAATGTTTAAATTGTATCAATCTAGTCGGTCTCATCAATCAGCACCAAAAGTAAACAAAATTATAAATGATAATGATGATTTTAAAGAAGGATAGCTAAAGGGATTAGGGAGATAGGCAGCTTTTTATCAAAAGAAAGACATGGTCTGACCGTTGTCAGATCATGTCTTTTTTTGTACAATAATAAAAATGATGGCTATAATAGAAATGTATTAAAAAATCAGTTAGGTTGAAGGGATAAAAATGAGAAGTGAGGTTGGAAGATGTCAAAGGTAAAACATAACGATGTTCGTATGATGCAAGCACGTGTTGATAAATATATTTCACAATTTGAGGAAGGTTATTTTAGCCCTTTATCTATGATTGCGAGATTTTCTGAAGAAGTTGGTGAACTCGCCCGAGAGGTAAATCATTATTATGGTGAAAAACCAAAAAAGGACAGTGAGGAAGAAAACACGATTGAGAATGAATTAGGTGACTTGTTTTTTGTCATGCTGACCTTTGCAAATTCGCTTAATATTGATTTAGCACAAGCCTTTGACCAATCAATGACAAAAATTGAAACACGGGATAAGAATCGTTGGACAAAAATAGAAACGGAGCGTGAAAGATAGTGAATCAAATAAAAGTTGTCGTAGCGGGTGCTAGTGGTAAAATGGGAAGTGAAGCATTGCGTATGATTGACAAACAACCAGATTTGATATTAGTTGGCTGTGTAGATAAAAGAAATACAGGCAAAAAGGTAAGTGACGTTGAAGGCTTAATAAAGTCAGATGCCGTTTTTTATAATGATATTAATCTTTGCTTTAAAGAAGTATCACCAGACGTTTTAATTGATTTAACTAGCCCTAAGGCAGGTTATAAACATACAAAGGCGGCCCTTCTAAACGGTGTTCGCCCAGTTGTCGGTACAACTGGTTTTACAGCGGAACAAATTAAAGATCTATCTGAGTTAGCAATTGAAAAACAAATAGGTGGGATTATTGCCCCTAACTTTGCCATGGGTGCTGTATTGATGATGCAATTCTCAAAATGGGCAGCGAAATTTTTCCCAGATGTTGAAATTATCGAAAAACATCATGATCAAAAGGTCGATGCCCCTTCAGGAACAGCCATAAAAACGGCGGAATTAATTCAAGAGAATCGTTCTTCTAAAAAACAAGGGCATCCAGAAGAAGAAGAAATAATGACTGGTGCTAGAGGTGCTGATTTTGATGGAATGAGAATCCATAGCGTACGCTTACCTGGATTAGTCGCGCATCAGGAAGTGATTTTTGCTGGTCCTGGTGAAAACTTAACAATAAAACATGATTCATTTCATCGCGAATCATTTATGTCTGGAATTAAATTTGCCATTGATCATGTTATGCAATTGACAGAATTGGTTTATGGATTGGAACATTTAATGATAGACTAAAAGTAATATAATTAAAGAAAAAGGAGATGACAATTAATGAGAATTGCGCTCATTGCTCATGATAAGAAGAAGGAAGCGATTATTCAATTTGCTATATCATATCAACACATTTTAAGTCGACATGAATTATTTGCAACTGGAACAACAGGGAAAAAAATAGTTGAGGCCACCGGATTATCCGTTCATCGCTTTCAATCGGGTCCACTTGGTGGCGATCAACAAATTGGGGCTAGAATTGCAGATAATAAAATGGATTTGGTCATCTTTTTTAGAGATCCCTTAACAGCTCAACCACATGAGCCTGATATTAGTGCCTTAATGCGCTTATGCGATGTTTATCAAATCCCTTTAGTAACGAATTTAGCTGGAGCTGAAGTTATGATTCGAGCACTAGAAGCAGGTTTCTTGAATTGGCGCGAACTGCTTCAAGATGAACAAGAGTAAAAAATGAACAAAGATGATTTTGAATTAGCAAAGGAAGTTATTCAGAAGATTCAGCGTGCTGGTTTTCAAGCATACTTTGTTGGTGGTGCTGTCCGTGATTATTTGTTGAATCAGCCGATCAATGATATTGATATTGCAACTTCGGCGACACCGAAAGAGATTCAAACCATTTTCGAACAAGTTATTCCAGTGGGGATTGAACATGGAACAGTGATTGTTCGTTATTTAAATCAGTCATATGAAGTGACAACATTTCGATCAGAGAAAGGATATTCTGATTTCCGCCATCCTGATCAAGTTGAATTCGTGCAGTCTATTTATCTTGACTTATCAAGGCGAGATTTTACAATGAACGCAATTGCTTTGACCAGCGAAGGCTTATTTATCGATCCATTTGCTGGACAAGAGGATTTAAACAACAAATTAATTCGGGCTGTTGGTAAGCCAGTTCAACGCTTTCATGAAGATCCATTAAGAATCCTTCGTGCAATTCGATTTGTTAGTCAACTGAATTTTGAACTTGATCGCCTAACTTGGCATGATATGAAAGCAACTATAGCCCTGATTGAAAAACTGTCAATTGAACGCGTGACAATTGAATTAGATAAACTATTTAGTGGACAAGCGGTACAAAAGGCAATTTGGTATGGATACCAAAGCGATTTATTTAAATATTTACCAATTTTCAAAGACAATATTAACTTGACAAATCAATTATTAGTCATTGAGAAACCATTTAATCAATTGGTTGATGTTTTTTCTTATTTATATCTAAGTGTTGATCGGACAATAACGATTAAACAATGGTGTAAAACTTACCGTTTAGCGAATAAAGAATTAAAAAAAGGTGAATTGTTAGTGGAGCTAGTTGACCAATATGAGCGAGATGGTTTAACGCCTTGGTTAGTCTATCGACTACCAGAAACGCTAATAAACAGTTTCATTCAACTTGTCGAGCACTTTTTAGGTCACTCGATTAGTAAAAAGCAGATAATCGAAATTGATCATCAATTGCCCATAAAAAATCGTCAGGAAATTCAACTAAATGGTTATGACCTAGTTGCTTTATATCCAAATCGTCCAAAGGGAGAATGGCTAAAGAAATATTTGCAAGATATTGAACGCGGCATTATTGAAAATAAACTAATTAATGACAAAGATCGGATAAAGGAGTGGCTATTATCGTGTCATCCACCCGAGAAAAACTAATTTCATTGCTATCTAGTCATACTGAATCTTTTGTATCAGGACAATGGCTTTCAGAGCAATTACAACTATCTAGAACGGCTGTTTGGAAACAGATCAAACAATTAGAGGAAGATGGCTATAAATTCGAGGCCGTCCCAAATAAGGGCTATCGTTTACTCACTCAACCCAATAAAGTGAGTGAGAATACATTATATTGGGGTTTAAATACTAAATGGCTTGGGAAGGAATTAGAACATTATCCTATACTTGATTCTACCCAAGGTCTTGCTATGGAAAAAGCTCAATTAGGAGCAAAAGAAGGTCTTGTTATTGTGGCCGAAAGACAAACGGCAGGTAGGGGAAGATCTCGGCATAAATGGCATTCTGATCATACTGATGGGATTTGGTTTAGTTTTGTTATTCGTCCAAAGATTATACCAACTAGAGCACCACAACTTACCCTATTAACGGCTACAGCTGTTGCGCAAGCAATTGAAAATGTAACAGGAATTAAGCCATCAATTAAATGGCCAAATGACCTTTTAATTGGTGACAAAAAGATTGCTGGTATTTTAACTGAAATGCAAGCAGAACATGATGAAATTCATCATGTTGTAGTTGGGATTGGTTTAAATGTTAATCAATCAGTAGAGGATCTTAACCATGAGATCAAGACTATTGCCACGTCGTTAAAAATCGAAACAGGGGAAACTTATCAAAAGCAAGAGATTATTCAAGAGATATTAACAAACTTTGAAGCAAGTTACCATGATTACTTAGCAAATGGTTTTGAACCAATCAGAAGGAAATGGTTAGCATATGCTTATCGCTTGGGTGAAACAATTCGTTACACAGTTAATGGCAATGTTAACGAGGGTATTTTCCGTGGCATTGATTATGATGGCACATTAATTGTTGAGAATCAAAAACAGGAAAAACAAAAACTTTATTCAGCTAAAATCGATTGGTTTTCGGAGGTCGAAAGGCTTGAAGACTAGATTTGTTTTTCTAAAATGATAAAAAATTACGATGATCATAGCTTAGGATTGTCCATCTGAAAAAAACAGTAAAAAAGCTGAGATCGATATGATTTTTAATTGGTGATTCTATAGGAAGGATTGCCCCTGCTTATCAATCAACAATTAATATGACTATTGATGATATGATTCGCTATGAAAATGTCCTTCATCGAAGGGTGAAGATACTTTTATGCTACTTGATATGCCATTTATGACCTATCATAGTGAGATCTGACGGCTTGTTAAGGTGGGATAAAAGATGGAGCTGATATAGAATGAATAAATTTGCTGTCGTTGATTTAGAAACAACAGGGAACTTAGTAAATAAAGGTGACCGGATTATTGAAATTGCAATTGTTATTTATCAAGACGGTCAGATTGTCCAACAGTATAATCAATTAATAAATCCAGAACAACATATCTCTAGATTTATAAGTTACTTAACTGGTATTACAAATGAAATGGTAGCTGACCAACCTACATTTGCCGAGGTTGCCCATGAGGTTTATGCTTATTTTGATCAAGTTTATTTTGTAGCACACAATGTTCCGTTTGATCTAGGCTTTCTTAATTATGAATTAAAACAGGCAGGATTATCACCAATCACACAACCTGTTATTGATACGGTTGAATTAAGTAGAATTTTATTACCACAAGCACCTAGTTTTAAACTCGCACAGTTATCCGAATGGCTCGATCTAAAACATGATGATCCCCATCGGGCATTATCAGATGCGTATGTAACAGCGAAGATATTAGATCATTTGCTCAATAAGCTGAATAAATTACCATTAACGACGATCAGACAGTTAATCTTTCTAGAACCTAATCTGAAAAGTGATTTAAATACAATTTTAGTTAATCAATGTGATAAAACTGAAATGAAATATGAGTTGAATAAATCCTTTAATTACGCATATAACCTTGCCTATAAACCTATCGAACAAGAACAATTAACTCATATAGAAACAAGGGATTCATTTGGTGAATTGTTAGACCTATTATTTTCTGAGGAGACCCCATTCAAAAATATATTTTCTAAATTTGAAGATCGGCCAGGTCAAAGAGAAATGGCTGAGTATATTTATCATGCCTTTCAAAGTGATCAACATGCAATCATTGAAGCGGGGACTGGGGCTGGCAAAACATTAGCTTATCTTATTGCTGCATGCTATCATGCTGTTCATCATCATGAAAAAGTCATTATTAGTACATATTTAAATCAATTACAGAAGCAACTATATAATCAGGAGTGGAATCAATTAAAACATGCTTTACCCTTTGATTGCCAAGTCGCGGTTTTAAAGGGGCAACAGCATTATTTAAACTTGGCATTGTTTAGTCAAGCTCTATATGATCCTAGTCATAATTATGATGAAGTTTTAACCAAGGCTATCCTTATGGTTTGGTTAACTGAAACAAATACTGGTGATATTGACGAAGTGCAATTGCCTTCAGGTGGCTATCGGCTTTTCAAACGCATTTCAGCTTATAATGCCCTTTCTTCTATATCCAAACAGGAGGATCAGGCAGATATCTATTATCAAACAGCTAAACAGCAAGCTGAACAGGCTGAGTTATTAATTATCAACCATTCATTATTAACCGATTCAATGTTCAGAGAAGACGATTTTATTAATAAGAATGTTAAAATCATTATCGATGAGGCACATCACTTAGAACATGTTGTTGCTGATCGGTTTGGTTTACAATTAGATTATTTATCGAGTCATAAAAAGCTCAAAGCAATCCGACAATTTCTTGATCAATTACAATTAGAAAATCATGATTACAAATCGAAATTAAATCAATTAGTGACTTTGTCGATAGAAGAAAATGAATTATTTTATCAATATCTCTATCATCTAGTTAATAAGGATCGTAAGAAGGTGACCAATAAAAATGATCAGGGTAGATATCAATATATGATTGATTATGAAGATCATTCTGATTGGATCGTCGTAATTGAAATGGCTGAAAGATTACAATTTACAATTCATGATTTAATTCAATCACTTAATCAAGTGACATTAGAAAATTACCAACAAACAAAAAAAGTCCATTTTATTCAAGAACTAACAAATATAAAAATTACTTTACGGGATTATTTTAATCGTGATGCAATTAATAAGAGCGTTAATTGGATTGAAATCGAACGAGCTGGATCACAAAATGCTGTTTATTTATATCAACACCCCATTGATACCGCACAGTTTTTACGACAGTCTTTATTTGATAAGATGAATAGTATAGTATTGACGGGTGCATCATTATCCGTTTCAGGACACTTTGAATTTTTCAAGCGTCAGATTGGAATGGAAAATAAAGAAATGATTGAACGTAAAGTATCATCACCTTATCTTTATCAGGATAAAGTAAAATTGTTAATTCCAAATGATTTTCCAATTGCGGAATACAATGATCTAGATCCTTTTATTGAGGCGACATGTGAAGCTATATTTACTTTGGCTAATGCAATTAATGGACGAATGTTAATTTTATTTAACTCCTACGAACTATTGCGTAAGGCCTATTATTTGTTGCGCGACTTATTTGATGATGACTATATACTTATTGCCCAAGGAATTTCAAGTGGTAGTCATGAACGATTAAAGAAGAACTTTCAAAGCCTTAATCGGTCGATTTTATTAGGGACAAATGCATTCTGGGAAGGATTAGATATACCCGGGAGCGATTTATCCTGTATTGTCATGGTACGCCTACCATTTGACTCACCTAATCATCCTGTTATCAAACAGAAGCATGAATTACTACTACAAGAGGGGCAAAACCCGTTTTTATCCTTGTCATTGCCGAATGCAGTGCTTCGATTTAAACAGGGATTCGGTCGATTGATTCGTTCGCAATCTGATCGAGGGATTATATTTGTTTGTGATGATCGCCTGATGACCAAAGACTATGGACAAGCATTTATAAATTCGATTCCTAATGTCCCTATTTTTCATCGTAGAACAAACGAATTATTAGAAATTGCGAGCAACTGGCTTTAGTATGTAAAGCTTGATTTTGCATCATAATAAATAGATAAAAACCAGGTGGTGAAAGATGTGAAAAACAACTTACCTTTTTATCTATTATTAATCATTAGCCCGTTACTCATATCTTTTTCAAATAAAGCAGATGTAATTGTTTATTTTTTAGAATTACCAGATGGTGAGGCTACATTAGTACGAAATGAACACAATCAATATTCATTAATTAATTCCGGTTCAGAAAAGAGTAGGGATTATTTAGAAAATAAATTAGCTAAATTAGGTGTCAAAGAAATTGAAATACTCATTATAACTGATCAGGATCCTGCATACAGAGACAATAAAACGTGGCTAATGGAAATGTATAATGTTAAACAAGTTTATGATATTAAGCATACAGATCAGTTAAAAAAAGCCGTATCTTCCCCTTTATATGAAGGGATGGCGATTTCTTTATCTGATTCATTAAAATTCCATGTTCTTGCAATAGACGATCACCAAACCTCTACAACTAGTTTATTGACTTATGTCGATCATGCGATATTATTTATAGGACGAACCAATCTAACCGATGATCATTTATCGTTTATTGAAAATTACCGAGTCGAAATTGTCAAAGTTGCTCATTTTGGGGTAGAGTTTCAACCGAGTCATCGATTTTGGCATAAAATTAACCCACATGCTGCCATTATCTTTCCATTGGAGGGGGTTAGTCCAGACCCTCTGTTCATCACTTATTTAGATGAAAATTGGATTGATGTTTATCGATTGTCAGATGTTGGCCCAGTCATCATTCGCTTTAAAGGTTCAGAATATGATTTAGATGTCTAATTTTTTTAAAAACCAAATACTGTTTTTTTGCAAAATACTGCTATAATGGATACAGGCTGATAAGAATTATGATTTTTATACCATTCAATATTAATAAAGAAGGTTGGGGAGTATGATGAGAACTAAGCGAGGTTTAATTAACTTATCTGGTTATTTAAAGTGCGTGTTCAATAAGAAGGATAAAGAGCGCAAAGAAGTCCATTCCTGTAAAACTATGACTTTCAAAAGCATTCATTTTAGGGATAGTAAGAAAAAGGTGGAAAGTCAAAGTAGACGGAAATGTGAATTATCCATAAATTATCTGAACAATCACTTAAAGCAATATAATTTAATAATAAAAGATTACCTATTTTACGGTATAGGTTTAAGTGGAGAATGATGAGAATTAATCCATCACAGTCAGTGAGCTTAAATCGAGTAAAAATTTCCCTAACTCTCATCATCCTTATCATCATAAGCTTGGTTATTTATTCTGTTTACTTATATATAAATATTTCGAATGGTAAAAAAGCTGATTTTACGAAAACAGAAGAACGAGTAAATCAAGAGCTAGAGCTATCCACGATTGATCAAATTTCACGTTATCATGGAACAAATTATTTTCATGTTGTGGAAGGGCAAATGAAAGATCGAACTGATGTTGTAATCTTTGTTAATCAGACAGATCAAGATGCAGATTTAATTGTTTTTTCAAAAGACGACTTGGTCTCGGAAGATCAGATTATAGAAAAGTGGACTCAACAAACTTCTTATCAAGAAATATATCAAATACAATATGGGATACGTAATGAAATACCACTAATGGAAGTTGTTTACCTTGATCAAAGTAAACGTCTTAGTTATGATTATTATCGTTTAGACAATGGAGAATATGACAGTGGAATTTCGTTTGCAAATAAATCAAAATAAGAAAAGGTGATGGTATGCAATTATCAAATCGAGTGCAAAATTTAACACCGTCTTCAACCCTAGCAATCACAGCAAAAGCTAAAGCAATGAAAGATTCGGGTCATGACGTCATTGGTTTAGGAGCAGGAGAGCCTGATTTTAATACGCCTAAGTATATAATTCAAGCAGCGGAAGAAGCAATGAATACAGGCCTAACAAGATATACACCTTCTGGTGGAATACTTGAGTTAAGAGAAGCAATCGTGGACAAGATGTACCGTGATCATCAACTCACCTACCAAGCAGATCAAATTATCGTGACAACTGGTGCAAAACATGCATTATATACATTATTCCAAGTTATTTTAAATAAGGGGGATCAAGTGATTGTTCCAACACCTTATTGGGTAAGCTACCCTGAACAAATTAAACTCGCTGAAGGTGAACCCATTTTTATTGAAGGTAAAGAAGAAAATAACTTTAAAATTTCAGCTAAACAAGTTGAAGAGGTCATTACAGATAAAACAAAAGCAATTATTATAAATTCTCCTAATAATCCAACGGGGATGATGTATAGCGAAGAAGAATTGCAGGCAATAGGAGAAGTTTGCTTAAAACATAATATAATTATTATCTCAGATGAAATTTATGAAAAATTAGCCTATACAGATCAAGCACATGTCTCCATAGCCCAATTATCAGAAGCATTAAAAAGGCAAACAGTTGTTATTAATGGTGTATCAAAATCTCATGCAATGACTGGGTGGAGAATTGGTTATGCTTGTGGAAGAAAAACAATTATAAAGGCAATGACAAACTTAGCTTCTCATGCAACCTCTAATCCAACGACTACTTCTCAGTATGCGGCATTAGCAGCTTACCAAGCTAATGATCATGAAATTGAAAAGATGAAAGTTGCATTCAAGGAGAGATTAGATACAGCTTATCAAGCGCTTATTCAATTACCTGGTGTCACATGTGTCAAGCCACAAGGTGCTTTTTACCTATTCCCAAATGTTACAGAAGCTATGGAACGCACAGGATTTGACTCAGTTGAAGATTGGGTAACAGCAATTCTAGAAGAAGAAAAGGTTGCCTTAATTCCTGGGACAGGTTTTGGCGCTCCAAAAAACGTTAGACTAGCTTATACGATCGGATCAGATCAATTAAAAGAAGCCATCCATCGTATTGAACGTTTTATTATAAGACATCAGCAAATATAAGAGAAGTTTTGGAGGACTAACTAGTGAAGACAACAATTAATAAAGTAAGAAATTATTTAAATCAAGAAGTGACTATCGGCGCATGGCTAGCAAATAAACGATCCAGTGGGAAAATTGCTTTTCTACAACTTCGAGATGGAACAGGCTTCATTCAAGGTGTTGTTGTGAAAGCTGAAGTCAATGAGGAAACCTTTAAATTAGCTAAAGGATTAACTCAGGAAACGTCAGTATATGTAACGGGAACGATTGTAGAGGATACTCGTTCTCCATTTGGTTTTGAAATGCAAGTTAAACATATAGAAGTCATTCACGAATCTGTTGATTATCCAATTACACCAAAGGAACATGGAACTGAATTTTTAATGGATCATCGTCATTTGTGGTTACGTTCAAAACGCCAACATGCGATAATGAGAATTCGTAATGAAATTATTCGAGCAACATATCAATTTTTTAATGATAATAACTTTGTTAAAATTGATCCACCGATTTTAACCGCAACATCAGCAGAAGAAACAACAGAGCTATTTCATACTGAGTATTTTGATGAGGAGGCTTATCTATCCCAGAGTGGTCAACTTTATTTGGAAGCTGCGGCGATGGCCTTTGGTAGAGTATTCTCATTTGGACCAACGTTCCGTGCTGAAAAATCCAAAACACGTCGACATTTAATTGAGTTTTGGATGATGGAACCAGAAATGGCTTTTGTTGATCACGAGGAAAGTTTAAGTATCCAAGAGAATTATATAACTTATCTAGCTGAATCAGTATTAAAAAACTGCCAACTTGAATTAAATACACTGAACCGTGACTTAGATAAACTAAATAATATTAAAGCACCGTTTCCTAGAATTACTTATGATGAAGCAATTCAATTACTAAAAGAAAAAGGTTTTGATGATATTGACTGGGGCGATGATTTTGGTGCTCCCCATGAAACGGCGATAGCTGAGCATTTTGATAAACCAGTATTTATTACCCACTATCCTGCAAGTATTAAAGCCTTTTATATGAAGCCAGATCCAGAACGACCAGACGTTGTCTTATGTGCAGATTTAATCGCTCCGGAGGGCTATGGTGAAATCATTGGTGGTTCACAAAGAATTGATGATTTAGAATTGATGGAACAACGCTATGATGAGCATCGATTAACTGGTGATGCTTACAATTGGTATTTAGAATTGCGTAAATATGGAAGTGTACCGCATTCAGGATTTGGATTAGGTTTAGAACGTACAGTCGCATGGTTCTGTGGTGTTGATCATGTTCGAGAGACAATCCCATTTCCACGATTACTCAATCGACTCTATCCATAAATTATTTATTGAAAAGAAGCTGGGACATAACACAGCTAAAATTAAAAAGGAATCCATTAAAAACTGGATTCCTTTTTGATATCCTGCTTCGTCACAACCTCGCACTTTTCCCATAGGAGGCGCCATCCGACCTTCCAATCACTTGGTTGACGCTCTTGATAGTGTTTCATAAGAGAAACACAAAAAGAATAGGTGAGAAGAAGGCTTACAGTAGAAAAGACCGATGAAACCTATGGTCAAGGAAAAAATTGATGTTGAGCTGTTCTTTTGTTTTTTTTGAAGGCTAAACTGCGTCTTGAAATATATAAAACAGGGAAAGGTGGTTCTAATTACAATTTCCATGTAATCAGAATCATTTTTCATTATTAGGGACTGGTTTGTCTCAGCCCTTTTTTACTTATTTTACTAATAGAAAGGTGATTGGGCATCTAGCTAATCTTTTTTTGATAGTAAAATATGATATGATAGAGAGTAGGGGTGACAATTATGAAGGAATTATATCAAACTGTGGTTTCTGATCAAATGATGATCTCTAAGAAATTATTAAATAGTTATCGACAATTGGCTATTGATGAACAGGAACTAGTCATCATTTTGCATATTCATCGCTTTATTCAAGAAGGGATTTTTTTCCCCACACCCTTAAAAATAGCAGAATTAATGTCAATTGATGAACAAAAATGTAGTCAACTGTTGAGACAATTAATTCAAAAAGATTTATTAACGATTGTTGAATTACAAACAGAAAATGGGATCGTTAATGAACGTTATTCTCTTGAACCACTCTGGGCTAAATTATATCAAGATAAACCCATTAAAAGAACAACTGATAATTTAGATGAAAATATGATGAATGTTTTTATTTTATTTGAACAGGAATTCGGTCGAGCGCTATCCCCGATTGAAATTGAAATGATTAATGTGTGGCTTGATGAGGAAAATATTGAGCCTGCTTTAATTAAGGCAGCTTTACGGGAATCTGTGCTGATGAGCAAATTAAATTTCCGCTACATCGATCGAATATTGCGTGAGTGGAATCGAAAAGGGATCCATTCAGTTGAACAAGCAAGGCAACAAGCTAAAGCATTTCATGTTCAAAAATCCACCCCAGACCAATCAAAGGTAAAACAAGATCCGTCTGTATACTATAACTGGCTAGAAGATAATGAATAAGCAATATAGCTGTTTGCAAGGAGAGAAGAGATGTTAAATAAAAAACAAATTCGCTATTGTTTAGATGTGATGGCCGAAATGTTTCCAGATGCTAAAGCTGAATTAATTCATGATAATTCATTCGAACTTTTAATTGCGGTTTTATTATCTGCACAAGCAACCGACCAACATGTTAATAAGGTTACGAGGGAATTATTTAAGAAGTATAAAAGACCAGAGGATTATCTAGCTGTACCTTTGGAAGAGTTACAAGATGATATCAAGTCAATCGGATTATTTCGGAATAAAGCAAAGAACATTCAAAAATTATCGAAAACTTTAGTTGAGCGTTTTGATGGAGAGGTTCCGCAAACAAGAGAAGAACTTGAGTCATTAGCTGGGGTAGGGCGAAAAACAGCTAATGTTGTCTTGTCTGTTGCGTTTGGTGTCCCCGCTCTTGCCGTTGACACTCATGTTGAACGGGTTACAAAGCGATTGGGGATTTGCAGATGGAAGGACACTCCTTTGGAAGTCGAACAAACACTTATGAAGAAAGTCCCTGTTGAAGAATGGAGCGTCACTCATCACCGATTGATCTTTTTCGGACGCTATCATTGTAAAGCTAGAACGCCTAATTGTGAGCACTGTGATTTATTAGAACTTTGCCGTGAAGGGAAGAAAATCATGAAACAAAGAGAGCGGGGGATAAAATGAGCTTAGAAGACGATCATTGGATCGATGATTGGAAAGAACATGCGGATAGATTAACTAAACTTTTTCAACAAAAGCTTTATAATGAGACGAAACCAATTATGATCGAGCAAAGTGATTTATTTCTTAAACGATTATATCACTTGAACGGTAAAAAATGGGATGAGGAAATTCCACTTGAAGAGATTGATCTTTTAATAAATAAACCGATCAATTGTTTTGAACGAATGAATTATGTAAAAACTAATTTGACCCAATATCATGCATTTATCCAACTTAATGCTCTATATAATGAACTAGCGAAACTCTTTGCTAAACTAGCTATTCTTGAACGACGCAAACAATCAATCGATAAATAAAATGACCCCAATCATATGAAGGGGTCATTTTATTTATTATTATTCATTATCTTCGGTGTCTGGATTTCCTGTGTCTTCGTCTTCTACAGCATCATCTTCTATATCTTCATCGCTATTTTCTTCATTATTATCATTATTCTCATCATCGATTGGTGTTTCATCCTCATTATCTTCATCAGAATCTGGTTCTTCTGATTCATCCGGTTCATCCGGCTCTTCTTCCTCTTCTTCCTCTGGTTCTTCCTCAACAACCTCGGGGATTCTAATTTCAATTCGTTTTGCTTCACTTGTTAAATCGGGACTATTAGAATTAACGGCGATCACCTCAATTGTATAAGTGACACCTTGCTCAACCTGACTAATCGTAAACGAATGATCTGACGTCTGCGATTCGTTGCTTGTTGAACCTTCCTTACCATATTTAACAATAAAATTGACATCTTCCTCATTTGAATGATCCCACTTGATTTCAATTTGATTAGCTTCTTCATCGTACTCAGCTACTAGACCTGTTACAGGATCAAGTTTATCAAACTGTTCTGATCGTTCTTTCGGTTCATAGCCACGTTTAAATAATTCAACAGAAATTTGTGAATCAGGTGTATACTCACTTGGTAGTTGTGGCGGGTTAGTTCCACGCTCGATTTCTACACGAACTACCGAGTCAGGCATTTCAAAATCAGCTGTTTCAACACCTTCGGATATTTCAGTCATTACATTTTTAAAGAGTTGTCTCGATACCGTTGTATGAGTTGATGGTACTGATCGGGTTGAATCTTCATATCCCGACCAAACAGCGACTGTATAATTTGTTGTATATCCAGTAAACCAAATATCAACATTATTATCGGTTGTCCCAGTTTTACCTACCATTGGAAGACCAGGGATATTTGCTGCTGCCCCAGTTCCATTTTGAACAACGGAACGAAGCATATCAGTAACCATATAGGCAGTTGCATCTGACATGGCGGCAACTGGATCTGATTTCAAGTTTTCTTCTCGTCCATCACCAAACACAACTTTTGTGACTGCATAAGGTTCATTATATATCCCATCATTCCCAAAGGCTGAATATGCCCCTGCCATATCTAATGCAGACATACTTAGTTTTGAACCACCAATACCATCACGAATATTCAATCCATCTTCAGGGATAGGGACACCGATTCCTTCAGCAAATTCTGTTGCTTGGGCAATTCCTACTTCCTCCAAGGTATGCAAAGTAGGAACATTTAAAGATTGTTGTAGTGCGTATCGAGCACTCACATGGCCACCATATTCACTATTCCAATTTTTAACTTCACTACTACCGGCAATTTCGAATGGACCACTATTATCAATTTGTTGATAGGTAGACCAATTTAAATATTCGATTGCAGGGCCAAAACTTAGAATCGGCTTAATAGCTGATCCGGGTTGGCGTTTAGCTTGAATTGCCATATTAAAGCCACCAGTCTCGCGGTTTCTTCCTCCACCAATTGCTTGAATGGCACCTGTTTTTGTATCGAGGACAACAAGTCCGGATTGAAGCTCATCATCTGGAAAGGCGATTGGACTTTCATCAGATAGAACATATTCAACATGCTCCTGAGCATCAGGATCTAGTGTTGTATATATTTCTAAACCGTCATTATAAATATCAGCACCTAATTTCTCTTCAACTTCAATTCTTACTTGGTCGATAAAAGCTTGATAAGGTGTTTGCGTTATTTCAGGAATGTTTAACATATCCTCTACATTAACCTCAGCAGCTTCGTCAGCTTCTTCTTGCGTGATATTTCCGTGTCTAACCATTAAACTTAATACGGTATTCATTCTCTCTTGTGCTAAATCAGGATTCACCGTTGGATCATAGGCAGAAGGGCGCTGAGGTAAACCAGCAAGTAAGGCTGTTTGGGATAAAGTTAATTCTTCTAGATCCGTGATCCCAAAATACATTTCAGCAGCAGTCGCTATACCATAAGCACCATTAAAAGCTTTTCCGCCATAATATATATTATTTAAATACATTTCTAATATTTCTTCTTTTTCATAGGCCCTCTCTAATTGTAGAGCCAACCATTGTTCCTGAACTTTTCTTTTCATCGTCTTTTCGGGGGTTAATAATGAACGTTTAACAACTTGTTGCGTAATTGTACTACCACCTTCAGAACCAAATCCATTCGTTAGATTAGAAATTACTGCTTTAGTAATCCGTCTAATATCAATTCCCGAATGCTTGAAAAACCTTACATCTTCAGTTGCCAAAACAGCATTGATTAAACTGTCTGGTAAGTCTTCATAGCTAATTTTAGTTCGTCTTTCTTGGCCGAGATCACCGAACAAATCTTCATTTATATCATAAACTTTTGTTGAGGCAGGTTCAGTTAGTAACGAGTGATCAAGTTTAGGTGCTGTAAAAATGTAATAGCTAAATAAAGCAATCCCAAATATAGCAACTGCAATGAATAAACCTAAGATAAGTAAACCTATCTTTTTCCATATTGAAGTTTTATTTTTTTTGGCTTTTTTAGCTGCTTGTCGTCTAGCAACTCGTGATTGGCTTTGATCCACCATACACATCTTCCTCCATTCTAAAAAAACAATTGATCAATGACTTTAATATAATCAATGATCGCAGGATAGTTTGTTGGTATTTCAGCTCCTTCATCAAGAAAGAATTGATAAGGGATTGACTTTCTACCTGCATTTTTATATTGACGATCCCAAAGTGGAAAAAGTTTCACTGCAGGAATTAAAAAAGTCTTATCATGGGCCCAAAAGCGGATAATAACAAAAACGATGCCACCATGTTTTTCTACTGTTTTCATGTGTTCAATCTGATGGTCGTGAAAATTATTTAAGGGAAAAGCCGTTTTGTTTTTGGTTTCCTTCGCTTCAAAGTCTAGATAACGGCCTAAATAAACACCATTATAGTCCGTGGTAGAGGCCTGTTTAAAATAAGCTTCCTTAATTACAGCAGCACTTCGCTTTGGATAATCAACTTTGACAATTTGAACAGGTGTTGGTTTTTTATGAATCACACAAATTTGATGCGTTAAGTAATAACGATTGGTTTGATTAATATCCTCTTCTAATGTCATCCCACGATTACTAAAAGTTTGTTGACGTTCAGCTTTTGTTTTTACTTGTTTAAGTACATGCTTTTTTCCATTCGGGTAATTCATTTTAATTCTCCTCCTGCTTAATCTTATCATATCAGATAAACGACTATTTTGAGAACTAAAATGATAGACTACTATTAAAAACAAATTCCTACTCTTTGTATATACCCTATTATGAACAACTTTTTTCATTTGTATAAGAAAATAGGCTAGATATAATTTGTTTTCTGTAATTGAATCTTAACTAGTTTTGTTGGATCAACACTAGTTTTGTCAATGGTGCAGGAGTATTTGAGCTTCATCCATAATAAAGTATGTATCAAATGAAGAGGGGTTGATTTTATGTCTAATTCTAAAAATGTTGGCCTATTTATCGAAGAATTGCATAATTTAAATACACAATTAGTTAAAATAGAGAATATGCTTACTGTACAAACCCAGTCATTCATCCATTCGAGCCATAAGGAATGTCTTCAATCCTGCCTAAAGTATGATCACCATTTATCTGTACTCAAGCATAAAGCAGAACGAAAGAACTTTTTTCAAAAATGTAAAGTCCGTTTGTTGCAATATTTTTATAGTTTAAAAAAATTGAGAAATCAAAATTTGTGAGCTTTCTTTAAAGCAACTCTTTATTTAATAAGCGTTTAAATCCATTATTCAAAGAAGATAGTGAAGAGCTCAGTTGTTTACGAAGTTGGCTAATGGTGATAAAGTAATACTGAAAGGTGAGAGGTATATGTTAATGGAACTAACGAATGAATTACAAAAAGCCAGTCTTCGTTTAAAAGAAAACTTTATAAATAATCAACAACCGGTTGACCAAAGAGATCCTAGTTTTTTTGAAATTGTAAAAACTGAAACGGAACCATTGTTTAATTTAATTGAAAGATGGGAAAAAGAAAGTCTAGCGGCTATAAAGCAAAGGGAACTTCTTATACACCCACAGCAAATTAAGTCAACACGCGAGAACTTTGAGCTTGTTTTACTTCATAGTTATTATATCGATGTCAAGCCAAAACGATATATGGAGTTACAGCAAGCGATAAATTATGTTTGTGAATTAATTAAAAAGGATTTTAATTATTAAAATAGCGATTTTATGGCTAAAAGCCCGCTACCTCCCAGTCACTTGTTCATAAGCTATTATGAATCAAGTATAGAAAGGGGATTATAATGCGGAGACCAAATTGTCAACAACCAGTTAAAACGATAGTTTGCCCTACACAACAGAAATGCGTAAATACGTGTAGTTATAGTCAAGTAAATTATGTTCACCCTACGCACACGACAGTAACGGATCATCATACTGTCCAAAATACACATTTTTACCCACAGTCGACATCGTGGGGACAAACGGTTAATCAGACGAATGTATTCGGAGGGCAAACTTGGCCACCCAATTACGGAAATGCCGGCTTTAATTGGCCAAGATAAGCAAAAAAAGGAGCTGGGTAATTAAACCAGCTCTTTTTTTGCCCAAATGATACTATAATATACTATAATATTCCCATAACAACTATTATCATTAACGAAAGGTTTGCAATAATGGCTAAAATCATGGCAGTAACGGGATATAAATCGTATGAATTAAATGTAAGATCAGCTAATGACCAAAGAATTGATTATATAAAGTATGCATTACGACAAAGAATTGTAAATTTTATTGAAAATGGTGGTGAATGGATTCTTACTTCAGGTCAATTAGGTGTTGAACTGTGGACATGCGAGATAGTGGACGAGCTTAAACAAGAATATGATATTAAGTATGCGATTATTCCACCCTTTAACAACCAGGACAAAAAGTGGTCAGAACATGATCGAGAACTATATCAAAGACTGATTCATCTTGCTGATTATTATGCACCATTGTATAATGCTGATTATATAGGTCCTTATCAATTTGAAGCTAGAAATAAATGGTTGATCGATAAAAGTGATCGTTGCTTAGTTCTTGTTGAAAGTGATTATCCAGGAAGTGTACAATATTTTTTAGAGGAAGCACGGAAATATAGTGATATTCATGATTATCCGATCGAATATATAACAAGCCTTGATTTAAATGAGATCCTTAATGAAAGTCAGGAAAATGATTTGACATACTAAATTTAATTGACAATTTGATGAAAGTTTGAAAAAATATATAGAAAGTGTTGTTAAATATGAGGTGAGAATAATGATCGCTGAAAATAAATTAAATGCAAAAGATATTTTAGATAAAAACTTTAAAACGGCCATGAGAGGTTACAATCAAGAAGAAGTAGATGAATTCCTAGATATAATTATTCAAGATTATGAATTTTTTAATCAACAAATCGATCAGTTAATAAAAGAAAATCAAGCATTAAAATCAAGAACAGAACATACGAGAACAAGAATGGCACCATCAAATCATCAAGTAAATTATGATATTTTAAAACGAGTATCTAACCTTGAAAAGGCGGTTTTTGGGAAGAAATATACGAGCGAATAAAGTGAAGCTTCACTTAGTTTAAATACTTATTGCTTAGTTGTTTTGCTCAATGTTTCCCTCCTTCAAGAAGTGGCGTCCTAGATCCAGTAAAGTAGAGGGGAACTAGTATTATTTGGTTGATGTCTAATCATTGATGATGTGCTATAATGGTTATAGCTTTTAGAAAGATCATTAATAATGAATGTTTTAGTAATCGCTATAAGCACTTGATGTTTATAGAGGAAAGTCCATGCTCACACAGGCTGAGATGCTTGTAGTGTTCGTGCTTGATGAATTCATAAATCAAGGAAGTTGATCTTCAACTTACGGCGGGAATAAAGGCTAAGTCTATTTCTTAGATATGCCTGCATTCTATAAAAGTGCCACAGTGACGTAGCTAAATTGGAAACAATTTAGGTGGAACGAGGTAAACCCCGCGAGTGAGCAACCCAAATAATGGTAGGGGCATCTTGGAATAGGGAAATGAACCGAAACAAGGACTATTCACAATTGGAATAGTAGATAGATGATTACGACTAACTGTACGAGGCTGACCACCGTATGAGTACGTTAGCACAGAACATGGCTTATAAAACATTCATTGGTCTGATGATGTTTAGGTAAACCTTCCAATGGCAATTCTAGTCACTGGGGGTTTTTTTATTTTTATTAAATGGGTAAATAAATCATATTGATAAATTGTCTAAATGAGAGTAGGGATCGGATGAAGAAAACAGTTAAATTATTAGCAACTGCAGCAATGGGATTGGAAGCTATTGTTGCCAAAGAGGTACGAGCCTTAGGCTATGAAGAAGTTAGCGTTGAAAATGGAAAGGTAATATTTGAGGCCGATTTAGCTGCAATTCCACGCTGTAATTTATGGTTGAGAACAGCAGATCGTGTGAAAATTATTGTCGGTGAATTTGAGGCAAAAACATTTGATGACCTTTTTGAAAGAACAAAAGCCCTGGATTGGGAAGCTTATATTCCTGAAGATGGCCAATTTCCTGTGATTGGAAAATCCGTTAAATCGACATTGTTTAGTGTTCCTAATTGTCAAAAGATTGTTAAAAAGGCTGTTGCAGAAAAGCTAAAGCAGAAGCACGGAGTAGCCCTCCATATGCCAGAAACAGGTCCTACCTATCGCATTGAGGTTGCACTTTTAAAAGATATTGCGACATTAACTCTTGATACATCGGGAGTGGGTTTACATAAACGAGGCTATCGAGTCGGGCAAGGAGAGGCACCTTTAAAGGAAACTTTGGCAGCTGCACTTGTTCAATTGACAAATTGGAAACCTGACTATCCTTTAGTGGACTTATTTTGTGGGTCAGGAACCATTTTAATTGAAGCTGCTTTAATTGGCCAAAATATCGCGCCGGGCTTTAATCGTGAATTTATAAGTGAAGATTGGCCATTGATTAAAGATCAACTATGGGAAGCTGCCTTTGAAGAAGCAGAACAATTAGCTAACTATGATCAAACATTAGATATTACGGGCTCAGACCTTGATCCTAAGGTGATTGAAATTGCTAAAAAGAATGCTGTTGAAGCTGGATTAGCTGATTTAATCAATTGGAAACAGATGAATGCACAAGATTTCCATCCGAAAAAGAATAACGGCTACCTAATTACTAATCCACCATATGGTGAACGGTTAAATAATAAGGAAGAGGTTGCTCATATTTATCGGGCTTTGGGGCAAGCCATGCAAAAGAACCCAAGCTGGAGCAGTTATATTTTAACTTCAAATGAAGATTTCGAAAAAATATATGGTGCTAAAGCGACGAAGAAAAGAAAACTATTTAATGGTTTTATAAAAGTAGACTATTATCAATATTTTGGTAAATTTATTAAAAAGGACTGAATGAAAAGATGACTAGCGAGGACAAATTTATTGATTTAATGAAAGAAATAACTGCTTACTCTGAAACAATCGCATTAATTAATTGGGATCTTAGAACTAAGATCCCTAAAAAAGGCGCCAATCAAAGATCTGAAGCACTTGGCTACTTAGCTAAACATGTCCATCAGTTGAAAACCTCTGACCAAATGAAGCAACTAATCGACCAATTAAAAACGGAGAAGACATCACCGATTATTGAAAAAGCGCTTGAAGAATGCGAAAGAGAATATCAAAAATACCGACATATCCCAACAGAAGAATTAGTGGAGTTTATTAGCCTGAGTTCCCAATCAGAAACTGCTTGGCAAGAAGCCCGAGAGAAAAATGATTTTTCAATCCTTCAGCCTTATCTAGAAAAACTTGTTGAATTAAATAAAAAGTTTGCCGTTTACCGCGGTTATCAAGAAAATAAATATGAAGGCCTATTAAATGACTATGAGCCAGGTTTAACAACTGAATTGCTTGATCAAGTATTTGGACAGTTAAAATCAGAGCTAATTAAATTGGTAGAAAAAGTAAACCGGTCTAAAGTTAATATTGATCAAACTTTATTATTACACCACTTTCCTAAACAAGCTCAGGAAAAGTTTTCTTTAGCTATTTTAAATAAAATGGGCTATGATTTTGACGCAGGTAGATTAGACGAGACCATTCATCCATTTGCTATCGGGATTAACCCTAACGATGTACGGGTCACAACCCGATTTGATGAAGAAGATTTTAGAACAGCCATTTTTGGTACAATTCATGAAGGCGGACATGCTCTTTATGAACAAAATATTGATCCGGATCTTTATCAAACTGTTCTTGCAACAGGTGCATCAATGGGAATTCATGAATCCCAGTCCTTATTCTGGGAAAACTTTATTGGGCGTAGTCGTTCATTTTGGCAAAGTCATTTCGAATTATTTAAAGAATATGCGCCAGCACCTTTTCAAAATATTGATTTCGAATCGTTTTATCGTGCGATTAATGAAGTAAAGCCAAGTTTAATTAGAATCGAGGCCGATGAATTGACCTATTCATTGCATATCATTATTCGCTATGAGTTAGAAAAGGCTTTGATTGATGGTGACTTACAAGTGAAGGACTTACCCGAGGCTTGGAATCAAAAGATGGAAGATTATTTAGGCATTAAACCAACAAATGACCGTGAAGGTGTTTTACAAGATATCCATTGGGCAGCCGGGGACTTTGGTTATTTTCCTACTTATGCGCTAGGATATATGTATGCTGCTCAATTACACGCTAGGATCCAGAATCAAATAAACCTAGATAGTATGATTTGCTCTGGTGATTTCGAGCCAATTAAAGCTTGGTTAACAGAACAAATTCATCGTCATGGCAAAATGAAACAACCATTAGAAATGATTGAGCAGGTAACAGGAGAAGGTTTAAATCCAAACTACCTCATTAATTATTTAACTTCAAAATACCAAGATATTTATCAGCTTTAGTACTATATTGCGGGAATGGTTTATCAGAAGCATAGGAAATAGGACTTACAATATATGATGTTGATCAAGGAAGTTATGAAGCTGAAGCATTTGAAATTTGGATGGGAAAGCAGCCTGCTGTAATGATATTACGACAGGTTGCTTTTATCTTTTGCTCGGATTTTCTTATTTTTTAAAGTTCAGGAATATACAAAAGTGCTGTTACGTCAGTATCTATGGTAATTAAATGTTACCTTAAAAATAGAAGTAGGAATACAATTTTAAATATAATCTCAAGGAAGGGAACAGACATTCGTTAAAAGGCTTCCCATTTCTTTGAGAGTAATGTATACTAGAGAAAATACCTAATGGTATAGAGAAGAGGGGATTGGGTTGGGAGATCTCGCACTAGCCGACTATCTTGAACGTTTATGGTCGAAAGGTTTTAAACTATCTGATGAGCAGGTGCGCTTTATATATTTTGGGAAAAAATATACCAATGCAAATGATCAAATGGCTCAGATTGCCTTAGAAACAACCTTACGTTTACAATTTCAATTTGATGGATCTTTTTATATTGGCTTACTTGAGTTACTTAAAGAATATCAAGTTGAAAACATTAAAGAAGCTAAAGAGTTATTTATTCAGAAGGGCATTCGTTAAGTTTAGTATCTTTAGTTTGAATGGCCTGTCGTGCTAAACGATCGGCTTGCTTATTTTGTTGATCAGAAATCCACTTAATAAAACAATAAGGAAAGAAGTCCATTTTAACTTGAACTTCTCTAAGCAGTGTTTGAAAGGGTTCCTTTTTTACATAGCCTTTTTCAATGGCATCAACAAGAAGTTTAGAATCTGATCGAATGGACAAAATCTCGTTAGGAAAATGATCCAAACAGAAGTTAAGTGCGTAAATTAGGGCTTTAAACTCGGCTTCATGGTTTGTGCTTTGTCCAATATAAACATAGTTTTCTAGATAGATTTGTTTATTTTTAATTAAAAACCCAATCCCACTTGGTCCGGGATTTCCAGCAGAAGCACCGTCTACATATATTTCTAACATCATAACCACAACCTTAAAAACGGTGGCAAGGGCCACCGTTTTGATCATTATTTTTTCTCAACATTTGCAGCTTGAGGACCGCGCTCTCCTTCGACAATTTCAAAAGTTACTTCCTGGCCTTCCTCGAGTGTTTTAAACCCTTCTTCTTGAATGGCAGAATAATGTACGAATACATCATCGCCTTCTTCTAATTGGATGAACCCGTATCCTTTTTCTGCGTTAAACCATTTGACAATACCGTTTTGCATGTACAAAATCCTCCTAAATTCATATCATTTTGTGAAAAAAATATTACAAGTAAGATGACATAAGGTAAAACCTCATTTAATAAATGATTGAAGTAAAGCTTTTGTGACTAAACTAAAAATAGCCCTAATGAAGGGTAGGATCTTTGCTCCTATACCGCTTCGATTAAGGCTAAAACAAGACCCTATACATCTTATTTGCTTATATTAATCGTAGCTTATTCAACTTAAAAGGTCAAGTCAAGCAAAATAAAAGTATGTGTCAATATTTTCTCGATGTTGTTTTCATAACAGTAAGTTAGACACTCTAATATTGTACACCATTAGCTACCGCGCTTCGCTTGCTCGCCGTTTAGGTAGTGTGACGTTATTAA
>NZ_JAHLQM010000006.1 GCF_018919165.1 Amphibacillus sp. MSJ-3 | reverse complement strand
CATGTTCACTACTTTCTTAGGATACAAGCTAAAAGAACAAGGGAAACAGCTTATCAAAATAGATAAATGGTTTCCTTCCACTAAGAAATGTTCATGCTGTGGTGCTGAAAAGAAAATGTCCTTGTCTGAACGTACATACCATTGTTCTTGTGGTTTTGTGCTAGATCGTGACCACAATTCAGCAATCAATATCAAAAATGAGGGATTACGCTTATTAGCATAGAAACAAAAACTCTTGGAACAAGAGGGTTAGCTCGGTCAGTTTTCGTTGGCTAGTAAAAGCAGCGATAAGTCGAGAAGCCCCCACTTCAATTAGACCGCAAGGTCAATAAGTGGTGGGTAGTTCACGTCTCCAATTATTTAAATCATGTGAATCATGAATAAAGCTTATGTTTTGCCCTCTAAGTTCACTGACTTGCACTACAGTTGGCAGTCTTTCCCTAGGTAGGGCTTCGGGTGCAAAGGATGTGGCTTCTTTAGCCTAACATTCCTGAAATTTTCTTACCGGATCCTTGGACTCGTGCTTTTCCTACACGAGTCCATTGACTTCCATACAGTCATCATTGTTAGTAAAAGTTAAACTTTTGAACACAGTACAATGATTCTTATGTAGCGATGGAGCGTTTTTCTTTATCGCAGTGCAAATGTCAGGTAGACTCCCACTCAAGCATTCGAAGGAAACGAAGGATTGTGGGTGGGAGATCAACTGACGGTAGGGTACGATTGGTTCAAGGGCCTTTAGGTCATTCCCTTGGGGTAGTAACAAATGTTTTCAATGGGACGTGTAATCGTAGTCCCAGTCAGTAGGGGAGGGGAAGGTAGACTAAGCCCATTACGACCTGTAAGCCTAAGCCCCACCGATTGAAGTTTTGCTTTATAGTATTAATGACGGTGAATAATTGCCATTACATTACTATTCATACAAGCTTTATTTTCGCCTAGAGTACTTTATTCGCTTCATATATGTTTAGGCACGGTATCGAGCTTATCTTTAACAGGCCCCATACTTATTTTGTCACTTGATCAACAATTATATTTACTTCTTCACGTGTCATTTTTTCACGGCCCTCTTTCATAACAGATAAAGTTTTCTCTGCAAGCTTATGAGGAATTTTACAAAATGTTGTGATATTTTTGTTGTTTATCATTTCAATATATTGTTCAGCTAAATTGAGATTTTTCTTCGCATACTGAAACAAATCAGATCGACTCCAATCGTTCGGTATAAAGTTAACACCACGCTCTAGATCCTCTTCCTGGTTACGTAAGATATTCACAGCTTGTAAGCCACGGCCAAATGCAATGGCCAACTCGGGATCTGTGTTTGTATTATCATACCATTTCCAAATATCCGAAAGCATAACCCCAACGAGCCCTGCAACATAGTAAGTATATTCATCTAAATCTTCCTTTGTTGAAATAACCCAATCCTTTTCAACCCATTTCGCCATCCCAGATGCCATTATTGCGGTTGCTTCTTTTACCTTATCAATAATCCCTTTTGGACAAATCTTTAACCAATCATTGAATCTTATTGTTACCTCAGGAAGCTTATCTCTATATGGATCAATCAGTTTATTATAAGCTTTGGGATCGAAGGTATGATGTAACAAGTGACTTATTTGATTTAAAAGTGTTGTTTTTGTCTCTGCGGGTAGTTCTTCATGGTCTTCAATTTCATCAATTGCCCGCATGCATAAATAGGCTGAAGTAACAGTCTTCTTTAAAGGTGGCTTTAGTAAAGTAATGGGTATATAAAATGTGCGACTTGTTTGTTTTAAAACACGTAGTGCTTCATTGTAGAGCTTTTTCGATTCATTAACCAAAATTGTTCCTCCTTAATCGGTGTATCAACATATAATTATATGTCATAGTCTATCAGTTAAAAGTAGTCGACCGCAAGAAATACGATATTTTCATGATTTCGTTTACTTTGTTATAAATGATGATTTTATCAGCTAGCCACCAAAATTTATAAAAAAACCGATCCACGAAGAATTATAGGAAGGGATTATAATGATGTGAAAAGTAACTTTCCTCTTATTTGTATTTAAGGAGTACCTAAAATAATTATTTCTTAAATGAGTCAAGTAAGGACAAAGTTAAGAGGTATTTACGGTCCTATTGTGGAAACTATCAGGCTTAAATGGTATGAATGGGGATATTAGGCCGAGATCAATAGTTTTCAATTTTTGTATAGAGTTCTGGATAAAAGCTGCCTAAAATATTTGTTGAAAGAAAATTAGCTAGAAGTATGATTACTTATGAATTATAGATTAAATAGTGGAACTTTGTGATTCCAAGTACTGATGATAAAAATATCAGTGATAACATCTATATACTTGATTGTTCTAGTAATGACTGGGATGGAATAAAATTTTAGAAAGTTAGAAAATTCCCATGTGATTTTTTGCTTGATTTACTATAGATACGAAGCCAAAGTTTTAAAAGAGGAGCGATCATTATGTTATTTGAATCATCAAGAGTGAGATTGAGAAAGATGACGATGGAAGATACTGTATATTATAACAAGTGGAGAAATGATTTAGAAGTGATGTATTCTACTAATCCTTCTTTAGATATTTATCCGATCGACGCCACGAGAGAATTTGTAGAACACGTTATTTTGGGACCACCTACAACAAAAAGTTATCTTATGATTGAAAAGGAAAATGAAAGTCCGATTGGCATTTTAACATTAACTAACATTGATTATAAAAACAGAAATGCTGAGTGTATTATTGAGATAGGAGAACGAGATTATTGGGGCAAAGGTTACGGTTCAGAGGGTTTGAGTTTGTTATTGGACTATGGTTTTTATGAAATGAATCTCCATCGAATTTCTCTAAGGGTATTTGCATTTAATAATAGGGCTATTCGGTTGTACACAAAAACCGGTTTTCAAATTGAGGGAACCAGCAGACAAAGTTTATTTAGAAATGGACAATGGCATGATGTTGTTCACATGGGTCTTCTACAAAAAGAGTACTTTAGGATCAGGGAAATAATATATAGTGATGAGGATAGTGAAGGGACAACTCATTAAAAAAATGAAATGAAAGCTCATTCAGTAGGTTTTTTTGTCCCTTCAGATCCTTAATTTAAATTTCACTTTATTGAAATGAGGAAGAGGGGGTTGATCCATCATTAGCCCGATTGATTTGTATATTTTCGTTTGGGTTAATGATCATATAATGACAATTCTTCAAGAAAAAGCGATTAGACTTTTTGTTTATGAGAATTAACGCTTATATCAAAAGAAGTGGAAGTCATTGTTTAATCGGATCAGGATATTTTACACCTTTCGTGTCAACTGTTACTGATTTCATCGCGTATTCTACCAATGGTTTGTCGTCGCTATCACGCTTAAGATTAGCAATATGATCGACAACATCCATTCCCTCAATCACCTGTCCAAAAGCAGCATATTGTCCGTCCAGATGTGTAGATTTTTTTTGCACGATAAAAAACTGTGATCCTGCAGAGTTGGGTGATTGGGTGCGTGCCATAGAAATAACACCACGATCATGACTGAGGTTATTCTCAAACATATTTTCTGAAAACTCACCTGCAATTGAATAATCTGGTCCACCCAGGCCATTCCCTTGCGGATCACCACCTTGGATCATAAATTCTGGAATGACACGGTGAAAAACCAAACCATCATAAAAGCCATCCTCAATTAATGAGATAAAATTAGCGACAGTATTAGGCGCAATATCTGGAAAGAGCTCAATGATTATTTCTTGATCGTCCTCCATAGTAATCGTGACGATCGGATTTTCCTCAACTTCGGGATAAGGAATTGTTTCGTTATTCATTTCTTGACTATTATCACTACAAGCAGCAATCAAGATTAGAAAAAGGATTAAGGATATGAGTAATTGTCTTTTCTCTACAATCATAATTCTTGTCCCCCAATTAATATATTTAATTGAAATTATAGCATCTTTTTTATAAAACGTGTTATTTTCTACGTTAGAAGTCCAAGCTTGAATCAAATTGTAACGTATGAATATGAAAAAGGAGCTTTTAAACAAAATGAAGATTTATATTGATCCCGGCTATAGTGTCGTTGATTCAGGGACAGTTATCAATAGGGTATATTTTAGAAACCTCCCCATATTAATTGGACAATTAATTAGTGATTATTTAACTAAAAACTATCAAGGAGTGTCCGTAAAGTTATCAAGAACAAAAGATGAAAAGATAACATCTAAACGAAGAATAACAGAAGCTAATATGTGGGGAGCGGATTTATATTTAAGTATTTATATGAACGTAGGTGAAGAAGCAGGTTTTGAGAGCTATATTTTAGCTGGTGACTTTCTAAATAAATCACATACAGAACATGTAAGAAAGGAAATTCATGATACGATAATCACCGAAATGAGTTGGAAAGATCGTGGTAAAAAGCAGACGGAGTTAGATACATTGAAAGCTACAAAGATGTCCGCTGTCAAAACTAGATATATATATCTTGATCAGCAAATGGATCGCAAACGATTGCAGGATCTCAATTGGTTAAGAAATTTGGCAACCAGTTATGCAAAAGGAGTTGCCAATGCATTAGATCTAAAGCAAACTCAACTGCCCTTATACGATGATCCATTTTATCGTGTTGTTGTCGGTTCATTTTTAGAAGAAAGCAAAGCGAGAAAGAAAGTTTTAATATTGAAAAGTAAAGGTTATGAAAGTTATATTCTACCATATCCATATCAAAATGAGCGATATTACCGAGTTATTGCTGGAGCATATCGTCAGGTAGAAAATGCCCAGCATCGAGTGAAAGAGCTAAGAATAGATGGATTTGAAAGCTTCATTGTTGAACTGTAAAGAATGAATTGTTGAAGATGGGTTAAAAGAGAAAGTCCAGCTAAGTTAGGATGGATACTTTCATTAGCTGGACAATGATCAGTTGATTAACTGTTGGCAAGACCCCCCTAAGTGAAGGATCAATTGATTAGACCATTTTACGATAAACTCCAATGACTTTACCTAATATAGAAATATTATCATAGATTAATGGTTCCATTGTAGGATTTTCCGGTTGTAGGCGAATTTGATGATCTTCTTTAAAGAATCGTTTGACAGTGGCCTCATCATCTTCTGTCATTGCTACAACGATATCCCCGTTATTCGCCGTTTGTTGTTGTTTGACAATAACGACATCTCCATTTAATATTCCAGCTTCAATCATACTATCGCCATCGATAACAAGCGCAAACAACCTTGAATCTAGCTGAGAAATAGAAGAGGGTAGGGGGATAAACTCTTCGACATTTTCAATTGCAGTAATAGGTAATCCAGCTGTTACTTTTCCAATTATCGGTACAAAAATTGCCTTATCTTTAGGTACACCCTCTTGTTGATCATCTTTAATAATTTCAATTGCACGTGGTTTCGTGGGATCACGTCTAATATAACCTTTTTTCTCGAGTCGAGCTAAATGTCCATGAACTGTTGAGCTAGATGCAAGTCCAACAGCTTCACCAATCTCACGGACAGAAGGTGGATACCCTTTTAAGCTAACTTGTTCTTTAATAAAATTTAAAATAGCTTCTTGCCGCTTAGATAATGATTGCATTTAATTAACCTCCGTCCTTCTTTTCGATTCATTATATCATAAACAAGCATGGGGGACAAACGTTAGTTCGCAAATGTTTAGATAATCATCCAGGTTGCAGAACAGAGGTGAAGTTAGTTAGAATAGATAGAAAGAAGGCTCATTTATAGTGAATATGAAAAGAGGGAATTGACCATGCTATCTAAAAATAAACTTGAACGCATCAATGCGTTAGCAAATAAAGCAAAAGAGTCAGGATTAACAAAAGAAGAGCAAGCAGAACAACAAAAGCTGAGGACTGAATATTTAAAGAGTATTCGTCAATCTTTTAAAAATCAACTAAGTGGAGTAACAATTGTTGATCCAAACGGAACAGATGTCACACCAGAAAAAGTAAAGCGTTTAAGAAGTGAAAATAAAGATAATTAGAAAAAACCTTTAATTTTGACTTGTTTATTATTCTATTTCATTATAGGATAATACATGTACACAAAAATTGTACGTACATATTTATGTACTTAAATTGAAAGGGGATTCATTTAAAATGGTAAATCAAACGCAACAGACTTCTATTAATGCGATTCGAACATTATCAATTGACGCAATCCAAAAGGCGAATTCGGGTCATCCAGGTCTACCAATGGGTGCCGCTCCTATGGCATATACATTGTGGACAGAATTTATTAACCAAAATCCAAAAAACTCAAACTGGGTAAATCGTGATCGTTTTGTTTTATCAGCTGGACACGGATCGATGTTATTGTATTCATTGCTTCATCTATCTGGTTATCAAATATCGATTGAGGATTTAAAGAATTTCCGTCAACTAGGATCCAATACACCAGGTCACCCAGAAGTAACTGATACGGATGGGGTGGAAGCAACGACAGGTCCTTTAGGGCAAGGAATTGCTATGACAGTCGGAATGGCAATGGCTGAAGCACATTTAGCTGCCAAATACAATCGTGATCATTATAATATTGTTGATCATTATAGCTATGCTTTAGTCAGTGATGGTGACTTGATGGAAGGGATTTCTCATGAAGCAGCTTCTTTTGCGGGACACCTTGGTTTAGGGAAATTGATCGCGCTATATGATTCAAATGATATTTCATTAGATGGGGAATTGGATAAATCATTCTCAGAAAATGTTAAAAAACGTTTCGAGTCTTATAACTGGCAAGTTCTTCGTGTTGAAGATGGAAATGATGTTGATGAACTTACTAAAGCAATTGAAGAAGCTAGAGCGAATACAGAACAACCAACGCTTATTGAAGTTAAAACAGTGATTGGTTTTGGTTCTCCAAATAAAGCAGGTTCAAATACTTCACACGGTGCTCCACTGGGAGTAGATGAAGTTGCTTTAACTAAACAAGCTTATAAATGGGAACATAAAGACTTTGAAGTTCCTGAAGAAGTTTACCGTGATTTTGAAGAAAAGGTTGCTAAAACTGGACAAGCAGCTGAAGAAGAATGGAATCAATTATTTGCGGAATATAAAAATGCCTATCCAGAGCTTGCAGCAGAATTTGAATTAGTTCAAAAAGGTGAACTCCCAGAAGGTTGGGAAAAGGAACTTCCAACATTTACTCCTGGAGAGGATACTTTAGCTACTCGTGCATCTTCAGGAAAGGTATTGAATGCAGTATCTAAAGTGGTTCCAAGTCTTTTCGGTGGAAGTGCAGATTTAGCTGGATCCAATAATACGCGCATGAATGATGAAGAAGACTTTGATAAGACAAATTATGGCGGAAGAAATATTTGGTTTGGTGTTCGTGAATTTGCAATGGCTGCCGCTCTAAATGGTATGGCACTACATGGTGGACTTAAGGTTTATGGCGGTACATTCTTTGTCTTTAGTGACTATTTACGTCCAGCTGTTCGTTTATCAGCGATTCAAAAATTGCCAGTAACCTATGTATTAACGCATGATTCAATTGCGGTTGGTGAAGATGGTCCAACACATGAGCCGGTTGAACAGCTAGCTGCATTCCGAGCAATGCCTGGTATTTCGGTTATCCGTCCAGCAGATGGAAACGAAGTTCAAGCAGCTTGGCGCTTAGCAATGGAATCGACTGATCGTCCTACACTACTTGTATTAACACGTCAAGGATTACCAACACTCGAGGGTACAAATTACGAAGGTGTTAAAAAAGGTGGTTATGTAGTTAGCCCTTCAGAAAAGGCTGAAGCAGATGGAATTTTAATCGCTGCAGGATCGGAAGTTCAACTTGCAGTGAAAGCGCAAGCGAAATTAAGAACTAAAGGATATGACGTAAGTGTTGTTAGCTTACCTGTATGGGATCGTTTCGAACAACAGGATCAGGCTTATAAAGATTCTGTTTTACCGAAAACAGTTAAGAAACGTTTAGCCATTGAAATGGGTGCTTCAATCGGATGGGATCGTTATGCAGGTGATGAAGGCGATATCCTTGCCATCGATCGTTTTGGTGCATCTGGAGAAGGTAGTCAAGTTATGGCTAAGTTTGGATTTACAGTAGAGAATGTTGTAGATCGATACATCGCTATGGCAAATAAATAAACATTAGAAAACCCGACTGATTTAAAACTGTCGGGTTTTCTCTATTTTGACAAAACTAGAAGAAATTCATGACAGACTATGACAAATTAGGGCTCAGCAATAAGATATAATTGATTTAAGGAGGTTGTTTAATGAATCGATATCATATTTTTTTAATAGAAGACGATGTATATCATGAGTACTTTTATAACACAGCTTTATTAAATCGATTTTTTATCGCTTACATGGCTGAGCCTAATCGACCAGATCTAAAGAAACCTTTTTATTTTATTACCTGTCCAATTCCCTATAACGAATTCGAACAAACAAATCAATTTATTTATTTAAGTGATCGAATGATCACGATTTTTTCTACAGAACAGTTGATTTTAGACAGCCAATTCATTGCTCAACTTGAAAAAATAGATCGGCATGCCTTTATTGTTGATTTAACCAATGATAATTATGGCTGGTTAACACCAAAGAAAAGTCAACTGCATTGGACAAGCCAAGTTAATGTTTTAAATGGATAAATGATTGAATGATTAGATTCGTTATATGATGAAGATCATATAGGGGAAATCTTCTATATCTTCTATATAATGATCAGGTTATTTTTTAACAACTACTTATAATTTTAGTCTCTTCGTCTATTAAAGTAAGTCCCCTAAGACCGGTTAAAGGATGATTATTCAATCAAATAAGTTTTTCCGCAGTGTAACTGTCAGTAGGATTCCCACCCCCAGCATTCGAAGAAAAGTAAGCATTGTAAGTGGGAGGTCAACTGACAGTAACGGCCCGATTGGTTTAACTAATAATCAGTGGGGATAAAGTTCCCCACTGATTGAAGTTTCACTTTATCGCAGAGCTAGTGAAAGTCTGATTTATTCTTTTAATACCTCAGGCGGATAATGAAACTCTACCCGTGAACGAAGCACTATTTTATCGGTTTTTGTATTATTAAAGCAACTATTGTAAATTAGGGGGATGTTTTATATACTATATGAGAGATGATTTGAAGGAGGCAAAGAATTTATGGGTACAGGTTGGGTCATATTAATTGCCATTATTGCTTTATTAGCTGGTGTGGCACTCGGTTTTTTCATCGCCCGAAAATATATGATGAATTATTTAGAGAAAAATCCACCAATTAATGAGCAAATGTTAAGAACATTAATGATGCAAATGGGACAAAAACCATCACAAAAGAAGATTACACAAATGATGCGTGCAATGAATAACCAAAATAAAAAATAGTAAATTTGTCAAATGAATCCCTTGTACCTATAGGTACAAGGGATTCATTAGTTAAAAAGCACATAGTTAATCTTAACTATTACGCGTACGGCACCTTGTTTTTAACAGTTTTTATGCCTATAATAAAAATTAGGTGTTTTTTTGCTAGTTTAACCAATTTTTAATAAAAAATATCGAATAATTAATAAGATTTACTCATAAGATGGTTTTAAATATGTTATTATTGTAAGGTACTGGTAGACTATCTTCAGTTGAGAGGAGTATAATTGTGTATTCTAAGCGGAAAATTGAATATTATCATGTTAAACAAGATCAAGTTCGCTTTTCACTAGATATTCCACCAATTCGTTATAATTTGGCGAATTTGCCCGAGGAGATTATTGAATGGGTTGAACATCATGGTTTTGATCTCATTAGTATTTGTGATAGAAAAGGTAGAATACTTTATGTATCTAGTTCAATAGAGAATCTATTGGGCTATCAACCTTCAGATATTATTAATAAAAATGTTATGCGTTATATACCAAAAAGATTACATCACGATTTTATTGATACTTTTCAATTTGATACCCCATACCGCCAGCGATTCACCATTCAACTAAGAAGTATTACGGAAAAAAATGTTTGGGTTGATCTCGTTGTAAAACCTATCCAGATAAAGAATCCAAAAAAAACAATATTTCTTGCTCTAGTAAAAAATATAAGTGATAAAAAAGAAGCTGAAGAACTTTTGATCAGATCTGAAAAAATGTCCGTAGCTGGCCAATTAGCAGCTGGAGTTGTACATGAGATTAGAAATCCATTAACCTCTTTAAAAGGCTTTATTGATCTATTGAAGGCCGGAATTAATCGAAAAGAAGAATATTATAATATAATTATTGATGAAATTGAGAAAATCGAGAAAATTTCGACGGAATTATTATTTGTTTCTAAACCATTGACACACAATCATTCTTATCAGTGGCTTAAACCAATGATAACTGATGTCATCACTTTGTTAAATACGCAGGCTGTTAAAAAAAACATCATACTGGAGCTCATATGTCCTGAAGATGTTGTTGTTTATGCTGATCGCTCACAAATGAAACAAGTATTTATTAATTTAATTAAAAATGCTATCGAAGCGATGACAGAACCTGGAACAATCATTACTGAAGTTAAAAAGTATGAAGAGACTTGCTTGATTTATGTTAGTGACGAAGGTCCTGGTATTCCCAAACAACTCATACATAAAGTAGAAGAACCATTTTTTACAACTAAAGAAGAAGGAACAGGACTAGGATTAATGATCACAAGTCGAATTATTGAAAATCATAATGGACTTTTTAAAGTTATGCCGGATGTTGAAGTTGGAACAACGTTTGAAATCCAATTACCTCACTATGATCCAAATAAAATTGAACAGGAAAAAACCTAGTCATAATAGCAAGAGATCTTTTGCTTGACTTAAATGATCTGAAAATGACTTCTAACTAATTTACTATTCAAGTTTAAACGCTATCAATAGGATAAAAAATGATTTGATAATTTCAAGTTTACCCAGCATAGCACAGAGAATCTCCATTTAGTGGAGGGCTTTTAATTCATTAATTTACGAATAATGATTAGTTAAAATCAATGGCCCGGCATTTGTCCATACAAGGACTTTTCTACTACTTCTTTTTTGTGATATTTGATAAATAAGAGAGAGAGTATTTTTTATAAGAATTACCTCCGAATCATGATTAGAGCAACCACTTAAGTAATAAAAAGATCTGATATATTTTACTTATTTGCTTTTTTAATTTAGAATAGTAAAGTATATAAAATACGTCTATCCGTATTCAGTGTATGAAATCGGGACGTTACGAGAATTTTTCAAGGGGGTATGGAGTATGACAATTAATACGAAAAGGTCTTTTGAAGTCAATGGTCAAAAGTATAATTACTACCAATTAAAAGCCTTAGAAGAGGCAGGTAGAGGAGAAATCGATCGTTTACCCTTTTCAATTCGAGTTTTGCTAGAATCATTAATTAGGCAGTACGATGGTCGTGTCATCACTGATGAACACATTAATGGTTTAGCAAACTGGGGGAAAACGGATAAAACGGATGTTCCTTTCAAACCATCACGTGTTATTTTGCAAGATTTCACAGGTGTTCCCGCGGTTGTTGATTTAGCATCACTCAGAAAGGCAATTGTTGATTTAGGTGGTGAAGCTGATCAAATTAATCCTGAAGTTCCTGTTGATCTAGTTATTGACCACTCTGTTCAGGTCGATCAATTCGGAACAAATACCGCTTTATTAGCTAATATGGAGCTAGAATTTGAACGAAATGCTGAACGCTATGAATTCTTACATTGGGCACAAAAAGCATTTGATAATTATCGCGCAGTACCACCTGCAACTGGGATTGTCCATCAAGTTAACTTAGAATACTTAGCCAACGTTGTCCACAAGGTCGAAAACGCTGATGGTGAATTTGATGTTTTTCCTGACACGCTTGTAGGTACGGACTCACATACAACAATGATCAATGGTCTTGGTGTCTTAGGTTGGGGTGTGGGAGGAATTGAAGCAGAAGCAGGAATGCTCGGTCAACCTTCTTATTTCCCAGTTCCAGATGTAATTGGTGTTAAATTTACAGGCTCAATGCCAAATGATATTACAGCCACAGACCTTGCATTGAAAGTTACTCAAGTTCTACGTGAGAAAAAAGTAGTTGGAAAGTTTGTTGAATACTTTGGTCCTGGTTTAAAACAAATGCCACTTGCTGATCGGGCAACGATATCTAATATGGCACCTGAATATGGGGCAACTTGTGGCTTTTTCCCAGTAGATGAAGAAGCAATAAGTTATTTACGTTTAACAGGTCGAAGTGAAGATCAAATTTCTCTAGTTGAAAAGTATTGTAAAGAAAATAATCTTTGGTATAATTCCGATGATCCGGATCCTGAATTTACTGAATTAGTTGAAATTAATCTTTCTGAACTTGAACCAAGTTTAGCTGGTCCAAAGCGTCCGCAAGATTTAATCATGCTTTCAGATATGAAGAAATCATTTAATGATGCAATTACGGCTCCAGCAGGTAATCAAGGTTTTGGTTTAGACCAAAAAGAATTCGATAAAGAAGTAAACATCACACATACTAATGGTGTAACAACAACAATGAAAACTGGTTCACTAGCAATCGCTGCCATTACCTCATGTACAAACACCTCAAATCCATATGTCATGTTAGGTGCGGGCTTACTTGCGAAGAATGCTGTTGAAAAAGGTTTGAAAGTTCCGGAATATGTTAAAACATCATTAGCACCCGGATCTAAAGTGGTGACTCGATATCTTCAAGATGCAGGATTAATGCCGTATTTGGAGAAACTCGGCTTTAACCTTGTAGGTTATGGTTGTACAACTTGTATCGGAAATTCAGGTCCACTAGAAGCCGAAGTAGAAGAAGCGATTATTAAAAATGATTTGACGGTTGCTTCAGTATTATCTGGAAATCGTAATTTTGAGGGGAGAATTCATCCATTAGTTAAAGCAAACTATTTGGCGTCTCCGCCTTTGGTCGTTGCTTATGCATTAGCTGGTACAGTCGATATTGATATTAAAGATGATCCATTAGGTTTTGACCAAAATGGCAAACCAGTCTATTTTGATGATCTATGGCCTTCCTTAGAAGAAATTCGGGATGAAGTAAGTAAGGTTGTTACACCTGAAATCTTTAAAAAAGAATATGAAAATATTTTTAATTCTAATCAAAAATGGAATGCTATTGAAACAACAGATGATGATCTCTATAAATGGAATGATCAATCAACATATATTCAAAATCCACCTTTTTTTGAAAAGTTATCAAAAGATCCAGAGTCTGTCCTACCTTTATCTAACTTGCGTGTGATCGGGAAGTTTGGTGATTCAGTTACAACTGACCATATCTCACCAGCTGGAGCAATTGCTAAAGATATGCCAGCAGGTAGATATTTACAAGAAAATGGTGTGACACCGCGCCACTTTAATTCATATGGCTCTCGCCGTGGAAATCACGAGGTGATGATGCGAGGTACTTTCGCTAACATTCGGATTAAAAATCAACTCGCTCCTGGTACTGAGGGTGGCTATACAACTTATTGGCCAACCGAAGAAGTGATGCCTATTTACGATGCTGCAATGAGATATCAGGAACAAGGAACTGGGCTAGTTATCTTTGCTGGCCATGATTATGGAATGGGTAGCTCAAGAGACTGGGCTGCTAAGGGAACTAATTTACTTGGTATTAAAACGGTGATTGCACAAAGTTATGAAAGAATTCACCGAAGTAATCTTGTGATGATGGGTGTCTTACCACTAGCCTTCCCTGAAGGAGTAAGTGCCGATTCATTAGGATTAACAGGACGTGAAACAATAGATATAGCAATTGACGAGTCCATTACACCAAATCAAAAAGTGGTAGTCACAGCAAAAGCTGAGGATGGTAAAGTAACAGAATTCGAGGCTATTGCTCGCTTTGATAGTGAAGTTGAAATAGATTACTATCGTCACGGCGGTATTCTACAAATGGTACTTCGAAATAAACTTAAATAATGATACAAAAACTAGACCACATGGATTTACTGGTCTAGTTTTTAATTGGGGACAAATCATTGAAAGTGTCTTACCACTTCCAATTGTGCTAAAATAGATTGTGAAAGAAAGGAGTTATTCAATTGACGAATCAGTTAATTTTATCAAAGATAAAGGAATCTGAGCTTCTTAAATGGACTCAAATAGAAGACTCTCCTCCTTATCGAGAAATAGAAGTTCTACGTGCCTTAGATCAAATGCAGGCTGAAGCACATGACTTTTCCGATCAAGCTGAAGCCATTCTTTATACAATGCTCGCTTATCATCGCCTAAATCGACATCAAATGGCAGACCAATTAACATTGAAATTACTAGCAGAAGCTAAACAATTAAAAAAAGATTTAGCCATTTTAGACACCTTACAAACCGTTATTCACTTCAGTGCTGTTTTACAACAGCTAACAAAGTTAAATATTAACCAATGGACAATCCGTGAAACAGACTTTGATGCAACGAAACTAAAGAAGATTCAAGAATGGCAATTAATGATCGAGGAATATAAGCAAGAATCTAATAAGATTGAACAAACATCGTATTCTACTCAATCCCAATTAGCACAAATTGATCAGAAATTAAAAACTGAATTGTCAACTTTAGCGCAATTGTTTGATAAAAGTATTGACATGATTGAAAATAAAAGATCGGGCGTGCCAACACGTGAGATTAACCAATCGATTCGTAGCATTATACAATTAGAAACAGATTTATCGGTAGCAATTCCTGATCTTTTCTCTTCAGCCACAGGACTTAATCCATTACAAAAACTAGAAGCAATGATTGGTTTGGAGCAAGTTAAAAAATATATCAATCAATATTACCATTACTTAAAATATCAACAAGACCGAAAGGAAATCGGTTTTCAAATGGTAGATGAACCGGGTCTTCATATGATTATTACTGGAAACCCAGGGACAGGGAAGACGACCATTGCCCGCCTACTTGCAGAAATATATCATGAGTTGGGCTTGCTTAATTCCAAAAAGATTATCGAAGTTAATCGTTCACACTTAGTCGGCTCCTTTGTTGGCCAAAGTGAAGAAAATACAATCAATTATATTCGGGAAGCTGTAGGTGGTATTTTATTTATTGATGAGGCTTATAGTTTGCATCGTCCCGATGGAAGTGGCAATGACTATGGGCAAGCGGTTATCGATACACTTGTTTCAGCGATGACAAGTGGTGAATTTGCAGGGAAATTCGCTGTGATTTTGGCCGGTTATCCTGAAGAAATGAGACAGTTTTTATGGTCAAATCCTGGCCTAAGAAGTCGCTTTCCTGAACAAAATATGATTCATTTACCCGATTTTAAAATCACTGAACTTTTAGAAATTGCAGAAATGACTGCACTTGATAATGATTACTTTTTTACTGAAACAGCATTGAATAGCTTTTATGGACTAATTGAACGCGCGAAAGTTGATGATACTTTTGGTAACGCAAGAACTGTTCGGGATTTAGTGATGAAAGCAATTTTTAAAAAAGGGGCAGCCATAACGATAAAGGAAAGCGACGACTGGCTTGATCATATGCGAATTGAGTCAAAGGATTTAGCTGTTATGACAGATGAAAAAGATGATACAGAGCCAATGGATCAACTGAATCAATTAATCGGGCTTGATAATATTAAAGATGAAGTTAAAAAGCTTTCCTCATTTGTTAAACTTCAACAAAGTAGAAAAAACCAGGGTTACCCTACAGTTCCAATTCAGCTTCATGCTGTTTTCTCGGGTAATCCAGGAACAGGGAAAACAACTGTCGCGAAAATCTATTCCAAATTACTAAAAGAATGCGGATTATTAAAACGTGGTCATTTTATTGTTGCATCAAGAAGTGATTTAGTTGCTGGATATGTCGGTCAGACGGCTATTAAAACAAAACAAAAGATTCGAGAGGCATTAGGTGGAGTTTTGTTTATTGATGAAGCTTATGCTTTATTCCGTGGCGAAAATGATTTTGGCAAGGAAGCGATCGATACACTCGTTGATGAAATGACAAAACATAATGAAAATTTAGTTGTTATTTTAGCTGGTTATCGAGAAGATATGACACGTTTTATTAATAGTAATCCAGGACTTTCTTCACGTTTTAAAAAATACTTTGAATTTCAAGACTATCAAGCAGATGAGTTGCTGGAAATTGCCAATTACCATATTAAACGGTATCGTTATGAATTGACAGAAGATGCTAAGGAATATTTAATTCATGCATTTAGTCAGGATTCGATTACAGGTAATGCTCGATTTATTGTTAATTTAGTTGATGAAGCCATTCAATTTCAAGCTTTACGGATCACGGATAACCAACTCGATGACCAAGAGTTTTTATTGCTAAATCGAGATGATTTTGAAAAAGCATGGCAGGCAGTAAAGGGGACAGAGTAAATGAAAAAAGTGACAACACAAATAGAAGTTCGTTATCAGGAAACAGATCAAATGGGCGTGGTCTATCATGCAAACTATCTGATTTGGTTTGAAATAGGGAGATCAGCATTTATTAAAGAGTTAGGTTTGTCATATGCAAAGATGGAGGAAGAAGGGGTCGTATCACCTGTTACACGCGTAGAAATTGATTATAAGAAGCCAATGCATTATGGAGAAACAGCTTTTATAGAGACATGGATTGAGCATTATGATGGTTTACGTACAACTTATGGTTACCAAGTGACTAATGCTCAAGGAGAAGTCTCAGTAACTGGAAAGACAGATCATGTCATTGTAAAAAAAGAAAGCTTCCGACCGATTTCCGTACGGAGAAGATTTCCCGATTGGCATGAAAGTTACTTAAACGCAGTAGGGAATGAGAAGTAAATGGCATTTGGAATCAAGCGCAATGAATTGAAAAAATGGCAACAACATGTTTTAGCAGGGGAAATCGCATTTATTACGCATTATTGGCTTGATGATCGATTTCCAGATTGCACGAGTGTAACAAAGGTCGGCTGTGCTGATCTAGAAAAATTAATTCGGTGGGGCAAGCAATATCAACTACAACCAGAGTGGATTCATCTTGATCCCCAATACCCTCATTTTGATTTATTCGCACCACGCCAAGCGGAAATTTTACTAGCAGAAGGAATAGAGGATCAAGTTAATCGCTTTAATTTGTTCTAAATAGTTTAGCAATCAGAGGCTGGGATAAAACCCTATTATTAATGAAATAAACCGCATGAAATCAGAGTTTAAAAGCCTGATTTCATGCGGTTTTATTTTTATGTTTTTTCATAAAATTAATTAGATTTTTACTTATGTTCCAGCCTCTTTTATGCGTAAGAATGCTTATTACTGGAAGATAAGAGAGGCGGGGGAGAGGACCTCAGATTTCTTTTTATCTCTCCGTCTATTAAAAGATAGCTCTAAATCTATCAAGAATCAGATTATTTATGGTTCATTTTCTTTTCGGGAACTGGATCATACCCGCCAGGATGAAAAGGTTGGCATTTCAAAATGCGGATAATCGTTAATCTCAGTCCTTTAAAAACACCAAATCTAGTAATTGCGATTTTCCCATATTCCGAACAACTTGGATAGAAGCGACATCTCGGAGGTGTCATTGGACTGATTTTAGTTTGATAAAAATGAATGATTGCTAATAATATGCGCTTGACCATGTTATTCTGTACGCTTATCAATTGTAATTGAAGCAATCGCATCATGGAGATGAATGGATTCATGATTTTGACAGGTTACATGGAAAGCAATAATTTGTTCTGATTCATATAGATCAGCCGCTACTAAACGAACCATATCTTCTACAAATCTTGGATTTTCATAAGCTTGTTCGGTCACCATTTTCTCATCTGGCCGTTTTAATACAGGGTGAATTCTTGCACTCGCATTACTTTCTGCAGCTTCTAATAAGAGAACTTTCCAATCTGTTTTAGATTCATCAAAACTTGGACTTAGTTCAACTTCCATTCTTACCTCTCCACGTTGGTTATGTGCGCTATATTCACTTATTTCTTTAGAACAAGGACAAAGAGTAGTTATCATTGCATTTAAGCCAACCATAATGTGAAATTGTTCGGGTTCATTATAGCTAACTGTTACCATTAATTCAGCGTGATTTAGACCAGCTAAATTAGAGCTTGGCCCTTTTCGTTCATAAAACCATGGAAGTTTAATTTCAAGCTTCGCATCAGGTGTCTTTAGACGTTGGGCTAACTGTTTGGTAAATTGTTTTAGATTCCCCAATTCAAGTGTTAAGCACTTATTTTGATAAAATTCATGCAACTGTTCAGTAAAACGACTCATATTTGTTCCTTTATTGCTTTGTTCGACTGTAGAGGTAAAAGTGAAATTACCAATCGATGATTGCTGATTTGGAATCAGTTGACTATTTATTTGAATAGGATGTTTGACATTTGTAATTCCAACGGCATCCAATTTAAATAAATAGTTGGCTTGTTTATTTTGTAAATCAGCCATCTCTTCTTTCTTTTCCGGTTTCGTTTTTTCTCCAGCCTTTACTGAGCCAAATAAACGATGACGTTCTGCTTTATCTGGCATTATCCGTTGATTTAATTGGCCTTTATTCATCATGGCATCCCCTTTCGCATTAACAAATTGGATCAAATTTATTGATCAATTATTAATGATTTATATTTATATTTTTATTTTTACAGAAAAAGACACATACTTAAGTGTCTTTGCTGAGATTCAATTCTATCTGATTTCTAATATTTAAAATCTTTATTTTTACAACCAGGTTATTTTAGGTTCAGTTTTGTTAATGATTCGTTTAATATTTGCTCGGTGGCGATAAAAGATAAACAGAGTTAAAATACCTGTTACGATCGTCAGTCCGTATTCTTTCATGATAATTGTTGTGATGAAAGCAATAACTCCTGCTGTCATGGAGGATAAGGAAACATATTTACTAATGTATAGGGCAATAAAGAAACTGATTAAAATTATTAAGAATAATAGTGGGTTGACACCTAAAATTAATCCTCCTGAAGTAGCGACAGCTTTACCTCCCCTAAAGCGGGCAAAGACAGGATACATATGACCAATAACAGCAAAAACGCCGATGATCAATGGACTTATTTCCGAATGATTAAAGATGACTGGGAGAAGCGTGGCTAGCGTTCCTTTAAGAATATCTGCTAATGTTACGACAATGCCTGCTTTTTTGCCTAATACTCGGAAAGTATTTGTACCACCTAGATTACCACTCCCATGCTCTCTTATATCAGTATTAAAAAAAACCTTTCCAATTATTAAACCAGATGGGATCGAACCAAGTAGATAGGCAGTAAGAATAAATAAAAAATAAAACCACATGACATTTTCCTCTTTTCATTAAACAGTAGTAGAATGTTATCATTCTAACATGATTTATTGAATTGTAAAACTATTTATGATCTACTACTAAAATTTATTAATATCTGCGATAAAGTGAATCTCCACTTAATGAAGGTTGGGCCTACCGGACTTGGTAGGTTTAGCCTGCTTTCCCTTAGCCCCACTGATTGGTACTAGGACTGGAACTGGGACTGGGACTGCGGTTACTCGTCCCACCGGAGACACTTGCGGTTACTCGTCTCACCGAAAACATTTATTATATGAACCCATCGGGCCTTTATAGACTGTCGATCCCTATTGATTAGCTAGAGCCATTCTTTCCATAACTAACGAAGGGGCTTACAGTCAGTTAATCTACGGCAATTTTATTTATTTTTTGATTTCAATTTGACCAATTAAGTAAATTAATCGTAAACTAGAGACTAGAAGTCGTTAAAGGAGCTGATTACAGGGAAAGTCCATTACTCAAGTCAAACTGTGTTTGAAGGATTTATTTGAGCAATCGAAAACAATAGCTGTTGTTGGTTTATCTGACGTCCCAAAACAGGTATCATATCGAATAAGTAAGCTTATGCAAAGCTATGGATTTAAAATTATTCATGTGAATCCAACAATCGATCAGTTTTTGAGGGAAAGGGCCTATTATCGTTTGCTGATATCCTAGAACCTATTGATATTGTAAATGGCTTTAGAAGTTCAGTTTTTTGAAAGAGATAGTCGCAGAAACCAAGTAAATTAAGTTAAAGTTTCTTTTGGCGCATAAAGATATTTATGACCTTGAAGTTTATAACGATTTACAGATTGTGATGGATCTTTGTATTAAAGTGATTTATTCTAAAGTAAAATAGTGTTTAGACTACCCTACGTTTATATCACCATTATTTTTGGAGAATATCATTCCATTTAATTAAGCTTGTTAACGACAGGACTAAGATTATTTTATACTCAAAAAGCTTAGTTCATTTATACTGACTTACAAATATAATCAAAAATTACGTCATTATCAAGTATAATAGGATTAACTAGTTTTAAAGTACTAGACAATAGAAAGGAAAGATGAGTTTGGATAATTTGTATACAGATGAGTCGATTCAGGTTTTAGAAGGACTTGAGGCCGTCCGTAAAAGACCCGGTATGTACATAGGCTCTACAGATGCAAGGGGGTTACATCACCTTGTTTTTGAAATTGTCGATAATGCTGTTGATGAAGCATTGGCGGGATTTGGTAATAAAATAATAGTTACGATTCATGAAGATAATAGTATTTCTGTTGCTGATCAGGGGCGGGGGATGCCAATAGGTTTGCATCATTCGGGAAAGTCTACCCCTGAAGTTATTTTAACTGTCCTTCATGCAGGTGGGAAATTTGGTGAAGGTGGCTATAAAACTGCTGGAGGTTTACATGGTGTTGGAGCCTCAGTCGTTAATGCCCTTTCAGAAGAACTGACTGTAACGATTAATCGTGATGGTAAAATAATGGAACAAAATTTTATTAATGGTGGGATTCCGGCTGGAAGTTTAAAACAAATCGGAACAAGTAAAAAAACTGGGACAACAATTAAATTCAAACCTGATAGAAGTATTTTTTCAACAACAACTTTTCAATTCGACATTTTATCTGAACGTTTAAGAGAAGCTGCATTTTTATTAAAAGGAATTGAAATTGTTCTGATTGATCAAAGACAAGATTTAACAGAAGTTTACCAATATCCAGATGGTTTGAAGTCATTTATAGAATATTTAAATGAGGAAAAGGATGTCCTCCATTCCGTTGTGTATTTCGAAGGGGTTCAACAAGATATAGAAGTTGATTTTGCTTTCCAATTTAATGATGGGTATGCTGAAAATATGTTATCTTTTGTTAATAATGTAAGAACAAAAGATGGGGGAACGCATGAATCTGGCGCAAAAGCTGCAGTTACTCGTGTGTTTAATGACTATGCTCGCAAGAATAATTTATTGAAAGAAAAAGATAAAAACCTTGAAGGAAATGATATTCGTGAAGGCTTTACCGCTATTGTATCGGTAAGAGTCCCAGAGGAAAAATTACAATTTGAAGGACAGACAAAAGGTAGATTAGGTACAGCAGAAGCAAGGTCAGCCGTTGACACGATTGTATCAGAACATTTATCTTATTTCTTAGAAGAGAATGCCAATACATCGACAATGTTGCTTAAAAAGGCATTACAAGCTAGGGAAGCAAGAGAATTAGCTCGAAAAGCAAGGGAAGACGCTAGATCTGGAAAAAATAAAAAACGCAAAGCAACTTTATTAAGTGGTAAGCTCACACCCGCCCAATCACGCAAGCCTGATCGCAATGAGCTTTATTTAGTGGAGGGTGATTCGGCTGGGGGCTCGGCTAAACAAGGTCGAGATCGTAAATTCCAAGCCATCTTGCCCCTACGAGGAAAAGTGGTCAATACGGAAAAGGCAAAAATTGAGGATATTTTAAAAAATGAAGAGATATCAACTATTATCCATACAATAGGCGCCGGCGTTGGTGGTGATTTTAATCTAGAAGATGTTCAATATGATAAAATCATTATTATGACAGATGCAGATACTGATGGCGCCCATATTCAGGTTTTATTGTTAACATTTTTCTATCGTTATATGCGGGATCTTGTTGAAGTAGGAAAGGTTTATATTGCACTTCCACCTTTATATAAAATTACAAAGGGAAAAGGAAAAAACGAGCAAATTCATTATGCTTGGAATGATGAAGAAATGAAAAAGATTACCAAAAAACTAAAGACAGGTTATACCTTACAAAGATATAAAGGGCTAGGAGAGATGAACGCGGATCAATTATGGGATACAACAATGAATCCAGAAACCCGAACCTTGATTCGTGTGACGATTGATGATCTTGCTAGAACTGAACGTCGAGTAACGACATTGATGGGTAATAAGGTAGCACCTCGCCGGAAGTGGATTGAAACAAATATCGCATTCGGCCTGGATGAGGAAACAAATATTATCGATAATGAAAATATCCATAGCTAATAAACTTAGACGATGTGATATAAATCTTTTTAAAAAAGTAATTTAAATAGGTTTTGTATGCGTAAAAAAAATTCATTTATACTGAGTGATAAGTGAAGGTAAGTTTTTGAAGGAGGAAGTATTTTGTCAGGAAAGGGAAACTTTTTAGATTTATCCTTAGAAGAAGTGATTGGCGATCGTTTTGGTCGTTACAGTAAATATATTATACAAGACCGTGCCTTGCCTGATGCGAGGGATGGATTAAAGCCTGTTCAACGAAGAATTTTATATGCGATGTATAAAGAGAAAAACACCCATGATCAAAATTTTCGTAAATCGGCTAAAACAGTTGGAACAGTCATTGGAAATTACCATCCACATGGGGACAGTTCTGTCTATGATGCAATGGTTCGCCTAAGTACAGATTGGAAAATGCGTAATCCATTGGTTGAAATGCATGGTAACAACGGGAGCATTGATGGTGATCCACCGGCAGCGATGCGTTATACAGAAGCACGTTTAGCAGCAATCTCCGGTGAGCTTCTTCGGGATATTGATAAGGAAACAGTTGATTATATTCCTAATTTTGATGATTCCTTAGAAGAGCCAGTTATTTTACCTGCCCGTTTTCCGAATTTACTTGTCAATGGCTCGACTGGGATTTCTGCAGGATATGCAACAGATATTCCACCACATAACCTGACCGAGGTTATTGATGCGGTTATTAAAAAGATAGATCAACCCAATATCACGATTGATGAGCTTATGAATGTAATCAAAGGACCAGATTTCCCTACTGGTGGAATTATCCAAGGCGAGGAAGGTTTAAAACAAGCTTATAAAACTGGTAAGGGCAAAGTTATTGTCCGTGGTCGAGCTGAAATTAAAACATTACGTGGTGGCCGTGAACAAATCGTAATAAATGAAATTCCATATGAAGTAAATAAGGCAAACCTTGTTAAAAAAATTGATGAATTAAAAATTGATCGTAAAGTAGAAGGTATTGCAGAAGTTCGAGATGAAACGGATCGCACTGGAATGAGAATTGTTATAGAGCTTAAAAAAGATGCGGATAGTGACGGGGTCCTCAATTATCTATATAAAAATACTGAATTACAAGTGTCCTATCATTTCAATATGGTTGCGATCAAAGATCGAACACCAAGGCAACTGAATCTAGCACAGTTACTAGAGGCTTATATTGATCATCAAAAAGAGGTTGTTCTTCGTCAGTCTCATTATGATCTAAGAAAGGCCATAGACCGGGCTCATATTGTTGAAGGATTGATTAAAGCGATTTCTGTTCTAGATGAACTTATCAAAACGATTCGAGCAAGTAAAAATAAATCAGATGCAAAAAAACGAATTGAAGAGCAATTTGGTTTTACGGAAGCACAAGCTGAATCAATCGTAAGTTTACAGCTTTATCGATTAACAAATACCGATGTGACACAATTAGAAAAAGAAGGCATTCAATTAGCTGAAACAATTGATAAATTAACTAAAATTATCAATGATGAGAAGCAATTGGTAAAGGTTATAAAAAAAGATCTAAGGGATATTCAAAAGAAATTTGGTACTCCTCGTTTGACTTCAATTGAGGCAGAGGTTGAGGAGTTGAAAATTAATTTAGAAGTAACTGTTGCAAGTGAAGATGTTCTCGTATCAGTTACAAGAGATGGTTACATTAAGCGCACGAGCCTGAGATCCTATACAGCTTCAAATGGTGAGGATTTTGCTATCAAGGAAGGTGATCATCTTGTTAGTTTATTTGAAATTAATACAACGGATTGTTTATTAATATTCACAAATAAAGGAAGATATATCTATGCTCCAGTCCATCTGCTTCCCGAAATAAGATGGAAGGATCTTGCCCAGCACTTATCTAACTTAGCAAATATTGATAAGGGTGAGAAAGTTATTAAAGCTATTCCAGTTCGTGATATGACTGAACCAAAATACCTTGTTTTCTTTACTCAGAACGGGATGGTCAAACGAAGTGAACTTAGTTTATATGAAGCACAACGCTTTTTAAAACCACTTGTTGCTGTTAATTTAAAGCAGGATGACCAAGTGATCAATGTTGAAATATCTAATGGTTTACAAGATATTTTTGTTGTATCAAATCGAGGTTATGGATTACGTTATAATGAAGCAGATGTAACTGTAGTTGGCCAACGGGCCGCAGGTGTTAAGTCAATAAATTTGAAAAAAGATGAGTATGTTGTTGCTGGGATTGTACTGGAAGGGGAACAAGATGAGACACACTTCGCCCTTGTGACCCAACGTGGGGCAATGAAGCGTATGCGGATTACAGAGTTTGAACAATCAACACGGACAAATCGTGGACAAGTTATGCTTCGTGAATTAAAAGGTAAACCACATCGTGTAGCTGGTTTTGTTGAAGTTTACCCTGATCAGAAAGTGAATATTTTAACAGAATCAGGACAAGTTTTAACCTTACATCCTATGGAACTAAGTATTAGCGATCGCTATAGTAATGGTTCGTTTGTATTAGACACTGATGAACTTGGTGAAGTAACAAGCGCTTGGAAAGAAGTAGTTTATCAAACTCCTTTTAAAGACAATTAGTAAACTGTGGGCTGGGACATAACTACCCAAAAGATGGTTTCAAGCATTAAAATTTGCTTGAAACCATTTTTTTGTTGGGTTTTTCCTTTCTTCTTTTATTGGATTGTTGCTTCTGGCGATAAACTTCCCCAGGTTCACCGTCATCAACGCAAATCCCAATTTATTTTTCACTTTCTCTTTGCCTCGCACGGAAAAACGCGAGAAGCACAAATTGGCCTTCAAGAAGCCGAACGCTGGTTCTACATCTATTTTACGTTTCCCGTAGATTTCACCAGTTTTTTCTTCTGAAAGCTTGTTTCGCACATAGATCGCGGAGTGGACAATCTGAACAGTCCTCACATTCGTAGACTTTAAATTTACGGATAAATCCGTATCTGTCCGGTAGCTAAACCGTACGTTTCTTCCGTTCGGACACACATACGCATCTTCAGCTTCGTTGTAATCCCAGTTGTCTACATGAAAAGCGCAGTTCAAAAAAGCTAGCTTTAATCGTATCGAGAAAAGGAATCAAAGTGCGTGTGTCGGTTGGGTTCGGAAACACATCATAAGCAAGTGCGCATTGGCCTTCTGTCGCAATTTGCGAATTGTAACCAACTTTCAATCAAAATATTCAATTTATTATACATTTAACAAAGCACCCACCCAGAGTGTAAATCACGGAGTGACACCTCAAAAACATTTAAGAGGTGACGAGTCTATTTAAATGATGATCATAAGAAAAAGGAAGCCAGTATCAACTGAGCCCCTTTTTTAATCAATAAAAATCTAATGACATCATACTTGTAGTCCAAGATACCTGGTTTAAGTTAGTCACTTTGCCTTTTTTTAAAATTTAATGATGAATATTACGCTCTTTATGGTATGATGGAAATGGTTATATTTTATTACATAGGAGGATGCAACATGCAAGAGGTTCAATTTACGATCAGTTTATTATTTTTTTGGGTGAAAGGGTCAATTCTCGTTGATAGTCGATTTGTGAAAGTAAATCTGGCTAATACGATACTTGGATTCATCCCAGCTGGTAGAGATCAACAGAATATACCACTAAAAAATATTTCTGGATCAATGTTATCAACAAAATATTTTATTAAACCATTTATTTTAGGACTAATTATCTTTTTTATTGGTTTAGGTACGATTGGAGATAGTTTTTTATTAGGTTTGATCATTGTTCTAATCGGACTTGGTATTGCAGCTAATGGTATACAAACGATCTTAGTTATTGAAAAAGCTGGCTCACCCTATCAAATTAGTGTGCCATTCTTTGAAAAGAAAAAGATGGAATTACTAAATGAGCAAATCCACAATGCTTTAAGTGATGATACTGATAAAACTGATTTAAACCAATTTTTTGATAAGAAAGTACAAGATTAATCTTTTTGGATAGGTGGATATTTTCACTTTAGAGTCCATAGAGCGATCTTTTATTTAGCTAATCAATTTTAAGCATTGCAACTGCAAATACTATTTATTATTATATTTATGACAGATTAACTAAGTAAGAGTTCAGCTTATCTTGCCTGAACTGGCCACAGGATCCACTCCTAAATTTTGAGTGAAATAATGAGTTGAAAGAGTGGGTCAATGGCTGGTTTAGGAATAAATTATCTAACATTCATCATGAAGATAAGAAAAAACACTCTAAAATAATGCCTCACTTTATCTCCGAAACTTTTATCCTTCTTCCCAATTGTTCAATAAATAATTTTTTTGAAATATAAAATCATATAAGTGTAGCTCAAAATTGATGAAAATAACCCCTTCTTTACTATATATAATTAGGGAATTTTTCGTGTGACAATTTACTATAGTACATGAATGAAAAATCCATAAATTGAATAGGAAGATTAAATTTGAACTAGAAAATTCACTAGGATGAATAGGCAGTATATTTGGGTTTCATTCACCCTTATGGTATGCTGTGAATAATTTCAGAGAAAAAGGAGTTGTGTTAATGACTGATTCAAAGCGATTCCGTCAAGCGATGGGGCAATTTGCAACGGGAATCACAGTTGTAAGTGCATGGAGTAAAGTAAATAATGATGTAAAAGGGATGACAGTCAATGCTTTTATGTCTTTATCATTAGACCCATTATTAATTGCAATCTCTTTACGAAATCAAGCAGCTTTTGTCGATGTGTTGACTGAAACCAATCAATTTGGTATTAGCGTACTTGCCGATCATCAAAAAGATCTCTCAATGATTTTTTCTAATCAAAAACAAGCTGAGCAACCTGTCGATTTTGATTATCTAGATCAAACACCGGTGATTCCTAATGCCCTGGTGCAAATAGTTTGTGAAAAGGAATCTGAAGTCGTAGCAGGTGATCATACAATATACATTGCAAAAGTAAAGCATTTGAAAACAAGTGAAGGTGACCCACTCATTTTTTATGGGGGACAGTACCGTAAGCTTGATTAAGTTTACTAAAAAGGAATCAATTCATTAGTTGTTTCAGATCATCAGAATAGGGTTTGTTACTTTGTTTTAGGTAACAGAACCCTATTTTTTATTTTGATTACTCCTTTGTTTTCCTTAATGGCCGTATCTTCCATCAATTTATTGCTATGGTCTGCGAAAGGCTATGGCAACATATATAGGATCATCGTGAATATAACTAATGCTTTAGTCAAAAGTGAGGGACTACGCTTTTTTGCCCTTCATTAAATTTTTATCGCTGTTTTTAGTCTGAATAAGTTATATAGTCCTTAATATGTGAAAAACCGCGTGCAATAGTAGCTGATTCATGGCTATCTGAACCTGGTATAAGTGGAATCCCCATTTCTTTCGCCTTGTTGGTGACTTGCTGGTTTGGGTAGATAGATTGGCAATCTGGCTTATATAAACCAGCAGTATTTAAATCCAATGCATAGTTTTTCTCCTTGATCAAATCCAGCAACTGATCGATAGGATTTAATTGGTTAATTTGGACGGGAAACTTTTTGGAAAATTTCTCGATTAAGGTTAAATGGCCAATCCTTGTTGGCTTGTAATACCCCAGGTTAGCTTCAATTGCCATCTTTAAGGTTTGGTAATATTGATGATATACCGATTCAACAGAACCAAATGCTTCAACAATAGATGAAAAAACTTCTGGACTGAAATCTAGGCAGCCATATTGACCTTCAGCAATCTTTAACATATGAACAGATAAAATTGAGTCATCAATTTGATCACCGTATAGATCTAAAAATTGTTTTGTCTCTTGTTCATAACCCTCAATATAATCAACCTCAAAACCAATATTAATTTTTATTTGATCTTGATATTTTATTTTCAACTCATTTCCTAGTTTTAAGTAGGTCGGTAAATCCCTCCAATTCATGGCACTATCCTGTTCAGGGACAGGATCAATGAATGAGCGGGGGAGTGGGGCATGTTCTGTAAAACTCAATTCCTCTAGTCCTAGTGCAATGGCTTTTAAAATATATTGCTCCCAATCATCGCTAGAACCGTGTGGGCAAAAGGGGGTATGTATATGATAATCACCAATAAACCGCATCTCAATTCCTCCTCGTTTCATATCTTGTATTATACAGAAAAATAGCTGTTGACAATTTTCATTTGTCAATGTAAAGTATAATAAAATACTTTACCGAAGTAAAGCAATAAAGTAATAAAGAACGGAAGTGAACCTATGTTTTTACCATCGGGAAGTCAAGATAGAATCGGAGAAAAACTAAATCATCAAGCAAAAGTTAACTCGATTTTTAGAAAAGTTGTCCAACAGAGAAACTATCATGCGATTGAAACACCAGTTGTTGAATATGCCCAAACCTTTACAAATCGCCATGTTGGGATGGAATTTAATAAATTATTGAAATGGTTCGATCGTGACGGGGAAATTGAAGTTTTACGGGCAGATTGGACGACGGCGATTGCGCGTGCACTCATGACTCAAAATCCAAGTCAATCAAAATGGTTCTATCAAGGTTCTGTTTTTCAAAACGATGAAAAGGGAATCGAAAGACAGCAAGCAGGCATTGAATTAATTAGAACAGATTTATTACTTGGTGAAATGGAAACTTTGTTTACTGCAGTTGATGTTCTAAAGGCATTATCAATCGATCAATATATGATTGAATTGGGTCATACAGGAATCTTTGATTATATGATAAAACCATTGGGGCTAAATGAAGATGAGGAAGAAAGCTTGCGTGTGGCAATGGATGATAAACAAGAAGATGTTGTTTTCCAACTCGCAGTTGAAAAAGGTCATCCATCAATAGCTAATCATTTAGTTAAGTTGATTCATGCATATGGTGGTAAGGAAATTCTAGTAGAATATCGGGAACACTGGAAGGATTCAGAAGAACTAGTCGAAATTATTGATCATCTCGAACAATTGGTAACATCACTTGAACAACTTGGTGTTCAAGATGTTATTGTTGACCTTGGTAGTGTTCGAAAATTACGTTACTACAGTGGAACGATGTTTAGTGGCTATTTGAAGAAAAATGGGGATGTTTGTTTTTCTGGTGGCAGATATGATCGGCTGTATGCTCAGTTTAACAAAGAGATCTCCGCAGTCGGCCTAGCCTTTTATGTTGATGTGTTGACAGCCATAATGGAGGATGAACCGGCGAAAAGGCAAGTTTGTTTATTGGCCTGTCCTAAAACTCATGTGAAAGCAGAAAAAATGCGCATGAATTTCCCTGATGCTCAAGTAGATATTCTTTATCAGCGGCCAAAAGAGCATCATTATGACCAAATTATTCATGTTCAAGACGAGGTGGAATCATGAAACCAGTTATAGCATTAACAAAAGGAAGACTTGAGAAACAATTTTTAGATTTCTTTTCATCCTTAGGCTATGAGATTAAACCATTAGTAGAAAAAGGACGAAAGTTGAGGGTTGAAACTGATCAATTTGAGTTTATCTTTGCTAAAGGAGTAGACGTAACAACTTATGTCCAATACGGAATTGCTGATCTTGGGGTTGTTGGTGGGGATATTTTAGCAGAATACCAACCCGATATTTACGATTTATTTCCACTTCCTTTTGGACATTGCCGTATGGCTGTTGCCAAAGAAAAAGATAAGAAATGGCCTACTCAAAAGAAAACAATTGCAAGCAAATACACAAAGATTACGAAGGCATTCTTCAAAGCGAATGGAGAATCCGTTGATATTATTAAATTAGAGGGATCGGTAGAATTAGCCCCAATATTAGGTTTAGCAGATGGTATTGTTGATATTGTAGAAACAGGAACGACATTAAAAGAAAACGGACTAATTATTGATGAAGAATTTTTAACTTTTAGTGCACGCTTAATCGCTAATCGCTCATCATTGAAGATTAAACGTGAAGAGTTAGGGGTAATCATCGAATCATTAAAACAAAAGGAGGCCTTTTAATTGATACGAATCTATCAAGCAAAGGAATTTGAATGTCAGTTATCTGAACAAAAAAAATCTAGTCTACAGTCTGATCAAGCTTATCAAGTGGCCAAAGAGGTGATTACAGCCATACAAGAGGAGGGGGATAAAGCCTTAGATCGGTATGTTGAGAAATTTGATGGTATCGTTCCGGAACATTACACCGTAACGGATCAAGAGAGAAAACAAGCATGGGCACAGGTTAATTCAAAAACAATCAAAGCTTTAGAACGGGCTGCTGATCATATTAAGGCTTTTCATACAAAACAATTAAAAACATCTAAATTTATGCAAAATGATTCGAATATAATCTCCGGTCAACTTTATACACCAATTGAAAAGGTTGGAATATACGTACCTGGAGGAACAGCATCTTATCCATCATCCGTACTCATGAATGCGATTCCTGCGGTTTTGGCTGGGGTTGATGAGGTTGTTATGGTGACACCCGCTAGAAATGGGGAGCAAATTGAACCGATCTTGTCTGTTGCTGCAGATATTTGTGGTGTGACAAGGATTTATAAAATTGGTGGCATTCAAGCTATTGCAGCACTTGCCTATGGTACTGAAACCATAAGACCAGTTGATAAAATTGTGGGCCCAGGTAATTCTTATGTCGCTGCTGCCAAGGCCTTAGTATATGGTGATGTAGGAATTGATATGATTGCAGGACCTTCAGAAGTGGCTATTATAGCAGATGAGACAGCTAACCCTGCATACGTAGCCGCCGATTTAATTGCCCAAGCAGAACATGATGTATTAGCAAGGTCCTTTCTGTTTACGACTTCGAATGATTTAATTAAAGCAACTGAAAAAGAACTAAAAGACCAGCTTGCTACTTTACCACGAGTTGAGATAGCTGCAACAGCCCTTAAAAATCAAGGGGGGCTTATCAAAGTTGATCATATTGAAGAAGCTTTTAGACTATCCAACCTATTAGCGCCAGAACATTTGGAAATCCAATTAAATAACCCGTTAAGCTATTTAGGTTATGTTAAACATGCAGGCTCAATATTCTTAGGCCATTATACGCCGGAATCACTAGGAGACTACTATGCAGGACCAAATCACGTGCTCCCGACATCCGGAACAGCGAAGTTTTCATCAGGCTTATCTGTTGACGATTTTGTTAAGAAATCGACTTTCTTATATTATAGCGAGCAAGCATTGAAACAAGCTGCTTTTGATGTTATGACTATTGCAGAAGAAGAACGGTTATCAGGCCATGCACGTGCTGTATCAAAACGGGTAAGTAATTGAGTCATGTGAAAAGAGGGAAATGAATGAGAGAAGCAAAGAAAACTAGAAAAACATTTGAAACAGAAGTTGAAGTAACCGTATCATTAGATGGTTCAAAAGAAGTAGAAATTGAGACTGGAATTGGCTTTTTTGATCATATGTTAACTTTATTTGCTAGCCATGGCCGGTTTGGGTTGCTTGTTAAGGCGAATGGTGATCTGGAAGTTGACGGACACCACACAGTTGAAGATGTAGGGATTGTTATTGGTCAACTGGTCAAAGAAGCTCTCGGCGATAAAGAACAAATTAATCGTTATGGGACAGCATATGTTCCAATGGATGAGGCCTTGGGATTTGTCTCACTTGATATTAGCGGACGCCCTTACTTAGTTTTTGATGCTGAATTAACAAATCAAAAACTAGGAAACTTTGATACAGAGTTAGTTAGAGAATTCTTACAAGCCTTTTCAACCCATGCAGGAATTACCTTGCACACAAGGGTTCTTTATGGCATAAACACGCACCATAAAATTGAAGCCATATTTAAAGCATTAGGTAAGGCATTTGGTGAGGCAATCAAAATCAATCCGGAGATTAAAGGAATTAACTCTACTAAAGGATTAATAGAATAAACTGATTGCACGATCATTTCGTATATTTTCATTATTTAAACACAATACACCTATCAACTGTGTATTAGGTCTATAAAATAGAATGACTTTCCTCAATCATTGAGAGAAAAATTCAATCCTTGTTCCATTACACTTTATGGCAACCTACGAGTTAATAAAATATAGAAGAAATAAATGTGAAGGAGTGTTGAAATGAGAGTTATACCAGCAATTGATTTGCTCAATGGAAAATGCGTTCGACTATATCAAGGTAACTTTAATCATACAGAACAGGTTGCCGATAACCCGATTAAGCAATTGCAACGGTTTATTGATGACGGTGCCGAGATTGTTCATATTGTCGATCTTGATGGTGCACGTGATCAGAACAACAGACAATATCGATTAATTGAACAACTTTGTGAAAAATCCTCTATTCCAATTCAAATCGGTGGTGGAATTCGTACGATGGATACGGTTGATCAGTTAATCAATAATGGAGCAAGTCGATTAGTCGTTGGGACGGCAGCATTGGAGGACTTAAACTTTTTGAAACAAGCGATTACCAAATACCCCGAGGCAATTGTTGTTGGAATTGATGCGAAAAATAGGAAAGTAGCAAGCCATGGATGGGAGACGGTCACCGCTGTTGACTATATTGAATTTGCTCAACAAATGGAAAGTCTAGGTGCTCAAACGATTGTTTTTACTGATATATCCAAAGATGGGACGATGTCTGGACCCAATTTAGAGCAGCTAGAGGAATTGAATAGTGCTGTGAACTGTAAGATTATTGCTTCTGGAGGTATTAGCCAGTATGATGATATTAAAGCAATCTCAGAAATTGGAATTAGTGAAGCGATTGTAGGTAAGGCTATTTACCAAGGGAAAATTACTTTACAAGGAGTCCGTCAGTTATGAAAGTTAAACGAATTATTCCCTGTTTAGATATAAAAGATGGCCAAGTTGTTAAAGGAACGCATTTTGTTTCTTTAAGACAATTAGGTGACCCCGTATCAATGGCGAAAGCATATTCTGAATCAGGTGCTGATGAACTGATACTTTTAGATATCTCAGCAACCAATGAAGCAAGGAAGAACAAGTTGAAACTGGTTGAGCAAGTGAAGCAAGTGATTTCAATTCCGTTAACTGTAGGTGGTGGCATCAGTTCACTAACTGATATTACTGATGCTTTACAAGCTGGTGCAGATAAAGTCAGTATAAATTCAGCTGCTGTTAATCAACCGGACTTGATCAATGAAACAGTTGTTAAATTTGGCTTTCCCATCTTAACAATTGCGATTGATGCCAAAAAAGTAGATGGTGGTTGGCATGTGATGACCCACGGTGGAAAAAAGGATACAGGAATAGATGTTATTCAGTGGGCAAAAGAAGTAGCCAAGCGTGGAGCAAGCGAAATATTATTAACAAGTATGGATCGTGATGGAGTAAAATCAGGTTACGATCTTGAATTAACGAAAGTTGTTGTAGATGCAGTAAATATTCCGGTTATTGCATCTGGTGGAGTAGGTTCACCTAAACATTTTGTTGAAGTTTTTCAACAAACCAATGCTTCAGCAGGTTTGGCAGCTTCAATTTTTCATGAGGGGATCTATACAATTAAAGACGTTAAACAACTTTGTAAAGAAAGTGGGGTGACAATTCATGAAACCTGATTTTTCAAAAGGATTAGTTCCTGCAATAATTGTTGATGTCAAGACAAAAGAAGTGCTTATGTTAGCTTATATGAATGAGGAAGCTTATCAAAAGACTTGTTCAACAGGGGAAACCTGGTTTTATTCTCGCTCACGTGAATCATTATGGCACAAAGGAGAAACTTCAGGCCATACACAAAAAGTAGAGTCTATATCGCTTGATTGTGATCAAGATACACTGTTAATAGAAGTCACTCCAAATGGTCCGGCATGTCACACGGGAATGAAAAGTTGCTTTTTTAATTCAATTCAAGCGAACAGTTCCAATCATAATTATGATGAGGCGATCTTTGAACATGTATTAAAAGAGATTAATGATCGAAAACAAACACGAGTGGAAGGATCGTATACAAATTATTTGTTTGACAAAGGCATCGATAAAATTAGTAAGAAAGTTATTGAAGAAGCTGGGGAAGTGGTAATTGCGGCTAAAAATAATAACCACGATGAACTTGTTTTAGAAATTTGTGATCTTTTTTATCACACCTTTGTTATGATGGAGCAACAAGACATTGCTTTAACCGATATAAAAGGAGAATTATCGAAGCGCTTTTGTAAAAAAGCGAATAGTAAAGGTGACCGGTCAAAAATTGATAAGTGGTAAGCTTTTTGTTAACCGTAATTATATTATGTAAACTAAATAAACGATTAAATAATCGGACAGGTGAGTAACCCGTCCGATTATTTTTCCGACCAATTTTGTTCAATAAATTGATCACGACCAGAGAGGGCGCGGTCCTCTTCATAATCGACTTGATTTTTCTTGTAGTAGTCTTGATGATATGATTCTGCTAGATAGAAGGTCGTACTAGGCAGAATTTCTGTCACGATTGGCTGCTTAAAACGCTTGCTGTCTTCAAGTTTCTTTTTAGACTGTTGAGCAAGTCTTTTTTGTTCCTCATTATGATAAAATATCGCTGTTCGATATTGTGGGCCACGATCATGGAACTGTCCATTTGGGTCAGTAGGATCAATTTGCGGCCAATATAAGGCCAGTATTTGCTCGTAGCTTATTTGGTCAGGATCATATGTAATTTGAACAGCTTCATAGTGACCTGTGTCTCCTTTTTTTACTTGTTCATATGTGGGGTTCGTTACATGTCCGCCAATATAGCCAGATTTAACAGACTCAACTCCTGGCCATTGATCAAATGGTTTTACCATACACCAGAAACACCCACCAGCAAAGGTTGCTATTTCTTTATGATTCATTAGTTAAAACTCCTTTGTTCTTTTTTTATAGATTGACTGACTGCTAGTCCCGATTTTTTCAATTAACACCCAAGGGGACTGAGTGAAGATTCATTTAATGTCATTATCTGTTATCGGATTGTTTGTCTCAAAATAATTAAGTGCAAACTGATAAAATACGTCTTCAGAAGGTGACAATTTCCGATGTTTGGGTGTGATTAGGCCAACACTTCTTTCTAAATTCGGGCTACTTATTGGGATTTTCACGGTATAAGGTGACTTAAATTCTCCGATAGCACTTTCCGGTAAAATGGTAATCCCTATGCCTGTAGCTACCATCCCTTTAACAGCCTCTAAATCTCCACCTTGACTGATGACCTGTGGTTCAAAACCAACTGAATGACAGGCCTCAACAACTAGTTCTTCAAAAACATAGCCTCTCGGAAATAAAACAAAATTCTCTTCTTTTAGCTCTGTCAAGTAAATACTCTTTCTTTTAGCCAGTCGATGTTGGCTAGGAATGAGTAAATACATTTTCTCATAAAAAAGAGTCCGTCCGTTAATTAGAGGGTCATCAGTAATCACTGGGCCAATAAAGGCAATGTTCAATTCTCTTCTTTTTACAGCATCAATTAAAAATTGATAGGTCCCTTGTCGTAATTGGAACTGTATGTCAGGGTAGTTCATTTTAAATTCATTGAGAAGTGGTGGGAGTAGACTCCTTGCTAAGCTAGTAGGAAAGCCAATTTTTATTGACCCTCTTTCAGGATCAATGTATTCATCTATTTGCTTTTTCGCATATTCAATGGATTTGATTGCTTCCTTGGCATGGATTAAAAAGACTTTTCCAATTGGTAATAGCTTAACATTCCGTCCCTTTCGTTCAAACAATTGGACCCCCAATTCTTTTTCTAAATTTGTAATTTGTCGACTAATGGCTGATTGAGCAATACCCAAATGTTCTGCAGCCTCAGACATATGTTCACGTTCAGCTACTTCAATGAAATATTTTAATTGTCTTAATTCCATTTATATTCCCCTCACCATTGACTTTATTCAAATAATATAGCTTGTTGGTGTTCATGACCAAAGTTTCATTATATTATAGCGATATTTTTCCGATTCGACAATGTTTGATCAATTACTTAGGCTAATTGTTTTTTGTATTTTTAGAATTTTCTTATAAAAAAGACCTTGTCAGCTACTATTAAAAAGTAATAGAATAGATATATTAATTATTTATAGGTATTATGAATTTAATTCATAATATATAAAACTTATCAATAGATGAATTGAGGGAAAGGCATGAAATCATTTAATTTTACTGTATCTGAAGTAATGACTAAAAAAACTAAACCAGCAAGTAATCAATTAGCGTTTGGTAAATATTTTACTGATCATATGTTTGTGATGGAATATCATCACAAAAAAGGGTGGTATGATGGACAAATCGTCCCTTACCAACCTCTTACACTCGATCCAGCATCGATGGTTTTTCATTATGGACAAACCGTTTTTGAAGGATTAAAAGCATACGCAACAGCAAATGGGGAGATCCAATTATTTCGTCCTGAAGAGAATATAAAAAGATTGAATCGCTCAAATGTAAGAATGTGTATCCCACCAATAGACCCAGATCTTGCTTTAAGTGCAATTAAAGAATTAGTTAAGTTAGAAAAGGATTGGGTACCAAAGGCTGAGGGAACTTCACTTTATATTCGCCCATTTATCATTGCCACAGAACCTAACTTAGGGGTAGAGGCTGCCAAGCAATATAAATTTGTTGTTATTTTATCACCAGTAGGTTCATATTATAAAGAAGGAATTAATCCTGTCAAAATCGCTGTCGAAAATGACTACATTCGTTCCGTAGAAGGTGGTACAGGAGAAGCAAAAACAGCTGGAAACTATGCTGGTAGTTTGATCGCACAAGAAATAGCGGAAAAGGAAGGTTATGCGCAAGTGCTTTGGTTAGACGCCCATGAGAAAAAGTATATTGAAGAGGTCGGAAGTATGAATGTCTTCTTCAAAATTGATGGGGAAATAATAACGCCGAAGTTAAATGGAAGTATTTTACCTGGTGTGACTCGTAAGTCTGTTATTCAACTACTAGAATACTGGGACCTTCCGATAACCGAAAGAAAGATTTCAATTGAAGAAATCGTAGAAGCTCATCAAGCAGGGCATTTAGAAGAGGCATTTGGTACAGGTACAGCTGCGGTAATTTCTCCGATTGGTGAATTAAACTATAATGGAGAAAAACTGTCGATAAATAATCAAAAGACAGGTGAGATTGCGAAAAGGTTATACGATACAATTACAGGCATCCAGTATGGAAAGATTGCGGATACCTTTGGCTGGATTAATATAATATCATAGGATTAAAGAATGACTCCTTAATAAACTAGCTTAAAAGTTATGATCAGAAATGGCTTATCATGCAACATATAGTTTTTCCTAGATTAACTAGCTCGCTACACCCTACTGAATGAAGATTTACTTAATGATGATGGAGATTTGAAATGAACTGATTTTTCTGATAAATACCTTGACAACCATAGAAAGCTTGTAGATAATAGAATTAATCTCATAACTAGAACAATAGTGATAAAGACCAAGTAAATAAATGATGTAAGCTAAGAGAATGGAATGCACCGGCTGAAACATTCCACTATTACCGCTCTTTATTGAATCCTGTCTTTTGAATTGTTAATCGAATTAACCGCTCAGATAAAGGGCGTTATCAATAATCAAGTGGATAAGTGGGAACTTATCAATGATGGTGGTACCGCGGAAAACTGTTTTTTCGTCCATTACATTGGGTTGTAATGGATGTAAAACAGTTTTTTTATAGTTTGAATTTAATGAGCAATAAGTTTGTTTTTAAAAATTGAAAGAAGGTCATTTTGGTGAAACAGAAGCGTGTTGTTGTAAAAATAGGAAGTAGCTCCCTAACCCAAGCGGATGGGACTTTATCACTTGAAAAGTTAATGGCCCATAGCCAAGCGATTGCACGTTTAATGGATAGCGGGGTTGAAGTAATTTTGATTTCTTCTGGTGCGGTATCTGCGGGTTTTCACCTCTTGGGCTACTCTAGTCGACCAGTTACGGTTGCTGGTAAGCAAGCAGCTGCGGCAGTTGGCCAAGGGTTATTAGTTGAAGCTTACAATTATGCTTTTAAAAAATTTGATTATATAACCGCACAACTATTATTGACTAGAGATAACTTTTCTAATGAGGAACAATTCTCTAATATTTATCAGACAATTACGGAATTATTGAAGCGAAAAGTTTTACCCATCATTAATGAAAATGATTCTGTTTCAATCGAAGAATTAACTTTTGGTGATAATGATATGCTATCTGCACTAGTCAGTGGCCTAATTAATGCTGATGCTCTTATTATGTTAACTGATATCAATGGGATTTACGATAAAAATCCTTACCTTAACCACGACGCCAAACGATATCAGATGATTAATTATATTTCCGATCAACTCATTGAACAAACGAGCCAAGATTCTGGCTCAAAAGTAGGAACAGGTGGAATGAAATCAAAACTAATTGCGGCTAAAATGGCCTCGACATTAGGCGTAAATTGTTTTATCGGTAAGGGCGAAGGAGAAAATACATTAATTAATATCTTAAACGGGGATGGTGATGGCACATATATCGGAAATAAGCATCGACCCCACGTAAGAAAGCATAAACAGTGGATTGCTTTTCATTCCGAAATAAGTGGGAAGATTCTAATTGATGATGGAGCAAAACAGGCTCTTTTATCTGAAGGGAAGAGTCTTCTAGCAGCAGGTATCTTGGCGGTTGAAAAAGTATTTGATTCAGATGATGTTGTTGAAATTTATTATAATAAGCAGCTAGTTGCTAAGGGACAGGTTAATTACTCCTCAGAGCAAATCAACGAAGTAAAAGGGTTGAGTAGTACAGAAGCAATGGCAATAACGGGTTGTAGTAAGCCAGAAGTGATTCACCGAGACAAACTCATTTTGACTATTTAGGAGGCGGAAAATTGATTAGTTTAGAACAAATGGGTAAACAAGCAAAAGCAGCGAGTACAATTTTAGCAAACACCTTAACGGAAGATAAAAATCAGGCTTTACGATTAATTGCTGAACAACTGTTATTAGAGCAAGATGATATTTTAAAAGCTAATAGAAAAGATATTGAGCGTGCAAAGCAAAATAATATTTCAAATGCAGTGATTGACCGTATTCAATTGACACCAGAGCGAATCAAGAATATAAGTGAGGCTTTAATTCAATTAATTGAATTAGCTGACCCTATCGGTCAACCATTAGATAGTTGGCAACTTGAAAGTGGAATTGAGCTGAAAAAACTGGCAGTCCCTATCGGTGTCATCGGGATTATTTATGAAGCAAGACCTAATGTGACAGTTGACGCCGCTGCTCTGTGTATCAAAACAGGAAATGCTGTTATTTTACGTGGGAGTTCCTCAGCTATTGACTCGAATATAGCAATTGTCAATGCGATTCGTTCAGCATTAGGAAAATCAAATATCCCGGTAGATAGTGTTCAACTATTAGAAGATACCAGTCGTCAGACAGCTGAGGAAATGTTCCGTTTGAATCAATATATAGATGTGCTTATTCCTCGGGGAAGTCAGAATTTAATTGAAACAGTTATTGCTAAATCATCTATTCCAGTTCTTGAAACCGGAGCTGGGAACTGTCATATGTATGTTGCCAAAGATGCAGATCAAGAGATGGCGATTAAACTTGTGATTAATGCAAAAACTCAAAGACCATCAGTGTGCAACGCTATTGAAACTGTATTAATAGATAATGGCTGGTTCGATCATTATGGAGAAGCTTTAATCCAAGCCTTACAAAATGAAGGGGTGGAAATTCATGGTGATCAAACAGTCAAATCAATGGACCCAACCGTTATTGTGGCAACAGAAGCAGACTGGGAAACAGAATATTTGGATCGAATTATTGCGATGAAGGTCGTAGAATCTATAGATGAAGCGATTGCTCATATCAATCAATATGGAACAAAACATTCAGAGGCTATTATCACGGAATCAAATGATCGTGCTGTAAAGTTTTTAAATGAAGTAGATGCGGCATGTGTCTACCACAATGCTTCGACACGATTTACTGATGGATTTGAATTTGGATTTGGTGCTGAAATTGGTATTAGTACACAGAAACTTCATGCACGAGGCCCAATGGGGTTACAAGCTTTGACTTCATCAAAATATCAGTTATTTGGTAATGGTCAATACAAAAAATAAATGATATCAGTCGCTTTATCCATAATGTTTATTGTACCCTTGATCGATAATTACCAACAAAAAGTGCTTATGATGCATTTAGTTGGGTAAGGTTAGTCATTTTGTGATTTATATGAACTAAATTGATTATTCTTAATGAAAGAATTGTTTTTTTACGGTAAAATAGGTTCAAGAGATAAAGTGGAATTGAACAGTCAGTAAAAAACCCGATTCGTTCATCTAACACTCAGGGAGGATGAAAAACCCCCTGAGTAAAGATTCACTTTATTGCTTAAATAGGAGGAAAGATATTGTGAGTAAAATATTAATATTCGGACACAAAAATCCAGATACGGACACGATTACTTCGGCAATTGTCTATAGTTATTTAAAAAATCAACTAGGTGAGAATACAGAAGCAGTTGCTTTAGGCGAACCAAATAGTGAGACAAGCTTTGCTCTTGACTACTTTAATGTTGCTGCACCTAGAGTTGTAACAACTGTAGCGAATGAAACTGAAGCAGTTATTTTAGTCGATCATAATGAAAAACAACAGAGTGCAAGTGATATTGATCAAGTCAAGGTAAAAGAAGTTATCGATCACCATCGAATCGCTAATTTTGAGACGGCTGATCCACTTTATTACCGAGCAGAGCCAGTCGGTTGTACTGCAACTATTTTAAATAAGTTATTTAAAGAACATAAGATTGAAGTCCGCAAAGACATAGCTGGCTTGATGTTATCTGCTATTATTTCTGATTCCTTGTTATTCAAATCACCAACATGCACAGATGAAGATATAGCTGCTGCAAAAGAATTAGCAGTCATCGCTGATGTTGATCTTGATCAATATGGTCTTGAAATGCTGAAGGCTGGGGCTGATTTAAGTGGTAAATCGATTGAAGAATTGCTTTCTCTTGATGCGAAACAATTTGAAATGGGTTCAAATGTGATTGAAGTTGCTCAAATAAATACAGTTGATCCAGATGAGTTACTCATGAAAGAAGAAGAGATAAAGGTTGCGATTTCTAAGCAAATTCAAGATAAAAATATTAACCTCTTTGTGTTAATGATTACTGACATCCTATCTAATGACTCTATTGTTATCGGATTGGGTGATCAAGCAAATGCAATCAATCAAGCTTTTAATGTGAAATTAATTGATAATAAAGTAACTTTACCTGGTGTAGTATCACGTAAAAAGCAGATTATTCCTCAATTAACTGAAATATTATCTTAATTCATGTCGGGGCAACTATACAAATGGGTTGCCTCTTGCTTTTGCTTAATGTAATCAACAATATATATTCGTATGATATGCTAAATCTATTTACTTTTTTAAATTTTGTAAAAAGAAAGGATTAATCCCATGAGCGAATCGTTAAAAACAATTGATGTCAAAGATATTATGATTGCACACCAAAAAATAAAAGATGTTGTCAAGAGAACACCACTACAAAAAGACACGATCCTATCTGAAAAGTATAAATGTAACGTTTATCTAAAGCGTGAAGATTTACAAGACGTTCGCTCTTTTAAAATTAGAGGAGCGTATCATTTTATGCAAAGTTTAACGCGCGAAGAATTAAATAAGGGTGTTGTTTGTGCAAGTGCAGGGAACCATGCACAAGGAGTAGCATATTCTTGTCAGGCGATGAAAGTTAGAGGCAAGATCTTCATGCCAACAACAACTCCTAGACAAAAGGTTAATCGTGTCGCTTTTTTTGGTGGTAAATATGTCGATATTATTTTAACAGGTGATACATATGATGATGCAGCTGACGAATCTAAAGCCTATTGTCAAGAACATGATATGACATTTGTTCACCCATTTGATGATTACCGGACAATCATTGGACAAGGAACGGTTGGATTAGAAATATTAGAGGATATGGATCAACCTCTTTCGCATGTCTTTATGTCTGTAGGCGGTGGAGGTTTAATCGCAGGTGTAGGTTCCTATATAAAAGGAATTAGTCCAAATACCAAAGTGGTTGGTGTAGAACCAGTCGGGGCAGCATCTATGCAAGCATCATTGAATGCTGATAAAGTTGTTAAGCTTGATACCGTTGATAAATTTGTTGATGGAGCAAGTGTTAAACAAATTGGTAATCTTACATTTACAATTGCTAAACAAGTTGTTGACTCATTTGCGACAATCCCTGAAGGCAAGATATGTACAACTTTACTAGATTTATATACCGAAAATGCAATTGTTGCGGAACCAGCTGGGGCAATGCCCATTACTGCGCTAGATGACTATAAGGATGAAATTAAAGGGAAAAATGTAGTTGTTATAGTAAGTGGTGGTAATAATGATATTGATCGGATGCAGGACATTAAAGAAAGATCACTTATTTATGAAGGATTAAAACATTATTTTATCGTAAGTTTTCCACAGCGTGCAGGAGCATTGAGGGAGTTTTTAACGCTAGTGCTTGGTAAAAATGATGATATCACTCGATTTGAATATACCAAAAAGAATAATCGAGATCGCGGACCGGTTCTTGTAGGAATAGAATTGCAAAATAAGAATGATTATCAACCACTGATTAAACGAATGGAGGAAAATGGTTTTTCCTATATTGAATTGAATAAAGATCAAGAGTTGTTTCAATTACTTATTTAATATCCGTAATTAACGATAAGTGAGGTGTTTTAAGTTTGCAAAACACCTCACTTATCATTATGGATTAATCACTTAAGGAGGCAAGTATACGAGTGATAGCATGACTAGAAGTTTGCTATGATTAAACGATATAGGTAAAGGAATGGACTTATGTTAAGATCTTAGCAAAGATTTTTTTAAATTGTTTACGATCTTCAATCGTGTAAGGCTGTGGTCCTTTTGTTCGACCGCCATGTTTCCTAATCTGTGCACTTTGATAGCGGGATTCTAACAGTCTGTTTATATTTACTTGGGTATATTGAAATCCCCTTGGGTGAATAACTTGGCAATCTTTTTGTAATGCTATAGATGCTAAGCCATAGTCTTGTGTAATAAGTAAATCACCCGCTTTAATTAGAGCAATAATTTTGTAATCAACTGCTTCTTTTTCACTATCAACATATATTTCTTGCACGTGATCCTCTAATTTTTGCATTGAATGATGTGCATATGTTTTGATTAATTTAACTTGAAGCTTTTTATTTTTAGTCATTGAAACAATTTCTTCCGTAACGGGACAAGCATCACCATCTATATAAATGATCATGAATAATTCTCTCCTAAGTTTAACAATAGTAGTGTAAGCAATTATGAATCCATATTATCATATTTGAAAGGAAGAACATATGATGTCAACGATACAAGTCGGAAATATCGTTCAATTAACTGTCAAGAAGGTTTTAAAGGATGGCTATCTATTAACAAATCAATCAACAGATATTTATTTAGATTGCAATCAATCAGACGATATATATACAGTAGGTGATTTAGTCGAGGTCTTTTTATATCATAATGATAAAGATCAGATCAATGCTACGACTAAGTTACCTCATGTGCGTTTCTCTGTATTCGATTGGGCAGAGGTAGTTGGGGTTAATCAAAAATTGGGCGTCTTTGTCAATATTGGCGCACCAAATGAGATACTTGTTTCTGTGGATGACCTTCCAAAGTATCGATCTGCTTGGCCTATTGCTGGTGATCAGCTCTATGTCACTTTAAAACGTGATAAAAGAAATCGCTTATTGGCAGAACCAGTTAAAGAGGCTGATTTTGAAGGGAATTGGGATCAAGCACCTGATTCGTTATTTAATCAAGATATTAAGGGCAGAGTCTTTCGCTCCGGAAAGGAAGGTGCTGTTTTAATTAGTGAGCAAGGTTATCGTGGCTTTATTCACCACTCAGAGCGTAAAAGAGAACCTCGTGTTGGAGAATGGGTGGAAGGCCGTGTCATAAAAGTTAAGCAAGATGGAAGTTTAAATGTATCATTATTACCAAGAAAGCTAGAAGCACAAGCCCATGATGCAGATATGATTATGACATACTTAAAAGAGCATGGTGGCGAAATGCCTTTTGATAACCAAACAGATCCAGATAAAATTCGTCATACCTTTCAAATAAGTAAAGCTGCCTTTAAACGTGCCATTGGCAAACTCTACAAAGATCAATTAATAAGACAGGAAGACGGAAAAACAATTTTAATTGATAAACATGAAAAGGGATAAAATACATATGGTGATTAGTAAAAAAGTCATTTTATTTATTTTATAAGTTGTATTTCTTCCTATATAAATAGGGATTTCGATTTAAATTGGATTAGTTATATTATTGAAGAACTGCACTATACAAGCTATAATAAATAATGTTTGATACTTTTTTCACGCTATCAGTGACAGATTGTTTTGTCGATGATCGCTAAAAAAAGAATCACCTTTGCCCAAGGGTAAAAGCACAAATGAATTTTTTCTGTCTTTGAATGATGCTTGCTATATGAATGGGGGTGTCAATAAATGAGTGTAACCACAATTGGAAAAGTAAAAGATATCGAGCGTCAAGCAGAGGAGCTTGAACGTGAATATGAAGAGAAACTTCTTGAATTAAAAAAGAATACTGAAAATACAATAAACGATATGAAACAGAAATACGATAGTGAAGTAGACGAATTCAAAGCAAAAGAAACAGCAAAGATGGATGAAAAAATCCAAACTTTAAAAGCTTCTTATCAAAAGAAAGAAGAACAACAAATAAAACAAATTGAAACTCGTTTTTCTGAACAGAAAGAACGACTGGTTGATACAGTTGTTGAGGAGGTTATGAGAAAATATGGCAATAGCTAAAATGAAAAAACTAACACTCATATCTTTCCATGAACAGAAAGACCAGTTATTACAATCTATTCAAGCTTTGCAAAAATTTGAGGTTGTTGACTTACCATCTACTGATTTAGGAAATTATGAAGGATCACCAAATCAGGTTGATGAAATTGAGTCCATTATTAAGGATTATCAGGCTTTAATTGATAAAGTGGAAAATGTTTTATCATTTCTACAATTATATTTACCTAAATCCACGCTCATTGAGAAGCTTCGTGAAAAAAAGCAAGAACTTTCACTTGAGGAATTAGAAGAGGAAATGACTAAATTCTCAGCGGAGGACTTGGTAGAGAATCTTTTAAAAAAGGAATCAGAACTACAAGCAAGTGCTGAACGTCATAAACAATTAAGTGAAGAAGAAGCATTTTTAATGAATTGGAAAAGGCTTGAATTTAGCATAGCAGATGTAAAAAGTATGAAACGCATAACTGGAAGTGTTGGGACAGTACCACAACATGTTCACAATGAATACTTTAATCAATTGATGAATCATGAGTGCATCTTTGTAGAAGAAGTTTACCAAACTAAAGATGAACATGGGGTTATGATTTTTTATGATCGTCACCATGAAGATACAGTGAAGGAAATACTTAATCAAGCGCATTTCGACGATTTAACAGCGAATTTTACCGAAAAGCCAAGTAAATTGTTACAAGCAATTGAGAAAGAAAAAGCAGATATAAAAATTACTGAATCTGAAATCAAATCCGAACTTAAAAAGATGGATAAAGAAGAATGGCAGTTGATGCTTTCAGCAGAATACTATCAAGCCAAGCTTGAGAGAGAGAAAAGTAAGTTATTTCTTCTTGATGAAAAACATTTGTTTATTATGGAGGGCTGGTTAGAAGAGTCACGTTTAGTCTCATTTAAATCCGCCTTAAAATCAACTTTGGCAGATCATGAATATGCTCTACTTGTTGAAGATATTAAAGAAGAGGATTATGATCGTGTTCCAGTTGTTTTAACCAATAAAGACTATATTGCACCTTTCGAGAGTGTGACTGAGATGTATAGTCTTCCTAAATACAATGAGATTGATCCGACACCATTTTTAGCACCTTTTTATGCATTCTTTTTTGGAATGATGGCAGCAGACTTTGGCTATGGGTTAGTTTTATGGTTAGCAACCTTTATCGCTTTAAGATTTTTTAATTTTAACCCTAGCATGATTAAAAATATGAAGTTCTTCCATTTGTTGTCTTACCCAACAATGCTTTGGGGATTAATTTATGGATCATTTTTTGGTGCTGACCTACCATTTGTCCTATTGTCGACAAATGATGATGTGATTACCATCTTAATTCTATCAGTTGTATTTGGTATGATTCAATTATTTCTTGGTATGGGCCTTAGTGTTCATCTAAGCTTAAAAAATAAAGATAAATACGGTGCTGTTTCAGATGGAATGGGTTGGATCGGAATATTCGTTGGATTCATTATCTTAATCTTAGGTCAACTTGTACTTGATAGTGAACTTTTGACAAAGACAGGGGCTATTATATCTGTTCTGAGTGCAGTCGCTATTATCATTGCTACCACATTAGCCACAGAAAATAAAGCACTTGGTGCTGGATTAGGAATATATAACTTGTATGGTATTACAAGTTATGTTGGGGATCTTGTTAGTTATACTCGTTTGATGGCATTAGGTGTGTCGGGTGGTAGTATCGCGGTAGCTTTTAACATGATTGTTGGCTTTATTCCCCCTGTAGGGCGATATACAATTGGAATATTGCTAATCATCGCCTTACATTTAGTTAACATAGGCTTAACCTTTTTAGGAAGCTATGTTCATGGTGCTCGTCTAATCTTTGTTGAATTTTTCGGTAAATTTTATGAAGGTGGCGGTAAAGCACTCAAGCCATTGAAGGCTTCTGAAAAATATATTCAATTAAAAAATCAAAATGAATGATAAGAGAGATGGAGGAATTAAATTATGGAAAGCTGGTTACAATTTTTTATCGAGAATAATGGTGGATACGCTTTTGCAGCGTTAGGTATTGCTTTTGCAGTGATCTTTAGTGGATGGGGGTCAGCTAAAGGAGTTGGCATGACCGGTGAAGCAGCGGCTTCATTAATTAAGGAACAACCTGAGAAATTTGGTAAATCCTTAATTCTTCAATTATTACCTGGTACACAAGGGTTGTATGGTTTCGTTATTGGATTCTTAATTTTCTTGAACATGTCACAAGATATGTTACTAACTGAAGGAATCTATTTATTTATTTCAGCACTCCCTATTGCTTTTACTGGTCTATCTTCAGGTTTTTTACAAGGTAGAGTTGCAACTGCTGGGATTCAGATTTTAGCTAAAAGAGAAGATCAAAACTCAAAAGGGATTATCTATGCAGCAATGGTAGAGACTTATGCGATTTTAGGGTTCGTTATTTCCTTCTTACTTGTTTTAGCATAAGTTAAAAAATAGTGGAAGGATGAGAATTATGGAAGATTTTCAGGCTTTATCCGAACAAGTTTTGACACGAACGAAAGAAGAAGGTCAAAAGAAATTAGATGATTACCAAAAGGTATCTCATGACAAAATAGAAGAAACACGTCAAAAGCTTGTGGAAAATAAAAAGAAACGTGAAGAATCAATTGAATTCAAATTGAAAAGCGACTATGAACGTCAAGAACAAACCTTAGCTAACCAGCAAAGAAATCGAATACTCGCCAAAAAACAAATCCTTTTAAATTCAGTATTTGATCAAGCAATTGATGAACTTACTAACTGGGATGCCAATAAATTTGCTAGCTTTTTAACTGGCGTTTTGGCCCAATTGAATCGAGAAGAGCAATGGACCCTTGTCCCTGGGCAAGTCTCACTTGATCACTTTCAAGCTGATCAAGTCAAAGCTTGTTTAAATGAATATCCGTTTGTGACTCTTTCAAAAGAAGGGCTCGAAGGTAAAGCTGGTTTTATTTTGCAACAAGGTGGGATTGATTATAATTTTTGTTTTGATGTTTTGATAGACGAGCTAAGAAAAGAATTTTCTCCACAACTTGCAACCTTAGCATTTAAGAATAATGAGTAAGGGGGGAGAATAAATGCAAGATACTCAATACAAGGGTATAAATACACTTATTCGTGTCTATGAAACAAGGTTATTATCACAAGATGATTATGAGAAAATGCTTCGGGCTGATGATCTGCAAAGTGCATTAGAGGTTTTGAAGAGTACAGAATATCGCTTCGATGAAGTTGAAGTCTTGAAAAATAAAAACTTCGATCAATTTCTTGTTGCTCATTTGCAGGAGATTTATAAAGAACTCTATAGCACTACGCCTGAGAGTGAAGTTGTTCAGATCTATACCTTAAGATATACCTACCATAATCTTAAAGTTTTATTAAAACAGCGATTTAAAGATTTAAACCTTGAACATTTATTAATTCCGATTGGCAAATACCCAATCGCAACATTGAAGAATTTGGTTAAAACTGGACAGTCTGATATTTTAAATCCAATCATGGTTGAAGGTGTTCAAGAAGCTATTTTGCATTTTCAAACGTTTGGACGAATTGAAGCTGTTGATGTGTTTATGGATACCTATTATTATAAGCATGTACGTGCAATTACAGACAGGCTAAATAATCCTACCATTAGCAAAATTGCTGATGTAATGATTGATTTAGATAACTTATCAACGGTGATTCGAAGTATAAACCAACAAAAATCACGATCATTTTTACACACGGTACTGTCAAGTTCTGGATCAATTTCAAAACAGGCACTTATCGATGCTGCTGATGACAAATCAATGGCTACAATTAATCAATTGTATTCGAGCCAACCTTATGCAGATAAATTAGAAAATGTATGGGCAGATTCGAAACATGAGATTAATCCGATACTTTTAGATAAAATTATCGAAGAAATTATTCACGAACATATGAGAGAAGGCATGTATCAAGCCTTTGGACCAATGCCATTGATGGCGTTTATATTTGCAATTGAAAAAGAAGTTACCAATATTCGTTTAATTCTGGTTGGAAAAGATAATCAAATTGCAGAAGAAATAATCAGAGAAAGGATGCGACCTATTTATGGCTCATAAAATAGCAGTAGTTGGAGACAAAGATTCGGTACTTCCTTTCAAAATAATTGGGTTTGATGTCTTCGCCTCAGAGACACCAAGAGAAGCTAGAGAAATCATTGATACGCTTGCAAAACAAAACTATGGTGTTATCTACTTAACTGAAGCGACAGCAAAGGAAATTCCGGATACGATCAAACGCTATGATGCTGAAGTTCAACCAGCAATTATTTTAATTCCAAATCACAAGGGCTCGCTTAGTATTGGAAAGAACAGAATCCAACATAATGTTGAAAAAGCAGTTGGGCAAAATATTTTATAATTAGGAGGGGACTGATTTGAAAAAAGGGAAAATCGTCAAAGTTTCCGGTCCTTTAGTTATGGCTGAGGGTATGGAATATGCTAATATTCAAGACCTTTGCTATGTTGGGGATATGAAATTAGTTGGTGAGATCATTGAGATGCGTAATGATGTTGCCTCTATTCAAGTATACGAAGAAACCTCAGGCATTGGCCCCGGTGAACCAGTCGAAACAACTGGAGAAGCTTTATCAGTTGAATTAGGACCAGGCATCGTCTCACAAATGTTTGACGGTATTCAACGTCCATTAGATACTTTTAAGGAAAAAACGAATAGCAACTTTTTAGTTAGAGGTGTCAATATTACAAATTTAGACCGTGATAAAAAATGGGCCTTTAAAGCAACAAAGTCAGTTGGTGAGCTTGTTGAACCTGGTGACATTGTTGGTACGATCCAAGAAACAGAAGTGATTGAGCATCGTATTATGGTTCCACACGGGGTGAAAGGGACTATTAAATCAATTGAAAGTGGAGAATATACATTAACTGATATTGTCTATTCAATTGATACAGAAGATGGCATTAAAGAATTAACAATGCTACAAAAATGGCCAGTACGTCGCGGGCGTCCATTTAAGAAAAAACTGAATCCAAATCAACCAATGTTAACAGGACAACGTGTAATTGATACATTTTTCCCAATTACTAAAGGTGGTGTATCTGCTGTTCCAGGTCCTTTTGGTGCTGGTAAAACAGTTGTTCAACACCAAATCGCAAAATTCAGTGATGTAGACCTTGTTGTTTATGTAGGTTGTGGTGAACGTGGGAATGAAATGACTGACGTTTTGAATGAATTCCCAGAACTTATTGATCCAAACACTGGTAAATCATTGATGGAGCGAACCATTTTAATTGCTAATACTTCAAATATGCCTGTTGCCGCTCGGGAAGCATCTATTTATACAGGAATTACAATTGCGGAATACTTCCGTGATATGGGTTATAATGTAGCTATAATGGCTGATTCTACCTCAAGATGGGCAGAAGCACTTCGTGAAATGTCTGGACGACTAGAAGAAATGCCTGGTGATGAGGGTTATCCAGCATATCTAGGAAGCCGAATTGCTGAGTACTATGAACGTGCTGGACGAACAATTGTTGTTGGATCCGAAGAACGCGAAGGAAGTATTACGGCAATCGGTGCCGTATCACCTCCTGGTGGGGATACGTCTGAACCAGTAACTCAAAATACATTGCGTGTTGTCAAAGTTTATTGGGCACTGGATTCCGCCTTATCTCAAAAGCGTCATTTCCCAGCGATTAACTGGCTCACATCATATTCTCTTTACTCAACAGAAGTAGGAGAATACATGAATGATGAACTTAAAGAAGATTGGGCTGGAATGGTGCAGCATTCAATGAATTTATTACAAAAAGAAGCCGAACTAGATGAAATTGTTCGTCTAGTTGGAGTTGAATCACTATCTGAGAAAGATCGGTTAACAATGGTGATTGCTCAATCCTTACGAGAAGATTATCTCCAGCAAAATGCTTTTGATGATGTAGATACATATACTTCTAGAGAAAAGCAATTTATCATGCTTGATTTAATCCTTTCATATGAAAAAGAAGCTCGCGAAGCAATGCGCCTTGGTGCATATTTCCAAGAAATCATTGATGGAACAGAAGAGATTCGCGATCGGATTGCTCGTTCAAAATATTTATCAGAAGATCAATTAGACGAAATCCGAGCAATTAAACAAGATGTTAAAGAACAAATCCATGAAATTGTTGCAGCAGGAGGGATGACAGAAAATGCTGAAGGAATATAAAACAGTTAGCGAAGTCATTGGACCTCTAATGGCAGTTGAACAAGTTGAAGGCGTTAAATATGATGAACTTGTAGAAGTTCAAATGCAAACTGGTGAAATTAGACATGGTCAAGTCCTTGAAGTAGACGGTGATAAAGCGATGGTTCAAATCTTCGAGGGACCGAGTGGGATTAATATTAAAGATACAAAAGTACGTTTTCGCGGGAAACCACTCTCATTGGATGTTTCTGAAGATATGGTTGGACGTGTCTTTGATGGAATGGGGCAACCGATGGATGATGGTCCCAATATTATTCCTGAAGATAGCTTAGACGTGAACGGCCAGGCGATTAATCCAATCGCACGTGACTATCCAGATGAATTTATTCAAACCGGGATATCTTCAATTGATCATTTAAATACACTTGTCCGTGGTCAGAAGCTTCCGGTATTCTCAGGATCAGGTTTACCTCATAAAGAATTAGCAGCTCAAATTGCTCGCCAAGCAACCGTATTAAATAGTGATGAAAAGTTTGCCGTTGTTTTTGCTGCGATGGGGATTACATTTGATGAAGCTGAATTCTTTATGGAAGACTTTCGGAAGACAGGGGCGATTGACCGTTCCGTTATGTTTATTAACTTAGCCAACGACCCTGCAATTGAGCGGATTGCTACACCAAAGATGGCATTGACAACAGCTGAATATTTAGCTTTCGAAAAAGATATGCACGTACTAGTAATCATGACGGATATGACTTATTACTGTGAAGCACTACGTGAAATCTCTGCTGCACGTCGTGAAGTTCCTGGTCGTCGTGGTTATCCTGGTTATCTGTACACGAATCTTTCTACTTTATACGAACGGGCTGGACGTTTAGTTGGTAAAAAAGGATCTGTTACTCAAATACCAATCCTTTCAATGCCAGAGGATGATATTACACATCCAATTCCTGACTTAACTGGATATATTACAGAGGGGCAAATTATCCTGTCTCGAGAATTAGATAATGCAGGTATCAAACCACCAATTAACGTCTTACCATCACTATCTCGTTTGAAAGATAAGGGGACGGGTGAAGGTAAAACAAGAAAAGACCATGCTGCGACAATGAACCAATTGTTTGCCGCTTATGCTAATGGTAAGGAAGCTAAAGAACTAGCAATCGTATTAGGTGATTCTGCTTTATCAAAAACAGATAGATTGTATGTTGAATTTACGGATCGTTTTGAAGAAGAATATATCAATCAAGGTTTTTATACAAACCGTTCTATTCAAGAAACGTTAGATTTAGGTTGGAAACTGCTTTCAATTTTACCTAAATCTGAATTGAAACGAATTAAGAATGAAATGATTGAAGAGTTTATGCCGGAAGGGGAGTGATCGGGTCATGGCTAGATTAGATGTCAAGCCAACTCGGATGGAATTATCCAACCTTAAGGACCGTTTAGCTATTTCAACTCGAGGCCATAAGCTTTTGAAAGATAAACAAGATGAATTGATGCGGCAGTTTATTACTTTGATCCGGGAAAATAATCAGTTACGTGATGAAGTTGAAAAAGAACTTACAGAAGCCATGCGTGCTTTCGTTGTAGCAAAGTCACTTCTTAACGAATCATTTATTGAAGAACTATTTGCAGTTCCAAATAAATCTGTAACCTTAAATATTCAAGAGAAAAATATTATGAGTGTGATCGTTCCACAAATGGATTTTTCTATCGATGAAGATGATAACCAATCAGAAATGCAGTATGGTTTCCTAAATTCTAATAGTGAATTAGATGATGCAATTGAGAAAATCAATCACATTTTACCTAAATTATTAAAGTTATCTGAAATTGAAAAAACTTGTCAACTTATGGCTGACGAGATCGAAAAAACGCGTCGACGTGTTAATGCACTTGAATATTTAAAAATACCCGAGCTAGAAGAAACAATATATTATATTGAAATGAAGCTAGAAGAAAATGAACGTGCTAATATTACCCGAATTATGAAAGTGAAAGATATGGGACAATAAGTTAAATAGCCATTTATCGATTGCAGATAGATGGCTATTTATTTGTCACAAATTCCGGCATGGTGATATAGGGAGTGCTTTCCTTAACCGACAGCAAATGATCCCTCTGATATTTTCTCAATATGATGGCAAAGTCATACTTTAACAAGCTCTAAGGATCCAAATCAGAAATTTGCGCGTCATAAAAAAAGAGGAATAGTTCAAGCGTTTTATTTCAATTGCTAAGCAATATAGTTGACACTATCGTTAATAAGAATTAGAATATCTTATAACATTTATTTAGATGATTCATATTATTCTGTTAATTATATAAAAGGGTGGTGTCAAACATGGGAACTAAGAATAAATTTCAAATTGGGGATTGGGTAAAGCTTCGATCAAGTAAAGGTGAACGAATTCATGGTTATGTTGAAAAAGAAACAGAAAATGATGATAAAATGCAACTTAGAGTTGTAGCAAGTGATAATCAATTACTTTCTGGTCAAAGCATTCAAGTCCAATCAGCAAAAGTTGAAAAAGAGCAAGCATTTGAGCATTTCACAAAAGGTGAACTTGAGCAATTGATTGATCTTGCTTTATTAACAAAAGATCAAGCATGGTTTGACTCATTAATTAAAGATTATCAATTATTACAGTTAAAAGAGGTTAATAAGAATAGCCCTTGTTCCTCAACATCTAAGTAATTAGGGGAACTCACACTAAGCTGTTAATCCGCCAGTTATCATCTGATTGTTTCAACTGGTATAATTGACTCAGGGGGCTCTGGGCAGCGATAAAATAACTACAGCTACACTAGTTTTGTATTATACAAGGCTAGTGTTTTATTTTGTTTTTATTAGTAAAGAAAAGATTCAATTCAATTGACATTACCGCCTGTCTATGTTAAAAAATATATGTTAGCACTCTAATCATTCAAGTGCTAAATTATTTAAGAAAAGGTAGGTATAAAGATGGCAAAACAACAGTTTGAAGCAGAGTCTAAAAGATTATTAGACCTGATGATTAACTCTATTTATTCAAAAAGAGAGGTTTTCCTGCGGGAATTAATATCAAATGCAAGTGATGCAATCGATAAAATGTATTATCGCGCATTGACAGATGAATCAATCACATTTAACCAAAGCGATTATTACATAAGAATTGACCTTGATAAAGAAAATCGTCAATTAACAGTATCTGATACTGGGATTGGCATGACAAAGGAAGAATTAGAGTCTAATCTAGGGATCATCGCTAAAAGTGGTTCGCTTGCTTTTAAAACTGAAAATGAAATTAAAGACGGACACGATATTATTGGTCAGTTTGGTGTTGGTTTTTATGCTGCATTTATGGTTGCAGATGTTGTTAGCGTTAAATCTAAAGCATTAAATGAAGACCAAGCTTATCAATGGTACTCAGAAGGCGCAGACGGATACACGATTGAACCATGTGATAAAGAGACAGTTGGAACTGAGATTACTTTAACAATTAAAGAAAGTTCAGATGAAGATGATTACGATCAATATTTAGATCCATTTCATTTACAAACGATTGTAAAAACATATTCTGATTTTATCCGTTACCCAATTAAAATGGAAGTATCTGAACAAAAACTTAAAGAAGGTACTGAAGATGAATATGAAACAATAATTGAGGATAAAACCATCAATAGCATGGTTCCTATTTGGAAGAAGAACAAAGCTGAGTTAAGTGAAGAAGATTATCAGCAGTTTTATCAAGAAAAACATTATGGATTTGATACACCATTAACTTATATTCATACGAGTGTTGATGGTAATGTTCGCTATCAGGCAATTCTTTATATTCCAGAATCAGCACCTTATGACTATTATTCCGCTGAATACGAGAAAGGGTTGGAGTTATATTCAAGTGGTGTTTTAATTATGAATAAAGCACCAGAACTAATCCCAGATTACTTTAGCTTTGTTAAAGGTTTAGTCGATTCAGAAGATTTATCACTAAATATTTCACGAGAAATGCTTCAACACGATCGACAATTGAAGTTAATTGAAAAAAACTTAACACGGAAAATTAAACAAGAACTTCAAAAAATGCTTAATAATGATCGTGAAAAATATGAAAAGTTTTACTCTGCTTTTGGGCGTCAATTAAAATTTGGTGTCTACAATGATTTTGGCCAAAATAAAGATACATTGAAAGATTTATTGCTTTTTTATTCATCTACTGAAAAGAAACTTGTTTCACTTAAAGAATATGTTGAACGTATGAAAGAAGATCAAACTTCAATCTATTATGCTACAGGTGAATCAAATGCTAAAATCGAACGTTTACCTCAAACGGAAATGGTACAAGAAAAAGGCTTTGAAATTTTATATTTAACTGATGATATTGATGAGTTTGCAATTAAGATGTTAGCTGAATATGACGACAAAGAGTTTAAATCTGTTTCAAGTGGTGATCTTGATTTAGAAGATGACGCAGATGATGAAGCTGAAAAAGTCTCTGAGGATGATCAAGAACTCTTTAATAAAATGAAAGAGATACTAAAAGGAAAAGTTACCGATGTCCGACGCTCCAAACGTTTAAAATCACACCCTGTTTGTTTAACGAATGAAGGGGAGATTTCGATAGAGATGGAGAAGGTATTAAATATGATGCCGGATAATCAAGGGATTCAAGCAAATAAAATATTAGAAATCAACACAAAACATGAGATATTCCAAACCTTAAAAGATAGTTTTACTAAAGATGATCAAAAGATTGAGCAGTATACAAATATATTGTATAACCAAGCTTTACTAATTGAAGGTTTACCAATCGAAGATCCACTCAGCTATACAAATGATGTATGGGAAGTCATGAAATAAATAATGTATAATATTTTCTAAGTATGCCATCCTAATCCCTATGGAGGTGTTAGGATGGAACATATAAAATTACTTAGTATTAAATTTGTCACAACTTTTATATTATTGTATTTAATTTTAGGGATCGGTTATGGCATGTCTTTTGGCCAAACTTTAGCTATTAGTTTGCCTTGTTTTGCTACCTATTATATTGGTGATATTCTCATATTAGAGCGAACAAATAATTTCATCGCAACAATTACTGATTTTCTGATTCATTTCACAGTAATCTATCTATTAATCAATATAATGAATTTCGGTGGCGATGTGCTAATGGCGACTTTTTTATCTTCGTTAGTGATTGCGATATATGAAGCGTTTTTTCATCTATACGTTGCAGAAGATCTCAATTATGATGATAAACACTTCCAGATCAATCATTATGATTATCTAACCGAGCTGTCACAAGAAATCAATCCTTTTGCTGATGACTTTGATGATGACGAAGATTATTAGCAAGCTAAACCTATTATAAAATTATAAAAAAGTTAAAAGATGGGCCACACTCAAACTATATGGGAGTGGCCCCTTGGCTTTTTACAAGTCTATTGTGAAATGATTTGACAAAAATAATCTTAGTCCGTAAGATACATATAGATTTAATTGGGAAGAGATTTTTAAGAGGAGGAAGAATTTGAAGATATTAATGGAGCTATTTTTAACCTTTAGTCGAGTTGGATTGCTCACCTTTGGTGGAGGTTACGCAATGCTACCCATCCTTCAAAGAGAGGTTGTTGAAACAAAAAAGTGGGTGACAGATGAAGAACTGGTTGACTATTTTGCGATTGGTCAAACAACACCAGGGATTATAGCAGTAAATACTGCAACATTTGTCGGACAGAAACAAAAAGGGACCCTAGGTGGGATTATCGCTACACTTGGTTTGGTTTTTCCTTCGTATATTATCATTTCGATTATTGCTATTTTTATGAAGAACTTTTCAGATTCGCCTATCCTACAACATGCCTTTGCTGGAATACGGGTCAGTGTTTATGTACTTATATTAAATGCTGTTATTAAACTTTGGAAGAATTCAATTGTTGATAAGATCGGCTTATTGATTTTTATTCTCGTTTTCACCCTTTCCGTCTTTACTGGACTATCTCCAGTTCTATTCATTGTTTTGGCTGGGTTTATCGGGGTAATAGCTAAATCACAAGAAGGGAGACGGCAAGGATGATCTATTTACAACTCTATTATGAATTTTTTAAGGCTGGTTTATTTGCTGTGGGTGGTGGATTAGCTACTTTACCATTCTTATATGATATTGCGGATCGAACAGGTTGGTATACATATGAACAACTAGCTGATATGATTGCGATTTCAGAATCAACGCCAGGAGCGATTGGGATCAATATGGCAACATACGTCGGACACTTAAATGGTGGGGCAATTGGTGGGATTGTAGCTACAATCGGTCTAGTTTCACCTTCAATTATTATTATTTTGATTATTGGACGTTTTTTAACTAAATTTAGAGAAAATAATTATGTTGAATCTGTATTCTATGGTCTCAGACCCGCTTCAACTGCACTAATAGCCGCATCAGGTTTCTCTGTTGTATGGCTTGATTTATTTGACCTGTCTCGTTTAGTTGAAGCCAATGATTGGATCGGCTTTATCAATTGGAAGTCTTTAAGCCTGGCAATCATTTTATTTCTAGTTATGCGACACAGATACTTTAAAGACCTGCATCCTGTCTTATTTATTGCTTTATCAGCGTTAATTGGAATTTTATTTAAATTTGGATAACAGGATCAACCTGCTTTTTATCATAAATGATGATTTAATTGAAGATGATAAATTGCGGGTTTTTTAATTTTTTTTCATATCCCGATCTAGTTAGACCTGTACTACTTTTGTCGAAGCTAGATTAAATATCCTTAGTGAGGAGATCTACAGGTAATGATTCCATTCGAATATCCTAACTGTTAGGCAACCCATTCAATGATAAGAGGGAAGCCAGCGGATCTTTGTCAAGATTAACTGCTTGTATCATTTTAATAAAAAAATAAGGGTTGGTATCATGCAAAAGAAACTTCTTTATCAGACAAGATTCATTCACGAGAATCATTCATTTACTTTATACAAGACGAATCAAGGCTTAGCGCTAATAACAACTACAATTGATCAATCAAATCAGTTCCATGTCTCTTGGCTAAAAAAGACATTTACAAACTACCAAATCATTGAGGACGAACAAATGTTCAAATTAGAAATAAAGCAGTTAAAAGAGTATTTTGCAGGACAATTAACAAAATTTACGATCCCAATTGATTTGTACGGAACAACTTTTCAAAAAATAGTTTGGCATGCCTTACAAGATATTCCTTATGGGACTACAATCAGCTATAGTGAACTTGCAGCAGCCATTAACCGTCCAACTGCTGTTAGAGCAGTTAGCCGAGCAATTGGGCAGAACCCATTGCTTATCCTTATTCCTTGCCATCGTGTGATAGGGAAGAATAAAAAATTAACAGGATTTCGGGCAGGTTTACCATTAAAACAAGCATTAATTGATCTGGAATTTAATCATAGATAAAAGAAGAAAGCGATATTATAGTAACTTATCGCTTTCTTCCTTTACGTCGGATTAACTGATTGGAAGATCCCCGTTTCAATCAGTTAGCAGAACCTCGATTGATAAGTAGTTGATCAACAGTTAGAAAAGTCCGAGTGGTAGTAACAAATGTTTTCGGTAGGACGAGTAACCGCAAATGTTTCCGGTGGGACGAGTAAACGTAGTCCCAGATCCGGTCCCAATCAGTGGGGACAGGGGAAGTCAGACTAAATCTAGCAGGTTCTATGGTAAGGTCTGCATAACCTAGATCCTATAGGTTCAGTCCCCACTGGTTGAAGTTTCACTTTATCGCAGGGCAACTGTCAGTAAGATTTCCACCTCAAGAATTCCTAGGAATTTAAGCATTGTAAGTGGGAGATCAACGGACATTCTCCATTTTAAATTTTGTCAGAAATGAAGAAATAGGGTGTTTTAGTAAACGGTCGCTGACTTAACGTTCTACAAGCATCGACAGACCTAATCCACCACCGATGCAAAGACTAGCGATTCCTAACCTATTATTAGTTTTATTCATTTCATGAAGAAGTGTAACAAGAATCCTTGCTCCAGAAGCGCCAATCGGGTGACCAAGCGCAATGCCACCGCCATTAACATTAACTTTAAGCGGATCAATACCTAAATCACGTATCACAGGAATACTTTGAGCAGCGAAGGCTTCATTGATTTCAAATAAGTCAACTTGGTTTATATCAAGCTGAGCTTTATCTATTAATTTTTTGATGGCGTGGTAGGGGCTGTAGCCCATGTAATTGGGATCTATTCCTACTTCTGCATATTGTTTAATCGTTGCTAAATGCTTTATGCCACGGGACTCGGCGATGGATTTTTTCATCAAGATTAGAGCAGCGCCACCATCATTGATTCCAGATGCATTACCAGCTGTTACTGTCCCACCTTCCTTAAATGGTGTACGAAGCTTTGCCAAATCCTTCAAATTAACGTTTTTTCGAATATATTCGTCTTGATCAAATAGGAAGGTCTCACCTGTTTCATTTTCTACAGGGATTGGAACAATTTCATCAATAAAACGACCTGTTGCTTGAGCATGTTCAGCTTTATGTTGAGATTCCATTGCAAACTGATCTTGTTCTTTACGAGAGATATTATATTTTTCAGCTAGGATTTCAGCGGTGATCCCCATATGTTTCTGAGAGAATGCATCAGTTAGACCATCGTTGATCATTGAATCAATCAATTGTTTATCATCAATTGACTGGTTCCATCGATAATCTGAGATCAAATGTGGGGCATTACTCATACTCTCAACACCGCCAACAACAACGATTTCAGCTTGATCTAATTGAATCTGCTGAGCACCAAGAATTACAGCTTTTAAACCAGATCCACATACCTCATTGATTGTCATGGCCGGCACTTCATATGGAACGTTTGAATCTATTAGAATTTGACGAGCAAGATTCTGACCAGTTCCAGATTGTAGGACGTTACCAAAAATACCACTATCGATATCCTGAGGTGTTAAGTTTGCACGTTTAATCGCTTCTTTGACAACATATGTACCTAACATTCGTGCTGTTTGATCCTTTAAAGAACCACCGAATTTACCAATTGGCGTTCGGACAGCACTTACGATTACAACATCTTCCATAAATAAACTCCTTTCTTTTATTTAGAAGTTACTTTTTTCATTTTAACAGATTTTTTAAACTTAATCATTTATTACATATAAAAATAGAGGGTTGTTGAAATTAAAAAAATTAATCATTAGTGAATTCAATTCATTCATGTTAAAGTATTAATTGGGAATATAATATATTTAAACTCATAATAGAATTTACAGTCAACCATTATAAAAAGGAAGTGATCGATTTGAAAATAGGAATTAACAAAATAGGTTTTTATACACCGCATATGTACATAGATACTGAAGATTTAGCTATTGCTCGTGGTGTCGAGCCCGGGAAATTTAAAATCGGAATTGGCCAGGATAAAATGGCAGTCGTTCCAAAAACACAAGATGCCGTTACTTTAGCGGCAAATGCTGCATTGAGTATACTCGATCAAGAGGATATTGACGCAATTGATTATGTGATCTTTGCAACAGAATCAGGGATTGATCATTCAAAAGCGGCTGGAGTCTATGTTCATCAATTACTTGGATTGAATGAATATTGTCGTTCAATCGAAGTGAAACAAGCTTGTTATAGTGGAACAGCTGCTATTCAAATAGCCAAGGGGCATATCGCACTTAACCCAGATAGTAAAGTGCTTGTCCTCAGCTCAGATATTTCACGATATGGATTGAATACTGGTGGCGAGATTACGCAAGGTGCAGGGGCAGTTGCTATGCTTATTACGCGCGATCCGAAAGTCATGGTGATAGAAGATCAAAGCGTTTATAAAACAGAGGATGTGATGGATTTCTGGCGGCCTTTGTATTCTGAAGAAGCATTTGTTCATGGAAAATTATCTGTCATACAATATATCAAGCTATTTCAAGATCTTTTTACCGCCTATAAGGAAAAAAACCAGGTAACTCTTGCAGCATTTGATGGACTTTTATTTCATATGCCTTATACAAAGATGGGCTTGAAAGCATTGAAATCAATCCTTGAGAATGAATCGGAACAGGAACAAGAACGATTAATAAAACAATTTAATATTGGGAAATATTATAATGAAATTGTTGGTAACATTTATACGGGATCCTTATATTTAAATTTAATTTCATTATTAGAACAGGACACGGAACTAAAAGCAGGTGCAAGGCTTGGATTATTTAGCTACGGATCTGGTTCTGTGGGAGAATTTTTCACAGGAATCTTACAAAAAAACTATCGTGATCATTTGTTTACTGAACAACATCAGCAGATGCTCCAAGCTCGTGAAAAGATATCAGTTGAACAATATGAGAAAGTCTTTATGGATACCATTCCAAATGGAATAGGTAATATTGAATTCGACATAAGCAATGACCCAGCACCCATTTGTTTTGCTGGAATCAAAGATCATATGCGCCAATATATAAATAAAGAACAATGATAAGTTCACAAAGCTGTTTGGAAAATACCTAATCAGAAAACCGATTTTGAAAATGACTCAAAATCGGTTTTGCTATTTCATCTTATAATCATGATTTTAAAGTCATCTTATTGATCATCTTCGCGTAATTTAAGCAAGATTTCTCTAGCTGTCTTTAAATTCATATGTTTTTCTCTTCTTAAAGCTCTAGCTACTTTTTGAATCTCATCGCCAGTTGCCCCTGAACTAATGGCCAGTGACTTTGCCTGAAGGGCCATATGACCTTTTTGGATGCCATCTGTGACAAGGGCACGAATAGCAGCGAAATTTTGTGCTAATCCAAGTGAGACAATAATCGACTCTAATTGCTTGGCATCTGGAAAACCAAGGATTTGGTGAGTGAATTTTGCTCCGGGATGAATACTAATTGATCCACCAACTGTTCCAACCGGTAAAGGGAGCGATAGTTCTCCTAATAGATCACCATTATCCGCTTTCGTCCACTTTGATAACGAGCGATATTGGCCAGAACGTGCAGCATATGCATGGGCACCCGCTTCAATTGCTCTTGAATCATTCCCGGTTGCAATCACTAAAGCATCGATTCCATTCATAATCCCTTTATTATTTGTCACTGCTCGGTAAGGATCCGCTATCGCGAATTGACTCGCTTCAATTATTCTATCGCGAACTTCGATACCTGATAATCCATGGCGTGCTAAAATATCAACAGGAATATGACATCTTGCAGTCGCTAAACATTCTGTTGCATAATTTGACAGAATCCCCATGATTGCTTTTCCATCAGTAATGGATTCAAGATAAGGTTTAACAGCTTCAACCATCGTATTAATGATATTTGCACCCATTGCCTCTAAGGTTTTAACATGCAAATGGATAACAAGCAAGGAAGGTGTATCCTGTTCTATGTCCTCGTCGATCCAACGGAGCTTTATATTACAAGCTCCACCACCACGTTTTACAATTGAAGGATGTGCTTCATTTGCAATGGTGATGATTTCTTCTTCCGCTGCTTTGACCGCATCAATGGCTTTAACTTTATCCTTTATATCTTTCAAAGCAATTTGACCAATCATCACACGTTCGCTAACTTCTGTCGTAAATCCACCAGCACGTCGAATCGTTTTTGCCGCAAAACATGCAGCAGCAATAACTGAAGGTTCCTCGGTGGCCATCGGTATAAGGTATTCATTACCATCAATCAAAAAATGGAGTCCTAAACCTAATGGTAAATGATATGTTCCAATTTGATTCTCAATCATGTGATTAGCAACTTCTGCAGGCAAAATGAGGGAATCTTTAAATTCAGCAATCGACTGATCTTCAAGATAGTTTTCAGCTATTAACGCTTCAATCCGTTCATCAATTGTTCGTTGATAAAATCTATCTAATTTACTTTTTCTCATCATTATCCTCCTGATCCATATGTATATATTGATTTAAAATCAATGATATGCCATACATTGTACCACAATCTTTTTTTACAAACCCATTATAGGTATGAAAATAGGTTTTAAGCTCAAAATATTTACAGTATTTAAATGTAGAAGAATGGATGATGAAAGATGAAAGAAAAGAGATTAGATTTATTAGCCCTGGCTTCAATTCCGCTAGTTATGACACTTGGTAACTCGATGTTGATTCCGGTATTACCGATGATTGAAAAAGAATTGGATATATCTGAATTCCAATCTAGTCTAATCATTACGATTTATTCGATCGTCGCAATTTTATTAATACCAATTGCCGGTTACTTGTCTGACAAGTTTGGACGAAAAAAAGTTATTATTCCAAGCTTAATCATTACAGCAATAGGTGGAACGATTGCAGCAGTAGCCTCTTGGTTGATGAATGAGCCTTACTTAATCATTTTGCTCGGTCGTTTTTTGCAAGGAATCGGAGCAGCTGGAGCTTTTCCTGTTGTCATTCCAACGGTGAGTGATATGTATAAGGAAGAGGAGGAGGTAAGTGCTAGTTTAGGGATTATTGAAACGGCGAATACATTTGGTAAAGTATTAAGCCCAATCATTGGTGCCTCACTCGCTTTATTTATATGGTATCTACCATTCGTTTTTGTGCCCATTTTTGCGATCATATCACTTTTACTTGTCATTTTCTTAGTTAAAGTACCCAAACACAAAACAGGCACTAACAGCTCTTTTGCTGACTTTTTAATAGACATAAAAAAAGTATTTAAGCAAAGTGGCCGCTGGTTGATCGCAATCTTTTTAATCGGTGGACTCAATATGTTTGTTTTGTTCGGTTATTTATTTCACTTTTCCAATATGCTTGAAAACCAATATCAAATAAATGGAATGATAAAAGGTTTTATCCTCGCGATTCCTTTGCTGCTACTTTGCGGTGCTTCTTATATCTCTGGTAAGAAAATAGGGGATAATAAAGTTTTGATGAAGTGGTTGATTTTCACAGGTAATATCCTGATTGGGATCCCATTATTGTTTATTAATAAGCACTTGAGTTTGACCATGGTGACAATTATACTATCAATTTCCAGTTTGGGTATCGGTATCTCCTTACCATCATTAGATACCTTAATTACTGAAGGGATAGAGAAGGAAATTCGCGGGACTGTCACATCATTATATAGTAGTATGCGTTTCTTGGGTGTTGCTACAGGGCCTCCGATTGTTGCATTAATGGAGGGTAACATAAGGATACTTTACATGACCTTAGCTATTTTAAGTGGAATAGCTGCAATAACAGCATTGTTTGCTGTAAGACCAGAAGATTAAATGAGGTGAAACTTCAACCAGTTGGGGGACTCCATCACCTACTTACAATGCCTACTTTCCTTTGAATGCTTGAAGGGGGAGTCTTACTGACAGTTACACTACAATAAAGATTATTTAAGCTCAAGGGAGATGTTCTTCGACTACCTCTTTTGAGCTTAATTCTTTATTTATTCCCCCCCTTATCGAGGATAACTTAGAAAGTTGACAGCTCTGTTTAAATTGTTTATCATATATATATGAACATATATTCATATACACATACAATAAACGATTAAATAAAATCTAATCTAACAAAGAGGAGCATTTATAATGGATGATCATTTGCAGAAAACAGACCCAGACCGCCAAAATGGATTGGATGAAGAAACACTGTTTATCGTATCGCAAACCTTTAAAGCACTAAGTGATCCAACAAGAATAAAAATTTTGAATTTATTATTCGAGCGAGAACGATCGGTTAATGGAATTGCTGAAGCCTTAAATATTAAACAGTCTACCGTATCGCACCAATTGCGTTTCCTTAAAAACTTACGTTTAGTAAAATATCGCCGAGAAGGCACAACACTTTATTATTCACACGATGATGATCATGTTATAAATATTTTAAAACAAACAATAGATCATGCGAGCCATCAATAAAGTTTATGATTGTGTTTGAATAAAGCAGAAAGAAGGGTTGGGGTAATTACATGGCTACTATAAAAGAGTTATAAAGGCAACTTTTTTACTGGAAAAGGGCAAGTCAACTAATACTAAATTTAGGTAGGTGCTAGATATGAAATGTACTCATGAACATCAAACACACGATAATCATTCCCACACCCATTGTCATGATCATGGGAAAACTCCTCTTATCTTATATTTTATCGGATTGATCACGGCAATAATTGCGCTATTCTTAAATGAAGAATTTGACTTATTAAAAAATATTTTATTTTCAATTGCTATGATAACCGCGGGCTATCATGTTGTTGTTCTAGAGGGGATTGGAGAAACAATTGAAAATACTAAAAGAAGAAAATTCTTCACACCAAATTCCCATATACTCATGGGATTAGCTGCACTTGGCGCTTCAATTTTAGGCAATTTTTGGGAAGGTGCATTATTAATATTTATTTTCTCAGGTGCACATTTCCTTGAAGAATTTGCAGAAGGTAAGAGTAAAAAAGAAATCACTAAGTTACTTGAAATGAATCCAACATCAGCAAGACTCGTCACATCAGATGGGGAGATAAAGCACATTGATGTCAGTGATTTAAAAGTAGGTGATACTGTACAAGTGCTAAATGGGGATCAAGTTCCCATCGACGGGAAAATCATTTCGGGAACAACTTCTATTGATGAGTCTTCGATCAATGGTGAAAGTATACCTAAAGAGAAATTCGAAGGCGATCATGTTTACGGAAGTACCATCAATGGAACAGGAACATTTACGATGGAAGTGACAAAGGAAAATGAAGATACCGTCTTCGCAAAAATATTAAAACTTGTCAGTCAAAATCAAGACAATCAAACGAAAGTGGCCGGTATAATCGAGAAATATGAACCTCGATATGTCAATTTAATCTTAGTTCTAGTTCCACTTATGATTTTAATAGGAGTGACCGTATTTAATTGGCCGTGGACTCAGAGCTTCTACAGAGGACTAGTACTATTAGTTGCCGCTTCACCATGCGCATTAGCAGCAGCAACAGTATCAGTCACCTTATCTGCAACATCTAATCTAGCAAAAAAAGGGATATTATCTAAGGGGAGTGCTTATTTATCTCAATTAGCTTCTATTGAATCAATTGCTTTTGATAAAACTGGTACATTGACAAAAGGTGAGCCAGAAGTAACTCACTATCACTTTTCAGATTCAGTTCATGAAGAAGAAATAATTGATATTATAGTTGCACTTGAAAAGCAATCAAACCATCCGTTAGCAGCGGCGATTTTAGATAAATTTAAAGCAAAAAATCAACTAGATATAGAAGTCAATAATCAAGTTGGTCAAGGTTTGACTGGTGACTATAATGGAGATCATTATCGAATTGGAAAACCATCATCATTCGAAAAAGTGGACAATGAGTATCAAGAATTAAACCAGAAATTATCTATCGAAGGAAAAACAGTTGTCTATGTTGCGAAAAATGAGCAGGTAATCGGTTTAATTGCTTTAATGGACCTTCCAAAAGAACATGCCGAAGCAACGATTAATTACTTTAAACAATTAGGCGTTCACACAACTTTAATTACAGGTGATTCAGAATTAACAGGGAAGGTAGTTGCTGAACAGTTAGGAATAGATGAGGTAATTGCTAATGTGATGCCAGAAGATAAATCACAAATTATTGATCAGCAGAAAGAAAAGTATGGCATCACAGCCATGGTTGGAGATGGTGTTAACGATGCACCAGCACTTGTTAATGCAGATGTAGGCATCGCCATGGGAGATGGTACCGACGTAGCAGTAGAAGTGTCAGACCTTGTTTTAATGGAAAATGATTTGTCAAAATTGATGTACTCACATACAGTTTCCTCAAAGATGAACAAGGTAATCTGGCAAAATATTATTTTCGCTATGGTCATTGTTTGTTGTTTAGTCCTTGTTAGTTTTTTAGGTTTGACAGATATGGCAATCAGTGTCATTATTCATGAAGGAAGCACCCTAGTCGTTATACTGAATGGTCTGCGACTTTTAATGAGTAAATAAATCCTAATTGTTATGATACGCTCCGTTTATTATTAAAGGGAAAGTAAATTCTCTTTAATTATAAATGGGGCGTTTTTTAATGCAATATATCTACTTTCTAACAGAAGTCTTCACCTTCATATTTTTTTAGAAATTAAGTGGTGGGTTGATTAATATGTTATTCATCCAAGTAAATAGGGAATAGTAAGTATAAGGAAAAATATTTTCTAATGTATGAAATAACGATCCATAGGAGGTTCTATTAATGGTACATGAACATGATCATCAGCATAATCCTGATGATCACGATAATAGCCATCATCATCACCATGAGCACAATGAGCACAATGAAGGACATGGGCATCACGGAGACTTCAAAAAAATCTTTTTAATTTCATTACCATTTGCGCTTTTTATTATAGTATTTTGGCCAATGATGGGGATAGAATTTCCATTTACACTTTCATTTCAAGGATCAAATTGGCTTGTTTTAGCAGCGGCTACTTTTCTATACTTTTATGGGGGTAAGCCATTCTTAACACATGCAGTACATGAACTAAAGAATAAACAACCTGCAATGATGACATTAGTCTCATTAGGTATCTCTGTTGCTTATTTCTATAGCCTATATGCCTTTTTTATTAATTATTTTAGTTCATCACAAGAAGAATTGATGGATTTCTTTTGGGAACTCGCAACCCTGATTATCATAATGTTGTTGGGGCATTGGATTGAAAATAATGCTGTAGGCGAAGCAAACAACGCACTAAAGAAAATGGCAGAACTCTTGCCAAAGGAAGCGACTCGGGTAAATAAAGATGGGAGTACAGAAGTCGTTCAATTGACTGACATAACGGAAGACGATGTGATACGCGTTTCAGCTGGAGATCATATTCCGGCAGATGGAGTCATTATTTCTGGCCATACTTCCGTAGATGAGTCACTAGTAACCGGTGAATCTAAACAGGTAGATAAATCTGTTGATGATCAAGTGATTGGTGGGTCAGTTAATGGATCTGGAACGATAAAAGTAAAAGTTACCGCTACAGGGAAATCGGGTTACCTATCTCAAGTTATGGATCTCGTTAGTGAAGCACAACGAGATCAGTCTAGGGCTGAATTGCTCTCGGATAAGGTAGCGGGCTGGTTATTTTACTTTGCCTTAATAGCTGGGATTATTTCCTTCATTATCTGGTATTTATTTTTCACAGGTATTAATGATGCATTAATCCGTTTTGTTTCAGTATTAGTTATTGCTTGTCCACATGCATTAGGTCTTGCCATTCCACTTGTAACAGCGCGTTCGACAAGTTTAGGGGCGCAAAACGGTCTGATCATCAAGAATAGAGAAGTTATGGAGATTGCTCAGCATATCGATATTTTATTAATGGATAAAACAGGAACATTAACAGAAGGAAATTTTGCCGTCAACCATTTCCAATCATTTACCGATCGGTTTTCTAATGATGAGGTTTTAGGATTGATGGCTTCAATAGAAGAGAGCTCCACACATCCACTAGCACTGGGAATCTTAAACAAAGTAAAAGAATTATCGATCTCTTATCCAAAAGCAGATGAGGTCAATAACTTACCTGGTATTGGATTAGAAGCTGTTGTTGATGGATATCACATGAAAATAACAAATGCCTCATATTTAGACAAACATAATATCCCTTATGAAAAAAGGTTATTTGATGAATTAGCAAGCGAAGGTAATTCTATTAGTTTCCTAATCATTGATGGGGAAAATGTAGGACTGGTTGCGCAAGGTGATCAAATCAAACCAAATTCTAAACAATTAATTGATGAATTAAAAGCTCGTAACATTGAACCTGTAATGGTGACCGGTGATAATCGCCAAGTTGCTGAGGGTGTTGCTAAAGAACTTGGGATTAAGACCAGCCATTCGGAAAAGATGCCTGAAGATAAAGAGCAGATTGTCAGGGAATACCAAGACCAAGGGAAAAAAGTTATGATGGTCGGTGATGGAATTAACGATGCACCTAGTCTTGTTCGCTCAGATATTGGTATAGCGATTGGAGCTGGAACTGATGTGGCTATTGAATCTGCTGATGTCATCTTAGTTAAAAGTGACCCGGCAGATATTATGCATTTTCTAACACTTTCAGAAAATACAATGCGGAAACAAATTCAGAATTTGTGGTGGGGAGCAGGCTACAATATTATTGCCATCCCACTAGCAGCAGGTGTGTTAGCGCCATGGGGTGTACTATTCCCGCCAACAATTGCTGGAATCATAATGTCGATTAGTACAATTATTGTTGCTCTAAATGCCATCAATCTTAAATTAGATTAAATGCAAGTAAAGTGCCTCTCACCTAGTGAAGGGCACTTTATTTGTATTATTAAAAGCATTGAAAGGATTGAATTTGGTTTAAATCTATTCCAAAATAAACCCACCTAAAACCCGTCCACCTAAATCCCGCAATTGATGTTCGACCAACAAAGGTTGGATAAAACCAAAAAGCATCTCTTCTTAACCAAATATAGGTGAATCTAAATAAACAGCCTCGGATGCCTCCCGGGTCAATCGCCAAGGTTTGGAACTGCTGTTGTTCTGGTATAAAACTTGGGGGTGGGGTTGTTGGTGGGCCACTTTGTTGTCCACTACCTCCACCGGGAAAAATACCAGGGCTACCAGGGAAGATGGCTGGTCCACTACCTGCCCCGGGGCCTAAAAGTTGACCAAACCAATATCCTGGAAAATTAAATTGTCTTTCATCTATGTCCGACTGATATGGAAAAACTTGATTAGGATCGTCATTATAGTTCATTCAGTTTTCCTCCTTATAACTGATAAAAACGCCTTAATTTACTATATGGGGAATGCGTCTAATATGAGATTGATTTTAAAAGATTGGGCGACCCGTAATTTTCTTGATTGCTTCTGAGGGAATTTTCACTTCATTTTTGTCTGGGATTAAGTAATGGATAGGTCAAATAGTATAAACAAATGATAGATAGGAAACCCTAACGATATGAAGTGTGAATTAGGAGGATTGACTGACCATGACTGATAATAATCGTACAAAAGAGAAACTCCCTGACTACACAACATCCTATTGGACAAAGTCTATAACATTACCTGAATTTCCAAAGTTAGAAAAGGATATCCATGTTGATGCAGTTATTGTTGGTGGTGGAATTACTGGAATAACAGCTGCCTATCTTTTAGCAAATAAGGGTTTAAAAGTCGCTCTATTAGAGGCGGACAAATTACTAAATGGCACTAGTGGACATACAACCGCAAAGATTACTGCCCAACATCATCTAATTTATGATGAATTAATAACAAATATGGGTAAAAGTAAAGCAAGATTGTATTATGAAGCCAATATGACAGCAATGAACTTTATTATTAAAACAATTGATCAGCTTCAAATCGAGTGTGATTTTAGTAAACAAGATGCATGGCTATATGCAACAACTGAAGACTATGCCATAAAACTTGAACAAGAAGCTAAAGCATATGAGGCATTAGGGATTAAAAGTAGCCTTGTTGATGAGATCCCACTTGATATCAAAGTAAAAAATGCTTTGATTATGAAAAACCAAGCACAGTTCCATCCACTTAAATATCTGACAACTTTAGTTAACCAGATCATAAAAGAAGGGGGACAAATTTTTGAACAGACAACTGCGGTTGATGTTGAAACAAGAAATCAACCAACCGTATTTACTCGTGGGGATTTTCATGTCACAGCTGACTATATCCTTGCTTGTACACATTTTCCCTTTTACGAAGGACTTGGTCTCTATTCAACAAGAATGAAGGCTGATCGTTCTTATATTATTGCAGCAAAGACAAACAGTAAATTCCCTGGAGGAATGTATATTAGTGCAGACCAACCTACACGTTCCTTAAGATCAGTTATGATTAATGGTGAAGAAATGGTCTTGATTGGTGGAGAGAGTCACAAAACTGGGCAAGGAATTGATACGAGCAAGCATTATCAAGCACTAGAGGTTTTTGGTGAACATGTTTTAGGACTTGAAGCGGTTTATTATAAATGGTCAGCGCAGGACTTGACGACTCTTGATAAAGTTCCATATGTCGGAAAAATAACATCAGGTCAAGAAAAGATTTTAATTGCAAGTGGCTATAGAAAATGGGGCATGTCTAATGGAACGGCAGCTGCACTTTTGTTAACTGATATTGTCTTGGGCAGGAAAAATAACCTTGCGGACTTGTATACACCTTCAAGATTTTATGCTAGACCAAGTTTAAAAAACTTTTTAATTGAAAATGCAAATGTAGCGGAACACTTAATTAAGGGAAAACTCCAATTATGTAATAAAGACCCTAATACTTTAGCCAATGATGAAGGAAGTGTTTTTAGCATTAAAGGAGAACGTAAGGGAGCCTATAAAGATAAGAATGGAAAACTCCATATCGTAGACACAACCTGTACCCATATTGGCTGTGAAGTAGAATGGAATAGTGGTGAAAGAAGTTGGGATTGCCCTTGTCATGGTTCCAGATTTTCATATACGGGTGAGGTGTTAGAAGGTCCAGCAGAAAAGCCGCTACAAAAATATGATTATAAAATGATCGACAATTTAATATCCGATGATTCTGGTTATTAATATTAAAAAATAAAATAAATTATCATTCAATGCGTTTTTTATCTCATCCAAAAAAACTTATTTGATTAAATAAACAATTATTATACGATAAAAAACGAATAGTTGTCAATGACCAATTTGCAACTTTTTAGAATATATCTCATCTTTGACAGTTAAAACCACAAGAATGCTTATATACTAAGTCTTCTTGTGGTTTTTTTAATGTCTAAAAGTGAGTACTATTTATGTTTTACAACCTGTTTTAAAATTTTTTTCATTTTTTGTAGGCTAACTATCTCAGTATCCGTTCGAAAGCCGAAAACATCATGTAACTTATCAGTTAAATCAGTTCTTGTGTAAATAGGTATATACCCTTCATTGGTAGCCTCAAGTACTTTCATATCTCGTAATGTTTGAATGATTTCACAACACGTAGCTGATCCATCAATTTTTTTCTCAATTATACGGTAGCATAATAATGACAGAAAACACACAAGAAAGTGTGCTTTGATACGCTCATCTTTTTGAAGAAAAACTGGACGTGATCGCATTTCACTTTTTAGAATTCGGAAAGATTCTTCTATCTCCCAGCGTTGTTGATTAATTTTAACAATTTCCTCTGGTGTACTTTCTAAATTTGTACATACGCCATAAAAGCCATCATAAATTGCTTCTTCATTGACACGTTCACAATCGATTGAATGACTGCTTTTTTTAGCAATTTCACCATCATCTGTGACATGAGTGGATTGAATAAAACGGTCTGGATCATTTGCACGGTGTTTATCGATACTAGAAGGGTTGTCGACTTTCTTTTGTGCCCGTTCTATCTGTCTTTCGCGAATTTTAGTCTGATAGCGTTTGTGCTTTGGAGAAAAAGTCACAATAAGTTTCTGTTCCAGGCCATTTTCATGTATCCAACGCTCCTTGTAATACACATGAGAGTCATTTTTAAGGTCAAGATTATTTAGATTAATCGATTCTCTCTTCTTTTTAGTGGTCGCATGAGTTGAATCAGCGATATACCAGCCAGAAGGATCCAGAGCCCACTCTTTCAAATGTTTTTTTAATTTCTTGATGGACTGTGTGGTGACAAAGGCTCGATCGCTTATTGAATTATAAAGTCGGTTTTCATAGGAAGATAGTCCAGCATCCGTGCAGACTACAAATTTAGAGAGTTGGAACTCCTTTAAAATACGCTTTTCAAGTGGCTTCAACGTCGGTTGTTCATTTTGATTCCCAGGATGAATAACAAAGGCAAGAGGAAGCCCACTCCCGTCCATGAACAGCCCCATTTGTACAATAGGGTTTGGTCGATTCTCCTTTGACATGCCATATTGTTTCAAGCCATCAGCTTCCTCTATTTCGAAATAGAAATTCGTGCAGTCATAGTATAGAAGTTCCGTTTCGCGTCCAACAATTGCCGTGCTATTTTTATAGACTGCTTTTTCAATAAAATCAGATTCTTCAGCTAAAATATCTAATGCACGATACATTTGATGATTTTCGATTGAGTGTGACTCCAAAAGATCATCTGCCCTTTCCAACGTTCCTTTTTTAGAAGTTGGATGAAGAATCCGCATATAGATTAGCAGGGATAGAATTTTATTAAGATCGTATTGAAAGTTATGCCGATCTGAGATTTCCTTACAAATGATGTCTAACTTTAATTGGTGATAAATTGATTTTAGGAAGAGGTACCCAACATTAAATGACCGTCTTTTTTCTTTGGATATTGGTTTATTGGGATTGTATTTAATCAAGATCGTTTCTGATTTCTTTTTCTGTTCTTCCGTTAACTTTTTAGCATATTCACGCGCCCATTCCTCGGGATCAACACCTGGATGTTTTCTACGAATTTGTTCTTCATTCCCCAACGCTTCAACGACTTTGGTTGTAGATTTTCCATGGATGTCCCTAACGTTTTCAATAATCGAATAGGAAACAGAATTCTTGGACACACTTTTTTTAATCCGCATAGAAATCCCTCAAATCCTATGTAATGTATTAATTATATCATAGTACTAAATAGTACTCAATAGTTATGTGGAGAATTTGACAAAAAAATAAAGCCATAATAGGCTTTCTAGACATTTTTTTATTATTCAAGTGTCAAACTCCCGTGGTGAAAGAAGTTGGGATTGCCCTTGTCATGGTTCCAGATTTTCATATACGGGTGAGGTGTTAGAAGGTCCAGCAGAAAAGCCGCTACAAAAATATGATTATAAAATGATCGACAATTTAATATCCGATGATTCTGGTTATTAATATTAAAAAATAAAATAAATTATCATTCAATGCGTTTTTTATCTCATCCAAAAAAACTTATTTGATTAAATAAACAATTATTATACGATAAAAAACGAATAGTTGTCAATGACCAATTTGCAACTTTTTAGAATATATGATAAAATGTATATATATTCGTAATCAAGTATTATTTAAGAGTCGTACCAATTTCTTTCAGGTAGAATTTGTGTGCGGCTTTTTTAATAGTATGGTGGATTAAGGAGAGTGGGTTAGTGAATTTAATTAACAAGGAAATAACTCATAAAGTCTTTGGACAAGGAAATATTGTCGATCATGACGAATCTTTTATCACCATTGATTTTGATGATGAGATTAAAAAATTCGTCTACCCTGATGCTTTTGGAAGTTTCATCACCCTAAAAGACCGTGATGTTGCTAAATCCTTAAAGAAAGTTATTTTGCAAGATAAAAAGGAAAAAGCAGCGATGGAACAGAAACATGAGGAAAAAAGAAAGCAACATTTACTTGCCGAACAGCGCAAGAACAAATTGAAGAGACTTAAGATTCATGAAAAGTCACAAATGGTTTTTTGGCTTGATAGGAAGGAACAAGAAAGTATATTTACCAACTGGGAAGTATTTTCCGGCCGTATTCAGAGTGGGAAAAATAAGGGGAAACCGAATAGAGTCACTCGCATACAACCGAATAGTGCTGTTCTTTTAACTGAAAGAGGTTTGGAGGAAGCCGAGACAGATAGACGCATCCTCGGACTCTATATGGTAAATGAATTATTCTTCGGAGATTCTTGTGAAGATGGGGTAATTCCTTCACATACAAACTATCGAATCAAACTAACAGATCAAGAAGTAGATCAAATGCTGTTTTGGAATTACTATATCAATCGAAACTATCCACATCGTACAACCTGGAATTCTGGCAAATATCGTTACTATGATAATATTTGGACTGCGCAAATATTAAAAGATATGATGGCCCTAAAAACAGATCAAAATGAGATTGAAAAAATCAATCGGTTTTTAGCGTATTTTTGTGAAATGAATTTAATAGATATTAATGACATTTCTGAGCCAAGTGGAGCTCTGAAGCAATTGTAAATATAATAAATATTTTTGTATAAGATCCCAATTAAACTCTTTCTTAATTGGGATCTTTTTTATTATCAGAAATCTCATCATCCCGTATATAAAGAATTAAGTTTTTTAATGACCAAATTTACAACTTTTATAATACATGATAAAATGTATTTATATTCTTAATCAAGTAATATTTGGTGGTTATACCAACTTCCTTAGAGGCAAAATTTGTATGCGACTTTTTTAATAGTATGGTGGATTAAGGAGAGGGGGGTTAGTGAATTTAATTAACGAGGAAGTATTTTCAATCATGACGAATCTTTTATCACCATTGATTTTGATGATGAGATTAAAAAATTCGCTTACCCTGACCCTATTGGAAATTTTATCACCCTGAAAGATCGTGATGTTGCTAAATCCTTAAAGTAAGTTATTTTACAAGATAAAAAAGAAAGTAACATTTACTTGCCGAACAGCGCAAGAACAAATTGAAGAAACTTAAGATTCATGAAAAGTCACAAATGGAAAAGGAAAAAGTATTATGTTTGATTTTAAAGAAGATGAACTTGATGTTTTTATTGACTAGTTAAAGTACATGAAAATTGGAGGAATAATTTATGGGAAATATATTAAATAAGCTAATAGAAGCACTAATTGAAGGTTTAGCTAGTATTGGATTAGTATTTTTTTTCTTTATAATATATTCTATGTTTAATGATGATACAATCATTAGTTTCCAAAATAAAAGTAATTATTCCATGCTATATTTTTTTCTAATATGTTTTTGTTTTAGGTTTCTCTTTTATATTATATCCAGTAAAAGAAATACTAAGGAAAATAAGATCTAATCATTATAGAGATCGTCATGCGTGTAAAAATTCACTTAACTCATATAAAGCGAACGGTTTATAAATGAATTATTCTTCGGAGCTTCTTGTGAAGATGGGGTAATTCCTGAGCCAAGTGGAACTCTGAAGTAATTGTAAATATAATAAATGTTTTTGTATAAGATCCCAATTAAACTCTTTCTTAATTGGGATCTTTTTTATTATCAGAAATCTCATCATCCCGTATATAAAAAGAGTTAAGTTTTTAATGGAAACTTAATGATTGACAATATACCCAATAAGGTATATTGTTATTTGTAATAAATTTTATAAAGAAATCAACTTATAATTCTTATTTTAAAAAAGTAGAGGAGTATTTAAATGAATAAAGTCACAGTCTATACAACTGATACATGTCCATATTGTAGTATGGTGAAAAATTTTTTAGATGAAAAGGAACTGACTTATAGTGAAATAAATGTTCAAAAGGATCCGGTTGCTGCCAAACGTTTAATAAAGACAACAGGCCAAATGGGAGTTCCTCAAACAGAAGTAAATGGTGAATGGGTATTAGGATTTGATCCAGAAAAGATTCTACAATTATTAAAATAGAAAACAATCCGATCCCTTCACTAAATATTCGATCTGGATAGGTTACACTAAGTTGGACAGATCGTATAAGGTCAGTTAAGATGAAGTCACTAATCGCTCTAAGGAGACAAAATTATGACAAGAAGACAACGACGAACATTTTCTAAAACATTTAAAGAGCAAATCGTTCAACTTTATTTATCAGGAAAGCCAAGAGCTGAGATCATTAAAGAATACGACCTTACGGCATCTGCTTTTGACAAATGGGTACGCCAACATAGGGAAAGTGGTTCATTTGAAGAGAAGGATAACCGTACGCCGGAACAAGAAGAGCTCATTCGTCTTAGGAAACAGAATCAACAACTGGCAATGGAAAATGATATTTTAAAGCAAGCGGCGCTGATCATGGGACGAAAATAAATGTGATAAGAAACAACCGTCACAAATATTCGGTATCAGCGATGTGTAAATTGCTACAGGTCCCACGAAGCACTTTTTATTATGAAGCAAAAAAACGTGATCATCAAGATGAAGAAATCACAAAATTAATCATTAAAATATATAAGGATAGTCGCCGTATTTATGGACAAAGAAAAATAAAAGAAGAATTAAAGCATTTAGGATTTATTGTTTCAAGACGGCGCATTGGCCGAATTATGAAAGAACAGGGTCTTGTATCAAAGTATACAATTGCCCAGTATAAACCGATGAAATCAACTGTTAATGAAGAAAAGATAAGCAACACATTGAATCGTGAATTTAACCAAAAGGACGAATTAGAAGTCGTAGTGAGTGATCTGACTTATGTAAGAGTCGGGCAACGCTGGCATTACATTTGTGTACTCATTGATTTATTTAACCGTGAGATTATCGGTTATAGTGCTGGTCCTCACAAGACGGCAGAATTGGTTACACAAGCATTTGCATCCGTAAAATATAATCTAAATCGTCTCAAATTATTTCATACAGATCGCGGAAGCGAGTTTAAGAATAAAAGTATTGACCAGGCCCTTGAGGCTTTCGATATTGATCGCTCATTAAGCGCAAAAGGTACGCCGTATGACAACGCTGTAGCTGAATCAACGTTTAAGACACTCAAGACTGAATTCATATTGGGTGAACATTTTGAAACACAGTCAGAATTGGATTTAGCCTTATTCGATTATGTAAATTGGTACAACAACATTCGGATTCACGGCTCATTAGGTTACCTAACACCCAAGGAATACAAGCAATTAAAAGCGAAATTTTAAGTATCTTAAAATGACGTGCACTTTACTTGGAGACGCCCGTATGCGAGCCTGATTGGTAGAGCCAGATATCATTAATAGCTGGCTTCTTGGCTTAAGCGCATACGAGCAAAGGATCCAAGTCAAGTGACAAAAAGTTAATACTGTTTAAATTAGAATTTAAAAATAAATGAGCGATATTGAAAACTCAACACCTTATAAAAATTGTACAGTTTAGTGTTGACATACCAATCAAAGCGTTAACTCTAAAATATAATCATATTTTAGAGTTAAGCGCATTATAAATGGATTAAAGCAGAAGAGGAGGATAAGCATTTCCCGTATTCTTTATTTTTAATATAAACTTTAAGTTGTATGGTGTCCCTTTATCATTTCTACAGTATTATTTTATGAGTTTATTCAATTGATTTATTGAAAACAATAGCTATTCATTTGGTATATTATCTTGTCGTTCTTTCTACTGACCATCTTCTACCTTACCCACAATCGAATCAAAACTTCTCAACGATTGATTATCATTTTATTTAGCGAAAGGAAGCGGATGCTATTATGGGCCTCATTGAAGCAGATACAATGTTGTTGACTGGAATTATTTTAGCTCTCGGTGCAGGTGCACTATCTTTTTTATCCCCTTGTGTTTTACCTATATTTCCAGCCTACTTGTCTTATATTACAGGAATTAGTGTGAAAGATTTACAGAAGGATAAAAGTATAAAAATTCGCGGTCAATTATTAAGTCATTCGTTTTTCTTCTTGCTGGGTGTATCTTTGGTATTTATCAGTCTAGGGGCGGGCGCTTCCGTTCTAGGACAATGGATTAAAAAAATATTAGTTGGAGAGACCGGGTTATTGATCCAAAGAATTGCAGGTATCTTTATCGTAATTATGGGCTTATTTGTTGCAGGCTGGATCACCATACCAGCTTTAATGAAGGAGAGACGAATTAACTATAGCAAAAAGCCAGCCGGGTTTATAGGGAGCTTATTTGTTGGATTAGGTTTTGCCGCTGGTTGGACACCTTGTATAGGGCCAATTTTTGGTTCAATCTTTTTACTTGCAACTACAAATCCTGGTCAGGGTATGCTTTATACAACTTTTTATGTTATCGGTTTTGCTTTCCCATTTATAATCTTAACTTTTTTCCTTGGATCAACAAGATGGCTTACCAAACATAGTGAGCGAATCATAAAAGTTGGCGGTTTCTTAATGGTGGTGATGGGGCTCATCTTATTTTTTGGTTTAATGCCAAGTATATCAACGTTTTTACTTGATTTAGTAGAAGATACTTGGTTATCACGATTAGGATAATAGCTAGAGGACTAAGCAATGAAAAAGTTATCGCTCCATATGGTCATAATCAGGATGCTTGTTTGCTCCCGACTTTGAACGATGAAACTTTAATCAGTGCTTGAATGATTTTAATTTACCAGCTGGGAGTTTTACGGACGGGATGGTTGCGCCGTGATAAAAGATAATGAGATGGGAGGAGGTACTCTAATGAAAAAAGTAGTTCTATCCCTTATTTTATTGGGGATGTTTAGCTGGACAATATATGATTTTTTCACTTCAACAAGTGATGAGTCTAAGCATCAGAGTCTTGAAGAAGACACAGAAAAAGCAGAAATTAAGGAAGGGCGCGAGGAAGATGGCCGGGTAGAGGATGCTGGAGAAAATACAATTGGTTTGGAAATTGGACAGCTTGCACCAGACTTTGTATTAACGACATTGAGCGGTGATGAAGTTTCATTATCAGATTATCGCGGTCAACCCCTTATGCTGAACTTTTGGGCAACTTGGTGTCCGCCGTGTCGTGCTGAAATGCCTGATATGGAAAAGTTTTATCAAAATACAGATGTTGAAATCCTGGCAATAAATTTAACGGATACAGAAGCGGATATAAATGAAGTTCAGGAATTTGTAGATAAATATGACTTAACTTTCCCTATTCTACTAGATGAAGCGATTGAAGTAGCAATGATTTATGCCATTCAACCAATCCCTACTTCATTTATGATTGATTCAGAAGGGATCATCCGATTCAAAACTTCTGGACCCTTGACATATGAACAAATGATGCAAGTTTTAGAAGAAATTGATTGATTTCTATTAATGATATTCGAATAGAAAAAGCAAACGTAAAGAAATAGACTATCCTCACTAAGGGACTTGTGGTTCCCTAAGTTTTCTAAGATTATCCCCTTATAAAATTGCTGTGATATCATCGATTATTGGTATTTCTTTAAAAAAGTAAGATGTTTATCGGAAAATTATGAAAATAGATGATATAATGTTGCATATGTGAAAATAGAGGGGGAAATCGAATGCTTACAAATGCAGTTTTAGTTAGTGTTATCGTCATGGTCATCGTGAGTTTATTGCGAGTAAATGTTTTGTTTGCAATTATTCTCGCATCATTAACAGCTGGTTTAGTGTCTGGCATGGATTTAGTAGAAACAGTAGATTTGATGGTATCAGGCATGGGTGGACAAGCAAACACAGCATTAAGTTATATTCTACTCGGCATCTTTGCAGTGATGATTGGTTTATCGGGAATCACAACCACGCTGGTTAATAAGATGTTGACTGTTTTTAAAGGGAAGAGAACAGCACTTGTCTTAACAATTGCTGGTATTTCCTGTTTGTCGCAAAATATAATACCTGTACATATTGCTTTTATTCCGATATTGATTCCACCATTACTTACCCTATTTAATCAATTAAAATTAGATAGACGTGCCGTAGCAGCCGCATTAACTTTTGGACTTAAAGCGCCTTATATGACGATTCCTGTTGGATACGGATTAATATTCCAAAGGATTATTCGTGACGAAATGGTAGTCAACAATATGCCCATTAGCTTAAATGAAGTAACAATGGCTATGTTGATACCCGGGGCAGGAATGGTCGTTGGTCTATTAATAGCTGTATTTATTACTTATCGTAAGGATCATCTACCTGAGAAAGGAGGAGTGTCAGAAGTCGACTTAGGAATGACACAAATCCAAGGAGAAAAGTGGGGATTTCATCAATGGATGACAATTCTTGCGATTGTTATTGCATTATTCACGCAAATTATCACTGAGTCACTTATTTTGGGGGCAATGGCTGGGATCACCATTTTATTCATTACTGGAGTGGTAAAAATGGATCAAAATGATCATATTGTTCAAAAAGGAATTAATATGATGGGGATGATCGCTTTCGTTATGTTAGTTGCTTCCGGATACGCGACCGTTTTACAAGAAACAGGAGATATTAAACATTTGGTTGAACAAACAACATCTATGATAGGGACTTCACCGATTATAATTGCGACTACATTATTATTGGTTGGTTTATTTATTACGATGGGCATCGGTACTTCTTTTGGAACAATTCCGATCATAGCAACACTATATGTGCCGATTTGTGCAGCTGCTGGCTTATCGCCATTAGCAACTGCGGCGCTAATTGGGACAGCGGGTGCTTTAGGTGATGCGGGCTCGCCTGCATCTGATAGTACGTTAGGCCCAACAGCAGGATTAAATGCGGATGGAAGACACGACCACATATTGGATACCTGTGTTCCTACATTTTTACACTATAATATTCCGCTATTTATTTTTGGGATATTGGCAGCACTCATTTTATAAGAAGTAGAATATGTTAATATTACCAAATACGCTTTTAAAGGATAAATCTACCGATAAATAATGAACAAATTTTATCGGTAGAGGATGATCCGTTCATTATTTGATGCTTAATCTTTTGACGTCAGATATGGCTTATATTAATGGTTTATTAATTAATAAGGCGCACTGAGTACGAAATTTGGAGGAGATTTCATGAAAGGGTATTTAGCAAACGGATTATTTACTATAGGAGACCGAATCGTTAATGATTTAATTTCCGAGCAGATTCGAAGAGACTTTAAGGATATCAAGCTTTATGTGCCACAAGAGAATGATGACATAAATAATAAAGATGCTTTTGCGGATTCGCTAATGATTTTTGAAGCTGATAAAAAAGAGTTAATGGCAAGTGATTTTTTAATCGCTGTTATTGATGGTGTCGAGATTGATAGTGGCGTGGCCGCCGAGCTTGGCATGTTTGCTACGACAGGAAAACCGATCTTTGCTTTATACTCTGACGTTAGACAACAAGGTAGAGAAAATCGAAAGAAAATATCTGCCTTGATCGCCGACGGAACAGAAAATCAATTTGCTTATAGAAATCTGTTCGTGATCGGATTAATTAAGAAGTCTGGCGGAGGAATCTTTTCTGAAATAGAAGACTTGTCTAAAGCCATTGCAGATTTCCTAGATTAAAAGAGGCTGGGACAAAACTCAGATAAAGTGAAAAAGAAATTCAGTTGATACTGGATTTCTTTTTTCTATTATCATATCTTAAATGTTTTTGAGGAGTCACTCCGTAATTTATACTCTGGTGGGTAAAATTAAAGTATTGACACAATAATCTACACATAAAGCTAGTGTTTGGATGATGCGGCTAGCTCATAAAAGCCCGAACACAACGGATACACGAACATTCATTCCAATTCTGGATACGATTGAATGAAAAAAGATAATTTGTAAAAGTAAAATACATAACTTCCGATAATATATATTATGTAAACTAGAATATAAATCTTTTAATAAAATACAAAAACTAGCACAAATTTATCATGTGCTAGTTTTTGATGCCTATAGTCTTATAATTTCAATTTTATAACCGTCTGGATCGATGACGAAGAAATAAGTTGGCTCTCCTTCTGTTAGACCTGTCAATTTTGTTACTTGATAGCCTTTATCTGAGAGTTCTTTATGTTTTCCTTCTAAATCATCTACACCAAGTGCAATATGTCCATAACCATTTCCTAAGTCATAAGGTTTTTCTTGATCATAATTATAGGTTAGTTCCAGTTCATATTCTTCACCTGGTAAGGTTAAATAAACTAAAGTAAATTTAGCATCTGGAAAATCACGACGACGAGATTCCTTATAGCCGAAAGCATCTTTGTAAAACTCAAGCGATTTGTCTAAGTTTTTGACACGTATACAAGTATGTAAACTTTTCATCTCATATTCCTCCCTATTTACTAGTACCCACAGTATACCACGATTAAATAAAGGAACAAATCATTTGAATAAAGACCGAAAAGGCACTTTTCAAATTCATAAGAAAAGCGCCTTCGTTCATTATCATTTATTCGTTTTATTACGATTTATGACTCATTAAATCGGTGATTTTCAAAATAGTGGATATCAAATCTTAATCTGTGAATTGGCTTTGGTAAAGTTCGTTATAGAAGCCGCCCTTTTCCAGCAACTCACTATGATTTCCTTGTTCAACAATTTGACCATTATTCATGACTAGGATTCGATCAGCGTCCTGAATAGTTGAGAGCCGGTGAGCAATAACAAAGCTCGTCCGCCCTTCCATTAAACGATCCATCGCCTTTTGAATTAATATTTCTAACCGTGTATCGACCGAGCTCGTTGCCTCATCTAAGATCAAAATCTTTGGATCAGACAAGAGAGCACGAGCAATGGTTAACAGCTGTTTCTGACCTTGGGAAATATTTGATGACTCTTGATTAATCTCCATATCATATCCACCTGGTAATGTACGAATAAAATGATCAACGTTAGCCACTTTTGCAGCTTCAACAATCTCTTCATCCGTCGCATCCAGGTTTCCAAAACGTAGATTCTCTTTAATCGTTCCTTTAAAGAGCCATGTATCTTGTAAGACCATCCCAAACTGCGAACGATATTGCTGACGTGGTAATGATTGAATGTCCATACCATCGATAGTAATTTTTCCTTGATCAACATCATAGAATCTCATGAGCAAGTTGATCATCGTTGTTTTTCCAGCACCGGTTGGACCAACAATAGCGATTGTTTCGCCTGGATTTACATCAATATTAAATTTTCGAATTAATGGTTTTTCAGGTTGATAACTGAAAGAAACTTGATCAAAGGATACTTCGCCTGTAATTGGCTCGGATATAGTTTGTAAATAAGTTTGATCCTCTTCTTCTTGATCAAGTAGTTCACAGACACGGTTAATAGCGGCTGCAGAACTTTGTATTAATCCTGAAAGCTGAGATAACATCTGCATTGGTTGATTCACTTGCCAAACATACTGTGTAAATGCTTGTAAGTTACCGATTGTCATTCGACCAGCTAAAGTCAAAAGCCCACCAAATAAAGCAATGACAACATATGCACTATGTGCTACAAATGTAATGAGCGGTCGAATTAAACCAGACATAAAACTTGCTTTAAAACCAACATGACTTAGTTTCGCTGTAATTGTACGAAATTCTTCAGTTGAATGATGTTCACGTCCGTATAATTTAATTTCATTAAAGCCCGTTAAGTTTTCTTGTACAAAACCATTCATTCGCCCTAACACATCGGCTTGTTCCTTAAAATAAGTCTGTGATTTGCCAATAATAAATTTAGCAATATAACTCGATAAAGGAATCACAACAAGCACAATTAAAGCAAATTGCCATTGAATCCATAGCATCATAACGACAACAAAAATTAATTGTAAAATAGCATTGAAAACTTGCAATAATGAAACTTGAAATGCATTTGCAATATTATCAACATCATTTGTGATTCGATTCAAGATATTCCCAAATTGATGTCGGTCAAAATATGAAACAGGTATTCGATTCATTTTTTTCGTTATATCTGCCCGTAAATCGAACGTCATCTTTTGAACGGCTTCTGTCATATAGTAGTTTGATCCAAAAGCAGACGCTTGATTAATCAACCCACGTACATAATAGATAATAATCACAGTATATATATATGAATAATTTAAGCCTGCATTTGGGACTCCTTTTATTATATCTAAAACATTGGAAGATACTTCGGTAATGATTAAACCAAAAACAAATGGTTCAAGTACGTTCGTAATAACTTGAGTAAAAACTAAAAAGAGCGCAGTAAACAATCGGCCTTGGTATTTTTTTAAATACGGCCAAATACGTCTGAAACTTTCAAACATCGATTGATTGCTCTTAACTGTTTCATCATTATTCATCGAAATGATCCTCCTGTTCTTCTTTTAGTTGGGATTTGGCAATCGCCTGGTAAATTGCATTTGTTTTCATTAACTTATCATGTGTCCCACGTCCGACAATTTTGCCTTCTTCAAGAACAATGATTTGGTCTGCGTTTCTAATACTTGAAATACGTTGAGCAACAATAATGACAGTAGAATCACCTGTTACTTCTTTCAAACGTCGTCTAACTTCTGCATCTGTTCTATAATCTAGGGCTGAGAAACTGTCATCAAACACGTAAATATCAGGTTGTTTAACAATTGCTCGAGCAATCGATAAACGTTGTTTTTGTCCACCAGATAAGTTACTCCCACCTTCACTCAAATAAGAATGATAATCTTCTTCCATTCGTTCAATAAATTCACGTGCTTGTGCGACATCAGATGCTTTGACCAATTCCCCATCTGTTGCATCATCTTTCCCAAATCTTAAGTTATCGCCAATTGTTCCCGTAAAGAGAAGTGCACGTTGTGGGATAAAGCCAATTTTATTTCTCAAAGCATCTAACTGATAATCACGTACATCAACACCATCGATAATAATCCGTCCAAATGTCACATCGAAAAAGCGGGGAATAAGTTGTACTAGTGTTGATTTCCCACTCCCGGTACTTCCAATAAAGGCTACGATTTCACCGGGTTTTGCTTTAAAGCTAATATCATGCAAAACCGGATTCTCAGTTTCACCAGGATAGGCAAAAGACACATTATCAAATTCGATATAGCCATGTGTTTTAGTTTCGCTCACCCCATCCGGCTTACTTGTAATAGAAATTGGCATATCATAAATTTCCTTCAATCTTTTTGCTGAGACATTCGCACGTGGATACATCATAAATATTTGCGAGAACATTAATACTGAAAATAATGCATGAAAGGCGTATTCAACAAAAGCAACCAATGTCCCTACTTGCATTTCACCCGCTCCAATAGGATCAAGTGAAAATACAAAGATTAATGTGATAACGACAGCCATAATATGATAGAATGCAGGCATAGCTGAACCCATTAATTTATGTAAGGATTGTGCTGTTTCTGCATAATCACGATTTGCTCCAGAAAATTTTTCTTCTTGATACTCTTCCCGAGAAAAGGCACGAATGACACGTAGTCCCGTTAAATTCTCCCGTGAGTATGTGTTTAGTTTATCTAATAATTTCTGCATCTTATCAGATAAGGGTCCTGAGCTTTTAGCAATCCAATAAATAACTAGCATAATCACTGGTAAGGCTGCAGCTAAAATCCATGATAATGATGGACTTGTTTGAATAATTAATACAACACTTCCAATAAACATTAAAGGTGTGTTGAAGCCGATTCTTAGCACCATCTCAACAAACTGCAAGATAACAAAAGCATCATTCGTTATTCTAGTCACCAATGAAGATACACCGATTTTTTCATATTCCTCATGAGAAAAATCACTGATTTTATCATATAAGTCATTACGAATACTTCTAGTCGTTTCATTTGTTAAACGACTGGAGGCATAAGTTAAAATAATGTTTCCCAGTAAACCAAATACAATAATAGCCCCCATTATTGAAACTAGAAAGTACAACCGTCCCTTGTCCTGACTAACGAGCACTTCATTAATAATTCTAGCTAAAATAGTTGGTAAGCCTAAGTTTACAGTTACAAAACATATGGCTCCTAATAAGTTTAAAAATAATAACCATTTGTGTCTTTTAACGTAACTCCATACATATAACACTAAAAGACCCCCTTTCACAAAAATTAAACCACTGCAAAGGCAGTGGCCATCTAACTTTATAATTTTAGCATTTTCAAATAATTAGTCAAGTTTTTTAAAATCCAAACCTGAATTTAGGATTACCCTGTTTAAATGTTAGGAATAGGAACAGTTCGTTTGCTCCGCTTAATTAAAGTCTTCATAGATAGATTTGTAATGATTCCTAATTTCCATTTTAAGAATACATGTAATGAATCAGAAGATATTAGCGAGTAAAAATGAAAACATGATATTAATGGCTTACACTTAAGATCTCACATTTTTCAAAATTTATAACTTACTTTTTACTTTTGCTTACGCATCATATCATAATATTTCAAGGGCTGATCAACTTTTACTTTAACAATCATCATCGCATGTTTGGCACGATCAATCGGTTGGTCATCCTCGTCCCATAATTCAGTAATCGTTTGTTTATAATGATAGAAATTGGGACCAAAGAATTCTACTTCATCACCAACACCAAAATTATTTCTTTGTTGAATGGTTGCGATTTGCAACTTTTCATCGTAAGCCAGCACTAGTCCTGCAAAGTCATATTTAGGGATTCGATCTGGTTTACCAAAGAGTTGATCCTTATGAGTAGGTTCATTGAAATAAAAGCCAGTTGTTAGTGAACGTTGGGCGGCTTTCCAAATCTCATCAATCCAGTCTGGATCAATTTGATAATTATCCGGATCTTCAAAATATGTGTCAATGATTTTTCGGTAAACATTTACCACCGTTGCAACATAATGAATACTTTTCATTCTTCCTTCAATTTTTAACGAATCGACACCCGCTTCAATTAAATCAGGTAAGTGTTCAACCATGCTTAAATCCTGTGAACTCATCGTATATTGTTCATCAGCTTGTTCTGATACAGCTATTTCACCGTCAGTCCCCTCCTCAAATAAATCATATTTCCAACGGCAGGATTGGGCACAGCCGCCTCTATTTGCATCACGAGCAGTCATATGATTGGAAAGCACACAACGACCTGAATAGGAAATACACATTGCTCCATGGATGAAGGCTTCGATTTCAATATCTACTTTTTCTTTCATTTCACGAATTTCTTCAACTGATACCTCTCGAGCTAAAACAACGCGTGGTACCCCTTCGTTTTTCCAAAACTCAACGGTTTTCCAGTTGGCGATTGAAGCCTGTGTACTAATATGGACTTCAAGTTCTGGCGCTGCATCTCGGCAAGCTTGAATAAGCGCAGGATCAGCAACGATAACAGCCGAGATCCCCACCTCATATAATTTTTTGAAATAGTCATGAGCGCCTTCTAAATTTTCATTATGGGCAATAATATTTGTTGCTACATAAACTTTAGCACCATACTTATCAGCAAATTCAACACCTTCCCGCATTTCTTCGAAGGTGAAATTACCTGCTTTTGAGCGTAAGCCAAATTGTTGTCCACCAATATAAACAGCATCCGCACCATAATGAATGGCGAATTTTAATTTTTCTAAATTACCCGCTGGTGCAAGTAATTCAGGTTTTTGTCTAGTTGTCATCTTTCTTACACCTCTTATTAGTAAATCTGTTCTTTAAAATAAAAACCAGTATCAATTTTTCGATCTTTTGGCTGTATCGCATAAATAGCTTGTTTCCAACCTATTTTCTTTACTTGGTAAAGGTTTGGATCTTGACAATATGTGTCGATTGCCTCGCGATATAAAGAAACGATCTTTTCATTATAATCAATCGTTTTTAATAAACCATTGATAAAAAGTCCGTCTATTTGAGCTTCAAGAATTTGATCAAGATGATCAATCATCACGATATCCTCATTGCTCATTATATGCGTCCCATTAACATCTTCAAAAATAGGATAATGTGTTTCTGTTTTTTTACTTTCTTTAATATAGCGTTGCTCGAATTGATCATAGTCTTTATCGATATGATCATAATAATTTCGAATGAGTTTTCGTTTTGATTGAAAGATACAGCTCATCCCATGAATTTGAATTTCAATTGGAAATTGAACCTTCTTTTTAATTTCAATCACAGCATCTAATGACAGCTCATTTGATAAAGTGGCCCTACTCATTCCACGTTTATTCCAATAATTAAGTGTTTGATAATTTGTTGATAAAGTTGCTGGGTTCCATGTCAATGAAAGTGAGCTATTGATGTCACGAAGTATTTGGAAGATTGACTGATCCCCGGCAACAATCCCATCTACCTTAAGATCTTCAAGTTCCATTAAATAGTGAGGCAGCTTCTTTAAATGTTCGTTATGATAAATTGCGTTAACCATAACAAAGACCTTTTTCCCTTCTTTATGTAAAAATTCTGTTGCCTCAGAAATCTCTTCCAATGTAAAATCACCAGGTAAACGATTACCAAAGTGTTGATCACCAATAAATAACGCATCAGCACCTGCAATTGCCAAGCGCTTAACCTCTTCTATGTTTCTAGCCCCAGTCTGTAGTTCTGGTCTATATATAGTCATTACATAATTCTCCTTTAGAATAAATTCACATTCACTCTACAATTATTATGAACGTATCAAACTAAAAATCAGTGATATTTATCACACTTTTGCATACTTTATTTTATCTTTAGATGAAAAACAAAGTGAGTTTGGGCTAAATAATGATTCCCAATGATCTATGAACCAAAGAAGGCTATAAACGAGATTAAATTCTACTCACTGATTTTTTCCATCTTTTTTTAAAAAAATTGTTTGTGGATGATAAGATATGAGCAAAAGAAAAACCGAATACTCAGATTGCCTACTGTGTATTCAGGTTTTATCTAATCAAATGCTTATTTTCGCCAAAATGAAGTGTCATCCACTTTATCGTCTATATTAAATTGAATAATTTCTTTTAGTAATTCATAATCGACTGCTTGATTCCATTTAATTCTGAACAATTGCTTTGTCTGACTATAGCCTGCCTGCTTAATCTTTTCCGTGAATTGATTAATAGTCACAAGTTCAGGTGCAACAGCCAAATGTTGTTTAGCAACACTAAAACCAATAATATAGGTTCCATGATCGATAAACATTGGTTGATTCCACTTGATTTGTGCATCCAATTTCGGAAAAGTCTCCCTAACCCATTTCAGAACTTCTCTTGTCCGTTCACGGTGGTCTGGGTGATCAATAGCTGTTAAAAACTCAGTAAAGTTGTCGATAGTACTCACCTCATTTCTTCAGTTTTGTTTAGTGTATAATACATTTATGAAATAGTCGAATCAAAATACTTTAATGTCTGTTTTTTTTGGGTTTATCACAGATTAATCAGGGTATTGATTATTACATTGTTAAGTGTAGGGGTGGTATGATGTCCAAAGAACGTGTGCATTTAATTGTTTATGGTCGTGTTCAGGGTGTTGGCTTTCGTTTCACAACGCAACTTAAGGCAAATGAAATCGGGGTTAACGGCTGGGTAAAAAATCGGGAGGATGGAACAGTGGAGATTGAAGCTGAAGGCAAAGTGGAGCAGGTTGATCAATTTATTGATGCCATAAAAGCGAATCCCAGTCCAGTTGCAAAGATTGAAAATATTGAACTAACAATCTGTGATGATTTAAAAGGTTATCAAAGCTTTAAAACACTCTATTGATAACAAAGAATTAATAAGCCATTCATCAGTTCTAACTATTAAGAGTGATGAATGGCTTTTCCGTTTATTTAATAAGGATAATTATTGTTCCTGAAAAAAGCGTCGGTTTAATGCGATGTATTCGTGCTCTTCGTCTGGGACTTCATCTTCCATAAAGATTGCCTCTACTGGACATACGGCTTCACAAGCACCGCAATCAATACAAATATCAGGGTCAATATAAAACATCTCTTCCCCTTCTTCAATACAATCTACTGGACAAACTTCCGCACATTCACCATACTTCTCTCCGATACATGGTGATGTAATCACAAATGCCATTTTAATGCCTCCCCAAATTAATTTAATTTCTCCTCTACTACCAAATATGGTGAAGTTGATAAAAATCTTGATCGTGTTCAATCATAAAAACATCTGGCTTCTTCAATAAGCGCCATTGTTTAAATCCATAGTCTCCTTCAAAATGAGCAAGGATTAACATAAGTAAATTTGCATGAGTCACTAAAGCAACTGTATCTGACCTGTCACTCTGTTTAATTTCTTCAATTAATTCAAGGACACGAGCTAAAGCATCATTAGATGACTCTCCGCCTGGTAGGGAATAATCCATATCATCAAAAGAAGTTTCAATCGCATCTAACCAATCATCGACTGGTTCCGCACTTAATATTCGTTCCCTTAGCCTAACATCTGTTTCGATTTCAATTTGCTTATCTCTTGAATAAGGCATGATTGTTTCAACGGCACGCATATAAGGGCTAGAAATAATACGATCAATTTTTAGATCTTGATCGATAAAAAATTCGGCCAATCGTCGGGCTTGGTTCACGCCATTGTTCGTTAATGGTGAGTCCATGTGGTTCCCATCTGCTTGACAATGTCTAATCAGAACGAGCTTCTTCATTGGATCATCTCCTAAACAAGCTTTATGTTTATCATTAGCTATATAGATCAAAGTGAACTACAATGTCTTAAACCAATTCAGAAAAGTAATCTTTTTTATAACCAGCTATTCGATTTGAGTTATCAATAATAAAATAAAATTCATCCGTTTCATTTTTCACAGGATAATTTTTCCCTGGTGTTAGCATATGGTTGACAACAAACTTCTTTGCATCAGCATGCACACACTTGATTGTCTTAATTGTTTCCCTAGTTTCCCACTCTTTATGAATCAATGTGTACACCCCTCCCTCTAGTTGATCATTCTCTTATATATTACCATGTTTTTATAAAAAAAATAACCATTGTCTGCAAAAAAGCAACAAAATATTCGTATAAAACTGTTTAAACGACATCATCTTGTTTAATTATTTGATTTGTCAATTTAAGCTAGACAAATGTGATTCATCGATGTAACTCAAAAACACTTCCAAAGGCGTTCGATAATTTAGTGATTTTCTAGGGATTTTATTTCTCTTGTCAGCTACTG
>NZ_JAHLQM010000005.1 GCF_018919165.1 Amphibacillus sp. MSJ-3 | reverse complement strand
TATAAAATTAGCGGGTGAAATACGCGAGACTCCTACGGGAACAGCACGACCTGAAGATCCACCTAGTCAAGCGAACTGTGCTTGACTAAGTTAGCTGAAGGCGTGCCCGTGGAAAGGGAGCGTATTTCACCTGCGGGTATTCATTTCTATTTCGTAAGAAATGTCACTTAATTAATTTCGACTCATTAGAATCTCTGACCAACACCATTTGACATAGAGCCAAAAAAAGAAAGACTCCAACCAATTTGGCTAGAGTCTTATTTATCATGATTATACAATTATTGTAGTAATTGTAGGACACCTTGAGGTGTTTGGTTAGCTTGTGCCAACATAGATTGTGAAGCTTGAGTAAGGATGTTATTCTTGGTGAATTCCATCATTTCTTTCGCCATATCTACGTCACGAATACGTGATTCAGCAGCTGTTAAGTTTTCTTGTGAAGCACCTAGGTTATTGATAGTGTGCTCAAGACGGTTTTGGTTAGCACCAAGTTTTGCACGTTCTGAAGATACTGTATTAATAGCAGCATCAATGAGTGCTAAGTTAGCATCATGGGATTCTGCCCCTTCAGATACATCAACAGTATCTACACCTAAAGCTCCAGCTTCCATATTACCTATATTAATTGTAAGAGTTTGGTCTTGGTTTGCACCAATTTGTAATATTTGGTCTGTAAATTCACCTTTTAATAGTGATTTACCATTAAACTCAGTACGTTCTGCAATACCATCAAGTTCTGCAATTAGCTCATCGATCTCATTTTGAAGTGCTGTTAAGTCTTCTTCTTCTTGTGTTGCACCGTTACCAGATTGTACAGTTAATTCACGCATACGTTGAAGAATTGCATGTGTTTCAGTTAATGCACCTTCTGCAGTTTGGATTAATGAAATACCATCTTGTGAGTTCTTTTGTGCCATTTCAAGACCACGGATTTGACCACGCATTTTTTCAGAGATTGCAAGACCTGCTGCGTCATCTCCTGCACGGTTGATACGAAGACCTGAAGATAGTTTTTCTAATGATTTTTGAACACCATTAGTGTTACCTGTTAGTTGGCGGTGTGTGTTTAACGCCGCAATGTTGTGATTAATTCTCATTGTAATTTCCTCCTTGAGTTGTTTATTATAATGCCACATCCTTGTGGCAAGCAGTAGGATAAAAGCGGCCGTCTCTTATCCTGTTTTGCTTTCACTTACTATATCGGATGACCTGTAAGAAAGTTTAATAATTTTTAAGTTTTTTTAATAAAAAGAGCTTTGTTTATTGATTTTCTAGTTAGCATCTTGTTTTTTAAACCTTTCTATGGTAAATAGATTCAATCCTAAAGCTTTATTGATCACTATTTTGGAAAAAATCTAATAGATCTTTTGGATTATTCAAGGCTTCCTTATTTTCTTGTTGAATTTCTAAATAAATTTCTTTTCGATGGACATCGATTTCCTTTGGAGCAGTGATACCTAGTTTAATTTGGTCGCCTTCTATCGCAACAATTTTCACTTCGATGTTTTCTCCAATTTGAATCGCTTCATTTAATCGACGAGTAAGTACAAGCATCGTTATACCTCCTGTTCCTGAACAGGTGTGAGTGGTGTCTGTGTTGAATATGCTTTATGATTTGTAATGTATTGTTTGGCTAATCGCTTCCTATGGTTGATGACGATTGGTGCTTGAAGATTGATTGTACTCTTAGAAAACTTCTCTTTTAATGTAATGATCCCAAGTAAGCTGACATCCTGTTCTGACTCAATCTCAAGAAGTTCAAGAGTTGAATCATCAAGTTTCACTTCATAATCTTGATAGAGCTCTAAAGGTGGCATCACAATAAAGGCGATATTCTCTTCTGTGATTGATTGTAAAACTAAAAAGGTTGGATTATCTGGGATATTGATTAAGGCAAAATTCTTTTCATCTGGAAAGCCAGGTAATCCATTTGGGAATTTGATTAAATCAGCTTCTGCTATTGTAAGAGCGCCGAAATATTTTGTTTGTATGTTCATAGTTCATACCCTTCTTTTAGATTGACATTTCAAATCCGAAATTTCGGAAGTAGAGATTTTCAAAATCAACGATTAAATCATTTTCTTGTCTAATGCCTGTCGTAACTTTACCTGGGCTATAAGTCATAATTGGTTTGTTCGGAGTATTTCGAATCACTGGTTGATTGACTTTAACACGAATATCAACTTCTGCTGGTTGATATTCGGTTTTTACTGAGAAGACAGATGGAATAAATTTAATATTGATCGGTTTTTGGTCCTCATATGCATTACGGACAGCTTGAGCCAATAAGGCGTTTCCACCATCTTCTATTTTCATTTGCTCATCGCCTTCCTGTCTTCGTCTCGCAATGCCACTCATCAATTTTTGATAGCCTGCTTTAGCGAAGTCTTCATGTGATACTTTAGCACTCTTTAATCCCATATCATACCATGCTTGCGATTGGTCGATTGTTAAACGAGATGGTTGTGTTCGAATGGAAAGATCCGCTGATGGTTGATGAATTTCCTGTCTAGCCTTCGGTTGGCGAATATCTTGTTCCGCATTTTTGGTATCGAGCGAAATTTGAGCAAGTTGTGATTGTAATCGAACTTGTGGAACTCGCATCTAATCACTTCCTAACTAGGTTATAACCATAATGACACTTAAAGAGCTAAATCAGCTACCTGACCAGCTCTTTATATCATTATTAGGTATTTTTATCTAAGAAAATCTAATAGTGTCGGTTGTAAAACTCGTGCACCAGCACTTAGAGATGCACGGTGGATCGCTTCCTGCATTGTCAAACTCATAATCACTTCGACAACATCGGCATCCTCATTATCTGACATCATACTTTCTGCACTAATACTTTGGTTTGCTAAACGATTTTCGATTAATTCAATTCGATTCTTTCGCGCTCCAATAGTAGCATGCTCACTTAAGGTCTTATTTAAGTGACCCTCAATCGTCTCAAGATGACTTCCAATCCCTTCATCAGGGATGTCACCATTATTTAAATCATCAGCCAACTTTTGTAGGTCGTCAAAGAATTCCTTAGAAAAGACGCTGGAGGGATCCGAATTAACTTTGAATCTGACCCCCGCGGAAATTTCTATTAGGACATCTTCTTTATTGTTTGATACTGTGAAATTGCCATCTTCGTCACGGGTAAAGGGCGGAATTCGATTTCCTTCTTCATCAATCACACCGTTTGTATCTGTCCCATTGAATAAGTACTTGTCGTTGACTCGTGTATTAGCTATATTGACTAGCTGATCAATCAGTTGATCAACTTCCTTACCAATATTCGACCGATCTTCACCATCATAAGTTCCGTTGCTTGCCTGTATGGTCAGATCATTGATTTTATGCATAATCAAAGTTACTTCACTCATTGCCTCATCGGTATTATCAATCCAATTATGAACTTCACCTAAGTTCCGCTCATATTGCTTTATATTCGATAGTTGTGAGCGATAGCCCATCCCCTTCATGGCAACAACCGGGTCATCAGATGGTCTGGTAATCTTTTTCCCAGAGGATAGTTGATTCATATATTTGTTTAAACTACCATAGCTGCTGCTAATGTTCTTAAGCATATTGTTGGATATCATTCCTTGTGATACACGCATTTATCTCCCTACCTTCCGACTAAGCCCATTTGGTTAATAATTCGATCGAGCATTTCATCTACTGTGGTCATACTTCTCGCCGCTGCATTATAGGCATGTTGAAATTTAATTAAGTTACTCATTTCTTCATCAAGGGAAACCGAACTAACCGACATACGATTCTCCTCGACCTGTTGGCGAAGAACCGCACTGTTATCCGTCATCCGGTTTGCTTCTTTCGTTTTTACACCTAATTCACCGATTAATGATTGGTAAAAGCTCTTAACAGATGTCCGTTCGCCAAATTCTCCAGCACCTAGCTTGTTATAAACTTCTGCTAGATCAATGGCATTCGTTCCATCACCCGTACCGCTGTTTTCTTTTGAACTCGCTGCGATTAGATCCGGGTTATTAAGGATTTCTTCATTTACGGCAATTGTTCCAAGTGGATCATTCTCATCAAAGGTGAAGAATTCCCCTCCTTGGTTTCCATCCAAATCAAATCCAGCTTGATGGACTTTATTGAATTCCTCAGCATAAGTCACCAGCATCAATTCTAGATCTGCCTTTACCTCATTGTAATAACCATGTATCTCATTCCCATCAACATAGCCGTTCATTTCAAGCAATGCTTTCATTGATCCTTTTGAAGTAAAGTCTGCTGCTAGAATAGTTTCTGTTTCATTCAATTCTTCATTTGTGATTGTAAATTCGGTAATATTACCGTCTGAATCTGCGCTAACTTCAAATTGACTATAGGATCTTGAATCCCCATCAACCAAACTAATGTGTTGATCACCATTTTTTAATGTGATTGTTGCAATTCCTTCTGCAATTGGACTTGGTTGTCCACTACTTTTTCCATAGGAAACCTCGATATCAACCATCGTTGACAAAGTGTCAATTAAACGATCACGCTCATCATATAGATCATTTGGCACTAATCCATGTGGTTCGATACCAGCAATCTCATTATTAATCGCATCAATTTGTTTTAAAATTGAATTTAAGTCCTCAACTGTCACATCGATTTGATTTTTCAAGTCATCCTGCACATCTTTAATGGATGAGGATAAATAGCGGAAGGTTTCAGCTACCGCTTCCCCCCGTTGAGCAACGACCGTGCGTGTTCCTGCGTGGTCGGCATTTCCATTTAAGTCCTGAAGACTATTGAAGAAATCTTCTAAAACAAATGCTAAACCTTCTTCTGTCGGTTCATTCAATAAATTTTCCATTTGTTTTAGTGCTTGAGCCTGTGATTGATAATAGCCATATTTACTATTCTCTTTCCGATATTGCGTATCTAAAAATTGATCACGAATACGTTCGATTGAACCTGCTTCTACTCCACTTCCGACGCCACTGACAACTCCACCCGGTTCACGGCTGGAGGATAATGAACTGATCTGTTCAAAATTAACCCGTTGTCTGGTATAGCCTACTGTATTCGCATTAGATATGTTATGTGATGTTGTATATAAAGCGGCTTGTTGTGCATTTAAGGCCCGCTTTGCCATTTCTAAACCTTGAAAAGTTGATACCATATTAAAATCCTCCTAGGCTTTTGAATCAAAGACAGATCGCTTCGATTGAGGATCGTTTTGATTTTTTGCATTTCCATAATTAACTTGTTCAATTGTTGGACTTATCATATCTAGGTTCAATTGAACAAACTGTAATGATTGATTGGTCAATTGTTGATTGAGTCCTTCCTGTGCCTTTAATTCTACTAATAGATTTGCTAATTCTGTTGACAATTCTTCTAGTTGCTTTCTTTCGTCATCATCTGATACGTGTTCCAAAATAGTCGTCACAGTTTTTTCTTCATCATTGAGTTGATGCTTTTCTGCCCATTCGTCAACAGCAATTAAGCGTTCTTTTTCAAATTTCTTAATTGCTTGGATATGCTTTTGTTCAGTTTTTAAAATCTTTTGGATGCCTTCTATGTCACCTTTTTTAAGTAACTCTGTTTTCAATAATGATAATTGAAGTAAACTTTCGTGAAGTTGAATAAGTTGCTTAAGTGGTGACAAAATACGGATAATTGACATGAGGTTAAGTCCTCCCTTGTTTCACTCGAACTCTACTCCTGCTAAAGAAATACAATTTAGTTTGAGTTTTATTTACTCCAAAATGATAGTAACTTTTCAGCTACTTTTTCCGGTTCTACTTTGTAGTTTCCTGACTCAACCTGAGCTTTGATTACTTCTACTCGTTTTTCACGAGCCGGATGAACACCACTTAATTCTTGCATTTTCTTTGCTTGATCCGAAATTTGCAACTGATCTGCTTTTGCTTGTTTTTCCGTTCGATTTTGGGCGTACTTCTGAAGTTGCTTTTGATATGGATTCACTTTTGGTTGATTTGAGCCATGTATTTTCAAGACCACCCACCTCTTTCTTAACGGTTACTATTCTAACCTTTATATCGACTTAATTAAAAAAATGTTTAATCTTATTTATTTGTTTTGTCAATGGCAAAATAAGTTCTAACTTTTTCTCTATCTTCATCATCAATTCGTTGTTCAATCGCAGTGATTTCATCTTGAATTTCTAGCTCTTTAGTCAAAGTTTTAGAACAGGAAGTACATAACTTCCCATCAGTAATTGGATCACCACAACGTTCGCAAGGATAGTTTAAATTCGGGAATTGATTGGCACGCAATCGTTTTTCTTTGACAAATTTGATGATTAGTTCTTCTTCTACCCCAGTACCTTCATAGATTTCTGAAATTGTTGCTTCGCGGTTAATTCTTTTTTTCATAAAGTCATAGACAATTCGGAACTTCTTCTCTTCCTCTTTATAGCAATCCTGACAAATCGTACGTGTTACCCGAACATATAATTTTCCACAGTTCATACAATTATCTAATTCTGCCATTAAAGCTCCCACCTTTAACTAAATTCCTATCTGGATTATAACATATATATCGGCTCCTACTTCTAATTTTGTAAGCTATTACCGTGCCAAAGTAAAACTAGCTATTTTCTGATAACCATTTCTTTTTAGAACATGAGCCGCATGGTGAATTGTTGCACCCGTCGTATAAATATCATCAATGATAATCACTGGCTCTGGTTCACATCTTTTAGTGAGTTCGAAGGGGTTTTTGCTTGTTAAGCGGGCCTGACGATTTTTTTTGGCTTGTTTTTCGCCTTCAATCCGCTTTAAAAGTGGGAGCTGTTGATATGGAAGTAAGCTAGCCAAGGCTTCTGCTTGGTTAAAGGCTCTTGCAGATAGACGTTCTGTGCTTAATGGAATTGGAACTAACTTTGTTTTTTTATCAATGGTAGGAAATGCTTGTTTAAAAGCTTGAGTAAAATCCTGTTTAAAACAATGAACAAGTGCATAATCACCACGATATTTAAACTGGCTAATTAGTGTTTTTAAAAAATCATTATACCGATAAACAGCACGATTCTTTAATAGCAAGTGCTTTTGTTCCCAGCGCCTGCAATCGTGACAACTTGTCACATCATCACGACCACAGTAGTGACAAGCTGGTGTTGTGATTAATTCAAGTTGACTGTGACACCGTTCGCAAATTGGGGATTGAATCGTGAATGCTAATAGTGTGGACCAAGTAACCTGGGCTTCAATCGTTTCTAAACATATATAACAATGAATCTTAATCGCCTCTTTCCTAAATATATATTTTATTTAATGAAAACCTGCACGTTTATTCATTAATCTTATTGCTGTGATAGAGTCTCGAATTGCTCTTGTTTTGCCATCATGAATAAAGACGACTTCTCCTGTTGGGTCATCTGGACTGCGACCAGCACGCCCCGCTATTTGTACAAGTGCCGCTTGATCAAAGACTTGATGTCCTGCATCAATCACAGCGACATCCACCGATGGAAAAGTCACACCTCTTTCTAGGATCGTTGTTGTTAAGAGAATATCAATTTCTTTTTTTCGGAATTGTTGAACTTTCTCAATTCGATCAGAATCTTCAGCATGGACGGAGTGGATGACTTTATCAGGAAGTCTTTCAACTAGAGATGGACGATACTTTTCTGCTTGTTCAATCGTTGCGGTGAAAACGAGCAGTTGGCGAGTTTTATTTTTTCTTTGATTGAACCAATTCCAAAAACAAGTTGGTAGTTCGCTTGGGGAAAGTTTATAGGTTAACTTGGACTTAGGTAGGGGTAATGGGTGGCCATGATAGCGAACTGGGACAAAGACGGTTGGTGGCTTTCGTTTAAGTAAATCTTGTCGTGGCGTTGCTGTGAGATAAATCATTGTCGCATCTTGTTTTTGTGCTCGGCGAGCTGCATACGGTAAACTGGGATCGGCATGATAGGGAAAAGCATCTATCTCGTCAATAATCAGTAAGTCAAAAGCATGGTCATAGCGTAAAAGTTGGTGTGTTGTAGCCAGTGTGATTTGTGCAGTTTGATGATTCTTACCACTTCCACCGTATAAACCGACAATTGATGTTTCTGGAAATGCCTGTTGGAATCTAGGGAGTAACTCTCTGATCACATCGGCCCTTGGTGAGGTTAGACAAATTCGTTTCTGTTGGGTAATTGCTAAAGCGATACCTTCAAATAGCATCTCTGTTTTACCTGATCCACAAACTGCGTTGATTAACAGTTCAGCTTGTTTAGTTTTAATTGCTTTGATAATCTGATCAGATGCCTGTTGCTGTGCGGGGGTTAGTTTTCCTCCCCACCCAAGCGGTTCTTCTGATTGTGGTGGCCAAATCGGAGGTGGGCCAGTCCATTTATAAAGTGGCGTGCAAAACATTATACGTCCCATCTGAATACACTTCCGACAATAATGATGATTTTGACGGCAATTTGAGCAGGGAATTTTTCCAAAAAGATCTTTAGCTGTGTTACCGCACCTCTCACAACGATAAGAAAAATAGTGTTTTGTAATTGCCTGAATAGGAGTGAGTTGCTTCCTTAATGTTAAGTCTGTGAATTCAGGTTCGGTAAGTTTGAGTTCATCACGAAGCAGTAATCGCCCAGCAAAGCGTTTGGCATAGTTATTCAATTTTTTAATCCTCCTTTTTATGGTTTAATTAATGAGTTGAGAGTATTTTGATGAAGTTGAGAATAAGTTGCGAAAGTTGAGAGCATTTCACCAAACTTGAGAACAAATCGCGGAACTTGAGAGCATTTCACCAAACTTGAGAACAAATCGCGGAACTTGAGAGCATTTCATCAAACTTGAGAGCAAATCACAAAAGTTGAGAGCATTTCATCAAACTTGAGAGTAAATCGCAGAAGTTGAGAGCATTTCACAAAACTTGAGAGCAAATCGAAGAACTTGAGAGCATTTCACAAAACTTGAGAGCAAATCGTAAAAGTTGAGAGCATTTTACCAGACTTGAGAGCAAATCGCGGAACTTGAGAGCATTTCACAAAACTTGAGAGCAAATCGAAGAACTTGAGAGTATTTCACAAAACTTGAGAGCAAATCGAAGAACTTGAGAGCATTTCACCAAACTTGAGAGCAAATCGCGGAACTTGAGAGCATTTCACCAAACTTGAGAGCAAATCGCAGAACTTGAGAGCATTTCCACAAACTTGAGAGCAAATCGCAGAAATTGAGAGCATTTCATCAAACTTGAGAGCAAATCGAAGAACTTGAGAGCATTTCACCAAACTTGAGAACAAATCAAATATGAAGAGCTCCACTACAAGTGCAGTGGAGTCAAGTTTTTATTCTTTATACCAGCCAAGTCCAATTGAGCCTTCGCCAAGGTGAGTTCCAATAACAGCTCCAAAATAACTAATGTTTATGTCAGCGTTTGGATAAAGATTTTTTAATTCTTGAGCGAATGATTCTGCAAGCTCTGGTGCGTTAGCGTGAATGACAGAAGCTTGGATGGGTTCGCCTGTTTTTGCATCTTCATCAAACAATTCAACAATACGCTTGAATGCTTTTTTCTGTGTTCGGATTTTTTCAAACGGGACAATTTTTTTATCGACAAAATGGAGGATCGGTTTGACTTGTAACATGCTTCCGACAAGTGCTTGAGTACCGCTTAAGCGTCCTCCACGATGAAGATGTTGTAAATCATCAACAACAAAATATGCTCGCATGGATTGTTTCATTTCGTTCAATCTGGCGATTATTTCGTCTGGTGTTGTTCCTTTTTCAACCATTCTAGCTGCTTCAAGTACATAAAAACCTTGTGGCATACAGCTTATTTCTGAATCAAAAACCCGAACATCAATGTTATTAACCATCGTGCCAGCAGTCTGCATAGATTGAAATGTTCCGCTAATGCCACTTGATAAATGAATTGCAATGACGGCATCATAGTCTTTAGCTAGTTCAGTTAGCTTGTCCGTCATATAACCAATTGAAGGTTGAGATGTTTTTGGTAATTCTTTTGATTCATGAACTAGCGAATAAAAGGCTACTGCATCCAGTTCAATTTCTTCTTCGTAGGACTTATTGCCAAATGTTACACTTAATGGGACAATTTCGATGTTATACCTCTTCCTCGTGCTCTCTGTTAAATAAGACGTACTGTCTGTTAATACAGCTATTTTCATTTTAAAGATCGTACCCTTCTATCAATAGTATAAGTATGATAAAAAATAATGCCATGATTATCGTCAAAGTGCATGTTCAAAAAATAGGAGAGCGCCAAATGTTTGGAACTCAAACATGTTAGTAATTGATAAAAAGTCATCTATTCTTGACACATTATTTCCTCAAAGCCTTTGAACAGTTTTTCAAAAAAAATATAAACTCCTTCTCATTCTAACGAATTACTCAAAAAAATCATAGTCCCTAACTTAAGTATTTTCATTTTATCTCTTCACATGTTTTATAAAATCCTCAATAATTAAAAAAACAACCTAGCAAAAGGAAAAACTAGATTGTTTATGTAAAAATATGCATTTGTCTTACAATACTTCCACCCAACCATTTCGAATAGCCATAACGACGGCTTGCGTACGATCATTAACATTCATTTTTTGTAAAATATTGCTGACATGATTCTTCACTGTTTTCTCACTGATAAATAAATGTTCAGAAATACCTCGGTTGCTCTTTCCATCCGCAAGTAATTGCAAAATTTCACATTCACGACGTGTTAATAAATGAAGTGGTTTACGATATTCTATGTCTTCAATGCTTCCTGATTCAACTTTGCTCAAACGTTGGAACTCTCTTACCAAGTTATGAGTGACCTTAGGATGTAAGTATGAGCCACCCTCACTTACAATTTTAATCGCTTCAATTAAAGTTTCAGAGTCCATTTCCTTTAACAGATAACCGTTAGCACCCGATTTTAATGCATGTGTCACATAGTTTTCATCATCATGAATTGATAAAATAATGACACGAACATCTGGGAATTTAGCAAAGATCTTTTTCGTTGCTTGAACACCGTTAGTATTCGGCATATTAATATCCATTAATACAACATCGGGTCTATACTCTTCAACGATGCTAAGCGCTTGTTCACCATCGTCACCTTCTGCCACAACTTCAAAACTATCCTCAAAATCTAGGATCCGCTTTACCCCTTCCCGAAATAGTACGTGGTCATCAATTAAAACAATTTTCTTTGTCATATTTACTCCTCCATCTGTACTCATTAAATATAATTCAGACTAACTATATTCTTTCTTAATAAACCATTTATATCAGGGACAATATGGCTAATTTATGAATAATTAAATAAAAAAAGTGATTAATGTCTGAAAAGCTATTCATTGATTTACAGTTTAATTCTTTTTTTTGTCAATTTATCTATCCTAATTATACATGATTTTTGAAAAAAAACATTAATTTAATTAATTTTTCAAAGGAACCTTCACATAAATTGTAGTCCCTTGTCCAATTTTGGATTTTATTTTTAACTGGCCAGCAAGCATTTCAACACGTTCACGCATTCCAATTAGGCCAAAAGAATTATCTTTCTTCTGGTTAATGTCAAATCCAACACCATCATCACGAATAAGAGCAGAAACTTGATTGTTATCCATACTTATATTAACTTGGATAACTGTTGGAGAGGCATGTTTAACTGCATTCTGAACAGCTTCTTGAATTAAACGGAATAAAGCAACCTCATATTTTGCATCTAATTGATCGAAGCAGCCTTGTTCTGATAAGTTAATTGTAATCTTGTGATAGTCCTCTACATTTGCTAAATACTTTCTAATCGTTGGAACAAGCCCTAGATCATCTAAAGCCATCGGTCGTAAATCATAAATGATTCGTCTGACTTCACCTAAGGATGTTCGAACCATTGAACGCATACTTTTCATTTCTTTCATCGCTTCTTCATGACTTCTCTCTCTAAACGTCCGATCAACTAGGTCTGCTCTCAGTAAAATATTAGCTAACATTTGTGCTGGCCCATCATGGATTTCCCGGGAAATTCGACGCCGCTCTTCTTCTTGGGCTTCAATAATCTTTAATCCGAATGCTTGTTTTTGATTAGCATCTTCTATTAAATCTCCAATTTGTTTAAAATCATCAGTCAGATAATTTGATATAATTGAGACTTTGCTAACAAGCGTTGCACCTTTGCCAATAATTCTTTCTAAAGACTTTAAACGCCGTTCAATAAAGTCACGTTGTTGCCGCAAAGAAATCTCACGTTCTCGGACCATTTTTAATTCAGCCTGAATATCATGGGTTGTGACATAAACATCTTTGATTTCTTTTTCAGTGTAGACGTTAAAATTTTTGCTAACCTGTGCCAGTCGATTACGATAAATACGTTCTTGTTTCTCTAATTGATCACCTCGAGCAATCATTTCTTTTACTTTTTGTCTAATTTCTTCCAGCTCTTGAGTTAAAGACTTCTGTTCTTCTCTTGAGGATTCCGTTAATTCATAAATTTCATCTTTACTTTTATCGACAACTCCTAGCATACTTTCAATGATTTGATCAAAATTTCTTTCATTTATTTGTTTCATTATAAAACTCCTATATCCGCTTATTGAATCCATTATCATGTACCTATTCTACTATAGGATAACCAATAAGTTAGATGTTAAAATTATTATTGTTTATGACAATGATCATTTTTTATTTTATTGAACAGCATTATACGATCCATGTTCAAAAATACAAGCAGTAAATAAAGTGAAACTTCAATCAGTAAGGGGGTTCAGAACTTACCACAAAACCTTGTGGGTTTAGTCTGCCTTCTCCCATCCCCTACTGACTGGGACTGGGACCGCGGTTACTCGTCCCAACAAAAATATTTGTTACTACTACAAGGGTTTCACCTAAACCAATCAGGCCGCTTCTGTCAGTTAATCTCCCACTTGCAATTCCTAGTTTCCTTCGAATGCTTGAAGTGTGAGTCTTACTGACAGCTACACTGTGTTAAAATAAATCTTCATTTAATGGGGCTTCATTCCCAATTAAGTCATAAATAAACCGTTCTCACTGAAGGTTCCTACATTCATCCTACTTAATCCCTTAAGGATTCTGTTGCAAAGTGTTAGGACAGGCTAAAAAGCCCCATCAGTTAAGATTACCACCTTCTAAGATTGGAACGGGGCAAAGATTACTTGTCCGAACATCGTCCAAAACATATCGGTAGATGCATTAGGCGAAGGGCTTCTGCTCTTATTTTATTAATTCTTTAGACTTTTTAAACAACCGTTTTTTTTGATACTTTTATCATAGCATATTTACAGGATAGTTTTATAATTAAATAGTGACAAAATCCAAAAATTATTGAATGATTTTTTAACTTTTTATCCCTACTCTCTTTTTTTATAGGACCATTACAATAAAACCAGAAAATTACCAATCTTGTTAGGAGGGATTATGGGACAATCAACCTAGCTCTATCTAAGGGGCTTATTTTGTCTAGTTAGTGCTTGTACGGTTCAGTAATTCAAAGATAAAAGTGATTTTATTAAATAAAAATGAAGAATGAATAGGTAAATAATCGAAGCTTTCTTTATTCAATCCATAAAGGGGATTGTTCGCTTTACCTTGTACACTTATCCGCTTATAATAAATCATGATAGGAGGTTTTTTAGTGCTGAAAAATTATTTAACTGTTCAATCAGAAGGACAAGCTGAAATCATCATTCAGAAATCCCGTTTTATTGGTCATATAAAGCGGACCGAAACAGAAGAAGAAGCACAGACTTTCATTCGAAAAATAAAAAAAGAACACAGTCAAGCAACTCACAATTGTTCGGCTTATCTTATCGGTGAACATGACCAAATCCAAAAAGCTAATGATGATGGTGAACCAAGTGGTACAGCGGGAATCCCAATGCTAGAAGTCCTGAAGAAAAACGGTTTAAAAGATACTTGTGTTGTTGTTACCCGATACTTTGGTGGTATTAAACTTGGTGCTGGTGGTCTAATCCGTGCTTATTCAAAAACAACCTCTGAAGCCATACAAGAAACTGGTATTGTTAAACGCCAATTAATGAAGCAGGTAACAATAACGATTGATTATCCTCTTCTTGGGAAAATTGAAAATGAATTGCATCAAAATGAATATTTAATTGAAACGATTGACTATTTGGAGCATGTTGCCTTTCATGTGCTTGTTGCAGTCGATCAAATCGATGCCTTTTCAACTTGGATGATTGATTTAACCAGTGACCAAGCCGAGCTCAAGATTAATAAGGAAAAATATATTGAAATTCCTTATCAAGATTAAAGCTTTTATATAGTATACTTAAAATGAAATAAACTAATAAGAATAATTCAACAAGGAGGCGGTTATTTTGAAGAAAATTGCTACATTACTTATTATCATCGGAATCGTTTTTCTAGCCATTGGCAGTTATGAATACATCAATATCCAAATCGGTGAAAAACAAGCACGAGCAGAGGCTGAAGAGTTGTTAAATGCTGCAACGAATAAAGATGGTGATTCAAAGATAGAATTCGATCCAGCTTATGGTGATACAATTGGATTATTAAAAATCGAAAAAATCGATGCATCCATCCCTATTATTGAGGGAACCGATCCAGATGAACTTGAACGTGGTGTTGGCCATATGTCACAAACAGCTTATCCAGGCGATAATGACCAAATTCTATTATCCGGTCATCGGGATACTGTTTTTACACGTCTTGGTGAAGTTGAGCTTGGTGATATTATTACCGTTGAATTACCTTATGGAACCTTTAAATACGAAATGGTCGATTCAGTTATTGTAAGCGCAGACGATACTTCTATAATCGGTTCAACTGCACCTGATGAAGAACTTGTTATTTCTACTTGTTACCCTTTTGGCTATATTGGAAGTGCACCCGATCGTTACGTCATTTATGCTATTCCAATTGAAGAATAATGAGGAGAGATACAGTAATGAAAAAACTAATCTATCTGGTCATGATACTTCTTGCATTCCTCCTTCCAAGTGGCTGTTCAAATGATGAAGAAGTGATTTTACCAGATCAACGATTTGAAGAATACGTGGAATTGTGGCAAGAACAAAACTTCACCGATATGTATGATATGTTGTCAGAAGAAACTCGTGAAACATACAGTCGAGAGGATTTTGTCGATCGTTACGAAAAAATTTATCAAGATCTTGAGATTGAAGATTTATCAATTTCCTACACTTTACCAGATATTCCTGAAGACACTGATGAAAATGAAGAAATACCAACTACTTTTCCGATTACAGTACAACAACAATCAATTGTCGGAGAAATAAAATTTGATGATGAAATCACATTGGTAGAACAAATCGAAGAAGTAGAGAAAGGTGAGGAGCGAAGTGATTGGAAAATTGTTTGGCATCCAGGATTAATTTTCCCTGAGCTTTCAGATAATGGGACGATTAGTTGCACGACCATTCCAACAACACGCGGGGAAATTTTCGATCGAAATGGGAATGGACTTGCCATAAACGATACGGTTTATGAAATCGGTGTTGACCCTGCTCGCTTTACAGATAACCGTAAATCTGAAATCAAGGAAATAGCAAAATTACTAGATATTAGTGTTGAAAAAATTGAATCATTACTTAATCAAGACTGGGTGACCGATGGTGTATTCGTTCCTTTAAAAACAATCCCTAATAATGACGAAGAATTAATTTCTGATTTAGTCGCCATTCCACCGGTCATATCAAATGCTAAGACAGGACGCTCTTACCCTTATAATGAAAGCTTAGCCCACCTTATCGGCTATATTGGAACGATTACTGAAGAAGAAATTAGTGAAGCGGAAGAAGGGACTTATACAACAAACGATCTAATTGGAAAACGGGGGATTGAACAACTTTTTGAAGAACGTTTACGTGGTGAGGATGGGATAAGAATTGTCGTTGAAAATGAAAATAGTAAAATTGGTATCGCTGAAAAACCACCGATCCCCGGTGAAGATATTCAGTTAACAATTGACGCAGAATTACAACAAATGATTTATGATCAATTTGATGGTGATGCGGGAACAGCAGCCGCGATTGATCCTAAAACGGGTGAGACACTTGCGCTCGTATCAAGCCCAGCTTTTGATCCACACGATTTTGCTTATGGTATTAGTCAAACTAAATACGATGAATTAACTGAAGATCCGGATCAACCCATTTTAAACCGATTTGCTTCAACTTATTCACCAGGTTCAGCATTTAAACCACTTACAGCAATGATCGGATTAAAAACTGGCGTAATAAACCAAAATGATGCTGTTGAAATCAAAGGCTTAACTTGGAGTAAGGAAAACTGGGGGAATTATCGAGTGAAACGGGTCTCAGAATCAACAGGGCCAGTCGATTTAAGCAATGCACTTATTCGATCTGATAATATTTATTTTGCTCAAAAAGCCGTAGAAATTGGCGGAAAAGATTTTGTAGCAGGTCTGGAGTCGTTCGGATTTGGTGAAGACGGCTTATCTTTTACATACCCGATATACTCAAGCCACATATCTAATAGTGAAAAGATCGATAAAGAAACATTACTGGCTGATTCTGGATATGGCCAAGGTGAAATTTTAATCTCTGCTTTACATTTGGCAACAGCTTATACTCCAATTTTAAATGATGGCATGATGATTCAGCCCATCTTAGATGTAGAGGAAGAGCAAGCTCAAGCTTATGCAGAAGATCTAATTAGCCCTGAAGATGCTGAATATTTGCGTGAGGCACTCCGCAAGGTCGTCTCTGCTTCTAATGGAACAGCACGCCGAGCAAATATTGATGAAGTTGAGCTCTCAGGCAAAACAGGAACAGCTGAATTAAAATTATCATTAGATGATGAAAATGGAACTGAAAATGGCTGGTTTGTCTCCTACCCTGATTCCCAAGATATCATTCTCGCAATGATGGTTGAATCGGTTCAATCTCGAGGTGGCAGTAGTTATGTTGTTAAAAAGGCAACTAATATTTATCAAGAATTGTATGATTAATTTTCAATAGAAAGTGAGGAGCTGCCAATCTATTTGATGACAGCTCCTCACTTTTATTTATATGACTTCTTCAATCTCAGCTTCTTCCAACAGTTGATCTAGGCGATCATTTAATGCATTTTGAATTTCTATTTGCAGCAATCGACTTTTTATTTCACTTCGAATATCATCTAAATCAGGAGCATCCTCCATCTCTTCCTTGAGAAGTGCATAAAAGCTCTCAACATCCTGATCACTAATCTGGATATCATCGAATTCCTGATCAATATAGTATTGTTGTAATAATGACTTCGCTAAAATATCTCGAAAAACCTCTTCAGAATAAGGTAATTGATCTAAAACCTGATAAAAGTCATCCTCTGTATCAAATTGGGCTTTTGTCTCTTGATAAATTGCATCAACTTCCTCATCCGTGATGACAATCCCCTTTTCATATGCATCTTGTGCTAAAAGCGTTTGCCGAATCAATGTTGTCATCGTTTCTTCATGAATTTTAGTTAAATCCTTACTAGCGTTCTCTTTATCTTGGTTCATTGAATTTTTAGTTTCATAATAGACTAAATTATAGTTATCCCCATAGACCTCTTCACCATTTATAATAAGCACAAGGGAGTCTTCATCAAGCAATTCATCCTCAGTAACAATCTCTTCTTGTTCATCCGTTATTTCAGGCATTTCAACGATTTCATCGTCTTGATCAAGACTAAGTTCTTCCTTATCTTTTACATCATCATTACAAGCTAACAAAACGATACTTAGTAGTAGCAGCCACCCACTTATTATTATCTTTTTAAACACATACATTCCCCATTCACTTAGAAGATTAAATCATATACTTAAACAAGTATCACTTGATTCCATTGAAACATTTTTTATCTTTTCATTCAAGTAGTGAACAATTTGGCAAAAAATAAACCTATTATTTTGATTTCCTATTTATTAACCCCTAACCTCAGGCATTTTCAAGAAGGTAACTAAAGTGAAACTTCAATCAGTGTAGAGATTGGGACTACAGGATGTAGTTCATGCAGACGTTACCACAGAACGTGGTGAGTTTAGTCTGTCTTCCTCACCCCCACTGACTGGGACTGGGACTGGGACTGCGGTTACTCGTCCCATCGAAGTGATTTGCGGTTACTCGTCCCACCAAAGTGACTTGCGGTTACTCGTCCCACTGAAAATATTTGTTAGCACCACAAGGGTATGACCTAAAGGCCTTTAAACCAATCTGGCCCTTACTGACAGTTGGGCCCCACTCGCAATTCTTTCCTTTGATTTTTTCAAGTGGGAGCCTTACTGACAGTTGCACTGCGAAAAAAAAATAAAGCGATCCCGATTGATCACTTCATCTCATATTTATTTTGTTATTTTAGGTAGTACTTTTGTTTCTTCGATCATTTCAGAGTTACATAGTGGGCAAGTTGGATTCTGATCAAAAGTATAATCTGCCCGCATCCAACCAACACAGTCCTCATTTGTACATGACCAAATTCTAGTTTCAATTTCCTCTACTGGTTCACGTCTATTATTATAATAAGCCATCAAACCACCCCTTTCTTGGGTCCAACTCCTATTATACGCTTCTTTTTGAAATAAAACAAAACGATCGTCAAACATCCAAAAGGTTTGCTAATCATGTAACAATTAAATCACGCTTAATTTCTCTTAAAATAGGTTGATCTATGAGATATTGTTTAAAAAGGATTCTCTTTAGTTGATTTTTTTAAAAAATTCACTTAAAAGATTTGAACCTTTTTTCATTCTGTTTTTAAGCTACTGCATTTCTGTTTGATAGACCATCACTATCGGTCATAAGGCCAGCCACTTGATCTCAGCTTCATTCATTTCTGCCTACAAAGATTTCCCCATATAAGTTTTGATAGATTGATTTTGCAATTACAATTAAAGGCATAAAAATAGGTCCTTTTAATCATGTAAAGTTTTAAATTTTATCATATAATGAAAACGGTTACAATTTTGAAATGTATATCTCTCCTAACGACTTGAATACTCAGTTCATGCTCTCAGTAGAGATAGCGTATTTTTCAAATTAGATTGTCCCCCTTATTGACACCCAATACATCGAAAGTTTGGGTGTTTTTTTTTATCCTAATTGATTCACTCTAAAAAAATTCTAACTCTCACAATGCTTAGTTTCCTTTTAATGCTTGAAGTAGGGGCTTACTGACAATTGCACTGCGGTAATTATTTTTCTTAGAGCGATCAATTGTTTTTAACAAAAATATAAATATGATATCCTAAAAGCATATTGTAATGTAAGGAGTGAATGACGATGCACTATCGTAAAATTGGTCAAACAAGTTTAGATGTCTCAGTTATTGGGGTCGGTACATGGCAATTTGGTGGTGAGTGGGGAATGAACTTTACTCAAAACCAAGTGGATCAAATTCTAAATCAGGCACAATTAGAAGGCATTAATCTAATAGATACCGCCGAATGCTATGGTGATCATCTTTCTGAACAATTTATTGGGGATTATTTAAAAAGACACAAGCGTGAAGACTGGATTGTTGCAACAAAATTCGGTCATCATTTTCACTCGGTATTCGAACGTACTCGCCATGTCAATGCGGATGAAGTTCTCAAGCAACTAGACGCTTCTTTAAAAGCATTAAATACGGATTATATTGATCTTTATCAAGCTCATTCCTTGACAGATGAGGAATTTAATAATGACGATTTATGGACAATGCTAGATAAACAGAAACAAGCTGGTAAAATCCGCTATCTAGGAATTTCCTTGCAGAATGAACCGAGTATTCATCAAACTAAAACAGCTAAATCGGTTGGGGTTGATGCACTTCAAATAATCTACAATCGATTAACTCGGGAACCTGAAACAGATATCTTCCCAATTGCTGAACAAGAAGATTTAGGAATCCTTGCACGTGTCCCATTAGCAAGTGGCTATTTAAGCGGTAAATACAAACCAGGTAATAAGTTCAGCGAAAATGATGTCCGTTCCCGTCGTAACAAAGAAGAACAAGATAAGCTGTTAAAAATGGTGGAGACAATCGCCAAAGAAGAAGTACCCGCTGGAATCCCTATGGCAACGTGGGCACTAGCATGGTGTTTACAACACCCCGCTGTAACAACTGTTATTCCAGGATGTAAAACACCAGAACAAGTAAGTAAAAATGCTGCAGCAGCAAAATTAGATCTTGTCTCAAAAGATCACCCACAATTTGTGAGATAGTCATCCTTTTTATAAAGTGAAACTTTAATCAATGGGGCCCACGGGACCTGGTCGTTTTAGTCTGCCTTCTCCCTATCCCACTGATTATTACTACCACAAGGGGATGACCTAAAGACCCTTGAACCAATCAGGCACTTACTGTCAGTCGATCTCCCACTTACAATACTTAGTTTCCCCTTGAATTCTCCAAATGGGAGCCTTACTGACAGTTACACAGCGATAAAAAAACAACAGACCTTGATTCCTTTATCGAGAAGTCAAGGTCTTGCCATTTAGATTTATTTAAATTCACATGTCGCTTTAACAGCTTTCCTCCAACCCTTATATAGAAGATCGCGAACATCAGCTGGCATCTTGGATTCAAATAATTGATCATGTTGCCAATGTGATGCTAACTCAGTGTAATCCTGCCAAAATCCTATTGCTAAGCCAGCTAAATATGCTGCACCAATAGCAGTCGTTTCATTCGTTTTTGATCGTTCAATCGGAACATTTAAAATGTCACTTTGGAATTGCATTAAAAAATTATTTTTGACCGCTCCACCATCTACACGAAGTTGTTTTATTTCAATCCCAGTATTTTTGACCATTGTATCTAAAACATCCTTCGTTTGATAAGCAATCGCTTCTAATGTTGCTCGGATAATATGTTCTTTTGACGTTCCACGTGTCATACCAAATAAAGCACCCCTTACCTCGCTATCCCAATAAGGTGTACCTAAACCAACAAAAGCCGGGACAAAATAAACACCTTCCGTTGAATCAACTGAGCTTGCATAGACTTCACTTTCGGCAGCATTGTTAATAACTTGTAACCCATCCCGTAACCACTGTACGGCAGATCCAGCAATAAAAACACTTCCTTCAAGTGCATAAGTGATCTCCCCATTAATTCCCCAGGCAATTGTCGTCAGTAAACCATCCTTCGATTGAATGGCTTTTTTCCCTGTCGGCATTAACATAAAGCATCCTGTTCCATATGTATTTTTAACCATGCCAATTTCATAACATGCCTGTCCAAATAAGGCGGCTTGTTGGTCACCAGCTGCTCCAGCGATTGGCGTTTCCTCACCAAAGAAATGGTGACTAATTGTATGTCCATATACTTCGGAAGATGGCCGAACCTCAGGAAGCATATTCCTAGGGATCTCAAATAAGTCTAATAGTTCCTGATCCCATTTTAACTGATGAATATTATAAAGCATTGTTCGTGAAGCATTAGAATAATCAGTGATATGAAGTTTACCACCCGATAACTTATAAATTAACCATGTTTCAATCGTCCCAAATTGTAGCTCACCTTGATTAGCTTTCGCACGCGCGCCATGTACATGATCAAGGATCCACTTTATTTTTGTTGCAGAAAAATATGGATCAATTATTAATCCGGTCTTTTCTTGGATCATCTCTTCATATCCCGCTTCACGTAAATCATGACAAATTTCTTCAGTTTGACGTGATTGCCAAACAAGTGCATGGTAAATTGGCTTGCCCGTCTTACGATCCCAGATAACAGTCGTCTCTCTTTGATTAGCAATCCCGATACTAGCAACCTCACTTGCATGAACATCAGCCTTCCTTAGCACATCAGCAATACAGGCTAACACCGATGTCCAAATTTCATTAGCATCATGTTCTACCCAGCCAGGCTTTTTAAAAAACTGTTCAAATTCATGTTGAGCTGTCGCAACAATTTCCCCTTTCCGATTAATAAGAAAAGCACGAGAACTCGTTGTTCCCTGGTCAATTGACAAAATATATTTTTTCTTCATTTCTTATGGCTCCTTTTCAACAAAAAAATACCTATACCATTTTTATTAAATAATCATGGTATAGGTCAATACTTGCGAAGGGATGCAGCTCGCTTGCTACCTATCTATCATACCTAATTCTGAAAGCGTTATCAATAGTTTTTTATAAAAAAGTGACTTTTTTCTAATTTCTAAAGCTTATTAATCTCTTATTGAGATTAATAAGACGACAAATATAGCCATTAAATAACTAATAATCATAACAAGGGCCGATATTCGATGTTTGTCAGAATTTTTTAGTTATTTTTCAGAATAATTCATGTTATGATACATTTATAGCTTTTTTAACTCACCTTTTAAAAGAGGTTTTTTAAAATTATAAAAGCCCATCATCCATATATATCAAGGCTTTATGTTATGAGAATTTTTGAAAGGAAGTGATTTAATGAAACAATTTAATTTGCAACTAAGTAACATTACACTGAACCATGATGTTGATTATCTAAACAAAATTCTAGATGGAGTGTTACGTCATGAAGGTGGTGAAGAGCTACTCAACACCGTCATCCATTTCCGCACGTTATCAAAAGCACTTCGTGATGGTGATCGGCCAAGTAACTTTGATCAATTAAATGAGGAAATTAAAAAACTTGAACCACCACTACGTGAAAAGGTGATCCGTGCTTTTTCGGTAAACCTACAACTTTACAACATAGCAGAACAAAATTATCGAATTAGACGTAGAAGACAATATCAAATGCAAGATGACACTGTTATTCAACCACGTTCATTAGAAGAAGGTGTTAATCAACTATTTGAAAATAACATCTCAATTGAACAGGTTGAAAGTGCATTAGAAAAATTATCTTTGGAACTTGTCATTACAGCTCACCCTACAGAAGCAACCCGTCGGACAATGCTACGCATCCATCATAAAATTGCAGACTTATTAAAAGACCGGGAGTTTGCCTATACACGCTACGATAAAAAAGTGATTAGAGAAAAAATTGAAACTGAAATTACAATTTTGTGGCAAACTGCTGAAATCCGCGAGGAAAAGCCTTCTGTTATGAAAGAAGTATCAAATGGACTTTACTTCTTTGATAAGGTTCTATTCGATGTTCTACCTTTAGTTCATCAAAACTTAGAAGAATTATTAGAAGATAAATACAACCATCGTTTTCATGTCCCTTCCTTCCTAAGATTTGGATCTTGGATTGGTGGCGACCGTGATGGGAATCCTTTCGTAAAAGCGAAAACAACATATAAAACTTTAACAGAACATCGTAAACTAGTTTTAAGTAAATATGAAGAATCCATAGAACAATTAAAAGAAAAGTTAAGTCAATCAACAAAACGAGTGGATGTAAGTGGTGCACTTGTAAAATCAATTGCTGAAGATCAAAAAGAACTTCAGTATAATGGTTGGCATAAAGAAGATGAAGTTTATCGAATAAAACTTGGGCTTATCCTTCGCCGCCTCAAATTAACTTCAATTGACGAGGTAGGTGGGTATCGCGATGCACATGCCTTAATTGATGATTTAATTTTAATCCAAGATAGTCTTGAATTACATCATCCAAAGGGAAATCCAATTAAGCTGTTGCGCAAGGTGATTAGACAAGTTGAACTCTTTGGTTTCCACTTAGCAACTTTAGATGTCAGAAATCATAGTGGTGAACATGAAAATACACTAACTGAAATCTTCCAATTAGTTGGGATAACTGACGACTATAAATCACTCAATGAGGAAGAGAAACTTGAAACTTTAATTAGTGTGCTAGAGGATCCACGTCCTCTCATCTCTATCTATGATGAGTTTACTGAGGAAACTCAAGAAATGATTGAAACATTTAGAACGATCAAAGAAGCAAAAGATACTTTTGGTGAAAGAGCGATTGAGGTTTACTTAATTAGTATGACCACCTCAGTAAGTGATATTTTGGAAGTATTAGTCTTGGCAAAAGAGGTTGGTCTTTACCGTGTCTATCCAAATGGAAGAGTGAAAAGTCGACTTCACATTGTTCCATTGTTAGAGACGATTGATGATTTACAATTTGGTCCGAAAATGATTAGACGCCTTTTTGATATCCCTCTATATCGAAAACATATCGAAGCCCGTGGTGACTTACAAGAAATCATGCTAGGTTACTCCGATAGTAGTAAAGATGGCGGAAATATTACCGCAAATTGGGAGCTATATCAAACACAAGAAGAAATTCATTCAATCGCCACTTCCTATGGTATTAAATTGAAATACTTCCATGGTCGTGGAGGATCATTAGGGCGTGGTGGTGGTCCACTATATTCAAGTCTTCTTTCACAACCACCAATTACTCTAGGGGATGGCGTTAAAATTACAGAGCAAGGAGAAGTCTTATCTTCACGGTATTTGTTACCAGACATCGCCTATCGAAGTCTTGAACAAGCAACATCCGTATTATTAACATCAATCGGAGGCATTGTTCAATCTGAGAAACAAGATGAAATGCCAACAGAAGAAGCCCATCAAGCAATGGCATATGCTTCAGAAGTTGCATTGAAAAAATATCAAGATTTAGTTTTTGGTGATCCAGATTTCTTGAAGTACTTTAATCAAGGAACTCCATTAAATGAATTAGGAGAATTAAACATTGGTTCACGACCAATGAAACGTAAAGGTAGCGATCGTTTTGAGGACTTGCGGGCGATTCCTTGGGTATTTGCTTGGACGCAGTCACGACAGCTTCTTCCGGCATGGTATGCCACAGGCTCTGGTTTAAAAGCATACCTAGATAAAACAAATAATATAGAATTATTAAGAGATATGTATAAACACTGGCCATTCTTCCAGTCAACTGTTAATAACCTACAGATGGCTTTAACTAAGGCAGATTTCGAAATAGCTGAGGCCTATACTCAGATGATCGATGACGAAGAAGTCAGCAAACGTATATTTAATCAGATCAAGGATGAACATACTCTAACAAAAGAGGTTATCTTAGAAATTGTCCAACAAGAGGAATTAATGGATCATCAACCAAACATTAAAGAATCAGTACGTTTACGTAACCCATTAGTTGATCCACTAAATCTCATTCAAGTACAATTACTTAATCAATTGCGACTACTAGATGATGATGATCAACAATACTCACAATTACTTGAAGAAGTATTATCAACTATCAATGGAATTGCAGCTGGATTACGAAATACTGGTTGATCAAACTAAAAGAGGCTGGGAACATAACTAGTCTCACTGAGTAAAAAATGGTTCTATTTACGGTTTTTTCGTAAATAGAACCATTTTCATTTTTGTAGTGGTTTGAATGCTTTGGAATCTTAGAGTTATTAGCCCTGAACTTCCTTAAGTTCACAGCCAATAACGCAAATCCTAGTTCATTATGTACTTTGGATTTACCGCTTAAAGATAAACGAGTGAAGCCCAAATTAGCCTTCAAAAACCCAAAGAACGGCTCAACATCCATTTTACCTTGACCGTAAGTTTCGCCAGTCTTTTCTTCTAAAAGCTTTCTTCTCATATCTTCTTTTTGTGTTTCTTCTTATGATCCATTATTAGGAGCGCCCAGCCAGTGATTGGAACGGCGGGTGGCGACTCCAGCAGGAACAGTAAACGGTCTTCGATGGGACGAGTAACCGCAAATGTTTTCGGTGGGACGAGTAACCGCAGTCCCAGTCCCACGAGTCCGAAAATCCTTATTGCGACACGGTAGTGGAGCAATAAGGAATGTTAGACTAAAACTGTGGCAACGTCTAACTGACCCACATCCTGTGCGCCCGAGGCCGTGCCCGCGGAAAGCGTCCACCCAGAGTGTAAATCACGGAGTGACACCTCAAAAACATTTAAGAGGTGATGATTCTATTTAAATGATGATCATAAGAAAAAGGAATCCAGTATCAACTGAATTCCTTTTTCATTTTAGCTGAGTTTTGTCCCAGCCTCTATTAAGTTACTTATTTATTAGACAAAACTAGACAAAAGCAGACTCGTTTCGCTATTTACAAATGATTACAATTACATTAAACTATTATAGGATTAAAGATCAAGGAGGGTTAGCATCATTAATCAATTTACTAATGCGAAATTGTTGATAAAAACAACCCCGGAAATTGAACAGTTAAGACATGAGATGTATCAAAAATATATCGAAACGAATGATCCGAAAGCACTTGTTGATATTTCACAAAGGCTTGATCAAGTTATGAATCAGTTTTATTTTTCTAATTCCTCAATCAGGAAGATTAAAACTTCGTAATTGTTCGTCTTCAAAAACATAAATCATTAACTCTTCTCTTAGGTGTTGTGCCAAAACTCAGACAAAGATCATCTAAACAATTTGAATAAACGATCGGGCAAGGGCCTTTTTTTGCATGCCTTAAACTAAATATGATTCATATTGTTTTTAATCCGCTAGCTTAATGCTGGCTCTTTTTTTTTCTAAATCTATTATTATTGAATAATTGATTCTAGCAAAATTAAAAATAAGATTACACTTCCACCATTCAAAATAAATAAGTACCCTATTGAGCGAAAGGTCACTTTATTAAAGAATATTTTCTAATCATTAACGATAACTGATTAGGAATGGCTACCTTATAATTTTATTCTTCTGCTTATTATAGAATAGAAGATAAAGACCGCCAACTAACAAGAAGAATAGGCCCGCCATTATATAATTAAATAAATGTGTTACTGTTTTTGGTAATTCCAACTCAGTTCTATCAGGCGAAGATTGATCACTGTCATTATCACGATCAAATTCTGAGTCTTCATCCGTTTCCGAGTCTTTATTCATCTGATTTTGTCCATTTGTTGTATCATCGGTATCTTCTTGTTTTTGATCATTATCTATTGAAGGTTGCTCATCTTCTGGTAACTCACTATCTTGAGAACCACTATCCTCTTTTTCACCATCTTCCCCATCTTCCTTATTATCATCAACCGGACGAATTGATTGGTAATATGAAAGTACTTCATCTTCAGATAGCAGGTAATTATCATAAACCATTAACTCATCCATCATCCCCTTATATGGAGCATCCCAATAATTCACTCCTAGGGAAAACTGGCTTTTTGCCGATGAAAACAAATCTGGAAAATCATTTCCTCCATATACGAATTCGCCATTTAAATAAATTTTAATCTCATCATGATCAACAGTCAAAGTAAGATGTGACCATTCATTTGTTGCAATTGTTCTACCAATTGGTGCATCATACCAACGATCACTTCCTGACCAAACCATTGTCTGACTATCTGCTGGACCCGCTGGAACTATACTTAACCAATTATTTTGATCTCGTGCTCCAAAAAAGGCGGTAGAATAATCCGTTAATTCCTCTGGGTTTAGCCAAATCGATAAACTATAGCGTGAATGCGAAATAAGCCCATTTGGTAACCGTATCCCTGATTGACCATCAAACACAGCAGCTTGACCTACAATTCCGTCGGCAAATGTAATCTCACCATTAGTATTTGTTATTCGGTTACCTGTAATCCTACCTGGTTCCATATTTTCAGTAAAATCAGCTAAATTATTTTCAAAATTATAATGTGCTGCTAAACCATCTGTTACACGTACCTGATAACTGGCTGTTGTACCGCTACCATCTTTTGCATTAGCAACAATCTTCGTTACACCTTCGGAAACTCCTGTTACTTCTCCAGTTGTCGAATCAACTTTTGCTATATCTGAATTATCAGAATGCCATTCTATCTCTTGATTATATGCATTAATCGGAAAGATTTTTACTTCTGGTATAAAGCGAGTATCTTTGACTAATCGTTTCTCAGTTTCTGATAATTGAATGGTTGAAACTTGTACATTTTCTTGTCTTTCACCATTCAATAGTAATTGAACTGTCTCTTCTGGTAATGCCACACCATAAACGCGTAAATCATCAATTAATCCATGGTATGGGTCATCCCAATAATTTACTCCTAAGGCAAACTTAGCTTGATCATTTTTAAAAATGTCTGGAAAACCACTCCCATGATAAACCGCTTCTCCATCAAGAAAGAGTGTGACGTCACCCTTATTAACTGTAAAAGCAACATGCGTCCACTGATCTACAGGGATCTGTCTTCCGCTTGATGCATCAAACCACTTGGTTCCAGACCATAACATCGTATTTCCATCAACAAGGTCATGCCCAACAGGTAAATAACTGATCCATTGTTCATCAGTTTGAGCACCAAAAAATGCTGGTGATATCGCCTTAAGCTCGGTTGGATTAAGCCACATTGCAACAGAATAGACATCCGTTTGTATAAGTCCATCGGCTAGGCGAATACCTGATCTACCATCTAACTCAAGGGCTTCCCCTACTGCACCTGGTGCATAAGTAATTTGGCCACCTATCTGATCCATTCTAGCACCTGTCACACTTGACTCAGGAAAGTGCCCCAGTACTTCATCCAATTGATTATCAAAATCATAATGGGCAATCAAACCGTCCAGTGTTGGATCTTCAACTTGTTCTTGAACAACTGCAATAAATTCCTTTGATCTACTGACACCGTTATAGTGTACTGTCGCTGTTAATTCAACTCGAACATTTCCCGCTCCAATAATAGGACGTGTGACTTCACCTGAATGAGAAATAACTTCTGGATTCGACGATTCCCATGTGACGGTTGCTCCTCTAGCTAGTTCCGTCGGTAAAGTTAAATCGTCAAATACTCGGTCAGTATAACCAATTGAAAGCTGATTAATAAGATTCTCAACAATCGTTTCATCATCTGTCGACTCAAATTGACTTCCCCAAATAGAAACTCCTTGTTCAGAAATTGCACTAAAGGTCATCACATACGCTTGACTCGTTTCATCCCATTGACGTAAAAAGACACCATCGTAAGTAACTGTTCCATCGTCTTCCTCAATCAGCAACTGTGCATAGTGTTCATCCTCCAAATTCCAGCGCCCTGTCACGGACCCTGATATTGTCCCATCAGCATTTAATTCTATATATTCACTTTGTTTAATCTTAGCCGTAATCTCTTTCCCATGATTGATGTAATGATAACTTCCGAATATCTCATCATTTGATACAACTTCAACTTTTTCACCAGCATATCGGTGGGGTGCCATTACTGGCCATGCATTTTTGTTCATTGGCATTAGATGAACACGGACCTCATGCTCTTCACCACGCTTTGGAAATCTTGTATGGAAAATATTAAAGTGATGACCAGTTTCCTCATCATAATATGAAGAGTTATGTCCCGGCGAAACATATCCGTAAGTTGGAAAGTCACCTGTACCATTTAAATCACGATACTGAAAGTTACCAACTAATTTCACACCATAGGGTTCAATAGCTTCATCATCAAAGGGAATTCCTTCTCTACCAATCGCTTCGATCATATCTTGCCCTTCTGCATCAAGATAAGGCCCATCAGGAGATTTAGATCGGGCAATGCGCATGTTGTAGCCACCGTCAGCCGCTAAGCCACCAAAAGTCACATACAGGTAATAATAATCGGTTTCAGGTATGTATTGAATATAAGATGCCTCAATTCGCACACCACCACCGGTTAGCTTTTTACCATAACCCTGTCCCTCTATTGGAAAACCTGTCTCATGATCCATTTCTAAAATAAAAATACCACCAGAATATGAACCATATACCATCCAAAGTTGTCCTTCTTTATCAAAGAACACATGCGGATCAACCACATTTGGATGAATATCAATGTTATACTCAATGTCCATTGGATTTGGTGTTCGACCTGACCATAAAAATAAACCTAAATCTTTATAAGGACCCTCAATATCTTCAGCAACAGCTACCCCCATTGCAGATAGAGGGGAATCTCCTTTACAGGCATTATAATACATATAGTATTTACCATCTGGAAGTTGAATCACATCAGCTGCCCAAAGTGTATCCGTTTCAGCCCAATCAAACACATCTTTAAGTTCTTCAAATACATTTTCAAATAATGGATTATCCTCCGATACTTCTGATGTCATTTGATCCCATTGAACTAGATCATCAGATTTCGCTGAAGCCAAATGGGAACCAAATATATAAAAAGTATCATTTGTTTTAATAATGGATGGATCATGAACGCCAACTTCAGTAAATTCAGGTCCCCCCTCTTTCTGTATATCTGCGGAGTCCTGCCCTTGTTCAGCTAAAACGGAAAAAGATGAACAAGGTAAAGCAAGTAATATAATTAGAAAATTTAATAAAACTCTCTTCATTCTTCACTTTCCTTCCCAAAGTAATCAGCGTGTTTCCTCCGATTGTATTAAGCGCTTACATTTTTTTAAATAACAACCCTTTCTTTAAGCATTTATTTAGTTATACATACGGACAACACATTACTTAAACTATACTACATCCGAATTAACCGTACAAGATGTTTAATAATAATAATTACATCTTTAATATTAAGAACAGAAAATCACCTTTCTTATCTGAACAAGAAAGGTGATTTTTAACTACTATATAAAGTTATTCACACGACCCATGACTTCTGTCTCTATTTGTGTTAACTTAGCTCGGGTTGTCGATTCATCATTCCCATTAACACCAAAGTAAAATTTCACTTTGGGCTCTGTTCCCGAAGGACGAAGACAGAACCATGATCCGTCTGCTAAAAAGTACTTCAATACATTTGACTTCGGTAGCACGATTGTTTCCACCTGTTTTGATTCAACTTGTGTTCGCTCACTACTTTGATAATCTTCAATTGAAGTAACGGCTTGACCTGCAACAAAGGTCGGAGGATTTTCCCTAAAGTCCGCAAGTAGGGATTCGATTTTTTCAGCGCCTGCCTTCCCTTTCAGTGTTAATGATTGGAGAGATTCATAATAATAACCATATTTCGCGAAAATCTCTTGTAAACCTTGATACAAAGTCATTCCTTTTCCTTTATAAAATGCAGCAACCTCAGAAACTAACATACTTGCTTGGACAGCATCTTTATCACGAACGAAATCTCCTATTAAATAGCCATAGCTTTCTTCATAACCAAATAGAAATTGGCGTTCTCCAGTTTCTTCGTATTCTTTTACCTTTTCACCGATAAATTTAAAACCTGTTAATGTATCAACCGTTTCTAATCCATGTGCTGCGGCAATATCACGGCCAATTTCACTTGTAACAATTGTTTTTAATACAGTCGCATTCTCTGATAGTTTACCTTGTTTTTTCTTCGCTTCGATTAAATAATCAAGCATAAGCGCCCCAACTTGATTACCCGTTAATACAACATAATCACCTGATTCATTTTTCGTTGCTACCCCAACCCGATCAGCATCAGGATCTGTCCCAATTAAAATATCTGCTCCTGTCTTTTCACCTTGCTTCATTGCTAATGTAAAGGCTGCATGTTCCTCTGGATTAGGTGATTCAACAGTTCCAAAGGTTGGATCAGGTTTTTCCTGTTCTGGAACAACATCAACATGTTTAAAGCCCATGCCCTTCAATGCACGACGTACTGGAATATTCCCTGTTCCATGAAGTGGCGTATAAATAATCTTTAAATCATCAGCAACCGTTTTGATCATTTCTGGTTGTTGAATAATCTGCTTTAAATTCTCTTGATAGGCTTTGTCAACACGCTCACCAATCATTTCAATTAAACCATCCGCTTTTAACTGTGTTTCATCTTTAACTTTAACTAATAATTCATTTTCGACTTGATTAACCTGTGCGATAATTTCAGCAGCCGTCTCTAATGGAACTTGACCACCATCCTGATTATAAACTTTAAAGCCATTATACTCTGGTGGATTATGACTTGCTGTAACCATTATACCGCTATATGCTTGTAAGTATCGAACAGCAAATGACAGCTCAGGAGTTGAACGTAATGATTCAAAAACATAGGCTTTAATCCCATGTGTTGCTAGAGTTTTCGCCGCTTCCATTGCAAATAATGGTGACTTGAATCGAGAATCATATGAAATCACAACACCAGATTTCTTGGCATGATCCCCTTTTGCTAAAATATACTGTGCCAGTCCCTCAGCAGCTTTTCGAATCGTATAAATATTCATTCGGTTCGAACCAGGTCCTAATTCACCGCGCATTCCACCTGTTCCGAATTCTAAATTTTTATAGAAACTATCTTCTAGCTTCTTATGATCATCTTTCATTTCCGTTAATTGTTGACGTAGTTCTTGATCTAAATCTTTAAATTGATTCCATTTTTCGTATTTTGTTTGCCAACTCAAAATTGTCGCCTCCATAAAAAGTTTGTTAATCCATGTGTCTATTATATCAAATTTAATATCTAAGTTGTGAAAAAATTGAATTGCAGATTTCCTTACAAATAGTTTTCACTTTACCGCAGTGAAGCTGTCAGTAAAGCTCCCACTTCAAACATACGAAGGGAACTTCGGAGCATAAGTGAGGATAAATAGGCAGCAAAAGCCTAATTCATTCATCCAAGACCCACAGTTCCATAGCTGCTTTTCGATTTACACAAGTATAATATCACTTCTACACTGTATTTTCCGTCTATTAGGTAGATGTTTTAAAAAAATTCTCAGAACAAAAAGCCAGATGTAGATATCTAACTTTTCTACATCTAGCTATTTTTATGTGTCTATTGACTACAGTTATTTAATCTAGGACGACGTAATACCTTTATCCCATATGGATTTAGTAATAGACGATCAGATATCTTTTGATCAGCCAATGCATCTTGGTAATCTGCCTGGTCTAGTCGTACTTCTTGTTGCTCATTACTGAAATTCATGACAAAAACAAAATCAGTTGTTGCATTTGAACGTAATTGAACAGTTACCCCTTCAGGTAAATCTTGATCAATCACCCGTGTTAAACCAAGCTCTTTCGCTAACGCACTATAAAAATCACGATTAAAATCTAGTTTTTGACGGGCAGCCATATAATAGGCCTTTCCTTTACCAAATTGATTAACAGTTAATGCAGGGCGCCCTTGATAAAAATCTTTTTGGTAATATGCTAACGCTTTTGCACCTTCAAGATGAATTAAATCACATAAATCACGAACTTCATATTCACCCGTTAACCCTAGTGGATTATTTGGATCAAGTTCAATGACGTTTGATTCATAATCATACAATCCATCAATCTCTTCAGACCAAATACCTAGAGTTTTTCGTAGTGGACCTGGGAAACCATTTAAATAAGTGAGATCTGTCTCATTTACAATTCCAGACCAATAAGTTGTAACAAATGTACCACCCGCTTCAACAAATGCTTCGATCCGTTTTCCGACACCTTCTCGAACCATGTAAAGCATTGGAGCAATGACTAGTTTATACTGCGATAAATCACGATCCATACTAATTACATCAACAGGAATACCTTGCTCCCAGAATGCTTGATAGTGTTCTTGGACCGTTCTTTCATAATGAACCCCTATATTTCTCGGACCTTGCGAGTCTTTGACCGCCCAACGATTTTCAGTATCAAAAATAACCGCTACTTCCGGTTGAACAGATGAACCCGTCAAATCTTTAAGTTTTGCTAAAGCTTCCCCAACTTCAGCGACTTCTTTAAAAGTACGTGTATTTTCATGACCTACATGATCAACAACAGCTCCATGAAATTTCTCACTGGATCCACGGCTTTTTCGCCATTGGAAATACTGGACAGAATCCGAACCATGGGCAACTGCTTGTAATGATGATAATAGGTGCATGCCTGGTTTCTTCAATTTACTCATATCCTGCCAATTTGTTGAGCTTGGGGTACTTTCCATTAGATAAAAAGGTTGTCCTCCTTTTAGTGAACGGAACCAGTCATGATTCATGGCTGTAAATGCTGCAATATTTCTTTCATCCTCAGCTTCATGCCATTCTGGGTAGGAATCCCAAGAAATAAAATCAACAACTTCTGCAAACTTATCATAATTTAAACCTTCAAATAAAACCATAAAGTTCGCTGTCGCTGGAATATTTGGGTTTTTATCTTTTAAAGGCTTCAATTCATGGCAATAAAAATCAATTGTTTGATCTGTAACAAATCGTTTCCAATCTAAGTTTTGACCGTGAACCATTGTCTCGCCATGTGGTGCTGGGGATTCTACTTGTGACCAGCTTGTATAAGTATGACTCCAAAATGTTGTCCACCAAGCATGATTTAATGCATCTAGCGTTTTATATTTATCTTTTACCCAATCACGGAAAGCTTGCTGGCAATAATCACAGTGACATTCACCACCATATTCATTAGAAATGTGCCAACCCGCAATTGCCGGATGATCAGCATAGCGATCTGCCAACTTTTTATTAATAATTGCTATTTTCTCACGGTAAACAGGGGATGTGTAGCAATGGTTATGACGCATGCCATGCAAATTTCTTATTCGATTTTCATTTACTCTTAAGACTTCAGGATATTTCTCTGACATCCATGTTGGTCTAGCACCACTTGGTGTCGATAGAAATACAGCGACTCCATTTTCATATAGGCGATCTATCACTTGATCCATCCAACTAAAATCAAAGATGCCTTCTTCTGGCTCTAGCTTCGCCCATGAAAACATGCCAATTGACATCACATTAACATTGGCTAGTTTCATTAAACGTAAGTCCTCTTCAAAGACCTCCGGATAATCAAGCCATTGTTCTGGATTATAATCCGCTCCATGAAGTAATTTCGAAAGATTTTCATTTAAGGGTTTAAACATACTTATCCATCCTATCTAAATTTTTTTGCTTGGTATCTTGCTGTCTATTCATCATAATCAATATAATACTATAAAAACAATTGTATTGATCTAATGAAATACTAATAACACCTAATCTTAGACTTATTCGATATTAAAAATATTATATATTAGTCTACTTTATAAAATTTAACATCATCAATATTAATCCAATTACCCGCATTTGCATAAGAAATTATTCCAATTTCACATTGACCATTTATTACTTGTATATTTTCAATCTCAACTTTCTCCCATTTAGATGGTGTTACAGGTAATTGAGTCTGAAGTTCAGACCCACCAAATCGTTTGGCATATATATAAGCACTGTCTTGGCCACCGCTATTTAATATCCAAGCCGATAGTTTATACTCACCATCTTCCAAATCTTTAATAACCTGATAAGTTGAAACTGTATAGGGTTGATCGTTCCAATGGGTTAGCTTAAATAAACCATGTGCCGCAGATCCTTCAACAAACACTGAATTTATTTGGTTAGGCTCTTCACTCCAAACACCCCAGTTAGTAGGTATATCTATCCATCCATCATTTTCAAAACTGTTATTTTTCACCAAATTGTTTGGCTGAGGTTTTTTGAAGGATAATACACTCTCTAACATGTTACCGTTAAAATCAAATAGAGTTTGGTTATCCCAAGGATTTGATAATAGTCCTGTATCATTATTATAAATTTTCCCTTCCTCGGTTCCCCAATTTGCACCATCTACCGGTAACCAAGTTGGTTCCCACCAAAATATACCTCTCCCTCTATTGTTAGGTACATCTTTTATAATTTCTATTAAATCACTAATATAATCATACTGTCCACGAGGAGTAGCGGGATAACCCCCAACTCTTTCTTCGGCAATAAAAAAGGAATTTCCTAAACCATCACCATCATCTAAAGTAAAACCATAAGCAGTCTCTACAATCATTATATCTTTCTTATATCGATTACTGATATCGTTAATATTATATTTTAACTCACCCATTGTACCATGCCAAAATGGATAAAATGATAAACCTATAATATCAAAATCTACACCCTGATCAGTAATTGAATCAAACCACCACCTATATAAATTATTATCTCCTCCATGATCAATATGCAGAACAATTTCGATTTCATCACTCGTGGATGTTGCATCTTTAATACCTGATATACCTGCATTCAAAATTTCAGCCAGTTGTGTAAAGTCACCATTACCATCTCCTACCTTTCCATCTTCCCATAACATTCCTGCGGTAATTTCATTACCTACCTGTACCATATTAGGTTGTACATCTTCTTTAGACATGGAAACAATAACATCTTTACTGTATTGATAAACCTCTTCAAGGAGATGATTATAAGATAAATGCGACCATGATTTGGGTTTATTTTGTTTTCCCGGATCTGCCCAGAAATCACTGTAATGTATATCTAAGAGTACTTCCATACCTTGTTCTTTTGCACGTTTAGCAAGTTCTATCGTTCTATCAAGATCATTAGTTCCGCCCCCATATGGATTCCCATCACTGTCATAAGGATCTACCCATAATCGTAAACGAACATAATTCATACCATTTTTACTCAGAATCTGTAATGCATCCCGTTTATATCCATCTTGATAAAATTCTCCACCAAGTTCTTCAACCTCTGCAAGCATTGATACATCTCCGCCAATAATAAAATTTGATTTTGCAATTACTTCATCAGAACTCTCATCTGAGTTCCCTGCCTTAGCAAACAAGAACATTATAATTATTAATGAAAGTGTTACAAAAAATTTTGTTTTATTGAACCTTTTCATCAAAAATCATCTCCCTCTCTAAAAAAATACTTTGATCAAAATATTTTTTAAATAATTGCAAACCATTTTGTTATGGGCATCATAAAAAGATTACTTACATTTAAAAACATTTAAAGAATCTAGAGCATGCCCATCAAAATCAAATAGTGCTTGATTCGCCCAGTGGTTCCCGGATTTCGACAAGTCATTACCATATTTCATTCCTTCTATGCTCGCCCAACTTGTACCTTTAACTGGAAGCCAGGCAGGCTCCCAATATACAATACCCAGACAATAATTATCATCTTGCTCCACATCTTTAACAACTTGCATTAAATCATGTAAAAACTCCTTTTGTCCATTTACTGTTGGGGGATAGCCAGCTTTATCTGATAGTTCAATATTAAAAATACTATCTTCCCCTTTTGGTGTTTGATCCGTAAAAGCATAAGCCGTTTCAACAATCATAGTATCTTTTTTATATCTAGTCATAATATCCTTTAGGTTGTAAGATAAATCATCTAAACAATTATGCCAATAAGGATAATATGAAAGCCCAATAATATCAAAATCTAACTTTCTATCTGTTGCTTGATCAAACCAACCTCGATAAAGATCATTCGCTCCACCAAAATCTAAATGAATAATAATTTTTAGTTCATCAGCCGATCTAATTTCTCGTGTTGCTTTTATTCCAGCACTTAATAATTCATTCAAACGATCAAAGGATTTTTCCTTAGTTTCGTTATCTAACTCTTCAAACTGTCTTTCTTCAAAGAGATATTTAGCAATCCTTCCATCTGGAAATAACATACCATTTGTTGTTTCATTACCTATTTGAATATATTTAGGCATTAAATCGAGTTCATCAAAATAATTCAACGTATCTCTTGTGTATTGATATACTTGTTCAACTAACGCTTTTCCAAACAAATGAGTCCAAGACTTGGGCTTAGTTTGTTTTTTAGGGTCAGCCCAAAAATCGCTATAATGAAGATTAAGCATAAAATCTAAACCGGCTTTTTTTATACGTTTGGCCAATTCCACTGTAGTTGCTAAATCGTTTGTCCCACCTAAATAAGGATGGCCATTTTCGTCATATGGATCGACCCACAATCTTAATCGAATCGTATTAATTCCTTTTAGTTTAAGAATATCAAAAAGATCCTTCTTTTTACCATCTAAATAATAGTTTCCACCAAAAGATTCTATTTCTTTCAATGAGGAAACATCTGCACCCTTTACAAAAGGTTTCATAAAACTCTATCATCCCTTCGTTTTTAGATTTATTATAAACTAACCTTTAGTTCCTCCAGCCGTTAAACCAGTAATTAAATATTTTTGCAGAAATAGATATATTATTGCAACAGGAATTGCAATTAACATTGCACCAGCTGAAAACCTTACAAAGTTATTAGAAAATTGATCATTAATAAATTGATATAATCCAAGAGCAATTGTATAATTTTTTTGACTATGCAAAATGATAGACGGCAATAAAAAGTCAAATAATGGAGTCATAAAATTGAATAATGCAACAACAGCAAGTATTGGCTTTGCTAGTGGCATTATAATTTTGAAAAAAACCGTTAAATGTCCTGCACCGTCTATGCGGGCAGATTCATCTAATTCTCTCGGTATTGTATCTAAATAGCCCTTCACAAGCCAAGCATTAAAGGGAATTTGTCCTCCTACATAAATCAAAATTAAGCCTATTAAAGAATCAAGCAAGCCAACTAAATTGAGTAAAATATATAATGCAACCATCGCCATCATAGAAGGAAACATTTGAAGTATTAAAAATGTGTATAATCCACTTTTTCGTCCAATAAATTGATACCTTGAAAATGCATAAGCAACCAACGATGTTATGATAACAGATAAAATCGCATTAGAGCCTGATACAATCATGCTATTTTTATACCAATTTAAATAATTACTATTAGGGCTAGTAAACAACCATTGATAGTGCGTAAGTGACCAATTTTCAGGTATAATTGAAGACGAATATAAACTTGAACCCTCATTTAAAGACATCCCGAAGGCCCATGCTAAGGGATATAAGATAATAATAGACATGAATCCAAAAATTAAATATATCCCTAACAATTCTAAAGTGTTTTTTAATTTAGCACTCATTATATTTGACCCTCCTCTTTAAATGATCTAGTTTTTCGAAATTGAATAATTGCAAATGTAGATATCAAAATACCAATTATTAACGAAATAGCTGCGGCCATACTATAATTATTCGTATCAAAAGTTAACTTGTATACCCAAGATATTAATATATCTGTTCCACCGCCATTCTGACCTTTAACTGCAGGCCCTCCTCCATTAAATAAATAAATGACATTAAAGTTATTAAAATTTGATGTATACTGAATAATTAATAACGGGGCTGTTGCAAAAAGGACATGTGGTAACGTAATACTTTTAAACTTTTGCCATCTTGTTGCTCCATCAACATCCGCCGCCTCATACCAATCCTTAGAGATACTTTGCAATACACCAGAGAATAGTGCAAACAGAAAGGGATAACCTAACCAAGTTTGAATAAAGATCAAAGCAGCTCTTGTATATACTGGATTTGTTAACCACGGTATCCCTTCACCTCCAAACAGAGGAATAATAATATCACGATTTATTGATCCAAAATCATCATTAAACATTGCAGCAAAGATAATTATTGAGACAAATCCTGGTACAGCCCACGGTAAAATTAAAATAGTTCTAAAAAATTTTTTGAATTTCACACGACTATCATTGGCTAATATAGCTAAAAACAGACCTAAACAAATTTGCATAGTTGTGGCTACTAATGTCCATACTAAAGTCCAAGAAAAAACAGATAAAAAAGTATTTCTCCAAAGTGGTACATTAAGTAAATTTCTGAAGTTATCAAATCCAACCCAATTCAAGAGATTTCTTGGTGGCGAATTATATAAATCATAGTCTGTAAAGGCCAACGATAATGCAAATAATAGTGGCAAAATTACAGTGAATACTAATAAAATAAATCCTGGTATTGTTAAGAAATAGACAAAAGACTTATTATACCCATCACGAATGGAATCTCTTAATCTGGGTGGCTCCCACCCTTCTTTAATTAATTCAGCTTGTTTTTTTGCATCTCTAACATTCAATATATAAAGAATAATTGAAAATATAATGATAATAATTGAAATCAACCCGTAAACTAATAAAAAAACAGAGTGATCAACAACAGGGATAGTGCCTAAAGTATAAATTCCCCATAATCCTAACCCGATAAAATCTAAAAGTGTAATTAAGAAAGCTATTTCTAAAATTATGAAACAAACACCTTTTAAAATCCTCCCATTATAAATTTGTCCTAGCCCAGCGAAAATAAGAGATAGTATAAAAGCTACTTTAGGATTATGACTATTTTGTTTTTTATTTATCTCTTTCATCTAAATATCCCCTTATTTATAATTAGTTTTGAGTGAGAAAACCTATTCGCACCCAAAACTAATTTTATTTTAATATAAATCTATTTTATCTTTTATATTTTGAACGGTCTCTGTTAATACATCTTCTATATCTTCTCCATTAATTATAAGTTGGATTGCATCATCCATATCCCAAATTGCAGACATTTCGGGTATATTTGGCATAGATATACCATGATCAATTTGTTGAGTATGACCAGTGTATATAGGGTCAGTAACTGCCTCTAAAATGACAGGTCGAGGGGGTAACTCACCAGTAATATCATGATATAATTCTGCACTCTCATCATTAGTCAAGAATTTTGCTAAATCAACAGCCCATTCGGCATTTTTACTATATGAAGATACTAACCATGACTTAACACCTACAAATGATGGTGCAATTTGTTCACCAATTTTCGGAAGAGGTGCCGTCCCTAAATCATCTCCTAAAGCCTCTCTATAAGATGAAATATTCCATGGCCCACTTATCACCATCCCCACTTTTCCTTCTGTAAATAAACCATCTAATACATCTACTGTTACTGTTCTTGGTAATATACCTGCATTGACGAATTGCAAATACTCTTCTAGTCCTTTTATTGAACCATCATTATTTAAGCCAATATCATCAACATTGTAAATTCCATCTTCTTCTCCAAAGATATATCCACCATGACTGTTCATAAATGAGTAAAGATAATAAAATTCTGGAGAAATTAAAAATCCATATTCGTCATTATCACTATTAGTAAATTCCAAGCTCATTTTATAAATATCCTCAATAGTAGTTGGAACTTCTTCTACTATACTTTTGTTATAATAAGTAAAATAGGTTTCAATTGCTATCGGTGCTCCATAAACTTCACCTTCATAAGTAAAGGCATCTATAGCCGCTTCACTGTATCCACCTAATTCTTCATCAGTAAAAGTCATTGGTTGGGCTAACCCTTGAGCAACAACATCTCCTAAACGATCTTGAGGTTGGAAAAACAAATCAGGTCCATCTCCGCCAGGACCTGCTAAAGCCAATTTCTGAACTTGATCCGGCATTGGAACAATTTCTAAAACAATATCAATACCTGTTTTCTCAGTATAATTATCAAAATACGGCTTCATTATTTCTAAGGCATCTCCCTGCCCAGAATCATCGTCATTAATCCAGACGATTAGTTCTTCAGGTTTTTCGGGCATCTCTCCATCATCTAATTCCTGCTTTGTAACATCCTCCCCGCGATCAGGTTCACAAGCTATCATCGTTACTAAAGCTGAAAATAATAATAATAATAAAATATAAAGTCTTTTTTTATTTTGAACCATAAAATAACCTCCTATTAAATAAATTAATTTAACTAATAACTAACTATATTATAAAGCGCTTCCATTTATAATTCTATATAATAATATTCTTAAAAATGTTCATATTATTAATCATCCTTTATCAATTTAGGCATTAAAAAGTCTTAACTACTTATCATAATTCAATAGTTAAGACTTTTTCTATAATTTCTAATTAATTATAATTTATCTATCCATATTTCTCGCGATACTGTTTAGGGGTCATACCTTCTCTGCTTTTAAAGGTTGCAACAAAATGGCTAACTGAGTTAAAACCAACCCTGCTCGCTATTTCCTTTAAGGTGAGATCGACATTAGTTAATAATAAACGTTTAGCTTCTCGGATCCGTAACTGAACTAAAAAGGCATAGGTACTCATGTTAAAGGTATCATGAAATAGCTTATTCAAGTGTTGTGGACTTAAATTAGCTTGCTGAGAGATTTCTAACAAACCAATATCTTTAGGAAATACTTGTTCGAGCCATTCTACAATTGGTTTAACTTTGTCATAGGAATGAATTCGTGGGATTTGTTCATCTATTTTAGCATATCTAATTAGTAAAATAATAAAATCATATAACTTTGTTGAAAGATCGTAATAAATGTTTGGGTCTACCTCATGTTTGGATTCAAGATAACTTAGTGTTAACTGGATGTGGTTATATAGATGCTCTTCACTAGTTTCCCGATAAATCACCGAATGATTAATCTCTAAAGCATTAAAGATACTTTCAATCGCATCACCACTGAAAGTTAGGTAGACGGTTGACCAGTCTCGGGTTTTTTCATAGTTAGGCTGGTAGCTATGAGAAGTGTATGGAGCAAGAAGGATACCGTGGCCTTTCTCCAAATTAAATTTTCGCCCCATAATCTCAATCATTCCTTCACCCTTAACAGTTTGGAGCCAGTGATAATATGGAAAGCCCTCTGGACGATTGAAATCCAATTCAAATGGGTTATAACCAATACTATCAATATAAATAGGTAATGACTTTTTGGGTGGCGAAAAAGTATAGCGTATCTTTTGATCCATAACTATTCCCCCTTTCTAATAAGGTGAAATTCACTCAATGGGTAACCATTCGCCACAGAGTGTTATATAAAGTGAAACTTCAATCAGTGGGAGTCTTATTGCCTGTTAATGCGGGATAAACCTACTTCTTATTATAGTTGATTTTTTCCATAGTGCAAAGCTAGCCCAAATAAGTTTGAAAATAATTCGTCCTAAATATAATTATCTTATGATGAGAACTAGAATTATATAATTAATTGTTTTACAATAGAGACAGGACAATAGTTAACCAATCAAAGGAGCGATTTTGAGTGGCAAGCCACAATTTTAAAGAAGAGATGAAAGTATTTAGTCTGAGTTCAAACAAAAGTTTAGCTGAAAAAATTGCCAATAATTTAGGTGTTGGATTAGGGAAATGCTCTGTCAAAACATTTAGTGATGGCGAAATTCAAATAAACATTGAAGAAAGTGTTCGTGGTTTCGATACCTATATCGTTCAATCAACGAATGATCCTTCTGATCATCATATTATGGAGTTGCTCATTTTAATCGATGCTTTTAGACGGGCATCGGCGAAAACAATTAATATTGTGATTCCTTACTATGGATATGCCAGACAGGATCGTAAAACTAAGTCACGTGAACCGATCACAGCTAAATTAATAGCCGATATCATAGAAGGCGCAGGTGCAGATCGGGTTATCGTAATGGATTTACACGCAACACAAGTGCAAGGATTTTTCCATATTCCAGTTGATCATTTAAATGGTCTTTCGATCTTAGCATCATATTTTATCGAAAAAAATTTAGAAGATGTTGTCGTTGTTGCGCCAGACCACGGAAGTGTAAAACGCGCTCGGCAATTTGCTGATCTTATCCATGCACCGATTGCTATTTTAGATAGAAGAGGGCCAAGGGAGATTGATCACCCGCTATTATCTGTTGTTGGTGATATTAAAGATAAAACAGCCATCTTGCTTGATGATATTATCGATACGGGTCGTCGTATCTCAATGGGAGCAAAAGCTTTGAAGGATAACGGTGCAAAAGAAGTTTATGCAGCTTGTACACACCCAGTACTCTCAGGGATCGCTACACAATATATTGACGAATCACCCATTAAAGAAATGATTGTTACCGATACTGTAGCTATTCCTCAAGAAAAGTGGTCTGATAAAATGATTTTATTAAGTACAGCTCCATTATTTAGTGATGCAATTAAACGTGTTCACTTAGAAAAGCCTGTTAGCTCACTATTTAATTATTAATCTTATCATTTATATTCAACAACCTTATTTGGTTCTTTACCAAATAAGGTTGCTAGGACATATTAGTATTCGTTTGCTATGAAGTTAACCTCCACAAAGTGGGGGTTTTCTGCTTCCATTAACCTAGTTGTAAGGCTTTTACTAACTGTTGCGCCCCTACTTCAATCATCTGATGCATGAATAAAGTAGGGGCCAATAGTTGATTAATCTGTGGTAAGTCAAGCTGTAGCTAAGTTTAAATCGGCTTCAAGATTAACGAACGAGATCAAGAATCGTTAATTTACTCCTCAATCGACTGATACTCCGCTTCCAACCCTTTTTGAACCGCAGGTCTTTCTGCAATCCGGTGAGACCATTTCAAGAGATTCGGATATTCATCTAGATTCAAAAATTGATAAGAGCCTTTATATAGTTTTCCTAAGGCTAATCGGCCGTACCAAGACCAGATTGCAATATCTGCAATCGTATAAGTATCGCCAGCTATATATGACTGCTCAGCTAACACTTTATCAAGTAAGTCAAGTTGACGCTTTGTTTCCATCGTGAAGCGGTCAATCGGATATTTCATAGGTTCCGGTGCATAAGCGAAAAAGTGACCAAATCCCCCACCAACAAAAGGCCCTGATCCAATTTGCCAGAATAACCAATTCAGTGTTTCTGTCCGACCATAAATATCTGTTGGGATCAACTTGTTAAATTTCTCAGCTAGATAAAGTAGGATCGATCCTGATTCGAAAATTTCCACACGTGGACTTTTGCTTTGATCAACTAGGGCTGGGATCTTGGAATTCGGGTTGATCTTGACAAAATCCGAACCGAATTGATCGCCTTTTCCAATATTGATGGTATACAAATCATAGTCTGCGCCATCGACACCCAACTCTTTTAACTCTTCAAGCATGATCGGCACTTTAATCCCATTCGGCGTTCCGAGTGAATAGAGCTGAAATGGTGCCTTTCCAACCGGTAGCCTTTGTTCAAACCGTTCTCCAGCCGTCGGGCGATTCCCACTTCTCTTTGAATTTTCATCTTCCCACTGCCATACATTTGGTAATTGATATTTTGTCATCGTAACACGCCTCCTAAAATGAATGCTTGTCTTTATTTTACTACTTATAGATCAATAAACCTATTGGATTGCTTGGTGATCTAATGATACCCTTTTTTAGAATGAACAAATCAGGGAAGCTAATTATAAATAACCTAAATCTTCACTCAGGGAGTCTCACTGACAGTTGATCTCCCACTTACAATACTTAATTTCCTTCGAATTCTCCAAATGGGATACTGACAGTTGCACTGTGATCATATGGAAAGAGAAGGCATGCTAATCCACACCTTCTCTTATGATGACCTAAATCAACTGATTCACTACTCCAAAAATTGACTACGATATAAGTCAGCATACACCCCATTTTGTTTAAGCAATTCATGATGCCCACCTTGTTCGACAATACGCCCCTTGTCCATCACCAAAATAACGTCCGCATCAACGATCGTTGACAGTCTATGCGCAATAACAAAGTTTGTCCGACCGTCCATTAAATTCGTCATCGCACTTTGGATCATTCGTTCCGTCCGCGTATCAACAGAAGAGGTCGCTTCATCTAAAATTAAAATATCAGGATCACTCACAAAAGCACGTGCGATTGTAATTAATTGCCGTTGTCCTTGTGATAAATTATTTCCCTCTTCATTAATCTGCGTCTCATATCCATCTGGAAGTGAAGTAATAAAATGGTGAGCATAGGCTTGTTTAGCTGCTTCAATCACAGCTTCTTTTGATGCCCCAAGATTTCCATAGCGAATATTATCGTAAATCGTTCCTTGAATCAGCCAGGTATCTTGTAAAACCATCCCAAAAAAGGAACGGAGATTCTCTCTCGGCGTTGTCCGAATATCAATATCATTCATCATAATTTGACCCGATGACACATCATAAAAGCGCATCAATAAATTGATGATCGTCGATTTACCAGCACCTGTATGACCGACAATCGCGACCGTTTCATTTCGCTTAACCTTTAGATTAAGGTTTTTAATAACTGGTTTATCTTTTTCATAAGCAAAATCCACATGACTAAATTCAATCTTTTGGATCGGTGCAACTATTTGATTTTCATCATTCTCTATTTCTTCTGGTGCATCTAAAAAATGAAAGACGCGTTCAGCCGAAGCCAGCGTTTCTTGTAGTTGATTTGCCATTTCTGCAATGACCTCAATCGGACGACGGATATTTTGGGAGTATTGCAGAAATGCAAGCACATCCCCAATCAGAATACTTCCAGATATGACAAGTAAACTCCCGATAATCGCAATCGTTACATACGCAAGATTACCAATAAAGGTCATCATAGGGAGCAGGATCCCTGCCATAAAACTAGCCCGCCAAGAAACTTCATAAAGATTGTTATTAATATTGCTGAAATCCTCATCTGACTGTTCTTCATAGCTAAAGGCTTTAATTAAATCCGTTCCCGTGAAATTTTCCTCAACAAAGCCGACCATCTCTCCCAATCCTCTTGACTTTTCTTGAAAAAAGTGCCGTGAACGATTCGTAATAAAACGGGTCGCGAAGAAGCTTAATGGTACAGTAAGTAGGAAGGCAAGTGACAAGATCCAGCTGATATTGACCATCATAAGTAAAATTCCAATTACTAATACCAAACTACCAAACATTTGACTGACACTAATTTGAATGTTATTCCCCATCTTATCAATATCATTCGTCATTCGACTAATCAAATCACCAGTTGACTGATTATCAAAATACGTCAGGGGTACTTTTTTAATTTTAGCAGATACTTCTGATCGAAGATCTTTGACCAATCTTTGCGATAAGTAAACGAGCGTACGCTCTTTAACAATATCAGCCACTGCTAAAATAAGATACATCACGATTAAAAGTAAGACAATTCTAAGTATGAATTGGTGATCAACAGCTATATGATCGCGAAATGCGACTTGTAGATGATTTAGAATCTGCCCTAAAATAACGGGTGTAAATACTTGAATAACTGTGACAATAACGGTGAACAAAAGTGAGATAATTAAAATCGCTTTATAGTGACTTAAATAACTCAGTAACCGCAAGAATGATCCTGTTTTCTTTTGCTTCTGATCCATCATCTACCCACCTCCTCTCCTTGTGAGATCGCAATTTCACGATAGACAGGATGATGGGCTAATAAATCATCATGACTTCCATAACCTTGCACTTTTCCATTTTCTAAAACAAGTATCTTATCAGCGTGACGTATCGTTGCAACACGCTGGGCCACGATGATCGTCATCGCCCCTCTTAGCCGATCTTCAAGCGCCTGCCTGATCTGATAATCTGTTCGATAATCTAAAGCAGAAAATGAATCGTCAAAAATATACACACTTGCATCACGAGCTAATGCTCTCGTAATGGCAAGGCGCTGTCTTTGCCCACCAGAGAAATTCGCACCACCACGGATCACCTTCGTATCTAACGCCTCTTCCTTTGGTAAAAACTCTCTTGCCCTGGCAATCGTTAAATCATTTAAAATCTGCTCATCAGAAATGTCAGGATTACTATACTGCATATTGCCACGTATAGATTCAGAAAAGAAGAAGTTTTGTTGTGGAACATAGCTTATCCGACGACGGACATCATCCGTATAAAGTTGATTAATTGGTTCCCCATTAATCAGCAAGTCACCTTCAGTTGGTTGATAAAACTGCATCAGTAGTTTTAAAAATGTTGATTTACCAGAACCCGTCCCTCCTATAATTCCGAGCACTTCACCTGTTTTTAATGAGAAATTGATTTTGTCTAAAGCAGGTAAATTTGCCCCCGGGTAATAAAATGTAAGATCTTTCGCCTCAATCGACTGCATGGGCTCAGTTAATCTTGTTGTACCACCCACTTTTCGTGATGGATAATCGATCACTTCCTGGACACGCGAAATTGATGTAGACGTACGGGGAATAATCATTAACATTCTTGAAAGCATGACTAATCCTGTCATCACTTGTGCAGTGTATTGAATAAACGCTAGTAACTCACCAATATTCATCGTACCATCGGCAATGAACTGGGACCCAAAATAAACAGCAATAACAGTTGTCACACTAACAACAAAAGTTAATAAAGGTTGTACTGTACTCATCGCATTATTAATACGCATAGATAATCTGTAATAATCATCGTTTGCCTCTTCAAAAATTGCTTCCTCCTCTTTATCTCTGGAAAAAGCACGGATCACCTTTAACCCTGTTAATCGTTGACGCAATAATAAATTAACACGATCTAAAGCGTTTTGTAGTTTAGGGAAATAAGGAATAACCACTCGAATAATAAAATAAATGAGGACAAAGATAATCGGCATACTAATTAGCACGATCGCGGTCAAACGTCGGTGAGTTAAATAGGCCATCACTAATCCACCAATAAATTGCAATGGAGCCCGTAAAAGAGGGCGCATCATGAGTAGAACAAACTGTTCAATATGCCCGACATCGTTTGTCGTCCGAGTAATCAGTGATGAGATGCCTAAAGCCTCTGTTTCATCAAAGGTCATATGATTCACTTTATTAAAAATTCGTTTCCGTAAATCGCGTGAAAAAGCCATGGCAGCTTTTGCAGAAAAATAAGAAGCGGAACCCCGCACGATAATCGTTAGTAATGTCACAAGCAACATAAGGCCGCCGATACGGAAGACATACTGGACATCTTCTACTGCTATCCCATTGTCTACGATTAATGAGAGTAATCGCGGTAAGTATAGTTCACCAATTGTATTTCCTAATGTGAGGAAAAATACGAGAGTGACTAATCCTTTATATTTTTTTAAGTCTTGAAAAACACTCATTCTTGCCCCTCTTTTCTATCTATCTATTAACTAGTCTATCATAATAAGAAATAAGACTTCACTTATATGATTAACTCTATTCTCCAAAATAAAACACAAGTAAATAGGCTGGAGCATACCTTAGATTCCAGACTACAAAACTTGTGTCGTTAGACTCTCTTTAACTATTCTATCTGATTTTCCAACAGAAGACTGTTATCTCTAATTATGTTAGAAATTAAGTGATGATTAGTTCAAGTACTTTTCACGCACTTTCCAAAAAAACAGACCAATGATAAAGCCAATCATTGCAGGAACAATCCAACCAAAGCCATAGTCAAACCCAGGTAAGTAAAGCCCAGCAAAGTTGATTATTTTAGCAATGATTACATTCTCCTTGATCGAATTAGGCAAGGCGTTGATAAAATCGAATAATGCTGCAATAATCGTCAAACCTGTTGTCCATCGATAGACATCCTTTTGTTGATGAATAAAAGGGGACAGTAACGATAAAATAATCAACGTAATAGCCAACGGATAAAGAAACATAAGCACGGGTAAGGATAACTGAATAATTGTATTTAAACCAAAGTTAGCAATGATAAAAGATAAAAGCGTAAAAACCACCGCGTACTTATTATAGGATATGGAATGTGGAAACATTTCTCTAAAGATCTGGGAACATGATGTAATTAATCCGATCGCCGTTTTTAAACAAGCAACAAACACAATGATAGCGAGTAAAATTTGACCTGCAAATCCAAAATAATGTGCACCAACCATGGATAGAATAACCCCACCGTTGGCTCCTATTCCAACACTACCTAAACTCGTTGCTCCCATATAAGCTAATGAAGCATAAATAACACCCATTCCAATCAAACAGACTATACCAGATTTTAATGTCTCAATAGCCTTTCTTTTTGGATCGTGTACCCCTAACTTTTCTATATTTGCAATAATCACAATCGCAAAGGCGAGTGATGCTAATGCATCCATTGTGTGATAACCTTCTATTAGTCCAGTAAATAAAGGGCGGGCAGCATACTTCTCTTGCGGTGCAAATTGACCGACCTCACCCATCGGATTGATAAAGGTTGCAATAATTAAGATAGACAAAAGAACTAAGAAAGTAGGTGTGAGGTATTTACCCACCCAATCCAATATTCGACCTGGTCGAAGTGAAAAGTAAAGCGTCATAATAAAAAAGATCAACGAGAAGATAAATAAACCGATTTGAAGAAATTCATCACCAATAAAATCTGCCAATCCTACTTCAAAAGCGACTGTAGCTGTTCGCGGAATCGCAAATAATGGCCCAATGGTTAAATATAGGGCACACGTAAATAAGATCGAATAGCTCTTATTTATAGGCTTCGCCATATCGTACAAGCTCTCACTTCTAGAAAGTGCTGAGCCGATAACTCCCAGAACCGGAAGACCCACACCTGTAATTAAGAAACCTATCGTGGCTGGTAGAGTATTCATACCTGCCAACTGCCCCATGTGAACAGGAAAAATTAAATTACCCGCTCCGAAAAATAGGCCAAACAATAGTGAACCAATCAATAAACTTGATTTAAAATCTAACTTTTCATTCATCATAAAACTCCTTAAAATAACAGAGGATAATGGATTAAATTATAACATATTGTTTCATATTTCATAGTATTTTTTTCTTTAACATAGAAAAAACTTTTTGGTTTTCATTATATGATTGAGACGGGAATCATACTGACGGTTGTAGTGCGATAAGGACATTAAAAAACACGCTTTGATGGTGGGCACCATCAAAGCATGTCTTAAAAAGTAATTAATAGAATAACTCATCAAGAGCATCTTGATAATATTGATTAATAAACTCTGTTAAGTTAGGTGCAATATCATGAGCATTGACTTCGCCTTCAATAATCGCTCTTTCCACGTTATCATACTCACCGCCAAAGTATACCTCATCCAAGAATGTTTGGAAACCTGGCATTGCCGCACCACCTAATGGAATTGGGTGTGTAGCACGTGCTAAGAAGTCATCATAGTATTGGCCTTCTGGTAACAATGTTCGTAATTCATCCCAAATATCTTGATCTTTAATAAGTGGAAGACCATCTGGATGACTAAAGACTAGCTCGCCATCTTCACGTTCAAGTGTTTTAAATGCTTCTAACTTAGCTTCCCAACCTTCTCGGCCCCATCCAAAGAACTTCAAGAGCTCATAAGCTTCTCTCGGGTACTCAGTAGCATCTGAAATTGAGCCGAAGTCAACAAATGCTGGTTTATTAAGTGATGTTGCATCGTCGCCTTGTGGGACAACATAAGGAACCCATTTAATCCCTTTATCGGCGAATTCATCCGTTCCGAATAAATCTACAGTCCACCATGCATCTAATTGCATCGCTACACGTCCAGATGAGGCAGCCCAAAGCTCACGGTCACCGAAAGCAGCTTCTGCTTCATCTGTATCAAAGAATGGTGCGTGGTTGCCATTACGAACAAATTCAGCATGTTGCGTAATTGAATCAGCCCACTCTGTTGTCATATCATATTGCTCGCCATCCCAACCAAATTCACCATCTGCATCAGCATTGACAATTGGTGCCATTGTAAAGATTTGCGTATAAGTATTATAACCGAAGATTCCCTCTTCAGGGATTGTCATTTTTTCAATCAAATCTAACATTTCACTGTATGTCCAATCTGGAGATGGCATATCTACGTTTTGTTGCTCAAAGAGGTTTTCATCTAAGAAAACGGTATATGGTTGATAAGCAGCAGGGGCTGCCATCTTTCGTTCTCCATCAAAATAACCTTTATTAACTAAGGTATCTAAAATATTATCTGTCTCTGGGTCTGCTTCAAAGAACTCTGTAAAATCGCCTAACCACATATTACGGATTGGTACGTCAACATTACCCATATACCAGAATACATCAGGTAAATCTCCAGTACTTGCTAGGTTAGTTAAATGATCATTCCAACCTTCTTGTTCTAATTCAACAATTTCAACTGTAATATTAGGGTATTTTTCCATAAACTTATCAGCTAAAAAACGTTGTAGTTCAAGGTTTTGCCAAGATGCATATGTTAATGTAATTTCTTCATCAGTCATTGGCGGTAAATCTGCAGTCTCTTCTGTTTCCCCTGCCCCATCATCACTACCTGTGTTTGAATCACTTGGCGTATCATCACTTGATGAACATCCTGCAACTAACAAAAATACTGCTAAAATAACCGACAAGAGTGTATACATTGTTTTTCTTGTCATTTCACTTCCCCCATTCCTTTTAATTAAGTTTATATTACGGTGATTATTCACCGGTAATACCAGTATTATCGACACTTTCAACGAAGTATCGTTGTAAGAAGAAATAAATGATCAGTAGTGGTAGGATACTAATAACCGTTCCAGCCATCTTGATCCCTTCATTGATCCGATTTGGACTCGCTTCAGTTGCTGGATAAAGTGCTTGGTAATTTGTTTCAAATTGCTGTAACTGAAGTAATATAGTCGTAATATCAGTTGAAGAGCTCGTTAAATAAAGCGTTGTTAAATAAGTTTCATTCCAATACCAAACAAATGAGAACAGAAAAGCGACGATAAAGGCTGGGATAGCCATTGGAATCGCAATTTTAAAGAAACTGACCAATTGATTAGCACCATCAACTTCTGCTGCTTCATAAAGAGATTTTGGTGTTTGTTTAAAAAATTGATAAAATATCAAAATAAAAATTGTACTATTTAAACCTTGCCCCAGTAGAGCAGGGATCGTAAAGGCACTTAAAGAACCTGTTAATCCCAACTCACTAAATAAACGATAAGTTGGCATCATCAAAATTTGTGGTGGAATAATAAAACTGAAGATCATTAAACCAAACCATAGTTTCTTCAATGGAAACTCAAATCGAGCAAAGCCATAGCCAACAATTGATGAAATTGCGACTTGAATTAACGTTGGAAATAGGGCAATCTGTATACTTCCTAGCAGTGCCGGACGTACATTTAATACTGTGTAAGCCTGGCGATAATTATCAAGATACAAGGAAGAAGGAATCCAATTAATTGCCATATCCAGTAAATCACTCAACGATTGCATACTCGTTACAAACATATATAGAATCGGATAGAGATAAACAAAGCCAATACATAATAACAGCAAATAAATCGTAAATTTGAGTAGAAAACCTGTTCGGTCGTTGAAACCGAATAGAAAACGTTGCATTTTTTGTTTGATAATCTCAGCTTTATCCCTGAACGACATTTCACTGTTTTTCAATACTCCACCTAGACTCGTTGCACTTTTTGTTGACATAGATATCCTCCCTCCTTAACGATATCGTTTCGGTTCTTTTTCCTTAAATACAAAGTATATAATTATGAGCATAATGCCAATAATGACTGCATACATCCAAGCCATTGCTGATGCGAAGCCATAGCCTCTTGTCGCATTAAACATATTACTATAAATCAATTCAATAATTGGATTTTGGCCACTATTAGCTAACGACACTAGCGTATAAACTAAATTAATTAAAATTAAAGGCTTGATTGTCGGTAAGGTAATCTTCCAAAAACATTCCCAATTTGATCCGCCATCAATTTTCGCTGCTTCGTATAAATTGGGATCGATTTTCTGTAAGGAGGCAAGGAATAAAAGGATCTGCACTCCCGAATACCACAAAATTGTAATGATTTGATTAAACAAATCACTGATGACCCCCGCAAAAAAGCTAGGGAAAATTGAGTTCAAGACACCCATAATAATATCTTGATCGAGCATTGGTATCGCTGTTGCCCCCTGATCAACCAATTGGTTAATCACGGGGCCACTAGCTACAATAACTGGTAAGAAAAAGATTGTTCGAAACAAACCTTTAAATTTAATCTCCTGATTAAGTAACATCGCTATAATTAAAGCGAAGACAACGATAACAGGTACTCGAATAAATGTATCAACAGCAAAGGCTAATAATTCTTGAATAAAGAACATATCTTGTAGCCAAACATTTAGATAATTATTAAAGCCTGCGTAAACGAACTGTAAACCACTTGGTGTAATCCGCATATCATTCATACTATAGTAAAAGGATTGAATCATCGGATAGAGCACCAAGCCTAAAAATCCAATTAACCAAGGTAGAATAAATAGATAGCCATATATTGTTTCACGTTTGATCTTCATCAGTTATTCACCACCTTATACGACATCGGTTCAATCAAGTGATCATTTACTGTTTGTGGCTCTTCCGCATAGTTGATTAAGACATCCACTCCATTATCATAACTGACTCTTGTCGTTTGTCCTTGACGTTGGTAATCAACGATCACCGCTCCTGCTGTTTGATTATGCACATCTGATAGCTCTTGATAATACTCTTGAATCATCTCTTGGTAACGTTCATATTGTGAACTATATATATGAGATGAGTTTGTATTCATTAAATCAGCTGGACTTTCATGAGTAATCAAGAATGATGGATTAAATCCTTGTTCAACCATCTGTAAGAAAAATTCCTCTTGATTCGCTTGGAAATTTACATACTCCGCATAGATCGGAACGACTCCTTTTAATGTTAAAGCCAAAAATGGAATGTCCTCATCGGTAAATACATAGTTTGACGAACGTGTCGGAACATCGATCATCGCTTCTGTTTGGTCCCAAAGATATGCAAAAGGTTGTTCGAGTAAAAGATTAAAGTCATCTGCATAAGATTCAATTACTGGCTCATAATAATCTTTCGTCGAAATTCGATCAAACTCTTTGTTTCCTTCACTATAGGAAAAGAGTGTATTTGAAATTCCACTAATCATTATGTTTTCAATATCTGCATTTAGATAGTTGTCATGCATATTCTCCATTATTTTAACTGTCGATCCAGGATGGAGGTAATTGAATTCACGATACACTTTTCCATGGACCTCTTCCTTATATGTCCGACGGTTAAATTTCTTCATGATCTTATGTCGCGTTGTACCAAGTTCATCCATATTGATCCGCAGTCCATCATGGTAGAGGAATAAATCAATTTGTTCTTCATCCAACTGTTCAATTAACTCTTCTATTGATGTCCCATCAGATAAGGTAGACTCCGGATTAAATGTTTGAATCGGTAACCCACCATAATAACCTTTGTCATTCCAACCTTTATAGATTGATAAAATATTTTCCGCTCCCTGATCCTTAATATCTGTCAGAATATCATAGGCTTGACTAAAGGTTGTCATTGGAACGTCACTCTTAAAGAGTAAGCCTTGCTCAACTTCGGCGCCCAGAAGATCGACTCTTAGATTAAACTGGTCCTCTTTAACCGTGATTAAGTCATTATCTAACAAGTAGTCGCGATAAGTTGATGCGAGTCCCATATAATTTGCATCCTCTTCAGCAACGAAATGATAATGAACTTTAATATCAAAATTATTTCGATTACGCTGACGAACAACCATTGTTCCTGTATCTTGGCTTGTTGGTTGATTATAAACTTGACGATAAATAAACTTTGGTGTTATCCAGTTATAAGGTAGAATCGCTCCATTTGGATAAGCCTCTATACGGGCACTGAATTCTCCTTCTTCAATAATTCCTAGATACCCAATTTCATTATCGGTATGCACCATACCAAAAACAGGGGCAAGGACCTTTTCCGGATCATTAAATGGATTCATTTGGTTAAACAATGATAAGACATAAGGATCATCGATACCGACGTTTTCACCATATACCATCACTGAATAAGGTTGTGTATACTTACCGTCTTTATCATTAAGATAAATTAGGGCCCCAGAACCGTCCGGGATAAACATATATCCTTCCCGATCACCTAATAATGTATGGCCTAGAAATGGATAAACATAAATACTCGCCATACGGTATTGATTATTTTCCTCCACAATTGAGTCTTGTGGAATATCAACAGTAATCCCTTGATCTGTTAATGTCACTATCACTTCAAAACCAATTTCAAGTTCAGGATAAAAAATTTCTGCCAGAAAACCATCCTCTGTTTCAGTTACTGTTTTCTCTGGTTCCTGTGAATACATATCTGCCCGATAGGTCACAATATTTGTACCAACAATATATTCCATGACAATACCTGAACGGACAAAGTTTTGCCAAGATTCATTACTACCAACAGGTTCATCCACAGTTGAAGTCATAATGGCTCCAGTTTGTTTTTCACGTAAAATGATCGATAAATTTTCTTCTTTCAAATAAAGTTCAAAATGATCATTTTCAGTTAGAAATTTATGTCCTTCAATTTCATCCTGTTTTGAATCAATAATAATCTTTCGTTCTTCCTCTTCTTCCAATAAGTCTTCAAGTTCTTCCTCATCAACTTCAACCTGTTCGGGTTCTTCTTCTGGTGGAAGTTCACCTTCCGCATCTTCGGCGTCATCTCCAGCTTCATCTTCACCAGCCGGCTCTTCGACCACCGGTGTATCAGGGCCGGTTATTTCCATATCCTCCTCATCACCTGATAAGAGAAAATAGGTAAACCAGCCAGCAATGATAACGAATAGAACAACCTTAATTATTGTTTTTACTTTAACTGTTTTCAATGCGATACACCCCCTCATTGAAGACTGCAACAATAAACTGGAACATCTGTATGATCAAGATATAAACAATAAAGATGAACAATACAGCAATTAAAATCATAAATAATGTTAAGAAGATAATTTTAATTGTTTCACGAATTGTGTAGTCATTAATCTCTTTAATCATCACAAAGATTAACACGCCGACCCAAGTATAAATGATAACATTAGCTAAACTTAGTAAATACGCCTCATTTAATGTTAAGAAATTACTTATTAAGATCGTAAATGGTTTGAAAACAAAGTATGGCGCAAAGGCATAGATAAAGCCAGTAAAGACATGGTTGAATTTACCTTCCCCATCATTAATCGTTGTGATGAGATAGTTAGAACCAATTACTAAAGCAACAACCGCAACAAACATGGCCGTATCCATCGCTAATGTATATTCGCCATCACGAACGTAACTAAATATAAATCCTGTAAAGTATTTATCAATTATGAATAAGAGATAGAGTATAAATAACCAGAATGAGGCAGACCACATACTCCCTTTCTTTTCATATTGAATACTATAATAAGTATCAATTGGATGTCTAATCATATTTTTAATTAAAAAGACATCTTTGAAAAACTTCAGTCGATAACGAGATTGCAGATGGTCTGATAGACGTTTCCAATAACCCTTTCTGCTTTCTACAAAACCAAGGATTTTGAATAGGACATAGATACCAATGATAACAAAAATTAAGGTCATTACATTTTCTCTCATCCATACATTACGTACTTCCCAATAGGCATCTGAGTAACCTTCTTGATACTTCGCTTGACGGAAAGCATCTAGAGCTTCATTATATTCTTCTTCTTTAAAGAAGGCTTCGCCAAGACCGAGGTAAGCAAAATCGAATAAACTATTTAATCGAATAACCTCTTCCCATGGTTCCTTACTTGCCTCATAGTCCCCATTCTGATAAAGTTCAAGTGAGGTATGGACAAGATTAGCAAATTCAGTTGGTCGGAAAATTTGAATTTGGTTTCGATCTTGATCCAGCGCATAAATCTGGTCATTACTATCTACAGCAATAGCCGATAGTTTTCTAAATAGACCAATTCGTTGCCGTCCGTCATCCTGGCCACCAAAAACAAATAATAAATTCCCTTCACTGGTATATTCATAAATAAATCCATCTTCACTACCTACATAGACATTCTCTAAGGAACCTATTTCAATTGAGGCAGGAAATTCATCGGCTACTTGTGTTTCAATAATATTCTGTCCGGCTACATTTAACTTTCGAATCGCTTCTACTCGTTCCCCCTGCGAAACAGAATAGACAAGACCTTTTTCATCAATATTTATATTCGTCGATGTTGGTGGAACGATATCAATCATTCGACTTAATTGTTCATCGGTGAAAATCGCTTTACGGAAAACAGTCATTGGCGTTACCGCAGTTTGATTCGGGGCGTAATAGCCTAGAAATTGCCCAGTATTTGCATTAATTTGAATAATCCCATTTGAGTTACCCTGTGAAATAATATAAATATTATCTCTTTGGTCAACAGCTACTTTTAACGGAATAAAATTAGCTGTTTCACCAAATAGAATACTTTCCGGACGACCAAATTCTTGAAGCAATTCGCCTTCTAATGTATAAACATAAATCTTGGCATTTGACTCATCTGCCACATACACTTTATCGTCATGCGACAGAAAAATACCTGTTGGGCGACTCAATTCTTCTTCGCCAAAAATACGTTCTAAATTACCGGATCGATCACCAACTAAAATTCGGCCATTGCCAGTATCGGCAACATAGATTAGTCCATCAGCACCTACTTTTAGATCTTCGGCCTGTGAAAAGAGTTCATCATCAAATTTAACAATCGTATTTCTAACCGTATAGGCTGTTTGTGTTTCAACATAACGGCCATAACCATCTTCTGTAAATGTTCGGTAAGCTGTGTTTGCTTCTACAACCTGTGCCGTCGAAGTTAATAATAGAGTTATAGTAAGCAAGGCTAAGCTTATTCTTTTGATCATTTTCATTGTTAACACCTACTTTAATCCTGAATGTGCCATCGTATTCATTACCTTGCTTTGTAAGATAATAAACAAAATCAGGTTTGGCAAGAACATAATCAGAGAGGCGACGGCTGCCATTCCCTGTCCTACGACAACGTTTGTCTGAGCTGCTAATGTATTCATAAAGAATGCTAGCGTTCGCATATTCTCACTGGTTGTATAGAGTGTTGAAGTCTCTAAATCATTCCATACTAGCTGGAAGGCTAGAATTGCTGCCGTTGCTATCGCTGGTCTGATCAAAGGTAAAATGACCTTCCAATAAATCTTCAAGTCACTTGCCCCATCAATTACAGCCGCTTCAATCAACGAGTCAGGCACTTGGTCGATAAATTGCTTAACTAGAAACAGTCCAACTGGCATCGCAACAAGTGGTAAGATATGGGCAAAGTAAGTATCCTCAATACCTATAAATGAAATCGTTAAAAATCTTGGAATCATCACTGCAATCGGAACAAACATCAAGGCTGCATTATTAATTTCTAAAAGTGCCTTTTTACCGGTAAACTTCTTCTTAGATAAAGCGTAACCAGCAAGCGTCGATAAAATGATCGATAGTAATACCACCACAATCGTAACAAAGATACTGTTAAATAAATAACGTGATAAAGGAATCCCTGACGATTCAGCTAATTTATACAAGTTCGTAAAGTTTTCCAACGTCGGGTTTTTCACAAAGAACGTTGGCGGAAATGCATAAAGTTCATCAAGTGGCTTGAATGCATGGTTAAAGATAAAAATAATCGGCAATATCATAAACATAGCAAGCGGAATTAAAAAGATATAAAATTTCAATTGACTACGATGAAAGCCCTTTGGGTTCACACCACTACTTTTAAAAGCCATCTCAACCTTCCTTCCTTAAGCCTCTTCACTGAAGAGTTTTTTCGAAATATGGGCAAATAAGTATATGATCAGTAACAGAACAACAGATAATGCTGCTGCATAGCCCATCTCAAATCGAATAAAACCGTAGTCCTCGATATGATTCACCATGAGTTGACCAGCATACCCAGGTGTTGGATTTGCCCCTGTTAACTGCACACCGATCGCCCCAGCTGAGAAGGTACCAACAATCGCCATTACCGCACCAAAGAGCATCTGTGGTTTCATTGAAGGTACTGTAATATAGATTAACTCTTGGAAACGATTTTTTATTCCATCAATCGCACCCGCTTCATATAAAGTCTCATCAACATTAAGTACGCCCGAAATCATCGCTAGGAAACCAACCCCCATACTACTCCATAAGGCAACAACAATCATAATTGGTAAAATAAAACGCGTATCTTGTAGCCAAATAACAGGTTCAGTAATGATTCCTAACTTCATTAAAATGTAGTTGAAATAACCCGATTGGTTACCACTGAATATGACCTGCCAGACAACTGCCATTGCAATTCCTGCCGTCATCGATGGTGAGTAAAAAATTAAAGCAAAAATTGTCCGTGGTATTTTTGGTAATTGAGCTAAAACCCAAGCCAGGAGGAAGGATAAGACATATCCCCCTGGGCCAACAATTACGGCAAACAAAATCGTATTCGGTAAAACATATTGCATAAAAATTTCATCTTGTGTTAGCAAATTAATATAATTCATAAAGCCTACAAATTCTGGTGTTTCAATCGTGTTAAAGTTTGTAAACGATAGGAAGATCGCCATTAAAACAGGCACGATAATAAACAAGGTAAACAGTAAAATATAGGGTAGTAAAAACAGGTAGGCGCTTTTATTATTGTCTCTCATGACTTTGACCCTCCTTCGTTACTCTTCATTAAGTGACAATTCCGGATTTGGATAAGACTGGATAACTGCTCCATCTTTCATAAAGCCGAATTCCTCCAGCTTTCTTTCCGTTTCACGATTAACTCGTTTACTTGCTAAGTCAATCGCCGTCCGTAGATTTTCGCCATCAAGCACAACAGCATTGTATGCATTACTTAACTCACGCTCTAGTAAATAACTACCCGGTGCACGAGGTACTTCAGCAATCCATTCGGCCTGATCAAGGATTATTTGTTTATGACTATGTGGCCATGGTAATTCTGAATAAGCCGCTAAATTAGCAGTATTCCACATATATTCTGATCCATAGGTCGTTTGAAGCGTATTTCCAAAAGCAACTTGGGTTTCTGCTTTAGACCACCACTTCATAAACTCCCAAGCAGCATCCGTTTTGTCAGTATCTTTAAACATAATATTACTTTCCGCTCCACCTGTAGACCAACGCTCGACTTCTCCATCACTATTTTCAATCCCTGGGACAAGAGCAACATCCCAAACATTAGCAATTTCTGGCGCAGCATTCAGAATTAAGTTATACATATGATAGTCTGAAATCCCAATTGGAATCGAACCATCGCGGAACTGTTGATAGAAACTTGGAACATCGTAAGGTATATTATAGATTGTAAATAACTCGGTTAATAAGCGCATACCCTCAATTGTATCATTGTTATTTAACTCGGTTCGATGAATCGTATCGCCGTAGAATTGTCCACCACTTTGATAGATCAATGGCATGGTCCCGGCGAAAATTTTCATTCCACTCATACCTGCTGTCGGGTAGAAAAAGTTCATCCCACGTCTTTGAAGCTCTGGTAAGTATGAACGAACATCAAAGATCGTATCAGGAATTGCTAATTCCATATCCTCTAAAATATCCTCCCGATAAAACATAACCCAAAAATTCATTGTATCTGGCAGTGCATAGACACCGTCTTGAATCTTCGCGGGTACAAGCATTCCTGGTGGATAATCAGAAACAACCTCTTGATAATCACTAAACTCAGTTAAATCTTGAAGAGCGCCACGAATTCCAATTTCAAATGGAAGGGCGTAGTTTACACCCAAGGCCACATCTGGCGCTTCCCCAGCTGCATTAGCAAGGATTAATTTATTCTGGTCTGGCATTAAGGATAGATCAACTTTTACTCCAGTCTCAGCAGTAAATGTTTCATCAATCAAACGTTGCATAATTTCAACATATTGGCGTGGGCGGTTGACCCATACCTGTAAATTATTTTTATCTATATTGCTCACTTCATAATCTTGGGCACCAAATGTATTGGCAAAACGCTTAATACTGGCCCATGTCTTAGTAAAGAAGCCTGCTTCTTCAGGAATATCCGCTTCATCTTGATAAAGGTAAAAGCGATCGATTGCAATCCCGTTATCATTATGGGCTTGAAGTAAGTTTCCTAGATAGGCAGTGACTGAATTCGTTCCTGTTGATAGTTCACTTTTGCGTCGTGCTATTTGCTCTGGACGTTCAGCCAAACTTCGCAACTGCTCTTCAGCAATTCTCAACTCTGAAAAGGCTCCGATTGCATTTTTGTCAGGATTAAACGTTTTCATCTCTTCATAAATAGTAGCCATTTCATCAGCCCAGGAAATCATTAAATCTGTCACACCTGGAATATAATCTTCTACATTAATATCTCTGTATCGATCGGCATCTGGTCCAATCAAGTTTGTTAATTCTAATGATAGATTTTGAATCTCATTCGTTAAACGTTCAATTTGTTCCATCGCTTCTTTTAGAGGTTCAACCGTTATTTGAAAAGAAATTGTATGGCTTCCCTCTTCAAGATAGATCGGAATTTTTTGATCTGATTGATCCGCTAATGTATAGTGGTAATACTTTGATTGATAAGGAAATGGGAAATCTTTGAAACTCTGAAAAGGAATCTCACCATCTAGTTCAATATTCATAAATACAGGAAAATCAGCTTTTGAATCTTGTTGATAATGCATACCCAAATAATAGTAACCAGCTTCCTCTATATCAACATCATAATAAATTTTATCCCCCGCTGAATTAAAGGAATCAGCATCAATATGATTTAACACTCGCTTATCATCACTGTAAGGGACTAAATTTACATTAAAAGAGGCATTTGCCCGAATGGAAGAATTATTCCGCTTCACCAGATCATTGGCCGCTTCAACTTCAATATATTGATTCCCCGTCACTTCAGCCTGCTCGTGGTCACCTAATGAAGGTTTACCAGCTAACTCTATTGTACGTATAAGTAAATTTCCCTCAGAAACAGTCAATTCAATTTCATTTTCCCCTTGTTCCAATTTCATCATTAATGGGGAACTATCTCGATAACTTGAATCAATTAAATACTTAAACTCCCAATCATCAATCTTAATTGGTTGAGGAATAATTTCATTTCCATACTTGTCAATTTGAAAGGTTTCTGGATTTTCCCAACCACTCTCAAAGATTAAATTTCGCATTTCATAAAAAGGAATAGAATCATTGACACGCATCTCCAATTGCGTTGGTAAAACATTGACACCTTCAATCTTATATTCAAACCCAATCTGATAATAAGCTGTCTCAGGTGCTTCAATCGTAAAGCTAGCGGTTTCATCTTGACCCACCTGAATCACTTGTTCACCTTCAACAGTCGTTTGTCGATCAGATTTTAGCCCAGTCATATCATCAAATACAATTGGCTCGCCTTGATAATGGTCTGCTTCTGTACCTTCTATATATGCTGAGTATTTCTCAGTTTCATCACGCTCTTCATCTGAAACGATATCCTCCAGATCGACAGATTCATCATATGTCACTTCCAGATCTTCATCTTCTGTTTCTGCTTCATCAGCATAGACTGATAGATTCAGAAACGGTGATCCCAATAACACTAAAACTAAGATGCTAATCATTACTTTTTTCCACTTTACAAGTAGCAAACCCATCACCTCTAAAAATATCATGATATATTCCATATAAATTAAGATAACCCTATAAAAAGAATCGATTGTTGATCTGTCACTTATAAATATATACGTATATGTAAACGATGTCAATAACATATAAGTAATTTACACCTTTTATTTTGCATTCACTTAACCTTTTTGTTAATCTTATAGATGAATTAAGTTTTTATTTCAATTTGATTAAAACAAAAACATTTACTATCACCTACAATTTAACTAGTTAAGGAGGAAAAAACATGCAATTAGGAATTGACCTTGATTCATTGCCAGTTTATCAAGCTCTTGCCAGTGATGTAAGACTTAAAATGATTCAACTACTTTCAAAGAAGACCTATAATTTAAAAGAATTATCTGAAGCTCTCAACCTAAGTAGCCCGATTGTAAAAAAGCACATTGAAAAATTAGAACAGGCTGGAATTTTAAGAACTGAGAAGGTACCAGGCAAGTCAGGAGTCCAGCGGATTTCTATCTTACTCGTCGACCATATCGAAATTTCCTTCCCTAAAAAAATACAACTTGCCTTTGCCTCCTATGAAATATCCGTACCAATTGGACATTACACTGATTTCTCGATTGTCCCTACCTGCGGATTAGCATCAGATAAAGATTTTATCGGTCCAGTCGACCAACCAAAGTACTTCTTAGCACCAGAACGTATTTCTGCGGAAATTCTTTGGTTTACCCAAGGGTTTATCGAATACAAAATATTTAATCACTTAGAAAAGGATCATCAATTGAAGCAAATTGATATTAGTTTTGAAATCTCATCAGAATTTCCCTTTTCGAATTCTGTCTGGCCATCAGATATTAGTTTTTCATTAAATCATGTAGAATTAGGTACTTGGCAAAGTCCTGGTGATTTTGCTGATACAAGAGGAAAACTCACCCCAAAATGGTGGCCTGATAAAATTAATCAATATGGTTTACTTAAAACTTTGCGAATTACCTCCCATGGCACCTATATGGATGGTGATCATCTTTCGGATATAACCATTGCTGATCTATCTACAGCTCATGATAGTTGGATATTTAGAATTGAAGTTAAAGAGGATGCTGAACATGTTGGTGGAGTTACCTTATTTGGGAAGAAGTTCGGTAATCATCCGCAAGATATTATTTTTAAAACCTATTATATATAAGAAAATGAGTCCCTACCCTGATGGAGGTTTTTCATCCCTCACTAAGAAATCGAGCTTTTATTAACCTTTATCGATCCTTCTTGAACGACTCCCCTCATTTCTAACAAAATTTGAAGGGGGATCTTCTAGCCAAAATCAGATGAATTTTAATCTCTCTTAAATAATTAAGACAAGACTGAGGATTAGTTGGAGAAGATATTAAAAAAATCCAAAGCAATCATTTGCTTTGGATTTAACTTGTAAATTTTTTTATTTAAATATTTTGAAAACTAACCCATGTTTCAAATGCTTGACCTGGTTCAACAATAATTAGCTCTTCTTGTCGGGTTAACGCTCCTGATTTTGCTGTCCATGGTTCTATACAGACAAATTTCTTATCCTGCTCGGTCCACAAAACAGTATAACGAAAATCTTTGGCCATATTCATATGTAAATCAACATCATCAATTTTCGCATGAATATCAGTACGTCTATTTTCTAATACAACGGATTCGTGCAATTTTTCTAAATCAATTTCCCCAGTAAAATCCTTGATCTTATGGTCATTATAATCATAATAAGTGTCCACACCTGTGTCAATTGAAATAACCTTTGACTCAGCCTTGAAATAAGGATGTAATCCTGGATAAATCGGCATTTTCTTATTGCCAACATTACGATAGGTTTGATAAATAAAGAGTTGATCATCTTTTAGTGTATAAGTAAAAATAACTTCAAAATCAAAAGGGTAGACTTCTTTTGTTCCAATACTACTTTCAAACAAAATAGAAATAAATGCTTTTTCCTCATCAGCACTAGTTTCAATTACTTCCCACGGATGAATACGAGCAAGTCCATGATTTGGCAATGAATACTGTTGATCTTCCCATTCATATTTCCCATCTTGTAGTTGTCCGGAAATCGGGAACAAAATCGGAATCCCACCACGGATATTTTGCTTACGATCATAAAAAGTATCATCATTTAAGTAAAGTTTCTCCCGGCCCCGAGTGCCATAACCAATAATAATACCGCCACGTTCAGGACAAACCGTTATCCATGACGTGCCATCTTCATTCTTAAGCTGATACATCTTGAACATTTGTTTCTCAAAGCTTTCAATTTTATACATTTGTTAGATATCCCCTTAATTCATATTATCTATCTCTTTCTATTAATGTGAACCTTTACTCAGCAGGGACTTTTCCCCATTGAGCGTTAGATGAACGAATTAGGCTTATACTAACTATTGATCCCTGTTTATCATCCAATGGTTTCACTTGAATGATTAAAGTGAGAGACTTATAGTTAGTTAATCTGCGATAAATATAGCACCTAAGCCTGACTTAGAGCTAATTTAAAGCACAATATCTACATTATACTAAAAATCGTCAACTTTGAATATCTTTTTTATACTTTTGTCGAAAAAGTTCACAAATTTTGTAAGCTTTATCTATATGAAAATTCCTACCTAAATAGGCCATCATCGATTTGATTTCAATTATCGTGACGACAATACAACAGGGCGAATACAGCTAGTAAATATAAAAAAGTGCAAAAAAATAACAGTAGCGAAGACAAAGCTATGCCACTGTTAGTATTAAATTACTGAGCATCCTGACTACCTGGTAGAATAAAGCCATCGTACTTCGTTTGACTTGTCATATATGCTTCAAATTCTGGAGATTCTATGGCTGCCTTTAGATCCTGTGCCCATTCTTCATCTAAATCTTCCTCGAGAATCGATACAATGATTCGATGTTCATCAGGAGTATCTTCGATTGCTAAACCATCAGCAATACGCATACCAGCATCTGCAATGTAATTTCCATTGATAATCCCAAAATCAACATCCTCTAATGAAACAAGAATTTGTGCTGGATCTAAAACGACGAATTCAAGATCATAGTCTCCTGCTGAAACACTAGATAAATTAAAATCTACCGTTCCAGCATCATCTGCAATTGTCACCCAACCAAGTTCCTCTAAAATTCTAACCGCCCGCTCTTGATTAACGGGGTCATTTGGTAGTGCAATTGTTGAGCCGTCCTCAACAGCATCTAATGAATCATGGCGTACAGAATGTAATGACTGTGGTGCACTAGGCGAATATGTTAGAGCTGTCATATTAATACCTAATTCCTCATTAATTGCCTCCATATATGCTGTACTCTGGAAAATGCTAACATCAATCGCCCCTTCCGCCATCGCTGGATTGACTTGCATATTCTGCGAAAACACTTTTATTTCAACTTCATAGCCTTGTTCTTCTAAGATAGGAACAATTCCTTCACGAAACTGTTCTTCATAAGTTCCAACCCCAAATCCTGCAACAATTTTATCCGACGTTTGTTCATTCTCACAAGCCGTAAAAATTGCTAAACTCCCAAGTAAAAATAACACGATAATTCTTTTCATCACTATTCCCCTCTCAATCTTTCCATACCTTCCTTTAATGCTGTTAGCGTCTCAACCGTAGCTTGTGGTGAGACAGCACAATTAGGCGCTAAAAGAAATGGCTCATCTGCTATCTTGGATAAGGATGCTTTTACTTGTTCCTTCAACGGTTCAGCATCTCTTGTTGCAAACAAATCATGATCAATACCAGCAACTTTGACTTTATCCAGTTTTACAGTGAGATCGGGGTTCCCTTCTGCATTTGGATCCCAACTAATCCCCTCAACTGGGTAATCATTGAACCGCTCTGGATCAGCATATGGACCACATGTGTGTAATAACCGTCCGCCTTTTTTCATTGCTGATAAGACGATTTCGTCGTATGGCCGCGAAAACTCATTAAATTGTTCTAATGAAAACAGTTTAGGGTGGGCTGTACCAGTCGTTGCATAAAACAAACCATCTGCACCAACAACGTCAAGAGCCTTGACATAATCCTTTAGCGTTAAAGCAATGGCATGAAGAGCTCTATGAACATCGCTACGATAATGTCTGAATAATAATTGAAGATCAATTGGATTGTCGGCTCCATACATTTTCTGATCTACATATGCTTGGTTTCCCGTTAAGAATAATAGCACTGTTAATGGTGAAAATACTGTTTGAAGTAGTGGAGTATCAGGTAAATCTAGTCGAATTCGTTGTACCACTTCTAGTTGTTCTAATAATGGAGCAGAGTCTTCCCATGCCACTTCCTTTATCTGACTTAAGTCACCTGGTGCTTTAACAACTGCTTCTACTTGCCGAGGAAAAACCCATTGATAATCTGAAAAATCATACCGGTTACCAAATACCTCCGCTAAATAAGTTGCTCGTGGATTAATCTTGACCCAATCCCAATCATATTGATTAACAAAAGATAGGGTTGCTTCAGCCAAATCACTCGCAGTCTGCTCTTTAGTTAAAAAATGATGCCAGACACTTACTAATGGACGATCGGCTTGATCGCCAGTTAAAGTTTTAATCAAGCGTTCTCTCTTCGTTAATCCCATCCTCATAACCTCCGATTCTTTTTTTAAAAATACCATTACCAAAAAATACATAAAGAGATCTAGTGAATCTTCACTCAGTTAGATCCACTGAGCAACAGATAAAGTGAAACTTCAGCCAGCTTTACCGATGGCGGACAATGCGTGCAAGCCGATTGCCAGTTGATTGAATGACTTGCACAATAATCACTAATAGAATCACTGTTGAAATCATCGCAAAGCTATCAAACCGTTGATAACCATAAACAATAGCGATATCGCCAATTCCCCCGCCACCCACTGTACCAGCCATTGCAGTCGCACCGATCAAGGTAATCGTTGCTGTGGTCAATGATAAGATCAATGAGCTAAAAGCTTCTGGTAATATAAAGTATCTAATCATTTGTAGCGGGGTGGCTCCCATTGATTCAGCTGCCTCAATAATGCCCGGGCCAACTTCAAGAAGTGAATTTTCAACAAGTCGCGCAATAAATGGTGTAATATAAATAATCAGTGGAATAATTGCTGCATTTGTTCCTATCGATGTACCAATAATCATTCTAGTAAAAGGAATAATGGCGACCATTAGGATAATAAAAGGAATTGAACGGACCATATTAATGATTGGATTTAATAGTGTATAAATAATTGGGATTGGGATAATCCCGTCTTTCTTCGTAACGACAATAACAATTCCAATCATTGAACCTAATAAGGTTCCAATCAATAACGACATCCCGACCATATATAATGTATCCTGGATACCCTCCGCAAATTGCTCTAAGGTTAAATTTGTTTCAAACATTATACCGACACCTCCTGGTACCTCACACCCTGCGAATCTAAAAAGTCTAAGGCAGCTGCTTTATCCTTTGCTTCTCCTTGAATATCAACATACCAAATCGCTAAAGTTGTCTCCTGAATTTCGGTCATATTTGTAAAGACTGTACTAACAGTTAAATTGAATTTTTGTATTAATAGTGCTAATAGTGGTTGGGTTGCATGATCACCGACCATTTCTAATTTCGTTAAAGTTGTAATGCCGGACTTATCTAGATTTGCCTTGATATTTCTTGGAATATCTGTTCTAACAACTGTTTGAACAAAGTCTTGTGTCGTTGGATGTTTCGGATCACCAAAGACATCAAGCACAGTCCCCTCTTCTATTATTTTGCCATTTTCCATTACAGCAACCCGATTGCAAATGCTTTGAATGACAGACATCTCATGTGTAATCAAAAGGATGGTAATCCCATACTCACGATTAATTCGCTTTAATAAGTTCAAAATAGATTGTGTTGTTTGTGGGTCTAGGGCAGAGGTTGCTTCATCACAAAGTAATATTTTTGGATTTAATGCGAGCGCACGTGCAATACCAACACGTTGTTTTTGACCACCCGAAAGTTCATTCGGATAACTCATTACCTTATCGGACAAACCTACAAACTCAAGTAACTCTGTTACACGCCTTTTAATATCTTGTTTCGGAACTTTCGAGATAATTAGTGGCATCGCCACGTTTTGGTAAATCGTTTTTGATTCTAACAAGTTGAAATGTTGAAAAATCATCCCAATATCTTTTTTTATCTCTCGAAGTGCTTTAGATGATTGCTCTGTAAGAGAGCGTCCATCAACGATAATCTTTCCTTCTGTTGGTTGTTCTAAATAGTTGACTAAACGGACAAGAGTGCTTTTCCCCGCACCACTATATCCAATGACACCAAAAATATCCCCTTGTTCAACTTTTAAGTCGATTCCTTTTAATGCTTGAATTGATTTGCTTCTTTTTTGATATGTTTTATGAATATTTCTCAATTCAATCATCATTGATCAGCCTTTCTGATATTACCTATAAATTAAATAGGAATAATAAGTTTAATATTCTATTAAAAATCAAAAAGGCTTAGGCCTTTTTGATTCTTAATTTGCGCTAAAGTAACCCTTCATCCAGAGGAGTTTCTTTCCCCACTGAGTGTTGGATAAAGTGAAACTTCAATCAGTGGGGGTTGGGCCTACAGGACCTAGGTTATGCAGAAGTTACCAGATGACATGGTGGGATCTAACCGTCCATTAAATCATAGCCAAATGATTGGACTAATCTCCCCAAACTTCTTTAGCGATCTTAACAACATGTTCTAGTTTATTCCATTGGTCTTCTTCTGTGATTAAATTCCCATGATGTGTCGATGCAAAGCCACATTGTGGACTTAAACATAACTGATCTAAGGGGACATACTTCGCTGCTTCGGCAATTCTCGCTTTGATCAAGTCCGGATCTTCTAACTCAGCATGTTTTGAGGTAATTAATCCAAGGACAACTTTAGCACCGCCTTTTGGAATATGGGCCAAGGGTTCAAAATCACCCGAACGATCGTCATCATATTCTAGAAAGAAGCCATCAACTTTTTCTTTAGCAAAAACAGTTGGTGCAATTAATTGATAACTTCCTTGAAAAGCATAAGTAGACTGATAGTTTCCGCGACAAATATGAGTTGTCACGATTAAATCTTCTGGTTTTCCTTCTAATACAGCATTGATCACACGTACAGCTAAATCAATTAAATAATCGCGCTTGTATGGACCACTATCAAAATCATTATCTGGTGAAGTTAATACAGCTAAATACACATCATCAATTTGTAAGTAACGAACACCAGCATCATAAAAAGCTTGAATGGCATCTCGGTAAGCTTGAATAATATCCTTGGCATAAGATTCATAGTCAGGATAAATATCTGAATTAATTATATCAACATGGAAGAGTTGATTTGGACTTGGAATTGTTTGCTTCGCAATCGCACGCCCATTAACAATCTTATTAAATTCCTTAAAGTCATCAATAAAGGGATGATCTGGATTGAATGATATTTTGCCTATATTTCGAACATCATAAGGTTCTGTTTCAACACCTTCAAAAAAGTAGCCATGTTCAGGAACATATCCTTCAAAGCCATTTAAGTTCTCTAAAAAGTCAATATGCCACCAATCACGGCGGAATTCACCATCTGTCACGACATCTAAACCAAGTTCAATTTGTTTATCAACAATACGGGTCACTTCTTCAATCTCAATTTTCTTTAATTCACTTCGCTCAATCTTTCCTTCTTTATAATCACGACGAGCCTTTTTTAATCGCTCTGGTCTTAATAAACTCCCTACATGGTCTGCATGAAAAGGCGCTTGAATTGTCATTAACAATCTCCTACTTTCTTATTTTAATTTTGCAAAACTCGTTTTAAGATCTGTAATTAAATCCTCTACAGCTTCAATCCCGACTGAAAATCGCAATAATGTATCATCAATACCTAGTGCTAATCTTTCAGCTTCAGGAATATCAGCATGTGTTTGTGTAGTCGGAAAAGTAATAAAACTCTCAACCCCACCTAAACTCTCAGCAAAACTAATGAGCTTGAGCTCTTGTAAAAATGGTTTTACCCAATTTTTATCTTTTAACCGAAAGGAGAGCATACCACCCTTTCCTGGATAAAAAACTTGACCTACACATGGATGATTTGATAAAAACTTAACTAAAGTCTGAGCATTTTCTTGTTGCTGTTTAATACGAACCGGTAAAGTTTTCATCCCCCTCATCAACAACCAGGCATCGAATGGTGATAGGGTCGCTCCAATATTATTATGCAGTTCGGCTAGTTTTTCTGCGATACTCTCAGATTTCACAATCGTCAATCCTGCCAACACATCATTATGACCACCTAAATACTTTGTCGCGCTATGCACAACAATATCTGCACCTAGAGCCAATGGTTGCTGTAAATAAGGTGTATAAAAAGTATTATCAACAATTAATAAAAGACCATTTTCCTCCGTGATCTTGCTAACTGCCTCAATATCGATTTCGGTTAACAAAGGATTTGTCGGCGTTTCAAGTAGGATTGCCTTTGTTTCCGTCCGGATAGCTGCACTTACATCTGATAGATGATCGAAATCCAGATAGCTAATTTCTAAATCATATTGTTGTTCAAAATGTTCAAGTAAACGATAGGTTCCACCATAAAGATGGTTTGCTACAATTAAGTGATCACCAGACTTAAACAATGAAAAAACTAACTGAAGCGCAGCTAATCCTGAGCTACAAGCAAAGCCAGCTACACCACCTTCCAATTCAGCGATTGCTTCCTCCAGTATTAGTCGTGTTGGATTTTTTGTTCGAGTATAGTCAAACCCTGTTGACTCTCCCAACGTTTGATGGCGATAAGCTGTCGACATGTGAATCGGAGCACTCACCGCCCCCGTCTCTACATCCACTCGATTACCTAACTGTGTCAAAATCGTCTCCTGTTTAAAGCTCATCACTTCACCTCCTTCAATAAACTTCATTCTTTTTTAAAAAATACAGTAAATTGGCTAAAATAACTTTCCGCTCAGCGGGGGATTTCCCACCCCATCATGTTAGCTGAGCAACTTGCGCTATTACTAGGCTATTCATCTCCATTAACCATCCGCTCGTTTCCCTTATAAGATTGAAGTAAGGGACTTGCATTCAATCAATCCATATTAAAAAAAGACCTTCTAAGAAGAAAGTCTTTTAATTAAAAACATTCTTCTCATCTTCTAGGCAGTTGCCTATTTGGAATTAGCACCGTTCCCCAATAACTAAGGTGGTTGCTGAGACGTCATCGGGCCAATCCCTCTGTCTCTCTGGATAAGAAATCGCATTATTAGATTGTTGATTAAACTGAATTACCGAAAAATAGCTTAAAAATAGCTTATGCTATTTTCTCAAAAAAAGCAAGACCTTTTTTGAAAATATTCAGAATTCATTTATTTTTATGTTAATTATGACGATTAACAATAAGCTTAAGCTCACGCACGAGGACATCCACAATAAATGTTAGATGAAGGAATCTAATCTTGACCGACAGCCCCCACTTATCATCCTTAACTTTTCACGAGATGTTGAAATAGGGGCTCATCGGCCAAGTGCGGTGATTTAACCACTAGCTATGGCGACTTTTAAGCCTAAGCGAATACCTAACATGACTCAGTTGTTAGTCAAATTTTATCTTAGACCAAGTTTGTCAATATGACGACCGATATGTTTCATAAGTGCTGCTGTATATTCTTCTTCATGATCATAAAGTGTTTTATAAAACTGATCTTTAAAAGTAAATTGATCTTGGTCATTTTTATCAGTCAAAATCAAACCATATGTGACGTGGAATAATTGTCGGGCCGCATCATTATTCATATAATCCGGAAGTTCGGAATCAGTAACCTTATCAAGCGGTTTTATGCTAGCTAAATCTGGTGTAACATGATAGTATTTCAAGGCTTTTTCAAAGTTTTCTAATGCGAAAGTATGCATATCTCGATAGAGTGGCGGATTCGTTTTAGCAATCACTCGAACCGCTTCAAGCCAATTGGTTCCAGCCGTTTTAATATGAAGAACACCCTTCGTATATTTCCCTATGATTGGAAATACTTTGAATTTATCACTTCCTGAGTGAATGCTTAATTTATAACCAAAGTGTTCTGAAATCAAAGCATGCTCCCTTAATTCATGTTCAAATTGTTCAATATCCCCAATATAGTCAATTCCTTTTTGAAATTCACCACAAAAGCGGGGAGCAAGGCTATTGACTTGAACACCTCTATCAATTAATTCATTTGCAACAAAAAAGTGAGCAGTTGGAGATGTGACGGTTTCGGTTTCATCAATTGATATTTCAAAATCTATTGCACGCTCTTCTTTATTAATATATTCCTTAAACACATGTGTCGTAAAAACAATTGCTTCATCATAAAGCAGGACATTTCTCATTAGAGAGAGACGATCAAACGTTAGGGTAAGTCCATTCACTTGAAATGTTTTATTCAAATAACGTTCTTGGTAATAATCTCTAGTCCGTTTTGGAAGCTCCTCGTACTCTACCTCTATCTTTTCGGCGGTTGCTTCTTCTATTGTTTTATCTATTTGATCTGAACAATCTAACGTTATCATTGAAACACCAAGTGAAAGTGCATCTTTTATATCAGACTCTTCTTTTATATGGTCACCATCTGCACCATATCCTCCTTCATATCCTGTTTGAAAGACTGCAAAGGCGGCTGCATCTAAGATATCCTCCATTGTTCGATTAGTAAGATTCAATTCACGGATACTTTGTTGAGCCAGAATAGGTTTCATTTTACTCTTTCTTACGGTTTCAATATGTCCTGGTGATGCTAACCCTAGACGGTCACCTAATCCAATTGTTGCTGTTTTCGTTCCAAATGCACGAGGTTTAGTATAATCAAAATAACGGTTCAAAACGAGACGATTTTCGTGGGTAAGTGGACACTTTTTCCCTCTATCAACGATTTGATCACCGACCAATTCATCATATAATAAGCCTGTTCCTGTTGCTAGAATATACTTCTCATTCCCCACCTTCACCATTAATAAATGAACATTCTCATAGTTTTTGTATGACTTTTCATAAACTTTTACATGAGTTGTTGATTCGGCTACTTCTCCTTGAGCTAACATTTCAATAATCGGTAATAATGTCATCGTCATTTCAACCCTTTCTAAAATTTATTGTAGATTAACTAACTATAAGTCCCTCACTAAGTGAAGGTTTACTTTATCATCCAAACAATGAAAACAGATATTAAAAATCGAGAACTTATAGCAATTTAATCAAACAGCTTAATTGAAATTAACACCATCTCATTCATTCTTCATTTCACTTTATTAAAATCTATTAAATGATCAACTTTGACTGGTTGACCTGTCTGAAGGGAAAGATTACCGGCAATTCCTGTTAATATAGAGGTAGCACCATCGATATGTGATGCTGCCCGATTAAATTCATCTTCTTCCGGCAGACCAAATAAATCTTGTAATAAAAGCGGATCGCCTCCGCCGTGTCCACCTTCTCCTTCGACAATTTCCACTTCATAGGGCTCACCAAACATAGGAAGAACACGAACCGACTTTTCAGCTAATTTCCCTTCATCACTCTTTGAGCCACCGGAGTTAATATATGAGTGTTCACGAACTTGAACCTCAATTCGCCCCTTACTCCCGTTAAAAGAAACGATAAACCCTTCCCATGGCAAATAAGCGTTTAGGGAATAAGTAAGAATGGCTTTATTTTTATAAGTGACCATTACACCTAAAGTATCCTCAATGTTAATCCCATCCCCAAACACACTTTGATCTCGTTGGTAGCCATCTTCTTTCTCTGCATCCAAATACATTGCTTTTAAATGCGGATTATCTGCTAACTGAATTGCGAACGGATCAGTTTCTGCTTGCTTGCTTCCATGGGCGCGTTGATAGAACTTCGTTTCACCTCGAGCTTCTGCATTTTCTCTACCATAAAAACGTAATCCACCAGTTGCGTAAACCGTGTCTGGTGATGTATCAAGCCAAAAGTTAACTAAATCAAAATGATGGGTTGACTTATGAACAAGGAGACCACCACTATTGGCTTTATTTCGATGCCATCTTCGGAAATAATCAGCACCGTGTTGTGTATCTAGTGCCCATTCAAAATTAACAGAATAGACCTCTCCTATCACTCCATCCCGAATCAATTCCCTAATCTTAGTGTTGTGAGGTGCATAACGATAATTAAATGTAACTCGAACCTGATTTCCTGTTCGGTTTATAGCATCTATTATCGCTTGTGTTTTTTCAGCATCAGTTGTCATCGGTTTTTCAGTAATGACATCACAACCTAATTCAAGTGCTCTAATAATATATTTATGATGTGTTCGATCAACAGTTGTCACAATCACGATATCTGGTTTTTCCTTTGCAATCATTTGATCGAATTCATTAGCTAAATAAGTATTGATCTTAGCATGATGATACTTTTCTTCTAACAATTGATTAGCATAATTCATTCTCGTCTGATTAATATCACAGAAAGCAACTAAGCGACTCGTTTCTTTAAAGTCTCTAACCAGTGCCCCATAAAAAAACTCTGCTCTTCCCCCTGTACCTACAAGTACATATTTCTTTTGCACTCCACCATCAACTCCCAATCTATGTATTTTTTGGAGAAATAACTAAATATCTTTCTAATCTTAAATCTTACAATTTTGTAAACCCTTTCATTTTATCTATCAAATAAAAAGGAATAATAAGATCGGACCATCACCGATTATCGATATTAATCCGATTAAGCGAATGTTAAACATCCAATCTTAGTGTACTAGATCGGTATAATCACGTCCATAATCATCTCTAGTGATTGTTACTTTTATGCTAAAATCTAAGTTATTGATACCAATCTTTGAATATGATTATCATCTAATTGATCATATTTTGCCAACGAACAACTAGAGGTGGCTTCACTCAGAAAGGCGCTTTCCCAGCTAATTCTTAAATAAACGAATCTGACTTTTACTAACTGTTGCCCCCACGCCTATCATCCGGTCGGTTACCTTATATGATTGAAAGGTAGCCTATAGTCGATTGATCTGTTCCAGGTTCAATTCATTAAGACTATATCGTTCGGCATTTACCCATCATATTTCATCAAGCATCCTCCATTATGTGAGTTGGTTTATGATCCAATCAAATGATTTTTGACCATTTATTTCATGTCCACCAGGGAAGATATGTGCATCGAGCATAGACTCAGCATTAAAGCTTCGATAAATAGTAGTTAGCCTTTCAATGGCATAATGGACATATTCGACCGGGAAAAGATGGTCTTCAGTGCCAGCCTCAATAAAAAGTGGCCTTGGAGCAATTAAACCAAGCCATTCAGGCATCTCAGCTTCATTTAAAATACCCGGGATATAATTATCCAAACAGTGTCGTCTAGCCATGATACTCGTTTTAAAAGTATTGGTGTAACCACTGATCACAGTTGCACGTATCCGTTGATCAAGGGCAGAGGTAAAACCTGCTACTAGCCCACCACCGGAAATCCCCATACAAGCAATCTTCTCCTGATCTACTTCTGTTAAAGTCTCGATAAAATCAAGCACCCTTTTGCATTCATGGACTCTAAGACCGGCTAATGTTTTTCCTACTAAAAGAAGTTGACTAGCAATCATATAACAAGAATTGTCGGTTGGTTTGCCAATTCCTTGATCTACCTTTCTCTTTCGATCACCAAAACCGACTAATTCAGGAACAAGGACAACAGTTCCTCTCTTCACCAGTTCAATCGCAAAATTCTTATGATATTCTCCACCATCAATCCTTGTACCATCATGATTTAATCCTACTAAAGCCTTGTTCCCATAACCATGACCATGGATAGCCAAAACAGCAGGCTTCTTTTTCTTAGGTTCATGGTTAGGGATTAATACATAGACTGGCATTTTTAAATGTTTGACTGTCGAAATCACAACACCTAATCGGGTATAACTATCAAGTTCTACTCTTTCAATAATTTCTGGATTCAAGGGTTGATCCTGACCTGAGAAATCACCCAATAATTCCTCAAATTTAACTAAAAGTTGATTTTGGTCTTTTTGTTCTTGATTCGCAATTGCCTCTTGGTACAAATAGTCTAAATACGCATCAGGTGAAAACATTCCTTCCTCCTTATGATTCATTTGACTTACTTTAAATATGGTTAGTCAAAAAATACGTTAAGGCTTTTGGCAAGTTTTAGATACTTCTTAAATAAATGATGATATTTTTGATGGTTTTCCATATTCGGTTGAACTACTTTTTCATGTGGCAAACTGCTTTTTATTTCTGAAAAACCCTCAACTTTGCCAATCCCCACTAAAGCCGTCCAAGCAGCTCCCCAGGCAGCATTATGATGTGTGTCAGATAAATAAATACTTTGCCCAAAGATATCTGCCATAATTTGTGTCCATAATTTTGATTTTGATAAACCACCATTTACTGTGATTTTCTTAGCTGGACCAGCTATTGTTTCTAATGATTGACTGATTTGAAATAAGTTATATGAAATACCTTCTAGGACTGCACGAACAAGATGTCCTTTCCTATGGTTCACACTAAGTCCATAGAAATTCCCTTTAGCCCGTCCGTCCCAGACTGGTGCTCGCTCTCCATTTATATAGGGCACAAATAGAAGACCGTCAGCTCCCAGTTCGATATTGTCCGCTAACAATAAGAGCTCATCATATGTCCCTTCAAAGTCAATCAAATCCTTTAGCCACTGAAGCGCAATCCCACCATTATTTGTTGGACCACCAACTATTGAAGTATCCTTGGTAAATGCATAAGTGAAAGTCTCCATTGCCTTATTTATTGGTGCCCCTTTGACAAATTGCCGAACTGCCCCACTTGTTCCAACAGAGATATTGACCTCACCTGGATTAATCGCACCGCTACCTAGATTTGCAAGTTGACCATCCGCTGCCCCAATAACAAATGGGGTTTCTGGCAATAAGTTCATTTGATCAGCAATCTCTATATTTAAACCTGTTAAAATTTCTGTCGGTGGGACTATTTTGGAGAGTTGTTCTTCATTAATACCTGCTAATTCTAATGCTGATTTCTCCCACTTTAAATCATTTACATTAAAAAAACCAGTTGCCGATGCCATCGAATAATCGATCACCCGAACCCCAAACCACTTTTGTATTAAATATTCTTTCATCGACATAAAGTAGCGGGCATTCAAATAAGCTCGTGCTTGTTCTTCTTTTAACCATAGTAATTTGAGTAACGGGGTCATCGGATGAATGGGTGTACCTGTTTTAAGATACATAGCCCTTCCGTCTTCCGTTAAATATTTTTCTGCTATATGACTGCTTCGTTTATCTGACCATATCATCATCGGTGATATGGGTTGTAAGTCTTGATCGAAACAAATAAGCGAATGCATCGCTGCGGAAATTCCTACTGTAAGAATTTCTTCAGTTCTTGCTTGTGCTTTGGCCATTGCATTTTTAATGACAAAGATTGCAGCTTCTTCAATGTCTTTAGGATTTTGTTCGGCCCAAGTCGGATGTGGATAATTGGTTGTAATTAATTCTTCGGCCTCCGCAATTAGCTGGCCATCGCATTTAAATACAACCGCCTTTACACTCGTTGTACCTATATCAAGTCCAATGACTAATTCTCTAGACATAATGATTCCCCTCTATTCCCTGAAAAGTCACTTTAGAAAATCTACCGGAAGACCTCTTTTGGTCCTGCATAATCAACCCGAAATATTGAGATATTCCTAGTTAATAAAAAGACTAGTGTCCTTTTACATGGATTCAATGACCAATCAATTAATCTGTATCATCAAATCGTCATACTCAAGTAACCACCATCCACACGTAAAAAACTACCTGTCACAAATCCGGAAGCTTTATCTGATGCCAGGTAAATAGCAGCACCTTTTAGCTCTTCAGGTTTACCAAACCGCTTCATAGGCGTGTGTGCCATGATCGATTCAATTCGCGAGTCATCCATAATTTTACGGTTTTGTTCCGCCGGGAAAAAGCCTGGAATGATCGCATTTACCCGAATCCCATGAGGGGCAAATTCTCTTGCTAAAAATTGGGTGATACTATTAATTCCAGCTTTTGATGCCGAATAGGTAAAAACTTTTGATAAAGGAATATCAGAAGAAGCAGATGAAATATTAATAATACTTCCTTTCCGCCCTTGATCAATCATTTTTTTCGCAAAGTGTTGGATTGTAAAGACTGTTCCCTTCAAATTTACATCCATAATATCATCCCACTCTTCTAAATCAAGCTCAAAAAACGGTGTACTGCTGTTTTTACCAGCTGCATTCAGAAGAATATCCCATCCAGAAGCCCATGCTTCAATCTCGTCAGCAACTCTTTTAATCGTCTCTAAATCGCTTACATCTGCTTGAAAGGCTTTAGCGATACCCCCATTTTCAGTAATATCCTCTGCAACTTGTGTAGCCGTAACTATATTTCGTCCCACAACAGCTACTTTGGCCCCTTGTTCCGCTAATCCCTTGGCCATTGTTGATCCGAGAGTACTATTACCACCTATAGCAACAGCAACCTTTCCACTTAAGTCAAATAAATTCCCCATATCACACAGTTCCTCCTAAATAATTTCTATTTTAGATTTCCTTCTTTATTAAAGGTAAGTTCATATAAATCAGAAACTTGTTCCATATTCGGGTGTTCCCTGACTACTTTTAATAAACTTTCAGATACTTCAATTTCACCAACATGAAGGGTGTCTTTAATACGAACCATTTTCACTTGATTAAAATCTAAAATATTACATGTTTTAATCGCTGCTTGAATTGCTGTTTTATCACTTGGCATTGCAGTTGAAATATGCGTTGGTCCCACTACAGTTGATGTTAAGCCATTTGCGTAGGTTGCTTCTCGATCCATTTTGTCTACAAGTCGTTGAGTTGTAAAATCTGCCGTTCCAACACCGTTTGCATTTCCTTCTGTTTCCTTTGTTAAATCCAATACAGCCATTTTGGTGACTTCAGGTCCTCCATGTGCATAAGGTGTCGGGTAGCGCCCTGTAATATTCGGGTCCATTCCATCACCACTAATGTTCTTACCGATCTGATCAATAATTAACACATCAATTTGGTCAAGATAAATTTTAGGTAATAGTTCCTTAGCTAGCTTCTGTAAGTCCGGCTCTTTTTCTTCAATTTCCTCAGCTTTTAATACCGTCAATTGGGCTACTTTATCAAAAGCATTTTCAACAGTGGCAATTGCAAATAAAATCGGTTTTTTCGCAATCGCTACCTTAGCCATCGCCGGAACATGTTCTGCCATATGTTTAAAGCCAAGTTGATGGCAAGCTTCAGCTCCCTTTTGCTTTCCTAATCCAATACTAATCATCTTCATGATTCCGCTTTCTACTTTCCCCCGAAAAGCGGTGTGAGGTTTCACTCGGTTAATAACCACAATCCCGTCTGCTTCTGATGCGAATTTATCCATATAAATAGGTAAGCCATTCTCTAGTTCGCCTAACTTAACAACTTCCATAGATGAACGGATTTCCGCACCCACAGATTCCTCGGTCACACCTAAATGTGCGAGTACAGCTGCTTGACCAGGTCCTGTTGCTCCACCATGACTCCCCATACTCGGTACAATAAATGGTTTTGCACCTAAATTCTTCAAAAAGCTTACTGTCTCTCGTGTTATTTCAACTAGGGCATCTGTCCCTCTACTGCCAACCGCGATTGCGATTTCACTTCCAGGCTCAACTCGATCCTTTACCCCTTCTAATTCCTCCCGTATTGTCGTAACAACATCTTCTAACTTTGAAGAATCAAAAGTTTGTTTCACCTTTGCCATTTTTGGAATCGGTATATCCTGAACTAACTTTTCAAGAATACTCATCTTTATTCCTCCTCTACATATTTGGCTATTGATCACCCTAAATCATTTGATAGCAGAGAATCATTATTTATCCCCTTCTATCGTGATTTCAGTGATCAAACCTTATTTTTAAATACCTTATATTGTTTTGCTTTTCATAACTATGTTTTATAATTAAATATTACTTATATAGTTTGTTTGCCAAACAAACTATATCTATATATTATATGTAAAGCGTTGATCTTTCAAGACTAACGCTTTACTTTTTATCAAAACTAAAGTTATCCTTGTGAAATCATTAAACGAATGGTCTTTTTTTATAGTATAATGTAAAATAAAATGAAACTTTACTCAGTGAAAGTCAACAGTCCGTTAATTGCGCTGAAGTTCCTCACTGTGTTAGTCTATAAACAACTATGCCCAATGACAGTATTTTCGATGAACGGGTAAGTGCAAATATCTTCAGAAAGCAGGTAAGCACAGCCCAGTCAAAAAACTAGTCTTAACGTCTAACTGATCTACATTTTCTAGGCCTCACGGGAAGCATCGCCCTATAGTCGAAATCACTGGTGCTTTCTCTAACTTGATTGTTAATTCTTTATACTTAGTTACTTTACTATGGAACTCATTTAATTACATAGTCATTAAATTTGGACATTAAATAAAATTCTATTCAAAGGGGGATACAAATGGTTACAGGTGATAGCTCTTATATTAAAAAGTTTAATCGAAACATTATTTTACAAAGAATCGTCGAACATGGTTCAATATCGAGAGCTGATTTATCAAAGATCACTGGCTTAAACAAGGCAACGATCTCTGTACAAGTTGCTGATTTACTTGATAGCGAGTTAATTTATGAGACACAACAAGAGCATACTTCTGTCGGACGTAGACCAATCTTACTCTCACTTAATCAAAAGGCAGGCTATGTACTTGGAGTCGATCTTGATTATAAAAAAATTCAGTATACAATTTCAGATTTACTCGGTAATCCAATCATGAACGAAGACATTAAATTTGACACAGATGATTACCATGCCATTCTTCAACTCCTTATTAAACAGATTAATTTATATAAAGAAAAGTGTCCAGATAGTCATTATGGACTCGTTGGCGTAGTCATTGGGATTCACGGCACCGTAAACAAAGATGATCAATCCGTTTTATTTGTTCCAAAGTATCAATGGCACAATAAAGATTTAAAAAATGATTTATTAAAAGAAATTGATTTACCTATATTAATTGAAAACAATGCTAATTTATCAACTTATGCAGAGCGTGTCTTCTATCATCATGATTGTAACAATCTGCTGACATTGATCATCTCCTCAGGTATGGGAGCAGGAATCATGATTGATGGCGAACTACAGCGGGGCTATCATGGTTATGCAGGTGAAATGGGGCATATGATCGTTGTTCCTGACGGTGAATCATGCACCTGTGGTAACAAAGGGTGCTGGGAACTATATTCCACTGAACCTAGCTTATTTAAGAAAATAGCCATTCACCAAGGTCAAGATCTTTCATATCAGAAGATTAAACAATTGATTAAAGAACAAGATAAAAATACCTTGGCAGATATCGAACAATTTATTAAATATCTATCAATTGGAATAAATAATATTATCAACATATTCAATCCTGAAACACTTGTATTAACGAGTGAAGTGCTAACGATGTATCCCAATGCAATCGAGAAGATTGAAATGAATCTGCATTCCTCTGTTAGTCAATATAATAAAATTGTTCTATCTAAGTTCCATAACCGTTCCTGTGTCATGGGAGCCTGTGCTTTAGCCATTCAAACATTTTTAGAAATTCCAAAGCTTACCCTAAATCCACCAGAAGAAAAGTAAATCTTTATTTAAGGATGAGTTTCTACTCAATACTAAATGAAATAATCAAGCCTTTACCGGTCCTAACCCAACAAATACTTCGTCTTATGTTATTGGGAAGGAAATTACGGCGACTTCAGCAGAGGAAAACAACCAACAGTTTTAGGCATAGCCCTTGTTACTGCTTTGCAACTAACAAGGACTATGCCTGTTTTTGTTAAAATAAGATTAATTTCTAGATCCAATTAACCCGGTTTAATTGATCTAAAAAATTGGTTGGTAAATGAAATTGTTCACCATCTAACTCAAGTACTTCTAATTCATTTTCTGCTTGATTATTTGCTTTAATCACATTCATTTCAGTGTGAAGAGCTTCCATTTTCTTATCTAATTGATGGGCAACAGTTGCTGCTTCCGTTAATTCTAATTTAATATGATTAGGAATATCTTTATTGTATTTATAATATATTTTATGTTCAAGTGTCGCCCAAAAGTCCATTGCAATTGTGCGAATTTGAACTTCTACCAACACCTCTTCTTCTCGATCAGACATAAAAACAGGCACGGCAATAATTAAGTGTAAACTGCGATAACCATTTCCCTTTGGGTTTTTTATATAGTCTTTTTCTTCGATAATTTTAATATCACGGTGTTTTTGCAACATATCACGTAAGACATAAATATCTGTTTCAAATGAACAGGTAATTCTTAAACCCGCAATATCACGGATATTTTCTCGAATCCCTTCAATTGTAAATGGACAATTCTTTTTATGTACCTTACGCATAATACTTTCGGGTGATTTGATTCTAGAGGTTACATGCTCAATCGGATTATAATCATGGATATGTTTAAATTCACTTTTTAATGTATCAATTTTTGTTTTCATTTGATCAAGAGCAAATCTATAGCCCATAAAAAAACGCATTAATTCTGTTTTCACTTCTTTTAATTCCGTAGGATTAATCTTCATTTGTTCTTTCATAGTGAAACTCCTTTGATCAATTTAATTCGATTTCATTTTAACATAATCATAATCCATAGGCTAAAGAAAAGGTCATCTTGATCTAATTAAATCGTCTTATTTCAAGTTGAACTCCTCCATATTTTTGCAGCACTTATTCGTTTATAAAGCTCTAATCTATTGCGACTCAACAAGTTAGGTCTCCTTTTATAATTTTATCTAACTTTTAAAAGCAAAATATAGCGAAATGGTGAATCATAGCTAGATATCATTCAGTTTAAAAGGACCTAACATCAAATATCTCAAAAAGGCAACTTTAAATTCCTTATTATTAATGGGTCGAAGCTACTTTTATCTTTTTAAACCCTAAAATCCAGGACAACTTCTAATCAGGCTTTCCTGACAAGGCACGATCAGGTAAAGTGAAACTTGAATCAGTGGAAAGTGGGAGTCAAGACCTAGGTCATGCAGACCTTACCACAGGACCTGGTGGAGCTAATCTGCCTTCAACCATCCCCACTGATTTCTACTACCACAAGGGGATGCCTGAGGGCCCTTGAACCAATCGAGCCGCTACTGTCAATTGACCTCCCACTTACAATGCTTACTTTCCTTCAAATGCTTGCAGTGGGGGTTTTACTAACAATTGCACTGCGGTAAAAAGTCGAACATTCTTATGAAAAAAATGCTCATCGTTTGGCCGAATATCCGAACAAGATAATCAAAACTAATATATTTTATTGAGTTATACGAATAAGTTAGTTATACTAATAAGGAATCGCTTACATACATAGGAGGTAACTTTAATGAAAAAAAGATTGATTTCAGTTAGCCTATTGCTACTGATCTTTTTATTTCCGATCGAAGGGCAAGCAAGTAACCCAGTCATTAAAGATCGTTATAGCGCAGATCCTGCAGCACTTGTTCACGATGGAAGAGTATACTTATATACTGGGCAAGATGAAGCAACAAGTAATGACCATTTCTTTGTCTTGAAAAAATGGAGTATTTATTCATCAGATGATATGGTTAATTGGGAATATGAAGGTTCTCTTGATCGAACAGCTTTCGAATGGGGAATCCATGATACAGCTTGGGCCTCCCAGGCAATCGAACGAGACGGTAAGTTTTATTGGTATACAACTGTCAAAAATAAAAGTACCGAAGATCCTGGTTACGCAATAGGTGTTGCTGTTTCAGATAACCCAGTTGAAGGTTTTAAAGATGCACTTGGGGAACCATTGATTACATCAAGTATGACAACAATTCCTGAATTTATGGGAGATGATCCATGGAATGTGATCGACCCAACCGTCTTTATTGATCAAGATGGACAAGCACATCTTTATTGGGGAAATACCCATCTTTATTACGCTAAACTTAAAGATAATATGATTGAAATAGATGGTGAAATCAAGACAATTGATATTCAAAATATGGAAGGTACATTTACTGAAGGCCCCTTTCTCCACCAATACCTTGATCAATATTACCTAACCTTTGCCTACAATTATCCTGAGGAAATTGGTTATGCGATCAGTGATAGTCCTGAAGGCCCCTGGGAGTTTAAAGGAAAAATCATGGATCGAATTCCTAACAGCGGGACGAGTCACCCAGCTGTTATAGAATTTAATGATAACTGGTATTTCATTTATCATAATACAGCACTTCCTGGCGGTGGCGAAAATAATCGTTCAGTTGCGATTGAACCCCTTCATTATTATGACGATGGTTCTATCGCCAAAATAACGCCTACTGCTTCTGGAGTAAGTCAGGAGAGCTACTTAATAGAACCACTAGATAGCGATCTTGCCTTAAGACAGGTAACAATGGCAATTAGATTAGACCAAGTTGATGATCAGCAATATGATTATCGTTGGTATGAATCAGAGAGTCTAGCATCTATTGGTGAAAATTATGTTTCTTATCAAATAGATAACAGTCCCGGTGTTTACCTTACAAAGACGGATGATGATCAGCTAAAATTAGAAAAAAACGACGGGACAATTGAATTTGCTGAACGAGCAAGCTTTAAGAAGAGTGAAGGATTAGCTGATTCAGATGCTTACTCTCTTCAACCTTATTTAAACGAGGAGCTTTATCTAGCAATTAAAGATGATGGAAAAACAATTGCTTTAGTTAATTACGATCAAATAGAAGACGATAAACTAGCGACATTTTCCATTGAAATTGCCGATCCGATCATCCCACCCGCACCTGACCAAGCAAGTGATGAGCAAGGATCTGAAATAAAAGAAGAGAAACAAGATGAGAGTGAAGAAGTTAAACAGTCCGAGTTTGAAGAAAATGATGATTCTGCATCCGAGCAGGGGCATGACAGTCAACTTACTCTAATCATTATCATCCTTTTTGCCATCATTGGGTTAGCTAGCTATATTCTCTTAACAAAAAAGGCTAAATAAGTTTACTATCCTGCCCCACAATAGACCGCATTAGTGGGTAAAGCAAGTAGGCTCATTAATGCTTCTTTATTTTCTAATACACCTATCAAGCTCATGGTCACCAATACTTAGCTTGATAGGTTTTTCTATGGAAAGAGTAACGATTAGTCATTTCGTTAAGATTAGCCCAAGAATGGTCCGACCAGACGAGTAACTAGTGACCAGTGCCAAAATTTGAGAGTCGCTACAAAACACGATCCCTTTATTCAGAACTATGATTTGGAAAAAAGGTTTTATCGCAGTGCAACTGTCAGAATCTTTTCGATGGGGCGAGTAACCGCAAATCTTCTCGGTGGGACGAGTAACCGCAGTCCCAGTCCCAGTCCTAGTCCTAGTCCCGCCCCCAATGATTGAGGTTTCACTTTATCAATTTGCAGACGATAGCAACTTAATCACAAGACGAATGCAATCGTTTTTTAAAATATTATATTTAGCTAATTCATTTTTTACTAACTTAATTTTTGTGCTTGCAAACAAACTTAATTTAACTTACAATAGCAATAGACTTTTTTGCGCAACCGTTAGCGCAACATTATTAATTAAGGAGAATGGGTATGAAGAAAATAGGTTCATTTGATTTCTGGCAGAAGCTTGGTAAAGTTCTGCTGGTTGTTGTAGCCGTTATGCCGGCTGCTGGAATTATGATTTCATTAGGTAAAGTTGTTGCCATGTCTGGTGGTGACATTGAATTTATTATAAGTATAGGCCGTGTAATGGAAGAAATGGGTTGGGCGGTCATCAACAACCTACATATTCTATTTGCGGTTGCAATTGGAGGTTCCTGGGCTAAAGAAAGAGCCGGTGGGGCTTTTGCGGCGCTATTAGCTTTCATTTTAATTAACCGCATCACTGGTGCGATCTTTGGTGTAAGCGCTGAAATGGTAAATGACCCCGACGCTGTTATTACATCACTATTAGGTGGAGAATTAGTTGTTGGAGATTACTTTACTTTAATCCTTGAGGCTCCTGCTTTAAATATGGGGGTTTTCGTTGGGATTATCTCAGGTTTCATCGGAGCTATTGTTTTTAATAAATACTATAACTATAATAAATTACCACAAGCCTTAGCTTTCTTTAATGGTAAACGGTTCGTTCCATTTGTTGTCATGCTTTGGTCAGTGATCTCAGCAGTAGTTCTATCAATTTTTTGGCCTTTTATTCAAGGGTTACTTAATAACTTTGGGGAATGGATTGCAGGTTCACGAGACAGTGCACCATTTATTGCCCCGTTTGTGTTTGGTACACTTGAACGAATTTTATTACCATTTGGGCTTCATCACATGTTAACTGTACCAATTAACTACACAGAACTTGGTGGTTTATATACGGTCTTAACAGGTAGTAATGCAGGATCTGTCGTAGCTGGCCAAGACCCGCTATGGTTAGCTTGGGTATCTGATCTTAATAATCTACGCGCGGCAGGTGATACTGCAGGATATCAAGCACTATTAAATGAAGTCACTCCTGCACGTTTCAAGGTTGGACAAATGATCTTGAGTACATCTGTTCTAATCGGTGCTGCCCTAGCCATGTATAAAAACGTTGATAAAGATAAGCGACTAAAATATAAATCAATGTTCTTATCTGCTGGTTTAGCAGTTTTCTTAACTGGAGTAACTGAACCCATCGAGTTTATGTTTATGTTTGCTGCACCATTACTATATGGTATTTATGCTGTAATGGCTGGACTTGCCTTTGCAATGGCAGATGTCATTAATTTGCGAATTCACACATTCGGTAACATTGAATTTTTGACTCGCCTACCAATGACGATCAATGCTGGTTTAATCATGGATTTAGTTAATTATATTATTGTTAATATTGTGTTCTTCTTCTTAACTTATTTTCTGTTTAGCTTTTTAATCAAGAAATTTAACATGCCAACACCAGGACGTGCTGGAAACTACACAGATGAAGATGAAGGTACAGATGATAAGAATGATAATAAAGATAAGAAAGAAATTGATCAAACGAGTCAAGCAGCTGAAATTATCAATCTATTAGGTGGTAGAGCTAATATCACTGATGTCGATGCATGTATGACACGACTACGCGTTACTGTAAAAGACCAGGAAAAAGTTGCTGATGAACAAACTTGGAAAAAGAATGGTGCACTTGGTCTGATTCTTAAAGATAAAGGAGTTCAGGCAATTTACGGACCAAAAGCGGATGTATTAAAATCTGAAATTCAAGATTATCTAGGGGAATAAATAATGAAGCTTCTGACCTTAAACGCCCACAGTTGGCAAGAGTGTGATCAATTAGACAAAATCGATTATTTAGCTAAAGTAATCGCCGATCATCAATATGATGTCATCGCATTACAAGAGGTGAGCCAACGAATCGATTCGACACCTTTAGCAAACTCTCAACTTCGAGAAGATAACTATGCTTATCTTCTCGTTGAGAAACTTAACCGCTTGAGCAAAGAGCAATACAAGCTCAGTTGGACTTTCGCACATATTGGCTACGATATTTATCAAGAAGGTCTTGCTATTATAACAAAACATCCAATCATTGAAGAAAAGGCGATTCCATTAACCGTTACAGCTAATGAAAGTAGTTGGAAACGAAGGGTTGCTTTAAAATTAACAATCGATTTCAATAACCAAGATATTGATATCTTTTCCTGTCATCTTGGTTTTTGGCACGATCAGGAAGAACCTGCGAAAGAACAATTTGTACGTTTAATTGAGGCGACTCAACAAGATCGACTAACCTTTTTAATGGGTGATTTTAATACAGATGCATCTGTATCAAATGAAGGTTATGATTTCCTTAGTAACCAAGGATGGTTTGACACATATAAACTAGCAGAAACTAAAGATAAAGGCTATACGATCCCTGGCCAAATTGATGGTTGGCGCGACGCTGATCATTCTGCTAAACGTATTGATTATATTTTTGTCAATCAACCACTTGAGATCAACCATTTTGCTACTATTTTTACCGGTGACCATAAGAAAATCATTTCAGACCATTTTGGTGTTGAAGTAGAGGGAAAGCTTTAATCAGTAGCTATGCTATATCATGATTTAAACAGTTGCCTAAATGATTAACTACTTCCTTCAAACTGATGGATATTCACACTAGACCAAATCTCACCGTATCCTTGTGCATTTTATTAACTAGTCTTATAAAGAAAAATAAGATAAAAAAAGTGCAAGCGCCCGTTTAGCTTCGTACAAATTGGAGAGCTTCTGACGAGATAAAGGATACACGGCGACGTAGGAGCCGATGTTGACTTATCGTAGGAAGAAGATCGAAATTTGCTAGAAGCTGGGCGCTTAAGCTAGACAGTTATCAAATTTTTTATACTTTCTTATATTTAAAAAAAGCCGAAGTTAGTCAAATAGCTTCGGTTTTTTCATTTATTTTGCATTGATAATTCGAATGCTTGAAGTGGGAGTCTTACTGACAATTGCACTGCGGTAAAGGAATCTGAGCTTGATCCATTCTACTGAATCTTGCCAGCCCCTATCAGCCAATCATTTTACTTATATGATTGAAGCAGGGAGCTTACAATCCATTAACCCACGAAAAAAGTGCTGTAAAACATATCGCTTTACAACACTTTTATAAATTATGATTCTATCATATTTCGTACATTTTCAATTTCTTCATCAGGGACAATGTAATAATAAATACCATCAATCATCGTACCTGTTCCTTGCATTTGATAACTCTCGAAATTCTCTATCGTCTGACGGTAATGTTGCATCAAAGTTAACATGTCATTAAATTCTATGTTAGTTCCCATATTTTTACCTAAAATATCTGTTAATTGAACAACTCGAGTTGCATTAGCAACCGTAGCCCCTTCTTTAATAATTCCCTCAATTACCTTCCGTTGCCGTTCTGTCCGACCAAAATCCCCAGCTGGATCCTGTTTTCGCATACGAACATAGTTCAATGCCATATCCCCATCTAATTCAATTTGGCCAACAGGGAAATGATAATTACCTTGACTAAATTCCAATTCATTATTAACTGTAATTGTGCCAAGTTCATTTATAAGCTCGGCTAAGCCATTCATATTAATTCGAACATAGTAATCAATATCAATTCCTAGAAAATCCTCAACTGTGTTAATTGACATATCTGGTCCACCATATGAATATGCGTGATTAATTTTCTCAACTGTTCCACGACCAGCAATTGTTGCTCGTGTATCACGAGGAATACTAATCAAACTCAGCTCATCCTCATTCGGTCTAAGCGTCATGACTAATAAGGCATCTGATCGCCCAGAATCAGCGGATTCAGAATCAATTCCAAGCAAAAGGATGTTTAAATTATCACGATCTTTCAATTTCTTCTGTGTCACATTTTGATCGATTGCTGAAACAGTTTCGTACATTTGTCCATCAACATTATTTTTAACCCCATAAAAGATATAAACTGCATATAATCCAACTGAAAGAATAAGGGCAATAATAATGATTAGTGGCGTTAATATCCACCAATTTCTTTTTTTCTTTTGACTGCTTCGTTGTTTTCTTTGCGTCATCTTCATCGTCCTATCTGCCTATAATGAATAGCTAATAGAGGTTGTTCAAAAAGTCCCATTCTGTAAATGCCGGCTAGTCATCAGTTCATCATCTTCTACTTTCAATGACATCAATATTTTCTTCACTCTTCCCAACAGACAACTAACCCTAACTAGAAACATTGCACCTATTTATAGAATAAGAATGGTATTACTTTTATCCTGAGTGTTAAGATGTACTTCTTTTAATCAATATAATCTTTTCTGTTTCCTATTTTGAACAAACACTACTAAAGTAAGTATAGCAAATATCAAAAAATGAACAAGTTTTAAATTATTTTTAGTAGATTATTTTTATCACAGAGTAACGGATTATAAGCCCTACCTAGTAAAAAATCCACTTTATCAGCGGTTATTTATTAATATATTTTAAATATGCCTAATTCCCTATAATAATTGTAAATATTGTTTTTTTTATATTCTGCTTTAACCTTACCTATCAATCGATGATTGGCGAAAAGTAAAATGAGACTTCAATCCCACTGATTGGGACTGGGACAGCGGTTACTCATCCATCCGAAAACATTTGTTACTACCACAAGGGGATGACCCAAAGACGCTTGAACCAATCAGGACCTTATTGTCAGATCTACTCCTACTTACAATCCTTACTTTCCTTCTAATTCTTGAAGGAGGGGGCTTACTGGTAGTTAAAATATATAGAATATTAAGATACTTTACCATATGAAATTCATCTTTCAACATTTACAAAAATATTACAGTTGGGTTAAATAAGCCCTTTTCCCGATTAATTTATTTTTAGGCGGGTAAATATCTTATGTAAAATAAAAAAGGAGGATTTTTATTTATGAAAAAAGCAGTAAAGCTTTTAGCAGTGTCATTAGTATCTATTGGAGTCTTGGCAGCGTGTGGCGATGATGTAGAGGATCCAGCTGATATAGAAGATCCAGTTATAGAAGATCCAGCCGGTGAGGATCCAGCAGTTGGCGATCCTGGTGTTGAGGAACCAGGTGCAGAGGATCCAGGCGTTGAAGAACCAGGTACTGAGGATCCTGGTGTAAATGATGATGCAGAAGGTGACTTAAATTAGTTAAACATAGGTAGGGGCGCTTCTTTTAAGAACGCCCCTGTACTTTTGCCAAAATATATTCAAAAATAAAAGCTGACACATCTATACCAGTACATTGATAGATATTCTTTATATGCGCATTTGAATTAACCTCACAAATAAGCGGCTGACCATGATTACCATAAAGTAAATCCACTCCAGAAAAATCAGCTCCAACAGCTTTTGAAGCAGCAATCGCTAAATCAATAAACTCCTGACTAGGATCGACCGTAAACATCTCTCCACCATTAGTCACATTTGCTCTAAAATCAGCTTTAGATACACGTTGCATACTTGCAACAACTTGATTGCCAACAACATGTAGGCGAACATCTTTACCATGGCTTGAACGAATATATTCTTGGAAAAGATGGGGACGATGAATTAACTCTTTCGCTTTTGTTTCTAACTGTTGGCGATTTTCAATCAAATATACTTGCTGGCCAAAAGAACCATATGCTTCTTTGATAACTAAAGGATATGACAAACTTTTTTCTACATAAGTCAAAAACTGAGCATTTGGTTGCTTTATTTGCGAAAATAGCATCGGAGCAAAAATAGTTAATGGTTGTGGTAAATTTGCTTTTGCTAATTGCTGATGCATTTGTATTTTGTTATCACATATTGCGATCGTTTCAGGTGAATTAAATATAGGTACTCCCCACTCAAGTAAATGTTCAGCCAAGCGAATATCCTTATCTAAAAATAAAACAAAATCAGGACGTGTATTGTGCGACACAATCAAACGCTGGCCATTTTCAATCCCAATAAATAATTCATCATTAGATAAAGCCATTAAATCAATTTGGTATTTCCTTGCCGTTCTAATATACCAATCATGGATTTCAAGAAATTTTGCTGTCTTCATCCCTCCATTATAAATTAGCCATCCCCTATATTTCATATGTATACCTCCAAGTTAATTTCTCTTTCTAGTATACATTAATCAAGAGATGATTAGTTAATTCATTTATCGCAGATTAACAATCTCTAAGACTCCAGAGCATTCAAACAACTACAAAAATGAAAATGGTTCTATTTACAGAAAAACGTAAATAGAACCACTTTTTACTCAGTGAGACTAGTTTTATCCCAGCCTCTTTGCTTTTTTTAATATTTTGCGGTGTGTGTACCTGCTTCAATTTCTTCAATATAATGACAAGCAGCAGAGTGGCCTTCTTTCATGTAATCTTCAGAACGTAGTGTCGGTTCTACTAACTTGCATTTTTCAGTAGCAAATGGACAACGTGTATGGAAGCGACAGCCACTAGGCGGATCAATTGGAGAAGGAACATCTCCTTGTAAAATAATCCGTTCTTTTTTAGCTTCTGGTTCTGGATCCGGTACAGGAATCGCAGATAGTAGTGCTTTAGTATAAGGATGTTGTGGATTTTCAAAAATAGATGTTTTATCACCTATCTCCACAATCTTACCTAGATACATAACAATGACACGATCAGAAATATGGCGTACTACACCTAAATCGTGAGAAATAAATAAATAAGTTAAATTAAATTCACGCTGAAGTTTCTTTAACAAGTTAATCACTTGTGCTTGGATAGATACATCAAGTGCTGAAACAGCCTCATCTGCGATAATTAACTTCGGATCTACAGATAGAGCACGTGCAATTCCAATTCGTTGACGCTGTCCACCACTAAATTCATGTGGGAAACGATCAGCTTGATGTGCCCCTAAACCAACGACATCCATTAATTCAGCAATTTTCTTTGACCGTTCTTCCTTTGGCACAACATTTTGAATAGTTAATGCTTCCTCTAATATTTGTCGAACAGTTTGACGTGGATTAATTGAAGCATAAGGGTCTTGGAAAATAATTTGGAGATCTTTACGTTTTTTCCGCATCTCTCTTTTACTTAAGCTAAGTAAATCTTCACCATCAAATTCTACTTCACCACTTGTTGGTTCATCTAATCGTAAAATGGCCCGACCAGTTGTTGATTTACCACAACCAGACTCACCTACGATACTTACTGTCTCACCTTCATGGACAGTAAAACTCACACCATCAACTGCTTTTACATGGTTAATCGTTCGACCTAACATCCCACCTTTAATGGGGAAATATTGTTTAAGATCTGTTACTTTAAGAAGTTCTTTCGCCATTAACATCCACCTCCGGATCGCCATCCCATTCATCAGTATAAATCCAACAACGAATTTGATTGCCATTATCACTTTCTTCTAATTCAGGTAAACGTTCATGGCAAATATCGCTAGCAAAAGGACAGCGCGGTGCAAAGCGACAGCCTTTCGGGATATTATCTGGACTTGGTACAGCTCCTTTAATCACCATCAAATCCTCATCACCTAAATCAATATCGTGTCGAGGTAAGGAATTTAAAAGACCTACTGTATAAGGATGTTTTGGATTTTTGAATAAATCTTTAACTGTAGCATATTCAACTACTTTCCCCATATACATAACCGCAACATAATCACATGTTTCTGCAACAACACCTAAGTCATGAGTAATCATAATGATTGACATTCCTAAACGATCTTGCAAATCTTTCATTAGCTCTAATATCTGAGCTTGAATAGTCACATCAAGAGCAGTTGTTGGTTCATCTGCAATTAATAGTTCTGGGTCACAGGCTAGCGCCATTGCAATCATGACCCGCTGTCTCATCCCTCCAGATAATTCGTGTGGATACTGTTTCACACGTTGCTCTGGTGATGGGATACCCACTAGTTTAAGCATATCAACTGAACGAAGCATAGCCTCTTTTTTAGTCATATTTTGATGAATCATAAATGATTCACTAATTTGTTGTCCAACTGTATAAACAGGATTTAATGATGTCATTGGTTCTTGGAAAATCATTGATATTTCATTTCCACGAATTTGACGCATCTGACTTTCTGTTTTTTCGAGAAGATTCTCTCCCTTAAAGATGACCTCCCCACCCTTAATCTTACCTGGACTCTGAATCAAGCGTAAAATGGAAAGGGACGTAATGCTTTTTCCTGAACCTGACTCTCCTACGATACCTAATGTTTTCCCTTTAGGTACGGCAAAGCTAACGCCATCTACTGCTTTAATCTCTAATTTTTCAGTGAAAAATGATGTTTGTAGATCACGCACTTCTAGAATGGGTTCTTCTTTTAATAGTTCAGTCACTTTAGTCATCTGTTTCACACCTTTCCTAAATAAAAATAATTAATTAAAGTCAATTCGTTTATTTAAATATCGATATAAGATATCTACTACAATATTCACTAAAACAAATAGTAAGGCAAAAACTAAAATACCACCTTGCACGATCGGAAAATCACGTGCTTGAATCGAATCAACAATTAATCGTCCTAAGCCATTAATCGCAAAGACTGATTCAGTTAATACTGCCCCTCCTAATAAAGAACCAAATTGTAAACCTACAACAGTCACAACTGGAATAAGGGCATTTTTTAATGCATGGCGATAAACCACAACACGCTCTTTTACCCCTTTTGCACGGGCTGTCCGAATATAATCTTGGTCAATGACCTCTAACATACTGGAACGAGTCATCCGAGCGATAATAGCTGCTCCAGCTGTTCCCAATGTAACCACTGGTAACACCTGTTGTTGCCAAGTTCCCCAACCGGATGCCAAGAACCAACCCGTGTTAATCGGCCCGATATTAAAACCAATCGCAAAATACTGAATTAGCATTAAACCAAGCCAAAAAGCAGGCATTGATAATCCAAATAAAGCAAGAATCATGATAAGAGAATCTGCCCATGAATAACGTCTAACCGCTGAAACAATTCCCGCAACTAAACCAATGACAATTGATAATGCCGTACTATAAATGGCCAATTCAACTGTTGGTCTTAAGCGTAGTAATATTTCATCAGAAACAGCACGTCCACTTCGAATAGAATTACCAAGATCACCAGTTGCAATCCCTTTAACATAATCTAAATATTGAACAGGGAGTGGATCATTCAGTCCAAGTCGTTCTTCCATTAAAGCAATTTGTTCAGGCGATGCACTTTCACCAGCCATAATTTGAGCTGGGTTTCCAGGTATGAGATGCATCATACTAAACGTTAAAATAGTTACACCTATTATCACAGGTATCGTTTGAAGTAAGCGTCTTACGATAAAAGTAAACAATGTTTAGTACCTCTCTTCTAGTTTTTCATTTTCGGATCAAACGCATCACGTAATCCGTCACCAAATATATTAAATGCCAATACGACTATAACAATAGCAAGACCAGGGATCGTCGCAACATGTGGAGCATCCCACATATAGTTACGTCCATCACTCAGCATGGCACCCCACTCAGGAGTTGGTGGCTGTGCCCCCATCCCTAAGAATGATAGACCACTAGCTGATAATATTGAAGTCGCAATACTAAGTGTAGCTTGTACAATAATCGGTGATAGTACATTGGGTAAGATATGCTTGAAAATAATTCGTAAATCTGATGCTCCAAGTGCTCTAATTGCATCGATGTACTCCAGCTTCCTCACCGCTAACGTTGATCCTCGAACAATTCTAGCAAAGACAGGAATAGAAAAGATCCCAACCGCGATGATCACATTATTCAGATCTGTCCCTAAAACACTTACAATCGCAAGTGCTAAAATAATCCCAGGAAAAGCAAGCATAATATCCATAATCCGCATGATAATTGTATCAATTTTTCCCCCGTAATAACCAGAAATCACGCCTAATGTAACTCCACAAGTCATCCCAATCAATACAGCAAAGAAACCGACGTATAATGTAATACTCATTCCATGAATAATCCGACTAAAAATATCTCGTCCATGATGATCCGTGCCAAACCAGTGCTCTGAAGACGGACCCGTTAATTTAATCGCATGATCCTGAACATTAGGATCAAATGGGGTGAAGTAAGGACCGATAATTGCAATTAAAATTAAGATTAAAATAACAATACCACCAATAACGGCCGATTTGTTTTTTAAGAATTTCCTCCAAAAGTCATTCCATTTGACTATGGTTGGATTTGGTGCTGCCTTTGCTTCCACTTCATTTGTATTAATTTCTTCCCTCATAAAAAAAACCCTTTCTTAATTTAATTCAGAATTTTCGTATAAAGATTGAATCGATCAAACCTAATGGTTAATTATAGATACTAAAATAATAGCATTTATCATCGAATAGACAATGCTAGTTTTCTTGAAATTCAACCTATTATTGCTATTCTTCATCAGTTTTTCAGAAATATGTTTAATATTTGACTGGAGTTATTTGTGGAATAGTCAGTAAATTATGATTTTATACATAAATTCATATATTCGATTATTTTGTCATATTACGTGAAATTATGCAATGAAATTAATAAATATCAGAATATTAAGTTTAATAGTAGATTAAAAGTAAGAGTTTATTATAATTATTGGTTCAAATAGTATCTAATTCTTTCAAAATAATTTAATTAAGTTCTTACTAGTAGAGGTTTTTCTTATGCTTAACCGAGCATTAGACAAATGATTCAAGCCTCCTCAAACCCTTGAACATCTGCTTACCATCTGGTCATTTTTCTTATCTAATTGAAGGAGTTCCTTACGATCAATTAATTCGTAAATAAATCCTTCAACCAACGATTCTATCTATTTTTTTAAGTAGTTCCACTATTACCCACTAATAATGAATATTTAGATAATTCATACTTGTTTTATTTTTAGTATTGTTGTATAGTATTAATCAGTTTTTAAATAGAAAAACAACTATAACTTAAGGGGAGTGTAGAAATGAAACAAGTTAAAAAGTCCTTTCTCTTGTTTATTCTTCTTGTTACATCTGTGATGGTTATTGCAGCTTGTGGATCAGATGATTCAGATACAGGGAATGAGACAGGAACTGGAGAAGAGACAGGTGAACAAGTAGCAAGTGAAGGCGGCGATCTTATTATTGCCGAACATTCAGACGCTGTATCTTTAGATCCTCACGGTTCAAACGATACACCTTCAAGTAACGTTACCTTTAATATTTATGAAGCATTAGTTACTCAGAATCAAGATATGGAGCTTGAACCAGGTCTTGCTTATGATTGGGAAATGATAGATGACTTAACATGGGAATTTAAACTTGAGGAAGGAGTTAAATTCCATGATGGTTCAGATTTTAACGCAGAGGTTGTTAAAGCAAATCTTGATCGTATTCTAGACGATGCTATCGCATCACCAAGAGCATTTTTATATGATATGATATCTGAAATTAACGTTGTTGATGACTATACAATTCAATTTGTTACTGAATATTCCTTTGCACCACTTCCAGCGCACTTGGCGCATAATGGTGGTGGCATGATCTCAGGAGAATTAATCGAAAAAGATTATGCAGCAATGGAAGATGGCGAGGAGCCAGGTAGTGTAATCAATGCTGAACCAGTTGGAACTGGGCCATTTGTATTTGACAGTTGGACACCAGGTGAAGAAATTAAATTGGTTAGAAACGATGATTACTGGGGTGAACCTGCTCATCTAGATTCAATTACATTTAAAGTTGTACCTGAAGACTCAACTCGTATTGCAGACCTCGAAACAGAAGCTGCACATATCACTGATCCATTGAGTCCATCTGATGTTTCACGAATTGAAGCAACAGAAGGTGTACATGTAAATAAACAACCTTCAGTATCACTTTCTTATATTGGATTTAATGCATCAAAAGAACCATTTGATGATCCACTAGTTCGTCAAGCAATTTCTAAAGCAATTGATAAGGATGCTATTATTGAAGGGATTTATGATGGTGCCGGTATCCCAGCAAACGGTCCATTAGCACCAGATGTATTTGGTTATGATGATTCAATTGAAGGTCTAGAATATAATGTTGAAGAAGCAAAAGAATTGCTTGCTGAAGCAGGCTACCCAGATGGCTTCTCAACAACAATATGGACAAACGATACTCGTGAACGTGTTGATACTGCTACTTTTGTTCAAGCACAACTTAAGGAAATTGGTGTAGAAGTTGAAATTGAACAAGTTGAGTGGGGTGCTTACTTAGAAAATACAGCCGCTGGTGAGCATGATATGTTTGTTCTTGGATGGTCAACTGTTACTGGTGATGCTGATTATGGAATGTACCCACTATTCCACACTGATAATTTCGGTGAACCAGGTAACCGTACATTCTTGGACAATGCTGAAGTGGATAAATTGTTAGTCGAAGCTCGTCAAAATCCAAATGCAGACGAACGCTTAGATTTATACCGTCAAGTACAAGAAATTCTTGTTGATGAAGCACCAATGATTTATATTCACCACCAAGAGTTCCTTCTAGGTGTTAGTGATAAAGTACAAGGCTTCTGGCAACACCCAACAGGTATATTAATGCTTAAAGATGTTAGCTTAACTGAATAATGATTTACAAAAGAAATAGCCCTAGAAATTAGGGCTATTTCTTTATGGATCATATGATCGCTTAAACTAAATCTTCAAAGATTTGATAAAGTTTTTCATTAATTTGATTTTTAGCATTAAAGATATCTTCAAAGCTATGATAAGTAATCTGATTACTTTCTATTCCAAGACCGACTCCCGTTATTCCTTCTTGAATCAATTCAATGACTTTATGACCTAAGCGGCTTGAATAAACACGGTCAAAGGCACTTGGTGTTCCTCCTCTTTGAATATGACCAAGCACTGTTGGGCGCGTATCTAATCCTGTTAAATCTTTTATTTGTTTTGCGACATCTTCTGCTGTCCCAGCGCCTTCAGCAACAATAACGATACTATGTGATTTGCCACGATCGAAACCTTTTTTTATACTAGCTGCAGTCTTTTCAATATCAGGTTTAACTTCGGGAATCAAGATCGCATCAACACCGCTAGCAATTCCTGCTTGTAGGGCAATATCCCCACAATTACGTCCCATCGCCTCAATGACACTGACACGTTCATGACTGCTCATTGTATCACGTAAGTTGCCGATTGCATTTGTTACGACATTCAGTGTTGTATCAAATCCAATTGTATAATCTGTTAATGGAATATCATTATCAATCGTACCTGGTATTCCAAATGTTTTTATCCCATGACGTTCAAGAGCTTGAGCACCCTTGTAACTTCCGTCACCACCGATCACAACTACATAATCGATTCCTTTTGCATTAAGATTTTCAACAGCTTGTGCTTGTCCTTCTGGTGTCAAAAATTCTTTTGAACGTGCAGATTGGAGAAAAGTCCCTCCTCGATATAGAATATCACTAACTTCTTTTGAACCTAATGTTATAAAATCATCATCAATTAACCCTTTAAATCCCTTGCGAACACCAAATATTTCAAAGTTATTGGCCAATCCCGTTCTTGCAACTGCTCGAATTGCACTATTCATCCCTTGGGAATCTCCACCTGATGTAACGATAGCTATTTTTTTCAAGCTGATCACCTTCCTCTATTTCTATAAACTTGACCAAAAATAAATTTATTTTCTTTTTTTAGTATACCATATATTCTACAAGTTGACATATATAAGAAACTTATTTTATCCTCGGTCTAGTTATTTTACCCTAGCCCAACTGACGATAAGACCCACATGTCAATCATAGATAGAAAGAATCAGGAAATCACTATAAGCGCTAGGGCTAATTTATCTAACTCACACTCAAGGGGGAAGCTTCACTTTATCGTCAGTAAATTGCCTTCATAGTTAATATTCCCTATAATCCCTAGATCAACCCTATTTTGATATAATTAAATTCAGTCATTCTATTTCTGCTTGCGCAATCTAGCTTGTTTTTGGCATGATTTATATAAGGTTAACATATACTTTATATGGTGTAATTTTAAGGAGGGACTTGATATGGAACAATTAATTTATTTTTCTAGCGCACATACATCTGCTGGATATCAAGATTTATTAGCGTCAAATTTAATTGGACTTGATCATATTTTTCTAATTGAAGGTGCGACAACAAAAGAACGATCAGAGTTTGTTCGGATTTTCTTTGACCGCTGGCGTGCACGTGGGGAAAAAATAGAATTAATATTAAACAGTATCGATCACACAGTCATGTCTGGCGTGATTAACAGACGGTTAAGCTGTGCCATTATTGATCGAACACAGCATCTGAACTATCCCATAAAGGCATTAGGAGTAATTGAACACTTAGTAGATTTAAGCTCAGTTTTTAATCAAAAGGACCTTCTGACTAATCGGGAACAAATCCTTAAGTTTCAGCATGAGCGGGATCGTCACATTCAGGAAGCCCACAAGGCCTTTGCAAGGGGACTTGATCTTCATGATCAGCTTGAAAAAATCTATATTCATGCGATGGATTTTAATAAAGCTAATCTAGTTACAGACCAGTTAATTGATGAAATTTTCCAGAATGAAACGAGCCAAAAGATTAAACCAATCATCCGTCATCGTTTTTTAGGTGCATCTACTGCTAATGGCGTCATCGATTTTATTGATCAATTAACAGAGCAATTAGGGAAACGCTACTTAATCAAAGGGCGGGCAGGTTCAGGGAAGTCTACACTATTAAGAAAGATTGTCGCTGAAGCAGAAAGACGGCATTTTTCAATTGAGGTTTATCATTGTGGCTTCGATCCAGATAGTCTTGATATGGTTATTATTCGCGAATTGGGTATCGCTATTTTTGACAGTACCGCTCCACATGAGTATGAGCCAAATCGTCATGGGGATCAACTCATCGATCTATACCAGACAACGATTGCACATGGTACTGATGAAAAATACCATGAAGAGATTTCTCATTTAACCATCCAATACAAATACTTTATCCAACATGGAACAAGACTTTTGGCAAAAGCTTTAGAAGTAGAGAAAAAACTTGAGTCCATCTATCAACAATCACTTGATTCAAATGCCTTTGCTAAACAAATCGATCAATTCACTGAAAATGTAGAAAAGTCTTTATAAGCGCTAATTAAATATAAGACAAGAACGGTTCATTTAATTGCGAAACCTTCTCCCCTATTCAATAAAAAATTGAAATGAAGAATCGAACAAATTGCGAATAATCCGCACAAAAATAAGGTAACTATCCTTATGGACTATTTTCACAGTTACCCTTCTCGAGAAAAAATAAATCAACTATTGGCAGCTTTCCTAGCCGTTTGACGCCAACTACTTTTTCCTCCCCTTTTGATTTGGAGTCTTACGGCTAGTTTAGGACCAGTAAAAAGGAGTCCTTTTTTAGTAAGTTCCTTTTTCAACTGAATTTTTGATGGACCAAACAGGCCTTTACTAGCTAGTAAATACAACGATTAACATTGGTAATTTATTATACTAGTATAGTGATCAACCAAGGTAGGAGAGTTATACCTAAAACAGTTGTTATGATGCCAGCAAAAATCATAGCTAAAGTAGAGTATGTTGTTGCTTCCTCCCCGTATTGTAAAGCTCGATTCGTTCCTACAGCATGTGCGGCCATCCCCAATGCTATTCCTCTCGCCAGTGGTGTTTCTATTTTTAACCAATCAAAAACAAAAGGAGCAATAAGACTACCTAGCAAGCCCGTAATGATAACAAAGACAATGGTTAAAGATGGGATAGCACCAATTTCTTTAGATACCTCAATCGCTAGTGGTGTCGTAATTGATCGTGGTAATAAACTAATTACAAAATGTTCTTCAAGCATAGCCAGTATAGAAAGGATTAAAGTTGAAAAGATGGCTACAATTGAACCAATGAAAACACCGACAAGTATTAAACTAAAATAGGCTTTGACTGTATCAAAATGTTTATAAATTGGAATCGCAAACGCAATGGTTGCCGGGCCAAGCAAATGGGTTAACATACTTGTCCCCTCTTGATACTGAACCAGCGGTATATCTAATAATAAAATAGCTATAACAATTAAGATGGGAGTTAAAATTAGTGGGTGAAATGCCAAAATAGGAAAACGCTTCTCAAGTCCTTTGACAGCTCCATATAAAATAACTGTTAGTAATGTCATCCATACGATATTCATCATTTACTTCCCTCAAATAATTGAACAATACGTCCCGTCACACCAAGGACAATGATTGTACTTAATAAAATAATTAACATTAGCCAAACACCCTGTAAACTAAACAGCTCTTGATAATCCATTAACCCAACAGCTGATGGAACAAAAAATAATAATAATTGCGCCATTAACCATTGTCCACCCTGTTCAACCCATTCCAATTTTATTAATTTACTATTCAAGGCAAAGAACAACAAAATCAAACCAATTATCGTTGCAGGTAATGGAATTGGAATTAATTGCTTTATTCCAATTCCGACCAGTAAAAAAATATCGATAAGTACAATTTGTAATAAAATAATAACTATTTTCTTCAATATGTATCCCTCAAAACAATTTTTTTCTTTATCTATGATACACCTGATTTATTTGAAATGCTATAAGTAGCCCACTTTTTTAGTCATCATTCCTGATAAAGTGAAACTTTAATCAGTGGGTAGGTTTATCCCCCACTGATTATTAGTACCACAAGGGTATGACCTAGAGGCCCTTGAACCAATCGGGCCGTTACTGTCAGTTGATCTCCCACTTACAATCCTTATTTTTCTTCAAATGCTTGATGTGGGAATCTTACTGACAGTTACACTGCGGTAAAGTGAAACTTTAATCAGTGGGGAGGTTTATCCCCACTGATTATTAGTACCACAAGGGTATGACCTAAAGGCCCTTGAACCAATCGGGCCGTTACTGTCAGTTGACTTCCCATTCACAATCCTTATTTTTCTTCAAATGCTTGATGTGGGAATCTTACTGATAGTTACACTGCGGTAAACCAATCAATATTCTATCAAAATAGCATAATTGATTAACGTCTGTTAAATTAGTATATTTCCCGGGGAATAACGATATTATTGTCGAATTTTACCCGACTATTGATCAAATATCTATGATTCGATCTTCTCCTTTATATAATTGAAGTGGGAAAGCGTACAATCAGTTAATCCAGGGGAAATAATTATTTAAGATTGTTCTTAACCGTTTAGTTCTAGTTTCTTTAACGGATTTCCGAAAGAAGTCTCCCATCCACAAGGAATGAGAAGGGCGATAGCCCAATGAGTAGGTGGGAGATGAATTTCGGTTGGCTTTAACCAAAGCTTGTGATACAATCACTCTCAGCTGGATAAAGGACTGATATACCAATGAAATTAGATAACAATAATCATTCAGTGTTCTTATTGCACTATCATCTTGTGCTGGTTGTAAAATATCGCAGACAAGTATTTGATAATGAAATATCTGATTTTGCAAAAGATATGTTCGTTGAGATTGGAAGTAAATACAAAATTTCTTTAGTGGAATGGAATTACGATAAAGATCATATCCACATCTTATTCAAAGCACATCCTAACTCTGAATTATCAAAGTTCATTAACGCTTATAAGAGTGCAAGTTCTCGATTGATAAAGAGAGACTTTCCGCATATTAGAAAAAAACTATGGAAAGA